>JBGAKY010000003.1:0-166757 GCA_044224175.1 Rubrivivax sp. | reverse complement strand
ACGCCAAGCCGGCCGAATGAAGGCTGCGGCCTGAAGAGGCCGCTGCCGCCGGACCGAAGCCCGCCGCGCGCGGGCTTCGTCGTTTCCGGGCCGGTGGCACGGATCGTGCACCAAGAGAGCTGGTATACCAGTCAGTGCACCAATGTCGACCGACCTACCGCACCTTGCCAATGCCGCCTGGCCCCGCACCGTGGCCGGCTGGCGCGAACTGCTGGCCGCAGGGCGCGACCCGCGCGAAGCGCTGGCGGCGCTGCACGCCGCGGTACAGGCAGAGCCGGGCACCGCCGTCTGGATCCACCGCTGCAGCGGCGCCGCCTGGCAGGCGCAGATGGACCGCCTGTCGACCCGCCTTGTTGAAGCGGGCGAACGCGCGGCCCTGCTGCGGCGTTACCCGCTGCTGGGTGTGCCCTTCGCGGTCAAGGACAACATCGACGTCGCCGGCGCACCCACCACGGCCGCCTGCCCGGCCCATGCCCATGTGCCGGCGGCCAGCGCCACCGCCGTTCAGCGCCTGCTGGACGCAGGCGCGGTCTGGCTGGGCAAGACCAACCTCGACCAGTTCGCCACCGGCCTGGTGGGCACGCGCTCGCCCTACGGCCGGCCGGCTTCGGTGGCCGACCCGGCGCGCATCAGCGGTGGCTCCAGCAGCGGCTCCGCGGTGGCGGTCGCACGCGGCCTGGTGGCTTTCGCGCTGGGCACCGACACCGCAGGTTCCGGCCGGGTGCCGGCGGGCTTCAACGGCCTGGTCGGACTGAAGCCGACACCCGGTCGCGTGAGCACGGCCGGCGTGCTGCCGGCCTGCCGCACGCTGGACTGCGTCTCGGTCTTCGCGCACCGGGTCGACGATGCGGCGCTCGTGCTTGCCGCGATCGAGGGCCACGACACCACCGACCCGTACAGCGCATTCTTCCCCGGCCCGGCGACGCTGCCGCAGGCAATTCGCCTGGGCGTGCCCAGGCTGCCGCTGTTCCAGGGCGACGCCGGCTACGAAGCGGCCTGGGGTGCGGCGCAGGCGCGCGCCGCTGCCGCCGGCCACACATTGGTGGACGTCGACTTCGCGCCGCTGCAGGCCGTGGCCGCGCTGCTGTACGAAGGTCCCTGGGTCGCCGAGCGCCACGCCGTCGTGCGCCAACTGCTCGAAGAACAGCCTGAGGCGCTGGACCCCACGGTGCGGCGCGTGATCGAGCGCGCAAGCGGCTTCAGCGCCACCGACGCCTTCAGCGCCCAGTACCGGCTGAAGGAAGCGCAGGCGGCGCTGGCCGCCTTGTGGTCGCAGGTCGACCTGCTGATGGTGCCTACCGCCCCCGGCCACCCCCGCTTCGCAGAGGTCGACGCCGACCCCATAGGCGCGAATGCACGCCTGGGCACCTACACCAACTTCGTCAACCTGCTGGGATGGTGCGCGCTGGCGCTGCCCGCTGGCACGACCGCGCGCGGCCTGCCCTTCGGCGTCACCTTCATCGGCCCGGGCGGGCTTGACGCGGCGCTGGCACGCTTCGGCCAGCACTGGCTGGGCGAACCGCCCGCCGCGGCGCCCTGGCCCGCCACCGAGCCGACCATGCCCATCGCGGTGGTCGGCGCCCACCTCTCCGGCCTGCCCCTCAACGGCCAGCTCGTCGAGCGCGGCGCCGTGCTGCTGGAAGCCACCACCACCGCGCCGGACTACCGGCTCTACGCGCTGCCGGGCACCGTGCCGCCCAAGCCGGGACTCGTGCGCAGCGCCGAAGGCGGCGCCGCCATCGCGCTGGAGGTGTGGGCCATGCCGCAGCGCGCGGTGGGCTCGTTCCTCGCGCTGATCCCGCCGCCGCTGGGCCTGGGCAGCGTACAGCTCGCCGACGGCCGCCACGTGCATGGCTTCCTCTGCGAACCGCATGCGCTGGCCGGCGCCCAGGAGATCACCGCCCTCGGCGGCTGGCGCGCGTACCTGGCTTGCAGATCGAAGGAGTGAACCGATGGACCACCGCGCCTACATCGACGCCGCCGCCGCCACACTGGGCCTGAAGATCGCCGCCCAGCACCGCCCGGGCGTGGAACGCTTCTTCGACCTGGCGGCGATGATGGCCGAGCAGCTGCAGGGCATCCCGCTCACCGCCGCCGACGAACCGGGCAACGTCTTCCGGCCGGTGGATCCGGAGACCGGCGAGTGAACGCCGCCGCCACCGCCGAAGCCGTGCGCAGCGGCGAGAGCAGCGCACGCGCCACGGTGCAGGCCTCGCTGGCCGCCATCACCGCCACCGAACCGAAAGTCAACGCCTTCACCGCGGTGCTGGCCGAACGCGCGCTCAGGCGCGCCGAAGCGGTCGACGCCAGCCCGCGCCGCGCACGCATGAAGCTGGCCGGGGTGCCCTTCGCGGTGAAGAACCTGTTCGACATCGCCGGCCTGGCCACCCTGGCCGGTTCGAAGATCGAAGCCACGCGGCCGCCCGCCCCGCGCGACGCCGTCCTGGTGCGCCGCCTGGAAGCCGAAGGCGCGGTGCTGCTGGGCGCGCTCAACATGGACGAGTACGCCTACGGCTTCACCACCGAGAACACGCACTACGGCGCCACGCGCAACCCGCACGACGGCACGCGCATCAGCGGCGGCTCCTCGGGCGGCTCGGCGGCCGCGGTGGCGGCAGGCCAGGTGCCGCTTTCGCTGGGCTCCGACACCAACGGCTCGATCCGCGTGCCTTCGTCGCTGTGCGGCACCTACGGGCTCAAGCCCACCTTCGGCCGCCTGCCGCGCAGCGGCAGCTACCCCTTCGTGGCCAGCCTGGACCACCTGGGCCCGTTCGCGCGCACGGTGACCGACCTGGCGCTGTGCTACGACGTGATGCAGGGCCCCGACGACGCCGACCCCGCCTGCGCGCAGCGCGACATCGAACCCGCGCTGCCGCAGCTGGCGCAAGGGGCCGCCGGGCTGCGCATCGGTGTGCTGGGCGGCTGGTTCCGCGAGATGGCCCAGCCCGAAGCGCTGGCCGCCGTCGACCGCGTGGCCGCCGCGCTGGGCACCACGCGCCTGATCGAATGGCCCGAAGTGGCGCGCGCCCGCGCCGCGGCGTTCGTCATCAGTGCCGGCGAAGGCGGCGCGCTGCACCTGGACGACCTGCGCACGCGCGCGCACGAGTTCGACCCCATGACCCGCGACCGCTTCCTTGCCAACGCGCTGATCCCGGCCGCCTGGGTGATGCGCGCGCAGCGTGTGCGCCACTGGTTCGCGCGCCGGGTGGCGCGCAGCTTCGAGACGGTGGACGTCGTCATCGCGCCGGCCACGCCCTGCGTGGCGCCGCCCATCGGCACCGAGTGGATCGAGCTCGCGGGGCAGAAGCTGCCCGCGCGCGCCAGCCTGGGCCTGCTGACGCAGCCCGTCTCGTGCATCGGCCTGCCGGTCGTCACGGTGCCGCTGTGGGGCCTGAACCCCGGGGCGCCGCACCTGCCCATCGGCGTGCAGCTCATCGCCGCGCCCTGGCGCGAAGACCTCGTGCTGCGCGTGGCCGCCGCGCTGGAAGCCGAAGGGGTTTGCAGTGCCCCGGTCGCGAAGGGCCTGTGATGGAAATCAACCGTCCCGAGGTGCTGGCCGAGATGCAGGCCGTGTTCGCGCGCTACGAAGACGCGCTGGTGAACAACCGCGTCGACGTGCTGGACGAACTGTTCTGGACCCACCCGCTGACGGTGCGCTATGGTGCGGGCGAGAACCTCTACGGCATCGAGGCCATCCGTGCCTTCCGCCAGGCGCGGCCGGCCGCCGGGCTGGCGCGCACGCTCTCGCAGACCGTCATCACCACCTTCGGCCACGACCACGCCACCGCCATGACCCTGTTCCGCCGCGAAGGCAGCACGAAGACCGGGCGCCAGAGCCAGACCTGGGTGCGCTTTCGCGAAGGCTGGCGCGTGGTGGCGGCCCATGTCAGCCTGATCGACTGAACCTGCCGGACCGATGCGCGCCGTCAAGACCGCCGAGACCGCCGCCCGCGCCAACCTGGCCGAGCAGGTCTACGCGCAGCTGAAGGCGCAGCTGCACGACTTCCAGCTCGTGCCCGGAGACCGCTTCAGCGAGGCCGATCTCGGCGCGCGCCTGGGCGTGAGCCGCACGCCGGTGCGCGAAGCGCTGTTCCGCCTGCGCAACGAAGGCCTGCTCGACGTCGAAAGCAAGAGCGGCTGGTACGTGCGGCCGATCGACTTCGGCAAGCTCGAGCAGCTCTACGACCTGCGCATCGTGCTCGAGAGCCACGCCGTGGCGCGCCTGTGCGCGCGCAGCGAGGCCAGCACGCCG
Organism: Rubrivivax sp.; assembly: GCA_044224175.1. GTDB lineage: Bacteria > Pseudomonadota > Gammaproteobacteria > Burkholderiales > Burkholderiaceae_C > Rubrivivax. Next base: position 162,505 of record JBGAKY010000003.1, on the reverse strand, counting down.
GAACTGGACGAACTGAAGGCGGTCTGGCTGGTGCCCGCCGCCGAACGCCTGACCGACGGGCGCGAAGTCGGTGCGCTGGACGAGCAGTTCCACGCCACCCTGGTGCGTGCGACCGGCAACACCGAAATGGCGCGCGTGCACTGGGACGTGACGGAGCGCATCCGCATCATCCGCCGGCTCGACTTCACGCGCGCCGACCGCGTGGAAGCCACCTACGTGGAACACGCCAAGATCCTGCGCAGCGTCATCCAGCGCAAGGCCGACCAGGCCCAGCTGCTGCTGCGCAGCCACATCGAGCAGAGCAAGGCCGAGGTGCGACGCATCACCCTGGCCACGCTGCACGACGCGCGCATCCGCGCCTGAAACAAGGCCGCCGCGGGCGGCATGGCTCTTGCTGGATACCAACTGGTATACCAGAGCGTGCACCGAAACGGCACGCCGGGATCGCACCCCTCTCGATGGAGCCGAATTCATGAGCCGCAAGACCGACCTGGAGATCACCCGCCGCCGCGCCCTGGCGCAGCTTTCCGCCGCCTCGCTGGCGGGCTTCGCGCCCTGGGCGCTGGCGCAGAAGCCGATGACCATCGGCTTCATCTACGTCGGCCCGAAGGACGACTTCGGCTACAACCAGGCGCACGCCGAGGCCGCCGCCGAAGTGAAGAAGATGGCCGGCATCAAGGTGGTCGAGGAAGAGAACGTGCCCGAGACGCAGGCCGTGCAGAAGACCATGCAGGGCATGATCTCGCAGGACGGCGCGGCGCTGCTGTTCCCCACCAGCTTCGGCTACTTCGACCCGCACATGCTGGCCGTCGCGGCCAAGAACACCGGTGTGCGCTTCGCCCACTGCGGAGGCATGTGGACCAAGGGCAAGCACCCCGACAACACCGGCAGCTTCTTCGGCTACATCGACGAAGCGCAGTACCTGAACGGCGTGGTCGCGGGCCACATGAGCAAGAGCAAGAAGATCGGCTTCGTCGCCGCGAAGCCCATCCCGCAGGTGCTGCGCAACATCAACGCCTTCACGCTGGGCGCAAAGTCGGTCGACCCCAAGATCACCACCAGCGTCATCTTCACCGGCGACTGGAGCATGCCGGTGAAGGAAGCCGAGGCCACCAACAGCCTGGCCGACCAGGGCGTGGACGTGTTCACCATGCACGTGGACGGTCCCAAGGTCGTGGTCGAGACCGCCGCCAAGCGCGGCAAGTTCGTCTGCGGCTACCACGCCAGCCAGGCGAAGCTGGCGCCCGCCGCCTACCTGACCGGCGCCGAATGGAACTGGATCACCGCCTACAAGGAAATCATCGGCGCCGCGCAGAGCGGCAAGCCGCACCCCAACTTCGTCCGCGGCGGCCTGAAGGAAGGCTTCGTGAAGCCTTCGCCCTACGGCAGCATGGTGCCCGAAGCCGCGCGCAAGAACGCCGACGCGGTGAAGGCCAAGATGATGGCCGGCAGCTTCGACATCTTTGCCGGCGAACTGAAGGACAACACCGGCAAGGTCGTCATCCCCAAGGGCAAGGTCCACAAGCAGACCGACGTCGAGCTCGAGGCCATGAACTACCTGATCGAAGGCGTGATCGGCAAGATCTGAAGGGCCTGAAGTCATGCGCCGCGCCTGGCACGACCTGGCCGAAGCCTTCCTGCTGCCGGTGCTGGCGCTCACCGGCGCGCTGCTGCTGTTCGGCCTGTTCGTCTGGGTCGGCGGCGCTTCGCCGCTGGAAGCCTGGCGCCTGCTCTTCGTGGGCGCCTTCGGCGACGCGTTCTCGTGGCAGAACACGCTGCAGCGCGCCGCGCCGCTGATGCTGACCGCGCTCACGGTGGCGCTGCCGGCGCGCGCCGGGCTGGTGGTCATCGGTGGCGAAGGCGCGCTGGTGCTGGGCGGGCTGGCGGCGGCCGGGATGCCCTACCTGTTCACGCCACCGCTGGGCACCGCCGGCACGGTGATGCTGATGCTGGGCTCGATGGCCGTCGGCGCGGCCTGGATCGCGCTGGCCGGCGCGCTGCGCCAGTGGCGCGGCGTCAACGAGACCATCTCCAGCCTGCTGCTGGGTTACATCGCGATCGCGCTCTTCAAGCATTGGGTCGAAGGGCCGATGCGCGACCCCGGCAGCCTGAACAAGCCTTCCACGCTGCCGCTGGCGGAGCCGCTGCGCATCGGCGGGCTGATGGGCTGGGACGTGCACTGGGGCCTGGTCTGGGGTGTGGTCTTCTGCATCGCGGCCGCGGTGTGGCTGGCCTACACCACACACGGTTTCGCGACCCGCGTGGTGGGCGGCAACGCGCGCGCGGCGCGGCTGGTGGGGCTGCCGACGAATCGCCTGATCATCACCGCCTGCGCGCTGGGCGGCGCCGCGGCCGGGCTGGCCGGCGGCATCGAAGTCGCGGCGGTGCACACCTCGGCCAACGCCTCTCTCATCGCCGGGCTGGGCTACGCCGGCATCCTGGTCAGCTTCGTGGCACGCCACCAGCCGATCGCCATCATCCCGGTGGCCATCCTCTTCGGCGGCTTCGGTGCCGCCGGCAGCCTGCTGCAACGCCGCCTGGGACTGCCCGACGCTTCGGTGCAGGTGCTGCTGGGCTTTGCCTTCGTGCTCATCCTGGCCAGCGAGGCGCTGCGCGGTCGCCTGCTGCCCTTCAGCCTGTTGCCGCAGCGCGCGCCGCTGCCGGTGGCGAAGACGGCATGAACAACGCCTTCCTCGACGTGATGCTGGCCGTGCTGGGCGGCGCCATCCGCGTCGGCACGCCTTTCCTCTTCGTGAGCCTGGGCGAGTGCCTCACCGAGAAGGCCGGCCGCATCAACCTGGGCCTGGAAGGCGTGCTCGTCTTCTCGGCCATGGCCGGCTTCGGCGGCGCCTACCTCACCGGCTCGCCCTGGGCGGGCGTGCTGCTGGCGGGCTTCAGCGGCGCGCTGCTGGCTTCGTTGCACGGCCTGGTGTGTTCGCTGCCGCGCGTGAACGACGTCGCGATGGGCATCGCCCTCATGCTGCTGGGCGCCGGGCTGGCCTTCTACCTGGGCAAGCCGCTGATCCAGCCCCAGGCGCCGCAGATCCCCTCGATCGCGCTGGGCAACTGGAGCAGCTCTCAGGCCGTGCAGGCGGCGCTGAAGATCAACGCGCTGTTCCCTATCGGCGTGGCGCTGGCGCTGCTGATGGGCTGGGCCTTCATGAACACGCGCTGGGGCCTGGTGGTGCGCATGGTGGGCGACTCTTCCGACGCCGCGCGCGCCCTGGGCACCAGCGTGAACGGCGTGCGCATCGCGGCCACCACGGCCGGCGGCTTCATCGCCGGGCTGGGCGGCGCGAGCCTGTCGCTCTACTACCCCGGCAGCTGGAACGAAGGCCTGTCCAGCGGCCAGGGCCTGATCGCGGTGGCGCTGGTGATCTTCGCGCGCTGGAGCCCCGTGCGCTGCCTGGGCGCGGCGCTGCTGTTCGGTGGCGCCGGTGCGCTGGGCCCGGCGCTGCAGAGCGTGGGCGTCAGCGGCTACTACTACCTCTTCAACGCGGTGCCCTACATCCTGACGCTGGCGATCCTGGTGTGGACCTGCTCGCCCAAGCGCAGCCTGAAGGGTGCACCGCTGGAACTGGGAGTCTCGAGATGAGCGGTCTGGGTGGACTCAACAAGTCGCCGAACGGCGTGGTCGTCGGCCTGGTGCAGCTGCAGCTGCCGGTGGTGGAGACGCCGGCGCAGTTGAAGGCGCAGGCGCAACGCATCTGCCAGATGGTGGGCAAGGCGCGCCGCAACCTGGGCACGATGGACCTGGTCGTTTTCCCCGAATACTCGCTGCACGGCCTGTCGATGAGCACCGCGCGCGAGCTGATGGTCACGCTCGACGGCCCCGAGGTGGCGTCGTTCAAGGCCGCCTGCGTGGAACACCGCATCTGGGGCTGCTTCTCCATCATGGAGTTCAACCCGCATGGCAACCCGTACAACACCGGCCTCGTCATCGACGACACCGGTGCGCTGCGCCTGTACTACCGCAAGCTGCACCCCTGGGTGCCGGTGGAAGCCTGGGAGCCCGGCAACATGGGCATCCCGGTCTGCGACGGACCGAACGGCAGCAGGCTCGCGCTGATCATCTGCCACGACGGCATGTTCCCCGAAATGGCGCGCGAAGCGGCCTACAAGGGGGCCGACATCATCCTGCGCACGGCCGGCTACACGGCGCCCATCCGCCACGCCTGGAAGATCACCAACCAGGCCAACGCGTTCCAGAACCTGGCCATCACGGCCAGCGTCTGCCTGTGCGGCAGCGACGGCAGCTTCGACAGCATGGGCGAAGGCATGTTCTGCAACTTCGACGGCAGCGTCATCGCCGAAGGTGGTGGCCGGCCCGACGAGATCATCACCGCCGAACTGCGGCCCGACCTGGTGCGCGAGGCGCGCGCCGTCTGGGGCGTGGAAAACAACCCCTACCAGCTGTGGCACCGCGGCTACGTCGCGGTGAAGGGCGGGGCGCAGGACTGCCCCTACACCTTCATGAAGGACATGGTGGCCGGCCGCTACAAGCTGCCCTGGAACGACAGCATCCAGGTGCGCGACGGCACCGGCTGCGGCTTCGAGGCGCCCACGCGCGCCTACCGCGGCCCCGAGCCCAACCCGATCGAAGAGACCCGCTGATGCCGCACGTCGCCTCCACTCCTTATGCGTGGCCGTTCGACGGCGACCTGCGCGCGGCCAACACCGCGCTCATCGTCATCGACATGCAGACCGACTTCTGCGGCGTCGGCGGCTACGTCGACAAGATGGGCTACGACCTCGGCCTGACGCGCGCGCCCATCGGCCCCATCAGTGCCCTGCTGGCGGCCATGCGCGCCAAGGGCTGCACCATCATCCACACGCGCGAAGGGCACCGGCCCGACCTGTCGGACCTGCCGGCCAACAAGCGCTGGCGTTCGCGGCAGATCGGCGCCGGCATCGGCGACGCCGGGCCTTGCGGCCGCATCCTGGTGCGCGGCGAACCGGGCTGGGAGATCATTCCCGAACTGGCGCCGCACCCGGGCGAAGTGGTGATCGACAAACCCGGCAAGGGCAGCTTCTGCGCCACCGACCTGGAGCTGATCCTGCACACGCGCGGCATCCGCAACCTGGTGCTCACCGGCATCACCACCGACGTCTGCGTGCACACCACCATGCGCGAAGCCAACGACCGCGGCTTCGAGTGCGTGATCCTGGAAGACTGCACCGGCGCCACCGACTTCGGCAACCACCGGGCGGCGCTGAAGATGGTGACCATGCAGGGCGGCGTGTTCGGTGCGGTCTCGAACTCCCGGGCCGTGATCGAGGCGGTGAACGGGCTATGACGACCCACGCCGTCGGCCTGGAGACCTTCGAGCTCACCAAGCGCTTCGGCGCCTTCACCGCGCTGGACGCCGTGACGCTGAAGGTGCGGCCGGGCACCGTGCACGCGCTGCTGGGCGAGAACGGCGCCGGCAAGAGCACGCTGGTGAAGTGCGTCGTCGGCTACTACCACCCCGACGCCGGTGCGGTGCTGGTGGACGGGCGCGAACAGGAGATCGCCTCTCCGGTGGCCAGCCGCGCTTTAGGCATCGGCATGGTCTACCAGCACTTCACCGTGGTGCCCGGCATGACGGTGGCGGAAAACCTGCTGCTCGCACGCGGCCGCCTGCCGGCGGTGATCGACTGGAAGGCGGTGCGCGCCGAGCTCACCGCCTTCATGCAGACCACGCCCTTCAAGCTGGACCTCGACGCCACGCCGCAGGACCTGGCCGCGGGCGAGAAGCAGAAGCTGGAGATCCTGAAGCAGCTGTACCTGAAGCCGCGCCTGCTGATCCTGGACGAACCGACCTCGGTGCTCACGCCGCAGGAAGCCGACGAGGTGCTGGGGCTGCTGCGCCAGCGCGCCCACGCCGGCGACTGCACGGTGGTGATGATCACCCACAAGTTCCGCGAAGTCGCCGAGCATGCCGACGACGTGAGCGTGCTGCGCCGCGGCCGCCTGGTGGCCAGCCACATGGTGAGCGAGGTGAGCGCGCAGCAGCTGGCGGCGGCGATGGTGGGCGAAGGCAAGGCCACCACCGTCTCGCTGGCGCGCGAAGCGCGCGAACCCGGCGCGCCGGCGCTGGAAGTCAGGCAGCTGGTGGTGGCGGGCGACCGCGGCGAACTCTCGGTGCAGGGCCTGGACCTGACGGTGCGCGCGGGCGAGATCGTCGGCGTGGCCGGCGTCTCCGGCAACGGCCAGCGCGAGCTGATGGAATCGCTGGTGGGCCAGCGCGCGCGCGAAAGCGGCGAAGTGCGCGTGGCCGGCGAACGCTTCCACGCCACCCGGGCGCAGAACCGGCGCCTGAAGGTGCGCAGTCTGCCCGAAGAGCCGCTGCGCAACGCCTGCGTGGGCGAGCTGAGCGTGGGCCACAACATGGGGCTGCGCGTCTTCGACACCGCACCGGCGGCGCGCGGCGGCTGGCTGAACTGGGGCGTGGTGCGAGAACGTGCGCGCTCCCTCATCGCCGAGTACGGCGTCAAGACGCAGGGCGAAGGGGCGCCGATCCGTTCGCTTTCGGGCGGCAACGTGCAGCGCGCGGTGCTGGCGCGTGAACTGTCGGAAGACGCACTGCTGCTGCTGGTGAGCAACCCGGTGTTCGGCCTGGACTTCGCGGCCGTGGCCGAAATCCACGGCCGCCTGGTGGCCGCGCGCAACCGCGGCGCCGCGGTGCTGCTGGTCAGCGAGGACCTGGACGAACTGCTCTCGCTGGCCGACCGCGTGGTGGTGATGAGCGAAGGCCGCATCGTCTACCAGTGCGATGCCGTCGGCGCCGACCGCCACACGCTGGGGGCGCACATGGGCGGGCACGCGGGTGCACGACCGCACGAACATTCGCACGAGGCCGCCGCCGCATGATCACGCTGGCCGCGCATCCCTTCGAATACCGCTTCCCGCCCGCGCGCACCGCGCTCGTCGTCATCGACATGCAGCGCGACTTCGTCGAGCCCGGCGGCTTCGGCGCTTCGCTGGGCAACGACGTGACGCGGCTGCACGCGGCCATCGACCCCATCGCGGCACTGCTCGCCGCGTGGCGCCAGCGCGGCTGGCCGGTGCTGCACACGCGCGAATGCCACCGGCCCGACCTGTCGGACTGCCCGCCGGCCAAGCGCGAACGCGGCAACCCCAGCCTGCGCATCGGCGACCCCGGGCCGATGGGCCGCCTGCTGGTGGCCGGCGCGCCCGGCGCCGACATCATCCCCGCGCTGGCGCCGGCGGCCGGCGAATGGGTGATCGACAAGCCCGGCAAGGGCATGTTCTGGGCCACCGGTCTGCACGAACAGCTGCGTGTCGCAGGGATCACGCACCTGGTCTTCACCGGCGTCACCACCGAAGTCTGCGTGCAGACCAGCATGCGCGAAGCCAACGACCGCGGCTACGAGTGCCTGATCGTCGAAGACGCCACCGAAAGCTACTTCCCGGAATTCAAGGCCGCGGCGCTGGCCATGCTCACGGCACAGGGGGCGATCGTCGGCTGGCAGGCGACGAGCGCGCAGCTGCTGGCGGCGTTGGGCTAACCCAGGCCGAACCAGCCTTCGGCCTGCGCGCGGTCCAGGCGCGCCTTCAGGTACTGCCACAGCGCCGGGCAACCGGCTTCGATGGGCGGGCCGATGCGGCGCAACACCTGTTCGTGCCGAACACCGTTCTCGCGCCAGCTCTGACCTTCTCCGGCCAGGTTCAGCAGCGCCGGCATCGCCCGGTCCACCGCGTGGGCGAAGCGCGCTTCGGGCGTCGCCTCTTCGTCGAACTCGATCCAGCGTGCCAGGAAGCGGTCGCGTTGCGGCGGCGGCAGCAGGCCGAAGATGCGTTCCACCGCCGCGCGCTCGTCGCGCTTGCGGGCTGCCCAGTCCAGGTTGGCGTAGATCATCGCGTCGCCGGTGTCGATCTCGCCGATGTCGTGCACCAGCAGCATCTCCACCACGCGCGCGCCGTCCACCGCGGCGCCGGCGTGCGGCAGCAGCGAAAGCGCGAACAGCGCGATCTGCCAGCTGTGCTCGGCCGAGTTCTCGAAGCGCTCCTGGCCCAGCGGCTTGTTCTTGCGGGTCACGCCCTTCAGGCGGTCGATCTCGAGGATGAAGTCGACCAGGGGCTGCATCTCGGCAGGGTTCATGGCGCGATTGTGTGCGCGCGCCGCCGGCTATGCTGGCGCCATGCACGCCTTGCCCCGCGCCACCGTCCTGATGCTCAACGTGGCACACCTGCTCGACCACCTGTTCCTGCTGATCTTCGCCACCGCGGTGGCCGCCATCGCGCGCGAGTTCGGCTTCACGCGCTGGGAAGACCTGATGCCCTACGGCGCGGGGGCCTTCGTCATGTTCGGGCTGGGCTCGCTGCCCGCGGGGCGGCTGGGCGACCTGTGGGGGCGGCGGCAGATGATGCTGGTGTTCTTCGCCGGCATGGGCGTCTCGGCGCTGCTGGCGGCGCTGGCGCGCGACGCCTGGGAACTGGCGGCCGCGCTCACGCTGCTGGGCACCTTCTCGGCCATCTACCACCCGGTGGGCATCCCGATGCTGGTGCAGGGTTCGGCGCGGCCCGGCGCCGTGATCGGTGTGAACGGCCTGGCCGGCAACCTGGGCATCGCGGCGGCAGCGCTGGTCACCGGCGTGCTGGTCCAGGCCTTCGGCTGGCGCGCCGCATTCGCCGTGCCGGGTGTCGCCTGCCTGCTGCTGGGGCTGCTGTTCGCACGCGTCGCCCCGCGTGAGACCGAGCCGCCTTCGCAACGCCCGCGCCGCGCCGCCGGTCCGTTGACGCCGCGCCAGCTGGCGCGCGTGTTCACGGTCATGACCGTGGCTTCGGCCACCGGCGGCATCGTCTTCAACATGACCACCAACGGCAACGGCCAGCTGCTGGCCGAACGGCTGCGCGGCGTGGTCGACGATCCGGCGCGCCTGGGCCTGCTGCTGGCCGCGATCTACGCCGTCTCGTCCGTCGCCCAGGTGGTGGTGGGGCGCCTGATCGACCGCGTGCCGCTGCGCCGGCTGCAGGCCACGATCCTGCTGCTGCAGGTGCCGCTGCTGGTGGCCGCTTCTCAGGCCAGCGGTGGCTGGCTCTTCGCGGCGCTGCTGGGCACCATGGTCATGGTCTTCGGCGCCATTCCCTTCACCGACGCGGTGATCGTGCGCTACGTCGACGACCGCATGCGTTCGCGCGTGGCGGGCATGCGGCTCACGGTGTCGGTGGGCATCAGCTCGCTGGCGGTGTGGGCGCTGGGGCCGGCGGTGAAGGCGGCCGGATTCGCGGCGCTGTACGCCGGACTTTCGCTGATGGCAATGGCCGCCGCGGCGGTGGTGCTGCTGCTGCCCGAGGAAGCCGGGCGCGCCGCGTGAGGCGCGCTCCCTTGTGTTATAGTCACAGGCTCAGTCGCGGGGTGGAGCAGTCTGGTAGCTCGTTGGGCTCATAACCCAAAGGTCGCAAGTTCAAATCTTGCCCCCGCAACCACCGAATTCTCGAACAATAAGAACAACTTAGGAATAGTCGAACGCCGGCCCGATGGTCGGCGTTCTGCTTTGTGGCGCGCCCTTTCGAGCCACGCCTTCTTCCCCGAAGAGTTCGAACACCGTCGTGCGCAGCCACTGGTGGGCCGGCGAGCGGTGCACCTTGGCGTGCCAGAACACGTTGATCGCCGCCTCCGGCAGCTTCACCGGATGCGGGCGCCAGGCCAGCCCGAAGGGTTCGGCCAGGCTCCCGGCCAGCCGTTCGGTGACGGTGGCCACCAGGTCCGACTGGCGCAGGATGTGGCCCACGCTCACGAAGTGCGGCACCGTCAGGCGCACGCGGCGTTCGATGCCGGCGCGGCGGATCAGCTCGTCCACCTGGCCATGCCCGGTGCCGGCGGAGACGATGACCAGGTGCTCGGCCGCCTTGAAGTCGGCCAGCGTCAGGCGCCTGCGCTCCAGCGGGTGCCCCTGCCGGAACAGGCACACGTAGCGCTGGCGGAACAGGCGGCGCTGGAAGAAGCCCGCCTTCAGCTGCGGCAGCGGGCCGATGGCCAGGTCCACCTTGCCGGCTTCCATGTCGTCTCGCAGCGTGTTCGCCGTGGTGCGCACCGTGGCCAGCGCGACGCCCGGCGCTTCCTGGCGCAGGCGCTCCAGCAGCGCGGGCAGGAAGACGATCTCGCCGATGTCGGTCATCGCGATCGTCACCGTGCGCTTTTCTTCGGCAGGGTGGAAGCTGCGGTGCTGGTTCAGGCCGCTGTGGATCATGCCCAGCGCGTAGCCCACCGGTTCGGCCAGCTGCTCGGCGAAGGGCGTGGGCATCATGCCGGCCGGGGTGCGCACGAAGAGCTCGTCGTTGAACAGGCGGCGCAGGCGCGCCAGCGAATTGCTCACCGCCGGCTGCGTGAGGCCCAGGTTGTCGGCCACCCGCGAGACGCGGCGTTCCACCATGAGCTGCTGGAACAGCACCAGCTGATTGAGGTCGATGTCGGTCAGTTCCATCGGCGGCCCGCCCATCACGTGCAGTGATGAAGAACATTCACGCCATTCTATTGGCTGAAGTGCAGCGGTGCGCCACAGTCGCAGCGCCATGGAAGTCCTCGTCCAGCCCCTCGGTCAAACGCTGCGCGTCGAGCCCGGCGCCAACCTGCTGCAGGCGCTGCAGGTGGCGCAGGTGCCGGTGTCGCACTCGTGCATGGCCGGGCGCTGCGGCACCTGCCGCTGCCGCGTGCTCGAAGGGCAGGTGCTCGAAGGCAGCGGTGAAGCGCAGCGGCCGCAAGCGGGCGACGGGTCCTACGTACTGGCCTGCCAGACCTGGGTGACCGAACCCTGCACGATCGAGATCCCCGAGCCCGGCGAAGTGGTGGTGCACCCGGCGCGCACGGTGAAAGCCACGGTGGCCGCGATCGAGCCGCTCACGCACGACATCCGCCGCCTGGTGCTGAAGGCCACCAGGCCGGTGGACTTTTCGCCCGGCCAGTACGTGCAGCTGCAGTTCACGCCCGAGCATGTGCGCCCCTATTCGATGGCCGGGCTTTGCGGCGACGGCAGCTTCGAATTCCACGTGCGGCTGGTGCCGCAGGGCCGCGTCACCGGCTACATCGAGAGTGCGCTGAAGGTGGGCGACCCGGTGAAGGTGAGCGGCCCGCTGGGCTCCGCCTACCTGCGCCGCAAGCACGAGGGCCCCATGCTCTGCGTGGCCGGCGGCACCGGGCTGGCACCCATCCTGTCCATCGTGCGCGGCGCCATCGCCGAAGGCATGGCCAACCCCATTCACCTGTACTTCGGCATCCGTTCGCCGCGCGACCTGTACGGCGCCGAATGGCTGCGCCACCTTCAGCGCGAGCACCCGGCGCTGAAGGTGCACGTGATGGTGGCCACCGGCGGCGACCCCGCCACGCAGCGCTGCGGCCTGGTGACGCAGGCCATCGAGGAAGACCTGGGCGACCTGACGGGCTGGCGCGCCTACCTGTGCGGCAGCCCGCCGATGGTGGAAGCCGCCACCCGCCTGGTGCGTGCCAAGGGCGTGGGCGAAGGCCACGTGCACGCCGACGCGTTCTACACGCAGGGCACCTGACGACAAGGAGACGAAGAACATGAGCGACACCTCGACCGTCTTCCCCACCCGCCCGGCGTGGGAAGGCGAAGGCACGCACCGCGTTCCCTTCCTGGCGTACACCAGCGAAGAGATCTACAGGAAGGAGCTGGAGCGCTTCTTCTACAAGGGCCACTGGTGCTACGTGGGCCTGGAAGCCGAAGTGCCGAACGCCGGCGACTTCAAGCGCACCGTGGTCGGCGAACGCTCGGTCATCCTCGCGCGCGACGCCGAAGGCGGCCTCAACGTGTTCGAAAACGTCTGCGCCCACCGCGGCATGCGCTTCTGCCGTGAACGCCACGGCACGCGGAAGGACTTCGTCTGCCCTTACCACCAGTGGAGCTACACGCTGAAGGGCGACCTGCAGGGCGTGCCCTTCCGGCGCGGCGTGAAGCAGGACGGCCATGTGCACGGCGGCATGCCGGCCGACTTCAAGACCGCCGACCACGGCCTCACGAAGCTGAAGGTGGCCACGCGAGGCGGCGTGGTCTTCGCTTCCTTCGACCCCGAGGTGGAGTCGTTCGAGAGCTACCTCGGCCCCACCATCCTGGGCTACTTCGACCGCCTGTTCAACGGCCGGAAGCTGAAGATCCTGGGCTACAACCGCCAGCGCATTCCGGGCAACTGGAAGCTGATGCAGGAGAACATCAAGGACCCGTACCACCCGGGCCTGCTGCACACCTGGTTCGTCACCTTCGGCCTCTGGCGTGCCGACAACAAGAGCCAGCTGCGCATGGACGACAAGCACCGCCACGCGGCCATGATCTCCACCCGCGGCAGCGCCGGCAAGGCGGCGCAGGTGACCGAGGTCTCCAGCTTCAAGGAAGAGATGAAGCTGCACGACCCCAGCTTCATCGACATCGTTCCTGAGCCCTGGTGGGGTGGCCCCACCGCGGTGATGACCACCATCTTCCCCAGCGTCATCCTGCAGCAGCAGGTGAACAGCGTCAGCACGCGCCACATCCAGCCCACCGGCACGGGCAGCTTCGACTTCGTGTGGACCCACTTCGGCTTCGAAGACGACGACGAAGCCATGACGCAACGCCGCCTGACGCAGGCCAACCTGTTCGGGCCCGCCGGATTCGTCTCGGCCGACGACGGCGAAGTGATCGAGTTCAGCCAGCAGGCCTTCGAGAGCAAGCCCTTTCACCGCACGCTGGCCGAACTGGGCGGGCGCGAGGTGGAGAACACCGAGCACATGGTGACCGAGACGCTCATCCGCGGCATGTACCGCTACTGGCGCGACGTCATGGAGGACTGACCACGATGGCGACGAACCTGAACTTCGAGGACTGGCTGGCGCTGACCCAGCTCTACGCCGACTACGCCAGCGCGGTGGACTCCGGAAACTGGGACCTGTGGCCCGGCTTCTTCACCGAAGACTGCGTCTACCGCCTGCAGCCGCGCGAGAACCACGAACGAGGCTTCCCGCTCGCCACGCTGGCCTTCACCAGCAAGGGCATGCTGAAGGACCGCGTCTACGGCATCAAGGAGACGCTGTTCCACGACCCCTACTATCAGCGCCACGTGGTCGGCACGCCGGTGGTGCGCGAAGTGCTGGAAGGCGGCTGGCGCTGCGAAGCCAACTACGCAGTGTTCCGCACCAAGCTTTCCGACGCGTCCACCGTCTTCAACGTCGGCCGCTACCTCGACCGCGTGGTGCGCACGCAAGCCGGCCTGAAGTTCGCCGTGCGCGAGTGCATCTACGACAGCGAGATGATCCCCAACTCCGTGATCTACCCCATCTGAGGAATCGCAGCATGCCGAACTGGGTCGACGCCCTCGCGGCCGACGCACTGCCCGAAGACGACGTCACCGGCGTCGCCGTCGCCGGCCGCGACCTGGCGCTCTTCACCGTGGGTGCCGCGGTCTACGCCACCGACAACCTGTGCACCCACGGCCACGCGCGCCTGTGTGACGGCTTCCTGGAAGGGCACGAGATCGAATGCCCGCTGCACCAGGGCCGCTTCGACGTGCGCAACGGCCAGCCCACATGCGCCCCGGTCACCGAGGCCGTGCGCAGCTACCCGGTGAAGGTGGAAGGCGGGCGCGTGTTCGTCCAGATCGAATGACGGCACCGCGCCTGTAATGGCGCGAGCCGGTGCGCGACTAGCTCGCAAACCGGACCACGCCATGCAGCCCGCCACCGCCACCGCCGAGACCTTTGACGCCGTCGTCGTCGGTGCCGGCCAGGCCGGGCCCTTCCTGGCGGCGCGGCTGGCGGCCGCCGGCATGAAGACTGCGCTCGTCGAGCGCGAACACCTGGGCGGCACCTGCGTCAACGACGGCTGCATGCCCACCAAGACGCTGGTCGCCAGCGCGCGCGCGGCCTACGTGGCGCGCCAGGCGGCACGCTGGGGCGTGCGCGTGGAAGGCGCCGTCTCGGTGGACATGAAGGCGGTGAAGGCACGCAAGGACGCCGTCGTCGCGCAGTCGGTGGCCAACCTGGAACGCTGGCTCGCCGGCGCGCCGCGGCTGGAGCTGATCCGCGGCCACGCGCGCTTCGTCGGCACCCGGATGCTGGAAGTGCAGGGCCGGCGACTGGCGGCGCCACGCATCTTCCTCAACGTGGGCGGGCGCGCGCTGCGGCCGGCCTGGCCCGGCATCGACAGCGTGCCGGTGCTGGACAACATCAGCATGCTGCAACTGGAAGAAGTCCCGCGCCACCTGGTGGTGGCCGGCGGCAGCTACATCGGGCTGGAATTCGCGCAGGTCTTCCGCCGCTTCGGCGCCCAGGTCACGGTGCTGGAAACCGCCGACCGCGTGGTGCCGCGCGAAGACCCGGAAGTCTCGGCCGCGCTGCAGGCCCTTCTGGAAGGCGAAGGCGTGGCCTTCCACCTGGGCGTGCGCGACGTCCAGGTCGCCCCCGGCATCCGCCTCGAATTCCGCAGTGCCGAAGGCGCGCAGGCGCTGGACGCGAGCCACCTGCTGGCCGCTGTCGGCCGGCGCCCCAACACCGAAGACCTGGGCCTGGCCGCCACCGGCCTGCAGCCGGACCTGCGCGGCTTCATCCCGGTCGACGAGAGCCTGCGCACCGCCGTCGAAGGCATCTGGGCGCTGGGCGACGTGAACGGCCGCGGCGCCTTCACCCACACCGCATACCACGACCACGAGATCGTCGCCGACAACCTGCTGCACGGCGCCACGCGCGGCACGCACGAACGCGGCGTGGCCTACGCGCTGTTCACCGACCCGCCGCTGGCGCGCGTGGGCGCCACCGAAACCGAGTTGCGCGCCAGCGGCCGGCCGGCGCTGGTGGGCACGCTGCCGATGGCGCGCGTCGGCCGCGCTCGCGAACGCGGCGAGACGCAAGGCTTCATGAAGGTGCTGGTCGACCCCGCGACCGAACGCATCCTGGGCGCCGCGCTGCTGGGCATCGAAGCCGACGAGGCGGTGCACGAACTGCTGCTGGCCATGAACGCCGGCCTCTCGTACCGCCAGCTGCAGAGGGCGGTGCACATCCACCCGACGGTGAGCGAGCTGATCCCCACCCTGCTGGGCACGCTGGTGCCGCTGGCGCCATGAGTGCCGTACTGGCCCCCAGCGAAGCCGCGCACGACGCCTTCGAACGCGACGTGCTGGCCGGCCTCTCGGCGCCGCACAAGTGCGTGCCGGTGGCCTGGCTGTACGACCGCCGCGGCTGCGTGCTGGCCGAACGCGCGGCGCGCGAAGACGACGGCCACCCGGCGCAGGCCGAAGACCGGCTGCTGGCTGGCGCCGCCGAAGAGATCGGCGCCCTGGCCGGCCGCGGCGCCGCGCTGGTGGAACTGGGCTTCGGCGTCGAAGCGCCGCTGGCGCGCCTGCTGCCCGCGCTGGAGGCGCCGGCGCTGCTCCCGCCGCTGGCGGTGGCGGGCTTCGACCACTGGTCGCTGCCCGCCGATGGCCGGCCGCTGCTGTACAGCCCGCATTCGGCGCTGGCCCGTTTCGCGCCACAGGCGGTGACCACGCTGCTGCGCCGCGCCGCCCGCCTGGCCGGCCCCGGCGCGCTGCTGCTGGTGGGCCTGGACGCCACGCGCGACCCGCTGCGCCTGCGTGCGCTGCACGACGACACTGCCGGCCACGCCGCCGCCTTCAACCTGAACCTGCTGCAGCGCCTGCAGCGCGAGCTGGGACTGGGCTTCGACCCGCTGGACTTCCACCACGCGCTGCGCTTCGACGCGCGCGACGGCCATGTGGAGACCCACCTCGTCAGCCGCTGCGCGCAGACGGCGCGGCTGCGCGGCCGCACGCTGCGCCTGGCGGCCGGCGAGTCGGTGCACACCGCCAGCGTGCGCGCCTACGGCCCGCTGCGCCTGCGCGCGCTGGCGCAGGGCGCCGGCTGGCGCCAGCGCCGGCTGTGGACCGACGCCGAAGCGCGCGTGTCGCTGCACCTCTTCGAACACCTGGAACCCTGATGGACGCCACGAAGCAGATCGTCATCGTCGGCGGCGGATTCGCCGGCACCACCCTGGCCAGCACGCTGGAACGCAAGCTGCCGCACGGCTGGCGCGTGGTGCTGGTCAGCGAAGAGAGCTACACCACCTTCAACCCGATGCTGGCCGAAGTGGTGGGCGCTTCGGTCTTCCCCGAACACGTGGTGGCGCCCATCCGCCAGATGCTGGGCGAACGCGGCGCCAGCCGCTTCGTGATGGGCCGCGTGAACGGCGTCGACCGCCGCGCGCGCCACGTGCTGGTGGACACGCTGGCCGGCGCGCAGGCCCTTCGCTACGACCACCTGGTGCTGGCCTTCGGCACCCGCGCCCACCTGGACCTGCTGCCCGGCAGTGCCGAACACGCGCTGCCGCTGAAGCTGGTGGGCGACGCGCTGCTCATCCGCAACCGCCTGCTGCAGCGCGCGGCGCGCATCGAGCTGGAGCACGACCCCGCGCTGCGGCGCCGGCTGGGGCGCTTCGTCGTCATCGGCGGCGGCTTCTCGGGCGTGGAAGTGGCCGGCGAGATGGCCGACTTCCTGCGCGCGCTGCGCCGCTGGTACCCGCGCGTGGGCGAAGGCGAACTGCAGGTGGTGCTGCTGCACGACGGGCCGCAACTGCTGCCCGAGCTGCCGCCTTCGCTGGGCGAAGCGGCCGCCGCTTCGCTGCGCGGCCGCGGCGTGGAAGTGCGGCTGGCCACGCGCGCACGCGCCGTGCACGCCGAAGCCGTGGAACTGGAAGACGGCAGCACCCTGGAAGCGGCCACCGTGGTGTGCACCATCGGCACCCGACCCAACCCGTTGGCCGAGAAGCTGGGCCTGGTGCTGGAACGCGGCCGCGTGGCGGCGGCGCGCGACCTTTCGGTGATCGGCAGCGAAGGCCTGTGGGCGCTGGGCGACTGCGCGCGCGTGCCCAACGGAAGCGGCTTCGCGCCGCCGACGGCGCAGTTCGCGGTGGCGCAGGCCAAGGCGCTGGCGCACAACCTGCTGGCGCGCATCGACGGCCGACCCACGCGCGAGTTCAGCCACCGTTCGAAAGGGATGATGGCCACCACCGGCCACCTGAAGGGCGTGGCGCAGATCGGCCGCCTGCGCCTGGCCGGGCTGCCGGCCTGGCTGCTGTGGCGCGGCTACTACCTGCTGCGCATGCCCACCCTGGGCCGCAAGCTCAGGCTGTGGGTCGAATGGACCTGGGCCATGTGCTTCGCGGCCGACATCACGCATCTGCGCTTCACCGGCACGCGCGAAGTGGACGCGGCGGGCCGCAGCCCCGGAGCTTCCGCATGACCCCCCCGTTCAAGCTGGCCATCGTGGTCACCAGCCGGCTGGAAGAAGCCGGCCGTTCGGCCATCTACCGCGGCCTGATGTTCGCGCAGGAACTGCGCGACGCCGGCGACGACGTGGCCATCGTCTTCGAAGGCGCGGGCAGCACCGCTGCCGCCGCGCTGGCCGACCCCGCCAACGCGCTGCACAAGCTGTACGCCGACGTGAAGCCGCAGGTGCGCGGCGTGTGCCGCTACTGCGCCCAGGCCTACGGCGTGCTGGCGGCGCTGCAGGCCGACGGCCTGGCCCCGCTGGCCGAAGACCGCGGCCACGCCAGCCTGCGTTCGCTGCTGCTGGAAGGCCGCCAGATCGTGACCTTCTAGTTCGGTTCGCGAACGCAACAAGTGAACGGGCCGTGACCTTCGCGTGAAGGCCTGAACCGACGATGAAAGCACCGGCCGAGGAGTCGACCGGCACGGACATCGGACGTTCAACCCAACCGAGGCCAGATGACATGAACCCCACAAGACCCCCAGGCGACCAGCCGCGCCGCAGCCTGCTGCGCGCCGCGCTGACCGCTTCGCTGATCTGCAGCGCCCTCAGCGCCTTCGCCGGCGCCGACGACAACCCCGCGCGCCTGCGCAACCTGATCGACCGCCAGGTCGGCGGCATCCAGAAACTGGTAGTGCCGCCCGACGACGCTTCCATTCCGCTGCCGCGCCAGGCCGACGGCACGGTGAACCCGCGCTACAAGACCACCGAAGAGAAGCGCTACCTGGGCAAGATGCTGTTCCACGACCCCATTCGCACCGCACGCATCGACCCCGCCTACGGCGGCGCGCTCAACACCGCGCAGACCGCTTCCTGCGGCAGCTGCCACCTGGGCGAAGCGGCCGGCAAGGCCGGCGCGCAGCTGAACTTCGCCGTTGGCGGCGAAGGGCGCGGCTATACGGACGAGAAGGGCAACTTCGTCGTCCGCCGCCGCCCCCGTTCGGACCTTCCGCAACTGCGCGCCGCGCCCCTTTTCCCGGGCGACGCGATGGTCGACGCACTGCCCACGCTGACCGACATCTACCTGGTGCCGCCCGCGCCCGGCCACGTGGAAGTGGCCACGCCGGCGCGCGGCCGCCGCGAACCGGCGCCGCTGTCGCTGCTGGCCACCGGCCGGCTGGACGCGCTGGACAGCGTGGGCCGCCAGTCGCCCGGCATGATCGGCTTCGCCTTCAACAACCGCCTGCTGCTGGGCGGCTTCGCCGGCGAGCCCGACAGCGTGGCCGGCGCGCTGAACCCCTTCGGCGACCCCGCGCAGGAGAACCTGACGCTGCTGCTGCTGGATGCGCACCGCATGCTGGGCGCGCAGTCGGCCGGACTGCTGAAGATCCCGGCCTTCGTCAAGCTGTTCCGCGACGCCTTCCCCGAAGAAGCGGCGCAGGCCGACAAGTCGAACGACCCGACGATGCTGGTGAACGACGTCACCGTGTTCCGCGCCACCGCCACCTTCCTGCGCACCATGGTCACGCGCAACACGCCGTTCGACCACTTTCTGGCCGGCAACGACAAGGCGCTGAGCGAACGCCAGCAGCGCGGCGCCAGGCTGTTCTTCACCCCCGCCACCCAGGGCGGCGCGGGCTGCGTGGCCTGCCACAGCGGGCCGATGCTGAACAAGCAGCTGAACGACGCCGACGTGGCCGGCGTGGGCCAGCTGGTGGAGGAGAACTTCGTCAACGTGGGCATCGGCGACCACCCGGTGCAGGCGCTGAACCGCGCCGCGCGCAACGACCCGAACTTCCACGACACCGGCCGGCAGGAGATCACCGGCGACGCGACGCACGCGTTCAAGTTCCGCAGCCTCACGCTGCGCCAGCTGAAGGACGCGCGCACCTTCTTCCACAACGGCAGTTTCACCAGCGTGCGCGACGTGGTGCAGTACTTCAACGCCGGCCAGCCGCAGGACCCCGTGGCCGGCGCCGCCACCACGCTGGACAAGCGCTTCACGCACCCGCGCGGCACGGGTTCGGAACGCGGACTGGGCCTGAGCAAGGAGCAGGTGGACGCGCTGGCCGACTTCATCGAGAACGGCCTGTACGACCCCGCGTTCGTCAGCTACGACCCGAACAGCAGCACGCCGACGCTGCAGCCCAACGTGCGTGACCTCACGTACTCGAAGTACCGCCCTGACCTGGCGGCACTGGGCGCGAAGGACGGCTTCGTGCTGAGCGGCCTGGCCACCGACAACAACGACCCGCTCTCGCGCCGGGACCTGGGCCTGGAGTTCCTGGACGTCACGTCGCAGGCGCAGGTGAACGTGCGCAGCGACCGAGGCGGCGGTCAGCTGAACGACGCGGTGAAGATCACCAACAACGGCACCACGGGCATCGACACCCACCTGCTGTTGGTGGTGCAGGGCCTGCCGGCCAACGTGCGCATGGTCAACGCCAGCGGCACCACGCGCAGCGGCCAGCCCTACCTGCGCGTGTTCCTGGCGAACGGCGAACTGGCGCCGGGCCAGAGCACCACGCAGGCGCTGAAGTTCGCGCGCCAGGACGGCGGCAGCGGTGGCGTGAACTACACGCTGCGCTTGCTGTCGGGGCAAGGTCAGCCCTAGGGCGGCGCACCCGGAAGGAACGGGCGGCTGCGGGCCGCCCTTGCTCATGCCGATGGCCACCCGGCAGTCCCCGGGCTCGGAAACCCCGAGCGGCGCAGAGGGCAGCCTTGCGAGATTCAGTTCAGCGGCCGCCGGAAGTCGATCCTTGAACCGGCGCCGCAGGCGAATCATCGGCCCGTGTCGCTGGGCCGGGTGTGATGCACGTGGCCGTCAGGCCTCGGTGAAGGCCAGTTTCTGCCGCTGTTCCACGCGCGCCGCCTTCACCTGCAGGATCTTCTGCGCCGCGGGTTCGCCCCGCGACTTGTACACGCCACATCCGATCACGAGATCCGACGTCACCGGCTCCACGTACGAGGTCTTCAGATCGACCTGCCCCGACGCCGGATTGGCGAAGTCGTAGTCCACCCAGCCTCCGCCGTGCTCGGCACGGTCGAAGGCGTCGCTGACCAGCTTTGCGCCGTCGACGCCCGGCAGGTCTAGCACCGAACTGCCCACGCGCGCCGGGTTGCCTGCGAAGGCGCGGTAGATGCCGCCGCGGTCGAACGCGAAGACGTACATGTCGCGGTCGACCCAGCCCTGCGCGGCGTGGGTGAGCTGGTGCAGCGCGCCTTCGCCCTGCGAGCGGTAGAGCCCGACGGCGCGCTGCACCAGCGCCAGCGCCTCGTCGGCGCTGCCCTGGCGCAGGCGGAACGAGCCCACTGCCTGCGACAGGCGTTCCGCACGCTGGCTCAGCTGCACCGAGCTGTGCAGGGCCTGCTCGACCATCAGCGCGTTCTGCTGTGTCAGCGAGTCGATGTGCTGCACCGTCTGCGAGATCTGCGCCAGCCCGGCGCTCTGCTCGACGGCGCTGGCGCTGATGTCGCGCAGCTTGTGCGCCACCTCGCGCACGCCGCCGGCGATGGAGGCGAAGGTCTCGCTGGAGCGGCCGATCTCCTGGGCACCCGTCTCCACGTGGGCCACCGAGTCGCCGATCAAGGACTTGATCTCCTTGGCCGAGGTGGCGCTGCGCTGCGCCAACGAGCGAACCTCGGAGGCGACCACCGCGAAGCCGCGACCCTGTTCGCCGGCGCGTGCCGCCTCGACCGCGGCGTTGAGGGCCAGCAGGTTGGTCTGAAAGGCCAGGCCCTCGATCACGCCGATGATCTCCTGCACCTTCCTCGAACTGGCCTGGATGTCGTTCATCGAGCGCACGGCGGCGCTGATCGCGTCGCCACCCGCCTCGGCGCTCCGGCTTACCTGGCTGGCCAGGGTGTCGGCCGACTGAGCGGCACGCGCGGTCTGGTCCACGGCCGAGGTCAGCTCGTGCACGCTGGCGGCGGTCTGCTCCAGGCTCGAGGCCTGAGACTCGGTGCGCTGCGACAGCTGGCGGCTGTCGTCGGCGAGCTTCAGCCCGGCCTGCGCCACCATCGAAGAGTTGCTGCGGATGTCCGACACCATCTGCGAGATGCGCCCCGTCATCTCGTCCAGCGTCGAGCCGACCACCGACAGCTCGTCGGTCCCACGCAGCCGGATGCGCGCCGCGAAATCACCCGCCGCCAGCTGGGCGACCGAGCCCTGCAGCACGCGCACGGCGCCGAACGAGGTCCGGAAGAACACC
Organism: Rubrivivax sp.; assembly: GCA_044224175.1. GTDB lineage: Bacteria > Pseudomonadota > Gammaproteobacteria > Burkholderiales > Burkholderiaceae_C > Rubrivivax. Next base: position 141,108 of record JBGAKY010000003.1, on the reverse strand, counting down.
ACCGTCAGGTAGCTCACGCCCAGCAGCGTGCCCAGCCCCGCGGCCAGCGAGAGCAGCCATTCATGCTGCAGCCGCTGCTGGCGCGCCACCAGCAGGGCGGACAGGCGGTCGGTGGCGGCATGACCGGTGGCGGCCACCTGCTCGATGGCGGCCGTGCCGGCGTCGAAGAACGCCGCCGGATCGCTCGGGGCGGCGCCCGGCGCGAAGGCCGCTTCCACGCGTTTGGCGAAGTCGTGCGAGCGCCGCACGGCCTCGTCGAAGCCGGCGGGACGTGCTTCGTCCAGGCGCGCCAGCGCTTCGACGGAGAGCTGCGCCGCCGCGATCTGGTGGGCCATCAGCTGCTGGTGCATGAACACGGCCTGCGAAGCCTCCGGAGCGCGGTCGCTCCTGCGCAGCAGCGCCGCGCCTTCGCCGCGCATGCGGGCCAGCGCTTCGCTCCAGGGCACGACCTGCTCGACGGCCAGGTGCATCAGGTGGAAGGTGGCCGGCTCGGGATCCAGCAGCAGCTGGCTCTGGTCGGCAGCGAGCATCACGAAGCGCCATTGCGCCTCGACCGAGTCGGTGTGCCACTGGAAGCTGGCCCGCGCATCGCGCGGAACTTCGCCGGCGGCCATGCGGCGCAGGTCGGCGGCCAGCGCCGACCAGGGTTGGCTCAGCGACGGGATCGCGCTGGCCTCGACGCCACGCTGTGCCGCGCTGGTGGCCGCGAGCAGGCGGTTGCGGGTGTCGGCCAGTGCCGCACCGACGCCGGTGTCGCCGGCCAGGGCGCGGTTGACCAGGCCACGGTGCTTCTGCGTCAGCACGATCAGGTCGAGTATGCGGATGCTGATCTCGGCGCCGCCGACTTCAGCACGCGTGCCTTCGAGCCGGCCATGCACCTCGCGGATCGATTGAACGGTCAGCCAGCCCAGCGGCACCGTGAGCACCAGCCCCATCAGGACCATCTTGGCCGGGAAGTGCAGCCGCCGCATGAGGCTCATGCCGGGCTTGAGGAGCAGGTGCAGGAAGCGAGGTTTTTCTGTCATGTTGTCGAGTCCGGCCATCCCTGCCACGCAGCGCGCGCACGCGATGGTGCTGGCCGGGTTGTTCGTCCGTTATCGGCGCCCGTGCAATCGGTTGAAGTGTGGAATTCACGCAATTCGCAGCATCAACCTGCCGCCAGGCCGCAAGACCGGCGGCTCCATCGCACGGTGATCCGAAGTGGGCGGACCACCGGTGCGGCCATCAAGCCCGGCCCGACACGCCCCCCGGGCCGCTTGCGCCTTCCCGGCTTCGTGGCCCGCGGGCCGCGAGTCTCTGCTTCAGCACCAAATCGCTCATCGGCATTCCGCGCGAGCGTCGTCCACCCGACGACCGAAGCCTTTGACGCCCCACACGTCGGTGCCGCGAAAGCCGCTGTTGGCATCGACGAGTGCTTGCAGGCCGCGAGGCCTGCGGTTGCTGCTCCACCTTGGCAGGGCCACGCATCGGCTCCTTGAGCTGGCGATCTTCTCTTTCAGACGGGCACCGCGCTCGGGAAGAGCGAGCGTCAGATCCCGATGGGCGGTCAAGCACATGAGCAGGATCGACGGGTGGAACGAGGGTCTGCCCGTCGCTGCGGGATCCATGCCGGCGAAGCCCGGGTCTCGAAGCTTCAGTTCGTCGACGAAGGCGTCAACGACGCGAACCGGGTTGTCCTCTGCGATCTCGTCATCCAGGCGCACCGGCAGCAAGGTGATCTGGCTGCGCTCCTCCCCCTCGATGAATCGCTTGATGCGCCACGCCAATCCGTTGCGATCGCAGCATCCCAGGTGATCCGGAGTCGTTGCTCAACCCGTTGTCACACGGCCCGACCCAGAGCGGACGCTGGCCTGTTTCAAGAACGGTCGTACCAGGCCGTAAGGGCACGGGATTTCCTTGTGCAGACAGGCCGCGCTTGTTGCTCAAGCCCATCAGGTGGCGTGCGATTGCGGCGACGGGGCGTCTGCTGACGTGGCGCCGGAGGCCCGGACCAAGCCGGGCGGGTCCGCGATCGGATACCCGGGCAAACCCGATAACATGTACACAACGCTGTGACTAGCATTGTTGTATGCAAGCTTGCCCGCAAAAGGCTTGATGCTGCATCCACAAGGAGCTCTCCCATGCCCAAGTTCTTCAGGTCCCTCTTCGCCCAGGTGGTGCTGGCCGTGCTCGTCGGCGTGGCCATCGGCCTGGGCGCGCCCGAGTTCGCCATCAAGCTCAAGCCGCTGGGCGATGCGTTCATCAAGCTGATCAAGATGATCATTCCGGTGCTGGTGTTCTGTGTCGTCGTGCACGGCATCGCCGGCGCCGGCGACTTGAAGCGCGTGGGCCGAGTCGGCGTCAAGGCGCTGATCTACTTCGAGGTCGTCACCACCATCGCCCTGGTCCTGGGCCTGGCGCTGGCCTTCTGGTTCCAGCCAGGCGTGGGCATGAATGTCGATCCCAAGGCGCTGGACCCCAAGGCGATGTCGGCCTACGCCGAGACCGCCAGCAAGCTCACCGGCGGTGGCACGGTCGACTTCCTGATGAAGCTCATCCCGACCACGGTGGTGAACGCGTTCGCCACCGGCGACGTGCTTCAGGTGCTGCTGTTCGCGGTCATCTTCGGCTGCGCGCTGGCCCTGCTGGGCGAGCGCGGCGCGCCGGTCGCGAGCTTCATCGACACGCTGTCGCACGTGCTGTTCAAGGCCATGGGAATCATCATCAAGGTGGCGCCGCTGGGTGTGCTGGGGGCCATTGCCTTCACCGTCGGCAAGTACGGCGTGGGCTCGCTCAAGCAGCTGGGCATGCTGGTCGTGCTGTTCTATGCCGCGGTGATCATCTTCGTGGTCGTGATCCTGGGCGGCATCATGAAGCTCGCCGGCTTCAACATCTTCAAGTTCCTGGCCTACCTGCGCGAGGAGCTGATGGTGGTGTTCGCCACCACCTCCAGCGACAGCGTTCTGCCGCAGATCATGTCCAAGCTCAAGCGCATGGGCATCCGCGACTCGACCGTGGGCCTGGTGATCCCCACCGGCTACTCCTTCAATCTCGACGCGTTCTCGATCTACATCACGCTGGCTGCGGTGTTCATCGCGCAGGCCACCAACACGCCTGTCTCGATGACCGACCTGCTGACGATCCTGGCGATCTCACTTGTCACGAGCAAGGGTGCCCACGGCGTGCCGGGCTCGGCCATCGTCGTGCTGGCGGCCACGCTGCAGGCCATTCCCGCCATCCCCGCCATCGGCCTGGTGCTGGTGCTGTCGGTGGACTGGTTCATGGGCATCGCCAGGGCGCTGGGCAACCTCGTCGGCAACTGTGTGGCCACCGTCGCCATCGCTGCCTGGGAAGGTGACATCGACCGCGATCGCGCTCACGCCGTCCTCGACGGACTGCCCGTCCCCACCACCGAGGACGACGCCGACGTCGCCACCGACACCAGGGTGCAACCGACGGGGCTGCGCGCGCACGCTTGAACGCAAACCTTGTGCGCTAAAGTCGTGGTCCATGACCAGCCAATCCGAAATCGCCCAGCGAGTTGTCGAAGCGATCCTCGCCCAGAAACTCGCGCCGGGGGAGCGCCTTGGCGAGCAGGATCTCGGTGATCTGTTCGGGGTCAGCCGTACATTGGTGCGCGAGGCGCTGATGCAGCTGCAGGCGCGCGGCTTCGTCGAAGTCCGAACGCGGCGTGGCTGGTACGTCGTCGAGCCCTCCTTCGAGCAGGCGCGAGACGCGTTTGCCGCTCGGCGCGCGGTCGAGAGCGGGTTGTTGCGGGAGGCAGAGGCCAACGGGCGCCCGTTGCAGGCGGTGGTTCGGCGGTTGCGGAACCATGTGCAGGAAGAGCGCGCGGCGATCCAGGGTGCCGACGCCGCAAACCGCGCCTTCCTGCTCGCCGACTTCCATGTCTGCCTGGCGGAATGCCTTGGCCACAAGGTGCTGGCCGACATGCTGCGTGACCTGACGGCGCGAACCACGCTTGCGGCAACGCTCTACCAGTCGACACACGAAGCACAGCAGAGCAACACACAACACGCACAGATCGTTGCGGCCATCGAGCGGGGTCAGTGGCAGCGCGCCGCCGAGTTGATGACCGCGCACATCGGTGATGTCCAGGCTGCCTTGAGCGATGCGGCGCGTCCGGACGACCCGCGTGAGCGGCTGCGCAAGACGCTGGCACCGATGAAGGCGGAGTCGCAGATCGCGCCCTGACCTGCGGAACAGGGGCGGCAGTCCTCGGCCGGGGCGCCGGCCACTCTGGGGTCGTCGACCGTTCGCTTTGAGAGTTCGGCAGTCCTTCTCGGCAGGCGCCCTCGAAAGACCGGTCTCGGAGGTGGTCGTCGCTTGGCCGGCACGTGAGCGGGTTCCTGTGCAGGCCTCTGCCGACCCTGCTCTGACAAGGCGTCCAGTTCGCCGTTCGCCTTCCCGTTCTCCGCGTGCCCCGTTTGCCTCGCCAGATCTCAGTGGCCCAGCGCCTTGTACGCATGCCACTTGAACTGATACGCGTAGGGGTTGCCGAAGCCGAAGTAGCGCTGCGTCAGCAGCACGGCCGCGATGCCCAGGCGCGGGTTGATCCACCACAGCGTGCCGGCCAGACCGCCCCAGCTCACCTCGCCGGCGACGTTCTCGGGCTCCCCCGGACCGCTGCTCTCGCGCACCGAAGAGCCCAGGCCGAAGCGCCAGCCGGGTTGCGTGGGCACGTTCGGGAAGCGCACGTGCAGCCCCGCAGGCAACTGGTTGCTGAACATCTGTTCCAGCGTGGCCGGCTTCAGCAACGTCGGGCCCCCGGGGAGCAGGCTCTGGACCAGCCGGACGGAATCGTTCAAGGTGCTGACCAGCCCACCACCGCCGGATTCGCGCGGCAGCTTGCGAAGGTAGGCGCCGGGATAGGGCTTGTCATCCGCGCGGTGCAATCCGGGCTTGCCGGGGTCGAGCAGATCGGCGCCCACGTAGAGGGCGCACAAGCGAGCCTGCTTCTCCGGCGGCACCCAGAAGTCGGTGTCGGCCATGCCCAGGGGCTCGAAGATCCGCCGTGACAGGAAGCGGCCGAAGGTCTCTGCGCTGACCACTTCGACGACGCGTCCCAGCACGTCGGTCGCGACCGAGTATTCCCATTGCGTCCCGGGGTGGAACGACAGCGGCAACGGCGCCAGGGCCTTCATCATCGCGGCAAGGTCGCGCGTGGGGCTCAGCAGGGCAGCCTCGTTGTAGGCCTGGAACAGCAGCGACCCGGGGTCGAAGATGCCGTAGGACAGCCCCGATGTGTGCGTCATCAGGTGCTGCAGGGTGATGGGAGACCGGGCGGGCTCGGTCTCGGCCAGGTTCCTTGCGCCTGCACGCAAGACCTGCCTGCCGGCCAGTTCGGGGATGTAGAGGTCGACCGGGTCCTCCAGACGGATCTGACCTTCCTCGACCAGCATCATCACGGCGCAGGAGGTGACGAGCTTGGTGCTGGAGAACATCCGGAAGATGTGGTCTTCGCGCAGGGCGACACCGGCCTCCCGGTCGGCATGGCCGTGGCAGAAGCGGTCCACCACCTGGCGCCCGCGCAGCAGCGCCGTCGACACGCCGGGCAGGAACTCCAGGTCGACTTGCGCCTTCATGGCGGCGTGCAGGGCATCGAAGCTGGAGTCGGTCATCGGACACCTCCGGGTCGTGGTTCAGGCATGTTGGCCGCGATTGTGGGACCGCCTGCGGAGCGACGGACGGCACTCGCGCGCGCCTGCCATCTGCGCTCCACGGTGGCTGCCGGGCCCGGCACGCCCTCGTTCCGGCCCTCATCTCCACGAACAGGTCGAACAGTTGCTGCGCGGCGGGTGAGAGCCAGCGTCCGCGGCGCCAATGCGGAGCAGGCACTCGAAGAGGAGGCCAACCTTCCGAATGCCTCAGCGGGCCCAGGGTTGCATGCGGCGCAGGCGCACTGAAGTGGCGAACATGGGCTGGCCCTGATGGCAGGGCCGCGACCGGGTGCTGCCCCGAACGACCGCGGTTCTGGATGTCATGACGAAGCGGTCGACCGATCCGTCGGCGTCGCGGCACCCGCCGGCGCAGGTTCTACTGGATCACCTCGTTGGCACCGACGAGCACGGCCTGGGGCAGCGCGATGCCCAGCGCCTTGGCGGTCTTCATGTTGACCACGAGTTCGAACTGGGTCGGCTGGCTGACGGGCATCTCGCCCGGCCTGGCACCGGCGGCGACCTTGCCGATGTAGGTGGCCAGGCTCCGATAGGCCACGCGCATGCTTTCGCCGTAGCTCATCAAGCCGCCTTCGTCGACGTACTCGCGGAGGCCGTAGAAGGCCGGCAGGCGGTGCCGGGCCGCCAGCGCCACGATCTCGCCGCGCCGGGCGACGAAGAAGGGCTCGTCCGGCAGCACCAGGATCCCCGCCGCCCGCTTGCCGACGGCGGTGTCGAAGGCCGCGGACAGGGTTCCGTCACCGGGACGTCGCCCGGCCTCGATCTTGAGCAGTTGAACGCCCAGCCGCTGCGCGATCGGACCCAGCGCCAGCCACATGCGTGGATGCACGGCGCTGCCGCTGTCGACCAGCACCGCCACCGTGGCCGCCCGCGGCAGGACGCTGGCGAACAGGTCCAGCATCTTGGGCATGATGTCCTCGGCCTGGCTGGCCAGGCCGGTCACGTTGGCGCCGGGCTTGGCCAGGCTGGCGATGAGTTGCTGCCCCACGGGGTCGGCCACCGCCGCCATGATGATCGGGGTCGAGCCCGGCGTCGTACCGAAGGCCTGCCGCGCCGCGCGCGTGGTCGGCGTGCAGGTGGACACCACGGCGTCGAGGTTCATCGCCGCCAGCTCGCTGGCGAAGCCCGGGACGAGCTGCACCTTGCCTTCGGCGTAGCGCCGCTCGATGACCAGGTTGCGGCCCTCGACATACCCCAGCTCGCGAAGACCTTCGCGCAGCGCCACCTCTTCGTGCGGCATGGGCGCGTCGCCGAACAGGATGCCGATGCGGATCCTCTTCGGTGCCGCCTGTGCCAGCGCCAGGGCGGGCAGGGCCAGCAGCATGGGTCCGAACAAGAGGGTGGTTCTGCGGTGCACGGCGGGTCTCCGGGGCGGAGCCGATTGTCGGGCACGCCGGCGGGGCGCGGGCAGGCGCAGGAACGGGCTCTGCTTCAGGCGTGGGCGGCTGCCGCCAACTGATGGCTGCTGGAGAGACTTCCCTTCCGGCGCCGAGGCTCCGGGTCGGTCAAGACCCTGAAATTGGCAAGGTTGAAACCGAAACCCGGCCTGCCCTCGTCTTTGTCGGCGTGCCCGCGATGTCCGCGGGCGCCGCACAACGAGGAGCACACCCATGACCCCTGCCACCACCTTCTTTGCCCGCCCCGTTTCCGCGCGCGTCTGGCCCGCGCTGGCGGCGGCCCTGGCCACCGGCCTGTTCGCCGGTTGCCTGCGCGCCGCCGACACGCCCGACCCCGCCCCGCGAGCGGGTACCGCCGCCCCGGCCGCGCTGATGTCCCAGGCCCGCCAGGCGCTGGCCGACAAGCAGTGGGACCGTGCCGCCGGCCTGCTGCGCCAGGCCGTGGCCCAGGCCCCCGACGACGCCGACGCCCACAACCTGCTGGGCTTCGCGTCGCGCTGGCAGGGCCGCATGGACGACGCCTTCGCCAGCTACGCCAGGGCCCTGGCGCTGAAGCCCGACCACCGCGGCGCGCACGAATACGTGGGCATCGCGTACCTGATCGCCGGCCAGCCCGACAAGGCGCGCGAACACCTGGCCGCGCTGGAGCGGCTGTGCCCGGCCGGCTGCGAAGAACGCAGCAGCCTGGCCGCCCGCGTGGCGCAGGCCAGCGCGGCGCGCTGAAGCGCGCGGCGCCCGCCCCGCCGGCCTACACTGCGCCGGCCTCTTTCGCGGGCGCCCCCATGACCGACGACGCCGACAGCACCCTGGAGCGCGAACTGGCCCGCACCGCGCTGGGCGACCGCGCGGCCTTTCGCCGCGTGTTCGAGCTGACGCACCGCCACCTGCTGGGCGTGGCGGTGCGCGTGCTGGGCCGCCACGACCTGGGTGAAGAGGTGCTGCAGGAGGTGTACGTGGCGGTGTGGCAGCGTGCCGCCGGCTGGCGCGGCGACGCCCGGCCGATGGCCTGGCTGGTGGCCCTGGTGCGCCACCGCGCCATCGACCTGCTGCGCAGCCGCGCCGGCAGCGCGCTGGAACGGCAGGCCGAAGCGCTGGACGAAACGCTGCCCGCGCAGGCTGCCGACACCCTGGGCCGGGCCCTGGCCGGCGCCCACGTGGCGCCTTGCATGGACAGCCTGGCCGGACCGCAGCGCCAGAGCCTGGCGCTGGCCTTCTACAACGGTCTCAGCCATGCCGAAGTGGCCCAGCATCTGGCGGTGCCGCTGGGCAGCGTGAAGACCTGGATCCACCGCGGCCTGGCGCAGCTTCGGCGCTGCCTGGAAGGCCAGGCCGGCCAGGCCGCATGAGATACGACCGGCCCGATCTGCAGGACGCGCTGGCCGCGCGCCTGATGTTGGGCAGCGCCACGCCGCGCGTGCGCCGCCGCCTGCGGCACCTGGCCGCGACCCGGCCGGCGCTGCGCGCCCGCATCGCCGCCTGGCAGGAGCACGGCCAGACGCTGGCCGCCGGCGTGCCGCCGCTGCAGGCCAGCCCCGCGCTGTGGGAGGCCATCGACCGCCGCACCGGCGGCACCACGGCGGGCGTTGCCACCGACACCCTGCGCAAGGCGCGCGGGCCGCTGGCCTGGCTGTGGCCCGGCGCCGGCGGGCTGGCGCTGGGCGGGCTTGCGGTGATGCTGGCGGTGAACCTGGCGCCGCAGCACTTCACCGACGTGGAGACCCTGGGCCAGGCGCAGCAGGCGCTGCCGCAAAGCTACATCGGCATCCTGTCCGACGCCGAAGGCCGGCAGCTGGCCTGGATCAGCAGCACGCGGCAGGGCCGGCGGCTGTTCGTGAAGCTGGCGCAGGCCGTGCCGTTGGCCGCCGGCGAGACCCTGCAGCTGCGCGCGCTGGCACCGGGGCAGCCGCCACGCCCGCTGGGCCGGCTGGCACCGGCCAAGGGCCTGGCCGAACTGCCGCTGCCCGAAGCCGCCGAACAGCTGTTCAAGCCGGTGGACACGCTGCAGATCGTGGCCGCCGGCCCCGGCGGGGTCGAACGCGAAGTGGCGCGGGGGCCTTGCGCGAAGGTGTGGTGACGCGCTCCGTTCGACGACCCGCCCGGCGCCGCGTCAGCGCTCGCGCCGGTAGTGCAGCGCCAGCGCGCCGTTGCGCAGCGGACTCGACGCCACCAGCCCGAGCCGGCGCGTGCCGGCCAGCCCGTTCTGGTACAGGGTCGGGCCGTGGCCGGCGATCCTGGGATGGACGAGGAACCGGTACTCGTCGATCAGGTCCAGCCGGTCGAGCGCGACCGCCAGCTGGCCGCTGCCCAGAAGCACGCCGGCCGGCGTCGCGTCCTTGAGCTGCCGGACACCCGCGCGCAGGTCGCCCGACAGGTGGTGGCTGTGGGCCCACGGGAACTCCGTCCGGGTCGACGACACCACGTACTTGGGCTTCGCCTGCAGCTTGAGCGCCCACTCGCGCATCGCCGGCGGCGCTTCCTGGTCGCCCCGGGCGACGGCCGGCCAGTAGGACTCCATCATCTCGTAGGTGACGCGGCCCCACAGCATCGCCCCGCTCTCGTCCATCAGCCGCGTGAAGAAGGCGTGCGTCTCGTCGTCGGCGATGCCTTCCTGGTGGTCGACGCAACCGTCCAGGGTGACGTTGATGCTGAAGGTCAGCAGTCCCATGCGGCCAGTCTAGGGCAACGCCGATCGGGTCCGACGCGGCGCGACACGTGGCTCGCGAACATGGAACCGGTGGCGCCCCGCCACGCCCGGTGCCGCGCGCACCCGTCGTCAGCGACCTGGGCCAACCGGCATGCCCAGGACATCGCCTGCCAGCGCCAAGGCGCCCTCGTGACCGAGCAGGCGCCCCGCAGACCAGGCCTCTTCGGCGGCGTGTGGGCCCAGCGCTTGCGCGGCTTGCTGTCTCAGTGCTTCGCAGTCCGCGCGGGCGCGCGCTTCCAGGGCGTTCCGAGGGTCACCGTGCCGGGCGCCGGCGTATCCCACCAGGACCGCGCCGTCGGCTGCGCGATCCAGCCGCAAGGCGATCAGTGCCAGGTGTCGGGCCAGATCGGACTGTTGCCCGAACTCCCAGGCCAGCGGGAGTGCTTCGCGCGCTTCGAACCGTGCACGGTCGATCTCGCCGATCTCCACCAGAGCCCTGACCAGGTCGGTGAGGATGCTGGTCAGGTAGTACCTTTGATGCAGGGCGCGCATCTCGTGTGCCGCCTCCGAGCCCAGCGAAACGGCCCGCCGCGGGTCTCCGGCCACCAGCGCTGCCCCTGGCAGGAACGAGAGGATGTAGCGGGCCAGCCGCGACGCCCCGATGGCACGGGCCTCGTGCAGGGCCTCGCTCATCAGCCGGAACTGGTCCTCCCGCGGACCGCAGAACATGGCCACGTGCCCGGCATTGACCAGGGCCAGCAGGCGCATCTTCGGGCTGCCGAGGCGCGCGAGGATCGGCTCGCATTCCGCCAGCGCGGCACGCGCTTCGTCGCATCGGCCCTCGTGGGCCGACTCGGAGGCCAACCGGAGCAGGCCATGGGCCAGGGTGGCCGGCTCCGAGTCGAGCTGGCGCCAGATCTGCACCGCGCCCGCCGCCGCATCGCGCGCCGGGAATCCGGCGATGGAGAGCCAGCCGCACGACGCGATCACGCCCAGGATGCGCGCCCGCGCGGCGCAGCTCTCGCCCGGCAGCAGCGGCAGGCACTTCTCGATCCGGCCCTGCGTGGATTCGGTGTCGCCGCGCAACTGATCGAGCCAGCGCAGCCCGACCAGGAGAGCTGCCGCGGCGTCGGCGTCGGCGCCACGACAGGCATGCTCGAACGCCCGTTCGAGGTCGGCATGCAAGTGGCCATAGCGCGCGACGATCTCGTCGTCGGTGGCGGAAGGCTGGTAGTAGGCCGGCGAAATCTCCATTGCGATGCGGGCCATGGCCTCGCAGTGCCTTCGCGCCGCGGTCTCGGTTTCGCCGGCCGCGGCGAGCATCTCGCGCGCCAGCAGGCGGGTGCTGTCCAGCAGCCGGTAACGCAGCGGCTCGGGCCGCTCGGCCGCGACGAGCGACCGGTCGACCAGCGAACACAGGGCGTCCAGCGCCCACCAGGCGCCGGCCGGTTCCCCGGCCACGACCTGCGCCGCCAGGTCCGCATCGAAGGGGCCGGCAAACTGGGACACGCGGCGCAGCACGGTGAGCTCGTTCTCGCTCAGCAGCGAACAGCTCCATTCGAGCGTGGCACGCAGCGTCTCCTGGCGCGAAGGCACCATGCGCCGCGCACTTCGGAGGACACGCAGGCGGTCGCCGAGCAGGGCGTGAACGCCGCTCACGCCGAGCATCGGCACGCGGGCGGCGGCCATCTCGATGGCGAGCGGCACGCCGTCGAGTTGACGGCAGATCCCGATGGCCAGCGGCGTGCTGGCCGCGTCGAGCGCGAAGGTCCGGTCGATCTCCTTGACCCGCCCGTCGAGCAACTGGAACGCGGCGCTGTTCATGGCCACGGCCAGCGGAGCCCCCTCCGGCGGCAGCTCGAGCACGTCCAGCCGGTACAGCCGCTCGCCGTCCAGCCTGAGCGGCTCCTGCGAAGTCGACAGCACCTTCAGGCCCGGCGCCGAACCGATCAGTGTCCGGACGATGGAGGCGACCTCGGCCACCAGGTGTTCGCAGTTGTCGAGGACCAGCAGGGTCTCGCGTCCCGACAGTTCGGCGGCCAGGCAGCGGCCCGCGTCGCCCTTCAGTTCGACGCCGACCACGGCCGCGATGGCCGGCAGAACCTGGGCCGGCTCGGACAGCACCGAAAGGTCGACCCACCACGCGTCCCGGGCACGGTGGGCGAGCAGCCGGTGCGCCACCGCCAGCGCCAGGGTCGTCTTGCCGATGCCGCCGGCGCCGGTGATCGTCACCAGCCGCTGCTGCTGAAGCAGATCGACGATTGCGGCCAGGTCCGCCTGCCTGCCGAACAAGGTGGCGCCGGTCATCGGTGGCAGGGGGCTCGCCGCGATCGCGGCCTCGCGCGCGACCGACAGCAGGTATCCGCGTCGCGCGATGGTTCGAACGAGGCTTCGATCGGTGTCGCCGAGTGCGCGTCGAAGTTCGTTCATCAGCTGGGTGAGCGAGTCGTCGCTCACGATCGTGTCGGGCCAGACCCGGCTGATGAGTTCCTCCTTGCCGACCACGTGACCCGCCTTTTCGGCGAGCACCAGCAGCGCTTCGAGCGCCTTGCGCCGCAGCGGCGCCTGGGTGCCGTTCGCGGCCCGCAGTTCGCGCCGGTCCAGGTCCAGTTCGAACCCTGGCAGGGCGATGCAGCCGCCGGCGGTGTCCGGCTCGGAGTTCGAAGCCATGACCAACAACCTCGTCCAAGGGCCGATGCCGGCTGCCACCCCTTCGGTCGTCGAAGCTTCGGAAATCTTTCGGCGAAGCCTCGGGACTTGCGACGCCCCGTCTCCTAGGCTGACCACCAAGGGCACTGCGGGGCGAAACCCATCCTAGCAAGTTCCCGCGATTCGACCATCGACTTTCAAGGGGGCAGGCACATGCACGGCGCCTTCACGACACCCGAAGAGCCCCGGCCGACCGCGGCCGCCCACGCCGGGGGAACGTCACCATGAGCGTCCAGACACCACTGCGCCTGGCCGAGCTGCGTTCGCAGATCGTCGGCATCGACCTGCCGGTGCCGCGCCTGCGCGGCCCGGCGCGCCCCTACGTCAACCTCGACAACGCCGCCACCTCGCCCGCGTCGCGCGAAGTCCTCGACCATGTGTGCCGATGCATCAGCTGGTACGGCTCGGTGCACCGGGGGTCGGGCTTCAAGAGCCGGCGCACCACCCAGGCGTTCGAGGAAGCCCGCGACACCGTCGCCCGCTTCGTCGGCGCGCAGGCGGGCGAGCGCACCGTCGTCTTCGGCAAGAACGCCACCGAGGCGCTCAACAAGCTGTCGTACCGCATACCGCTGGGCCGCGACGACGTGGTGCTGGTGTCGCTGCTGGAGCACCACAGCAACGACCTGCCCTGGCGTGCCAGGGCCCGCGTCGTCCATGTCGGCGCCGACGGCCAGGGCCGGCTCGACGAGGACCACTACGACCACCTGCTGCGCCGCCATGCCGGCCGCGTGCGGCTGGTCTGCCTGACCGGCGCGTCGAACGTCACCGGCGCGATGCCGCCCGTGCACCGGCTGGCCGTCAAGGCCCATGCCGCCGGTGCGCAGATCGTGGTCGACTGCGCGCAGCTCGCGCCGCACCGGCCGATCGACGTCGGGGCACTGGCGGACCCGGCCCAGCTGGACTACGTGGTGTTGTCGGCGCACAAGCTGTACGCCCCCTTCGGTGCCGGGGCGCTGATCGGGCGCCGCGACACCTTCGAGCAAGGCCCGCCCGAGTACTGCGGCGGCGGCACCATCGACTTCGTCTCGACGCATTCGGTCCAATGGGCCGGTGCACCGGACCGCGACGAGGCGGGCACCCCGAACGTGATCGGCGTGCTGGCCCTTGCGCGGGCACTGCAGTGGCTGCAGGAGATCGGCCTCGACGCGGCGGCGCAGCACGAGGCGGCGCTGTGCAGCTATGCGCTCGAGCGCCTGGCGCACGTGGAGGGCATCCGCCTGTACGGCGACCCCGATGCGCGCCACGCCGGCAGCCGGCTGGGGGTGCTGCCCTTCAACCTCGAGCGGCACCCGCACGCGCTGGTGGCCGCGGTGCTCGGCCACGACCACGGCATCGGCGTGCGGCACGGCTGCTTCTGCGCCCAGCCCTACGTGAGCCACCTGCTGGGCATGACCGCGCCGGAAGCGCAGGCCCATCAGGCGCGCCTGGCGGCGGGCGACCGCAGCGCGCTGCCCGGCATGGTCCGCCTCAGCTTCGGTCTGTACAACAGCTTCGACGAGGTCGACCTGCTCGTCGATGCGCTCCGCACCATCGCCGCCAGCGACTACGGCGGACGCTATGTCCAGGACCCGCGCAGCGGCGAGTTCGCGCCGCTCGAGGACGGCCCGGCGCCGGCCGCGCCGGGCCATCCCGTACCGCACGCCTTGCGCATCTCATGAGTCCCCACCACGCCACGGAGGTCCGCCATGCCGCATCGATCGAGCACGCGCGTTCGTCATCGCCACCCATCGGACAGATTCGACGTGGAGCCTGTCATGCGAACGCGCCATGCAACGAGACCTGCCCTCTCCTGGGCCTGGCCTCTTTTGGTCCTGATCATGTTGATGGGCGCTTGCGGCGGTGGTGACCCGCCGCCCGAAGGTGGTGTCATTGCCGGCGAGCCGGTGCGCTGGTGGAGCTTCTCCGAGTACCGCGTCGGCACGGCCGACGAGCCGTTCTTGCTTGCCGAAGGCACGCAGACGGGCTCGGTCCTGCTCGAGAACCGGGTCTTCGGCCCGGTGCAGGAATACAACGATCATGGCGTCGGCCTGAACGCGCACGACGACGGCGAGGCCAACGGCCAGATCTTCTCGGATGCGACCGGCGCCACCTACTGGGTCTGGGCGCAGGCACCCAACGACGGAGGTGCCCCGTTCACCGGCAAGGTCGTCGGCAACTTCAACAAGCTGATCCAGGTTCAACGCTTTCGGAAACTCACGCCCGACGCCACGTTCAAGTACGTCATCTCCGATGCCTTTGCCTATGCCTTCGACGGCAACGGCCAGCGCCACAGTTGCCCTGAGGACAACCCGTATTGCGACGGCGAACTGCTTGCGGCCGTCAGCATCGACGTGCGGGCCGCCACCGTCCTCGACGACGGCCTTTCCACGCTGGCCTCCACCTTCCACAACGCCGCGGGCTACGTGTACCTCAGGGGCTACACCAACGACTGGAGAATGGGGGCCAGGAACCACAGCTACGCATTGAACCCGCTCTGGTCGGACTCCGACTTCATCCTGGATCGCGACATCTCGCGGTTGGGCGACGGGCAGTTCGCCACGATCGTGCTGATCAAGCCGCTGACCATCGACGTCGACATCTCGTCGGTGCCCGTCGGCGGCGAGTTCGACGTGCTGGTAAACGCCTATGCCGAGGTGCGTGACGGGCGCGGCCGCGAGTCCTACGTATCGGCATTTTTCAGGGACCCACGCCTGACCAGCGGCGGCGTCGGCTTCGAGTCGACCGGCCTGCAAACGGTCAAGTACGAGCCGAGCTCGATTCCGGCAGGGCTCAACCCACCCGGCACGATCGAGTTTCTGGAGCCGGTGTACCGGGCCGAAGAGCGCAGCGGCGCAGGCGGGGCGGAGATTCGAATCCTGCGCTCCGGCGGCAGCCGAGGTGAGGTGAGCGTGACGTTCAGCACCGACAACGGCAGCGCCGCGGCGGGCTCCGACTACGAAGCCCAGCGAATCACCGTCACCTTCAAGGACGGTGACGACGCGCCACGCCTGGTACGAGTGCCGCTGGTGGAGGACGGGCTGGTGGAGGGCACCGAGACCGTGCGCCTGAGCCTGAGCGACCCAACGGGTGGCGCCGTGCTCGGCCCGCAATCGAGCGCCGAGCTGCAGATCCTGGACTCCGATCCTGCCCCGGCCAACTACACGCTCGGTGGCACGCTCAGCGGCCTGGCCGGCACGGGCCTGGTGCTGGACGGGCCGTTCGGCACGCTCAGCCCGCTGGCCGACGGACCCTTCACGATGCCGGGCACGCTGATCGACGGCCTGCCCTACACGGTGCGCGTGCTGCATCAGCCGGAGAGTCCGGCACAGGTGTGCAGCGTTGCCAACGGCAGCGGCACGGTGGCCGGCGCCGACGTCACGGACGTGCGCGTCGACTGCGTCACGACGAACCCTGCAGCCGCGCTCGACGCCAGCTTCGGCAGCGGCGGCAAGGTCGCCCTTGCCAGCCCGGGCGGGGTCGGCGAAGCGCTTGCCGTGCAGCCTGACGGCAAGATCCTGGTCGCCGTCAGCGGCACCGGCAACTTCACGCTGCTGCGGCTGCTGCCCGACGGCGCGCTGGACACCGGCTTCGGCAGCGCCGGTGTCGTCGGCACCGACTTCGGCAGCAACGACGACGCCTACGGCCTGGCCTTGCAGGCCGATGGACGCATCGTCGTGGTCGGCCGGGTGCAGGTGGGTGGCGGCTACGACTTCGGCATCGCCCGCTATGCGCCGAATGGCCAGCTGGACGGCAGCTTCGGTGCCGGCGGCAAGCTTGCGGTCGACTTCGCCGACGGCGCCGACTACGCCCGTGCCGTGGTGATCCAGGCCGACGGCAGGATCGTGGTCGGCGGCCAGGCCGGTGGGACGGGGCGCAACACCTTCGCGCTGCTGCGGCTGCTGCCCGACGGCAGCCTCGATACCGGCTTCGGCAGCGGCGGCAAGGTGCAGACCGCCATCGGCACCGGCAACGCGCTGGGCTACGGCCTGGCGCTCGCAGCGGACGGCAGGCTGGTCCTTGCCGGCGTGGCATTGCTGGGAAGCGCCGACCATTTCGCCGCCGCGCGCTACGCGGCCGACGGCAGCCTGGACGCCAGCTTCGGCGCGTCCGGCGTCGCCGTCGTGCCGGTGCTTTCGGGATCCTCGGCGCGTGGCGTGCAGGTGCTGGCCGACGGCAGCGTGCTGCTGGCAGGCGGCGCGGTGAGCGGCGTGCGCAGCGACATCACGCTGGTCAGGCTCGACCCGGCGGGAAGTCCGGACGGGACCTTCGGCGGCGGAAGCGGCAAGGTCACGACCAACCTGAGCGGCGGGCGCGACTACGGCATGGCATTGGCGGTGCAGGCGGACGGCCGCATCGTCGTGGCGGGCTACCGCGCCGCGACGGCGGGCGATGACATCGCCGTGCTGCGCTACCAGGCCGACGGGGTCGTCGACACCACCTTCGGCAACGCCGGCGCGCTGGTGGTGGACCACGCCGGTGGGCTCGACCGGGCGCAGGCCCTGGCGCTCCAGGCCGACGGCCGCATCGTCGTGGCCGGGCAAGGCGTGAACGGACGCAGCACCGAGGTCGTCTTGCTCAGGATCCTGCCGTGAGAACGCCGCGCGGCGCCTCGGCCGCCGTGCGCCACGGCACCGCATGGCGGTCGGCAGTCGAGGTGGGCGAAGAAGGTCTGCGCCCTGGGTTCGGCTCCCGCTGCCGCGGGCAGGTCGTCGGGTTTCTTCTTCCGGCCGTCGATCCTGCCCCGGCACGGCGCGATCTCCACCGCTTCGGGGCAGCCGGACGCTGGCTTGCCGGGCGCCGCGCCTGGCGAACATGAGCCAATGGCCGTCGGCGCTGCCGGTGGTCGTGGCGGCGGGCATGACGGGGCGTCCGGCGCACCCACGAAGCGCTTGACCACGACCCGCCGGACCGGTCTTGCCCGGGCAGGCGTACGCGAGCGGCCGCGAGCCCGGCATGGCCGCGCGACCGGGCGCCTTGCGCGCGTGCTTCGCTTGAGTCTGCTCAATCCGATTCAAGGATCGGGGCAGACCATGGTGGACGCGAAGCCGAAGGACCGCTGCGGTCGCGGCGCACCGGACCCGGGTGCCACCGCCGGTGGCGGCAGACAAGCAGGGAGCACGAGATGGAACGAGACGCGTCGCGGCGTCGCGCGGAGCGTTGGGGCACGGGCGTGTGCTTCATCGTGTTTCCGGCGGTCTGGGTGCTGGCCTTCGCCGCCCATCCGGCGCTCCTGAAACCCCAGTGGCTGCTGGGTCCCGAGGCCCTCATCCGGCGGGCGCATGGTGACGGGCTCCTGCAGTTCGCCCATGCCCTGGTGACGCTGAACACCGCGCTGCTGGTGCCCATCGCGCTGCACTTCAAGAAGCTTCTGGAGAACACCACGGCGGCCTGGGCGGGGCTGGTCGGCGCGGCATGGGCCGTCACCGGTGCCTGCCTGCTGGCCGCCGACAAGGGGGCGCTGTGCCTCACCATGAGCGCGCTCGACACGCTGCCCGAGCAGGACTTCGCGCAGATGATGCCCGGCCTGCTTGCGATCTTCTCCTTCAAGGGGTGGATGGGGCTGGTCTGGGGCCTGCTGCTCATGCCGATGGGCGTGATCGTCCAGGCGGTCGGCCTGTGGAGAACGGGCGTGCTTCCGCCGCGGCAGGCAGGCCTGTTGCTGGCCGGCGTGGCCTTCGTCGGTTTCCCCGACGGCGCCGAGATCGTCAATCTCGTGGCGGCGGTCGCCATGGCGGGCGCCATGGTGCCCTGCGGCATCGGACTCCTGCGCAACGGGCGGGCCTGACGCGCCCGGCCGCGCAGACCATGCAGGCCTGGAGGGGCGGCGGGCGTGCAGGCGCCTGACGCCGGGTCCTCGTCGGGACGAGACGGCAATCGGCCACAGATCGACGGAGACGAGCGGCGGCTCCCAGGCGGCAGAGCGAAGCGAACAGACGACCTGCCGCGTCGGGCCCTGCGCGCCCTGGTGTTGGGCAAACGGATACTCTGTCTTTTCTCGTCGACCGTCATTTGACTCGTCCAAGGCGATACGCCGCGGCCCCCGCGGGTCGAAACTGACTCGGCGCCAACCGCATGGCGATTTCCTCATCGCGAAGTCCCGAAGGCCGTCAATGCGAGCACCGCGGCTTGCCTGTTCCTGAGGTCCGCAGGGCACGCCCTGGGTCGTCGCACGCGGGCCTGGTCCACCGCCGCCCCCACGGGGCCCAGCGCGCGAGGCGAGGCACGAGTTCGCAACCGCCACGTCTTCTGGCGCGTCGGTGGCGTGCCTTGAAGGCGAAGCCAGGCGGTCGGCTCGTCGCAGGGGAGGGCCGGGCTCTACACTGCTGGAGCGAACTCCGACAAGGCCGAGCGTCTGCCGTGGCGACCGAGATGCTGCCCCTGGTTGAATACGTGCCGGGCCAGGTGTGGATCCAGGAGCATCCGCTGCGGCTCATGGGTTCCGCGTTCCGGACCCGGATGACGGTGCTGCGCCTCGAGGCCGGGTTGTGCCTGCACTCGCCGGTGCCGCTCGACGACGCGGCGCGTGCGCAGATCGAAGGTCTGGGTCGGGTGGTGGCCCTCGTGGCACCGAGCAACTGCCATCACCTGTACTTCGCTGACGCGCAGCGCGCGTTTCCGCATGCGCGTACCTTCGGCACCACGGAGCTTCGGCGCAAGCGCCCGGACCTTCGCTTCGACGAGATCCTCGACGAGGACCCGCCCGCGTGCTGGGCGGCGCAGATGGACCAGGTCGTCATTGGCAACCGCGTGATGCGTGAGGTCGTGCTGCTGCACCGCGCGAGCCGGACGCTGGTCGCGACGGACCTGGTCGAGAACTTCAGCGATCGCACGCGCGGGACGAATGCCATGCTGCGCGCGACGATGAGAACGCTGGGCATGTGGGGCCGACCGCGTCCGGCGCCGGAACTGCGCTGGTTCACTCGCGATCGCGCAGCGGCGCGCCGGGCGATAGAGCGCATCCTCGCGTGGGACTTCGACCGCGCGGTGATCGCCCACGGTGACCTGCTCGTCCACGAGCCGCACCAGGCGATCCGCGAGGCGTGGCGGTGGGTGCTGCAGTCGTAGCGGCCGCGGCTGAACACGACGATGCCGGGCCACCGGCCTGTCAGGTGTCCGGGCGTCGAGCGTGCAGTCCGCCGGAGCCGCGTGACCGCCTCGGCGGGCGATGAACAGACCCGCCCGGTCGCTGCCGCCGCGCACCCGATTGCGCGAGCTGGCGGCGCGCCTGGGCGTCCAACGCGTCAGCTGGGTGAGCTTGTCCTGGCCTCGTATTCCCGGAACATCGCGTTGCGCGCGTCCAGCGCTTCCTGCGTGGCCGGCACCATGATCGGCGCGCCTTCGTGCGCGAAGGCCTGGCACTGGTCGACGTAGGGGCGCAGGCGCTGGTGGTACGCGGGCGACGCGGCGGCCAGGTCGCCGCCGTGTTCGGTCCAGGCATGGGCCAGGGTCTCGGCCGACACCATGGCCAGCGTCGTGCCCATGCCCGACAGCAGCGCCGCGCAGTGGCCGGCGTCGCCGATCACGGCCACGCGGCCGCGGGTCCAGCTCGGCATGTGCGTCTGGCTGACCGAATCGAAGTAGAAGCCTTTCGCCGCCGGGTCGGTGAAGGCGTCGCGCAACCGGGGCACCTGCCACGCGGTCACGCGCGAAAGCAGCTGGTCGATCAACCTGCGCTGCGCCGCCAGGTCGCGGTAGTCGTAGTCGATCTCCGGGCTGGCGGCCAGCATCATGGCCTGCGGGCCGTCGCCGGCGTCGCGCACGACGACGGTGAGTCCGGGCACGTTGAGCATGGCGCGCTGCCAGTCCTGGCCCGCGGGCTGGACCGGCAGGTCGACCAGCGACACGTAGTAGCCGAAGTGGCGCACGAAGTCCTTTTCCGGCCCGAACGCGAGCCGGCGCACGCTGGAGTGCAGCCCGTCGGCACCGACGAGAAGGTGGCAGCGCGCCTGCCGGCCATCGGCCAGGCCGACGGTCACGCCATCCGGACCATCGGCGATCGCGGTCACGCCGGTGTTGAAGCGGAACTCCACCGTGCGCGGCACGGCTTCGAAGAGGATGCGGTTCAGGCGGTCGCGCGTGATCTCGACATCACGGTCGGTCTCGTTGGCGAACCAGCGCAGGTCCAGGCTCGCCACCTGCGCGCCGCTGCCGTCGAGCACCGGCATCGGCTCGCCGATGAGGACCTTCTCGGCCTCGATGCGCTGCAGGACGCCCATGCGTTCGGCGGTGCCGAGCGCCTGGCCGCGCACGTCGATCGGCGCGCCGCCGGGGCGCAGGCCGTCGGACCGCTCGACCACGGTGACGTGGTGGCCCAGGCGCGCGAACCAGTACGCCGCGGAGAGGCCGGCCATGCTGGCGCCGGCGATCAGAACGTCCATCGGATCACTCCTCGTTCGAAGGGCCGCCGCGAAGGAAGCGGACGATGTGTCGCGCCAGCAGCACCGGCGCCTGCAGCGCGGTGGCATGGCCCACGCCCGGCAGCACCGCGCTGCGCGCACCGGGGATGCGGTGCGCCATCGCGAGCGTCACCGCCGGCGGCACCACGCGGTCGAGCTCGCCGGCCAGCAGCAGCGTGGGCGCGGTGATCGCGGCCGCATCGACGTCGAGCGTGGTCTGCACCGCGGCCGCGCGGCGCAGGGAGCGGGCCGACTCGGCGCGGGCGTTGGCGAACACGCGCCGCAGTTCGGGACGCTCCAGCAGGAAAGGCTCGGGGAAGAACCAGGTGGCCAGTTCCTCCGCGGTGGCGGGCAGCCCGCGGCGCAGGTCCGCCAGCCGCGCCGCGTCGGGACACAGCGCCTCGTAGGCGTCGGGCAGCGGCCAGGTGCTGCCCAGCACCAGGTGGTCGACCTTGCCCGGGTGCCGCAGCGCCAGCGCCTGCGCCACGCGGCCACCGAACGACGAGCCGAACACGTGCGCACGCTCCAGGCCCAGCGCGCCGAGCAGCCGCGCCGCGTCGTCGGCCAGGTCGGCCAGCGTGGCCGGCCGCTCGGGCCCCTCGGTGTCGCCGCAGTCGCGCTGGTCGCAGGCGATGACGCTGAAATGGGCCGACAGGTGCGGCAGCAACGCCGCGAACATCTGCCGCGACGCCTCGGCGCCGTGCATCAGCACGAGCGGCGGGCCCGCGCCGACGCGGTCGAAGGCGATCCGCACGTCGCCGGCCTGCACGAAGCCGGTCATGCGGCCGGCCCCTCCTCCTGGTCCATGAAGAAGGTCATCTCGATCTTCAGGCCGCGCGGGTCGTGGACGAAGAGCTGGTGCAGCGGCCAGCCGGGCACCGGCGCCTCGGTGAACGGCACGCCTTGCGCGGCCAGGTGGCGGCGCATCTCGGCCAGGCCCTGCGACCGGAACGAGATGTGGTCGACATGGCCGGTGACGGGCTCGCAGGGGCGGTCCGGCGTCGACAGGTGCGCGTACAGGTGGACGATGGGCTGCCCGCCCGCATACAGCCAGGCACCGGGCGCCGGGATCACCGGGCGCGGGCCGATCTCCAGCCGCATGACGCGGGTGTAGAAGTCCACCAGCGGCGGCAGTTCGTCGGGCGTGCAGCGGACCGTGAAGTGGTGCAGGGCGGTGACGGGCATGGGAGTGCCTTTCTAGCGCATCGCGGCCGGCAGCCACAGTGCCAGCGCGGGCCATGCGATGAGTGCGAAGGTGAGCAGGATGGTCAGCCCCAGGAACGGATAGCAGCCGCGGAAGATGACGTGGGTCGGCACGTCGGGCGCCACGCTGCGCATCACGGCGACGGTGATGCCCACCGGCGGGCTCACGGCCGCCAGCTCCATCATCACGCACAGGAAGATGCCGAACCAGACCTTGTCGATGCCCGCGGTGGCCATCAGCGGCATCACGAAGGGCAGGCTCAGGATCAGCATGCCCAGGCCGTCGAGCGCGGTGCCGAGGATGAAGTACAGCAGCAGCATCGCCAGCAGCAGGCCGGTGCGGCCGAGGTGCCAGTCGGCGATCATGGCGACGAAGTCGGCGGTGACGTTGGTGTGCACCATGAAGCGCGTGAACATGATGCCGGTGACGACGATGACGAACACCATGCCCGAGGTGGCGATGGTCTGGCGCAGCGATTCGGCCAGCGCCGCCAGCCGAAAGCGCCCCATCGCGACGGCGATGGCCAGCACGCCCAGCACGCCGACGGCCGCCGATTCCGAAGGCGTCATCACGCCCCCGTAGATGCCGCCCAGCACGATGCCGATCAGCACCAGCGCCGGCAGCAGCTTGCGCAGCGACGCCAGCCGCTCCGGCCAGGGGTGGCGCGGCCCGCGCGGTCCCATCTCGGGCTTCAGCGTGCACCACAGCGCCAGCACGGCGCAGTACACCACCGTGAGAAGCAGGCAGGGCAGGATGCCGGCCATGAACAGCTCGGCGATGGAGGTCTCGGTCCACACGCCGTAGATCACCAGCAGCGTGCTCGGCGGCACCAGCACCGCCAGCGTGCCGGCCGAAGCCAGCGTGCCGGTGGCCAGGCTCAGGTCGTAGCGGTACTTGCGGAATTCCGGCATCACCATCGGCCCGAGCGTGGCCACCGACGCGATGCTGCTGCCGGTGACGGCGCCGTACGCCGCGTTCGACAGCACCGCCGAGACGGCGATGCCGCCGGGCATGTGGCCGAACCACTTGCTGATGCAGTCGTACAGGTCGTCGGTGATGCCGGTGCGGTAGGCCAGCTGGCCCATCAGCAGGAACAACGGCAGCGCGATGAAGACGAACAGCGTGCCGTTCTCCCACAGCGTGAGGCTCAGCTTCGACGCGGCGGCGGTGAAACCGGTGACGTAGAACTCGCCCAGCACGCCGACGATGGCCATGGCCCAGCCGATCGGCAGGCCCAGCAGGATGAGCCCGAGCATCGCGACGATGGCGATGTAGCCGACCGTGATGAGGCTCACCGCCGGTCCTTCGGCGCCAGGCACTCGCGCGCACGCTGCACGGCGCGCAGCAGCAGCTGCAGCGTCCCGAAGGCCATGCACAGCGCGACGAACAGGCTGATCGGCCAGTACGGGATGTCGATGAACTCGGCCCCTTCGCCGCGCGCGGCCATGGCCGGCAGCTCGCGGAACTGCCAGTAGGCGACCACGCCCATGAACACCGCGCCGCAGAGGGCGCCCGCGGCGTCGCACAGCGCGCGCCCGCGCGCCGAGTAGGTCTCGTACAGCGATTCGGTGCGCACGTGGCCGTTGGAAGCCGTGGTGAACGGGATCGCGGCGACGAAGAGCATCAGCAGGGCCAGCGTCGCCAGCTCCTGCGACCACTGGAACGGATGGCTGAAGAAATAGCGCCCGACCACGTCGACCGCGATCACGCACACGATCAGCGGCAGCAACACGAACGCGGCGACGTCGCGCAGCAACTGGGGCAGCAGGGCATGGAGCCAGCGGCCGCCCAGCCCTTCGGGTTCCAGCGCCGATGGCGCCAGGCCCTGGTCGCGCGCGTCCTGCGAGCCCAGGACCGGGTCGTCGTTCACTGCTGCACCGCCACCGGGTTCTCGATCGAGAGTTTCACCAGATCGTCCGGCGACAGGCTGCCGTACCTGGCGGCCAGCGCCTGGATGTCCTTCAGCAGCGCCTTCGCCGGGATCCTGTCCTTTTCCAGGTCGTTGGCCCACGCGTCCACCACCGGCTGCAGCCGGTCCTTGAAGCGTTGCAGCTCGGCCGGCGCCAGCGTGATCATCTCGACGCCGGCGGCCTTGTAGGCTTCCTTCGCCTTGACCGAGAAGTCCACGCCGGACACCTTGGTGCCGATCATCGCGAACGGCTCCAGCCCGCGCACGAACAGCTGCTGCAGGTCGGCCGGCAGCCTGGCCACGGCCTCGGGGTTGTAGCAGGTCCAAGCGCCGCCGCCGGTGAGTCCCAGGTTGGTGTGGAACTTGGCCACCTCGTGCAGCTTGAAGGGCACGAAGCCGGCGTCGACCCAGAACACGGCGTCGATCACGCCCTGCTGCAGCGCGGTGTACAGCTCCGGGTAGGGCAGGTTGACGAGCGCCACGCCCAGCGCCTTGGCGACATCGGGCGACATGCCCTGGGCGCCGACCTTCAGGCCCTGCAGGTCCTCGATGCGGCGGATGGGTTTCTTGCTCAGGATGTCGGCGGGCTGGAAGGCGACGTGGTTGCCCCAGGCCACGCCCTGCTTCTTGAATTCCGGCACGAAGTACTTCGACGCCAGTTCCTGCGCGATGCGCGTCGCCACCATCGGGTTCGGCGGGGTGACGAAGGGCTGCTCCCACACGCGCGACAGCGGCATGCCGCGGCCTTCGTACGTGGGGTAGCACACGCCCCATTCACCGACGCCGGAGCGCACGCCCTTGAAGCCGTCCTTGGCGCCGAACAGGCTGCCGGAGCCGTATTCCTTGATCAGCAGCTTGCCGTTGCTGGCGGCGGCGATGCGCTTCAGGTTGGCCTGCGTGGGCGGCACCAGCACCGACGCCGGCGGCGACGGGTGGCCGTACTTGAACTCGACCGGCGCACCGCTGTAGGTGATGGCCGGGTTGCCGGTGGCCACCTTGCCGGCCAGCCAGTCGTCGGCCAGGTCGGCGCGGGCCAGGCCGCTGGCCGCCAGCAGCACGGCGGCGGTGATGGAATGCAGGGGGGTGCGAAACATGCGGTCTCCTTCGTTCTCCAGGATCATGCGGCCTTCAGCGAATAGGTCAGGCCCGGCGCCGGTGTCACCCAGCGCGCCGCGGCCAGCGCCAGCAGGCGCAGCGCCAGCACCTCGGCCGGCTGCCAGCGGCCGCGGGTGCCGAAGACGTTGAACGTGGCGTAGCACAGGCTGCCGGCCATCATCGGCACGTTGACCACCGCGTTCAGGCCGAGCGGGCGCATCTGCGCGTAGTCGTCGAAGTGGCGCTCCAGCGCTTCGCTGCCTTCGGCGACGAAGACCTCGCCGCGCACGAACAGCGTTTCCGTCCAGGGCGTCAGCGTCTTGCGCTTGCGGCCCTGCACCGGGAACGCGTCGCTGGCCGACGAGTACAGCCGCTGCAAGAGGACTTCGCCGGCAGGGTCGTCGCGCGTCGTCACGTTGAGCTGGATGCTGAAGATGCCGGGCCCGGCCAGCAGCCGGCGGTAGGCGTCGACCTTCGCCAGGGCGGCTTCGGTGCCGCGCGCCTCGGCCACGGCGTCGAGCAGGTTGCCGCACAGGTCCACGCCGGGCAGGGTGTGGGGACAGGCGGTGAACATGCCCCGAGTCTAGGAGCGCGGAATTACCATGGCGGTCAATATTCTGATGCCCCTATAACCTCTACCTCATGACCACCCAGGAACGATCTGCCCGCCTTCGGCACAACGTGGGCTCGCGCCTGAAGCTGCGCCACCTGGCCCTGCTGCAGAGCCTGGAGCACCACCGCACGCTGAGCCGCGTGGCGGCGGAGATGAATCTCAGCCAGCCCGCCATCACGAAGGCGCTGCGCGAGATCGAGGACATCTTCATGACACCGCTGTTCGAACGCACCAGCCGCGGCCTGGTGGCCACCGCCGCCGGCCGCGCGGTGCTGCGGCTGGCGCAGGTGACGCAGGCGGACGTGGAGTCCACCGCCCAGGTGCTGGCCGCCATCGACACCGGGCGCATGGACCGCGTGCGCCTGGGCATCACGCCGCAGGTGCCGGAAGGGCTGCTGAACGCCGCCGTCACGCACCTGCTGGGGCAGTCGCCGCGCGTGTCGGTGCTGTCGCGCGAGGGCACGACCGACGAACTGGTGGCGGCGCTGTCCGCGCGCGAGATCGACTGCGCCATCGGCCGCTCGTTCGACCACGCCGAGGGCATCGAGGTCGAGCAGGAGCCGATCTACGAGCAGGAGCCCTGCCTGCTGGTGCCGGCGCGCAGCCGCGCGCGGCTGTCGCGCGGGCGGCTGGACTGGGCGCGGCTGGCCGGCCTGGACTGGATCTTCCCGCCGCCGAACACGCCGATGCGGCGCACCTTCAGCGCCATGTTCCTCAGCGCCGGCGTGCAGCCGCCGTCACCCGTGGTGGAGACCATGTCGCTGCGCACGATCGAGACCGTGATGCGGCATCTTCCCAATGGCGTGACGATCCTCGCCAAGGACATCGTCGCCGACCTGGTGCAGCGCGGCGGGTGCGCCGCGCTGCCGTACATGCTGTCGTGGAATCTGCCGCCGGTGAGCTTCTTCGTCGCCCGTCACATGGCGGCGCACCCAACCGTGCGGTCCCTGGCCGCGGCCATCCGGAAGGCGGCCCAAGCTCCCGTCACGCCGACGCGCTAGATGGAAGTGCCGATCGCGGACTACGGGTCGAGCCACTGTGCGAACTCAAGGATGGTCGATTGGAGTTCTGATGACCGGTCGGTCTTCCGCTCCAGCGATTGCGGTGGTCCAGTCTGCTCGGTTCGAACGACGGCAACCGGCCATGAAGCGACATTGAGCGCAAATCCCAACACCGGGCGTTCGAGGCCTTCAGCACAGCTTGGCCGCACCGCCTGGTGATCGAAACCGCGAAGCGATCCTGGGCCCTTGCCCTGGCGCTCAGTCGGGCTCACCGCCTCGGCCGCCATCAGGAACCGTACGCGCCTCGGCCAACCGGCGCTCCATCTCGCGCCGCAGCTCCTTGCGTGCGACCGCCGCGGCGTGGCGCCGGCGCTCATCAGCGGTGAACGGCCGCAGCGGCGGCACCGCCACGGGCCGCTGCGCGTCGTCAAGCGCGATCATCGTGAAGAAGCAGCTGTTCACGTGGCGCACGACCTGGCGGCGGATGTCCTCGGACACGACCTTGATGCCGATCTCCATCGACGAGATGCCGGTGTGGTTGACGCTGGCGCTGAAGGTCACCAGCTCGCCGACGTGAATCGGCTGGCGGAACATCACCTGGTCAACTGACAGCGTGACGACGTAGCGTCCGCTGAATCGGCTGGCGCAGGCGAACGCGACCTGGTCGAGCAGCTTCAGGATCGTGCCGCCGTGGACGTTGCCGGAGAAGTTGGCCGTGTCCGGCGTCATCAGCACCGTCATCGTCAGCTGGTGGGCGGGCATCTCCATCCGAGACTCCTGTGCTGTGGCGCAGCCCGCTAGGCGACGAAGGCCACCTGCGCCTCCGGCGTGCGAGTGTCCATGTTCCGGCCACGGTTCAAGTGGTCGTCGATCTCGGCCGCCGCGCCGATCATGCGCCCGTAGAGGAACACCGTGAACGCGGCGTTCTCGAGGTCACGCACCGTCAGCCTTCCCGAGCGGTGGTCGGTCCACAGCAATGCCAGCAGCAGCGCGGCGATCACGGCGTCGACGTTGACGCAGAACACGTAGGGCGTCGCGCCGACGTCGTACAGCGCCTGCGCCAGTTCGCGATAGAAGGCATGGAAGACGTTGTAGTCCCCGCGCTCTGCCATGAACCTGGCGATGAAGCGCTCACGCGGGTCGTGGTTGACCGGTTTGCCCTTGAACACCGGGTGGTGCACGCCCGGCAGCGCCCGCGGCTCCGTACCGGACTCCTTGCCGGCACGCTTCTCGGCCTTGTAGGCCTTCGCGAACGCGGTCGCCATCGCCTTCAGGTCGATGCCGTGGTTCGGGTCGCCCGGATCCTTCAGGTCGATGCCTTCGAATCGCTCGAGCAGGAAGGCCATGCCCTCGAAGCCGTTGCCGCCGTGGCTATATCCGGTGTGGGTGAGGAAGCCGACCATCGCCTTGTTGATCTGCACGCGGCCGGGCGTCTGCGGGCCGTCGGCCGAGACCGCGCCCTTCGCGCCCTGGGCCGAGATGGCGCCCGGACCGTTCGAGATCAGCAGCCCGACGAGGATCTGCATCGGCAACGCCTGCTCGGGCGTTGGCTTCTTGCCAGTGATCGCCAGGTAGCACAGGTCGGCCATCGTCCAGGAGCCGAAGCGCTCGGCGCGCGAGATGCCATAGAGCGACCCGCTCTCGTGGTGCCGGCCCGGGATGGTCGCGCCCACCATCACGCCGTACAGGCGGAGGTACCAGGGCAGGGTCTCGGCCGTCAGCCGGCTGATGCGCTTGCGCACCAGCGGGCCCCAGGAAATCGTCGTCGCGATCGCGGCCAGGATCGCGTCGCGCGACAGCCTCCCCCCGAGTTGGCCGAGGAAGTCGAGGAAGACCGACTTCGCACCACGTTCGCGCACTGCGGCGAGCATCGCCTCGGGCCGTGGATCGTCTCGCTCGTCGTCGCGCGCCAGGAACAGCGCCCGCGTCGCTGCATCGACGCGCAGGCCCGACCAGTCGAAGTCGACATGGTGTCCCTCCTGCAAGCCCGAACCGCTGAAAAGTTCGACGAGCGCCCGCGCGCAGGCCAGCGTCCGCTCGACGCGCTTCGGCCCGATCACCGCCGCGGCCGCGGCCATCACCGTATTCGGCGAGTTGCCGGCCTCGCGCGCGGCATCGGCGGCGACGAGCACCGGGTCGCCGACGAGGTTCACCTCGGCCGCGACAGCGATGTCGAGCATCGCCTGGTCGTTCGGGCCCGCGCCCTCGTGCACCAGCGGCAACGCGAAGTTGGCCTGCAGTGGCTGCAGTGCGAGTTCGAGCACCGAGTGTCCGTGCACCGACGTGACCTGGGTCTTCGGGTCCATCACCGAGGCGCCGGACCGGTCCTTCATGTTCTGGCGCGCGATCACCGCGCCGACGCGCCGCCCGATCTCGGCGATCTGCGTCGCGTAGGGCTCGGGCGCGGTCACCGGTGCGAGCTTCAGATCGCCCGGCAGGTCAAGGCCCTGGTCGTTGGCCATCCAGGGCTTGAGCGTCAGGCTGCCGCGCGATGCGAAGTCCGGCTTGGCGCCGCACGCGGCCATCACCCCGGTCAACGCCGCCGGGATGTGGGCGATATTGGTGACGACCGCGCCGCGCGCCGAGACGACCGGGTTTTCGGGTGTCCAGATCGCGTCGACGCCGAAGGCCTCCATTAACCAGCGCTCCTTGTCCTGCGCGCTGTCGCCGCTGCCGGCCATCGCGCCGGCGTGGCCGACGGCACGCGTGAGCCGGCTCTTCCAGCGGCCGACGACGCAGGCCACCACCGGCTTGCCCCAGTCGACGTCGCGTTCGTAGTAGCCGCCGGGCTCGCAGTACAGCACGGCCGCGCGCGAGCGGCCGTCGTTGCGCAGCGCGTGCGCGAAGTCTCGCGCCCCGTACTGGATGTAGACGTCCTTGCCCGAGGACACCAGCGTCGTCGTGCCCCAGCCGTCGCTGGCCAGGTATTGCGCGATCGTCGTCGTGAAGCCGCCGGAGTTGGAGAAGATCGCGACCGTGCCCTGGATCAGTGTCTCGTCGGGGTGGTCGCCACCGAGTGCACCGCCGATGCGCACGCGGCTCCAGGCGTCGGCGACGCCCAGGCAGTTGCCGCCGATGACATCCACGCCGACGCCCTGCGCCATGGCGCGGATCTCGCGCGCGTCGTGCACCGCGATCTTCTCGGTGACGATGACGATCTTCTTCAGCCGCGGATTGACGCGAATCAGCTCGGCCACACCGTCGCGCACGCCCGAAGGCGGCAGATAGACGACGCCGGTGTCGAAGTCGTGGCCGGCGTCGAGCCCGGCACGCACGTTGTCGAACACCGGGATGTCGCCCGCCGCGGTCTTCAGCACCTGCCCGCCGCGCCCCGGCGACGTGCCGAAGACGACATTGCCGCCGGAGAAGACGTGGCTCGTGGGCGTGACCTGGCGCGATTCGCCGCCGAGGATGTTGAGCACGCAGACGCGGTCGCCACGGCTCGCCAGGTCGGTGAGCGAGTTGATCCCGAGGTAGTAGGGGAAGCCTTGCAGGCCCTGCGCATGCATCGTGTATGTCTCCTTGGCGGGATCAGGCGCCGGCCGGCAGGCCGAGGCGCGCGGCGACGGCGGCGCGGCCGCCGGCCTTCATCCACTCGTCGACCTTCTTCGCGTAGTTGACGACCTCGCTGATCGCGCTGTCGAAGCCGAAGAAGCGGTACGGCAGGCCGAGCGCGTCGCAGGTGTCGGCGAGCGCGCCGAAGCCGCGCACCAGGTTCGGCCCGCCGCGGCCGACGACCACCGCCAACGGCGTCGGCCCATGGGCCGAGAAGTGCTCGCGCAGCGCGTCGCCGATCGCCCGCAGCGTTTCGTGGATGTCGGTGTTGTTCGACTTGCCGCCGATCACGAACAGCACGTTGCTCTGCTTCAGGAAGTGGCGGTAGCAGATGCGCGCCACCTCCTTCATCTTCTCGTACGGCGGGTTGCCGCCGAAGTCGGAGCTGATGCTCGCCGCCTCGCCGAGCACCTCGGTCACCAGACTGTTGGCGCCGCCGCCGAAGGTCGGCGCGAGGATCGTTCCGCGCTCGTTGATGACGAACACGTCCGACTGCCCCTGGTGCGTGCGCAGCTCGTTGACCTCCTGCTCGAAGGCGCCGACGTCGGCGGCGAACAGCTGCTCGGGCAGCCCGAGCCGCGCCACGCGTGGGTCGTCGCGGTCGAAGCCGCACTTGAAGTCGCAGGCCACCGGCGTGAGCCGGCCCTTGCCGTCCGCGCGCATGCGGATCGGGTTCAGCTCCAGCGTCGTCATGCCGTAGTGATGCATCAGCTCCCACAGCTTCGGCAGCTGCTGCACCAGCGGCGAGACGATCTCGCGCGGCGCGCCGATGTCGGCGAGCGCGTTGGCGACGACGAAGGCCTTCAGCCCGGTCAACGCGTCGAACGGCACGGTGGCGATCTCGTGCTTGCCTAGTTCCTCGATGTCGACCCCACCGCGGTGCGTGAGCGTCATCGTCGGTGCGCGAAAGCGCGTGTCGTCCGAGATCGAGAAGTAGACCTCGTGCTCGGCGGGTACCCCGCCTTCGAAGGTCACGCCGTTGGCCTTCGCGGTCGCGTTGCCGTGGCGGTGCTCGGCGAAGTACAGGCGCTCCTTCTCGCCTAGCGCCTGCGCCAACGTGGTGGCGCGACCGATCAGCCCCGACTTGCCCTTCTTGCCGACGCCGCCGCGGAACACCGGCTTGACGAAGACCTGGCCATGGCGACGAATCAGCTCCTTGATCGCGTCCTCGGACGCGTCCGGCCCCAGCACCTCGGCGCAGGGAAATTCCACCAGCTTCAGCAGCGGCGCGCCGTGCAGCAGTCCCGTGAGTTGCATGTCGTTCCCCGAAGGTTTCGGTCAGGCCGCTGCAGCGGCTGCCCCGCGGCGTCGCGCCATCCAGCGCAGCAGCGGCGGCACGCTGACCATCGCGATCGCGGCGACCCACAGGCCCAAGCTGATCGGGCTCTCGAGCAGGATGCCGGGTTCGCCGTTGGTGATCGACAGCGCGCGACGCAGGTTCTGCTCCATCATGTCGCCGAGCACGAAGCCCAGGATCAGGGGCGCCATCGGCACGCCCTGCTTGCGCAGCAGGAAGCCGACGACGCCGAACACCGCCATCAGCAGCAGGTCGAAGGTGGTGGCGTGCACTGAGAACACGCCCACCGCGCTGATCGCCAGGATGCCGGGCACGAGGATCCAGTTCGGCATCTTCAGGATGCGGGTGAACACGCCGACCAGCGGGATGTTGATGATCAGCAGCAGCACGTTGGCGACGAACATCGACGCGATCAGGCCCCACACCAGCTTCGGGTTCTGCTGGAACAGCGCCGGGCCGGGCGTGATGTTGTAGAGCGCGAGCGCGCCGACCATCACTGCCGTCGTGCCCGAACCGGGCACCCCCAGCGTCAGCATCGGCACGAACGAGCCGGCCGCCGAGGCGTTGTTGGCCGCTTCCGGCGCGGCGACGCCGCGGATGTCGCCGTTGCCGAAGTCGCCGGAGGTGCCGGCGATGCGCTTTTCCATCGCGTAGGTCATCGCGCTGGCGATCGTCGCGCCGGCGCCGGGCAGCACGCCGACGACGAAGCCGACCACCGACGAGCGCACGGTGCCCCACCAGGTGTGCGCCATTTCCTTCAGGTTGAAGAGGGCGCGGCCGGTGAGCTTGATCATGCCTTCGCTGCTGTGGTGCTGCTCGAGCATCAACAGGATCTCGCTGACCGAGAACACGCCGATCACGACGACGATGAACTGGATGCCGTCGGACAGGTGGACGTTGTCGCCGGTGAAGCGATAGACGCCAGAATTCGAATCCAGGCCGACGGTCGACAGCGACAACCCCAGCACCGCGGCGAGCGCCGCCTTCATCGGCGCGTCGCCCATCAGCCCGGTGATGCAGGCGAAGGCGAAGCACATCAGCGCGAAGTACTCGGCCGGCCCGAAGGCCAGCGCCCATTTCGCCAGCAGCGGCGCGAACAGCACGATGCCGATGGTGGCGATCAATGAGCCGATGAAGGAACTCCACGCCGAGATCGACAGCGCTACGCCGGCACGCCCTTGGCGCGCCATCGGGTAGCCGTCCATCGCGGTCATGATCGCGCCGGCATCGCCGGGCACGTTGAGCAGGATCGACGAGATGCGGCCGCCGAACTCGCAGCCCATGTATACCGCGGCCAGCAGGATGAGCGCCGTCTCGGGCGGCAGCTTCAGCGCGAAGGCGAGCGGCATCAGGATCGCGACGCCGTTGATCGGCCCCAGGCCCGGCAGCATGCCGACGATGGTGCCGACCAACGCGCCGAGCGTGGCCATCATCAGGTTCGCGGGCGTCAGCGCGACGCCGAAACCGGAAAACAGGAATTGCAGGGTGTCCATCAGCGTCCTCCGAGCACGAACGCGAGCAGACCCGTGGGCAGCACGACGTCGAGCAGCTTGTCGAACATCAGGTACAGCACGAGGCCCATGCCGGCGCCGCCGGCCAGCGCCTGCTTCCAGCTGCCACCGAAGGTCATGCCCACCGGCACCGCCATCGCCGCGGTGGCGAGCGAGAAGCCCAGCCACTGGAACAGCGCGGCGTAGACGAACACGGCCACCGCCGCCAGGCCCAGCGTCCTGACCTGCGCCAGACCGAGGCCGCTCCGGTGGCCGCCGGGGCGCGCCACGAGCCACGCGCCGCCGGCGGCCATCAGGCCGGACAGCAGCAGCGGGAAGGCACGGGGCCCGACGGGTTCGTAGGATATTGGCGCGGCGTAATCCTTCGCGGCCCAGGCCATGCCTGCGGCCACGACCAGGCACGCCGCACCCAGGATGCGGTCGCTCATGGCGTTGTCTCCGTCAATCGGGAAAGGGCCAGCCGGTCGGCGCCGGCGTGGCATCGACTACTTAGCGACGTTCAGGCCGAACTCGGCGGCGAGCTTGCGGTACTGCCCGACGCGCGACTTGACGTAGGCGTCCAGGTCGGCCCCGGTCTTGGCGAAGGGAAACAGCCCGCGCTCGGCGCGCAGCTTGTCGAAGGCCGGCGTCGCCATCATCTTGGTGAAGGTGTCGACCCAGACCTTGTAGTCGGCGTCGCTGACCTTGGGGCCGACGTAGTAGCCGCGGATGATCGGCCACTCGATGTCCAGGCCCTGCTCCTTGGCGGTCGGCACCTTCGCCAGATGCCCCTCGAGGCGCTTGTCGGCCATCACCGCCAGCACGCGGATCTTGGCACCGGCCTGGATCTGCTGGTCGGCCTCGGAGGCGTCACCGGCGTAAACCTGCACGTGGCCGCCCTGCAGCGCGGTGAGCGCCTCGCCGCCGCCCTCGAAGGCGACGAAGCGCATCGACTTCGGGTTCACGCCGGCGGCCTTGGCCGTCAGCGCGGCCTTCATCCAGTCCTGGCTGCCGACCGTGCCGCCGGCACCGAACACCACCTTGGTCGGATCGGCCTTCACGGCGGCGACGAGGTCGGCCATCGTCTTGAAGGGCGAGCTCTCGGCCACGACCACGGCGCCGTAGTCGCTGCCGACGGCGGCCAGCCAGCGCACGTCGTTCTCGTTGTAGCGGCCGAACTTGCCTTGCGCCAGATTGAGCAGGGAGCCGCCGGAGAACGCGACGATCGTGTTGTTCTCTCCCGGGCGCTGGGCGACGATGGCGTTGTAGGCCACGGCGCCGATGCCGCCGGGCATGTAGGTGATGCGCATCGGGTCGGCGATGTACTTGCCGTCCATCAGCGCCGACTGCGCCAGCTTGCAGGTCAAGTCGAATCCGCCACCAGGCTTGGCGGGGGCGACGCACTCGGTCTTCTCGAGCGGGCCGGCCACGGCCGACACGGTCAGAAGGGCCAGGGCGGCAGTTGACAGGGCGTTCTTCAGCATCGGGTGTCTCCAGGTGGATCCGCAGTCCCGGGATGGGCTGCATGTCAAGGCGTGGAGGCACGATATCGAGGGGCGGCTTTCGAGCCGCTTTCAGCGTCGGAGCCGATATTTGCGGGTAAACCCGGGGATCGGATCGATCGTCGGGAAGCGCCGCTCAAGCCGAAGGCTCGGGTCCCCGAGGCAGCACGATCGTCGCGACCAGCCCGCTGCCCAGCGGCGGCGCCTGCAGCTCCAGTGTGCCGCGATGACGCTCGGCGATCGATCGAACGATGGCCAGCCCGATCCCCGAACCCGGCGCGGTCGCGTTGCTGGCCCGAAAGAAGCGCTCGCCGGCGCGTTGCAGTTCGTCGGGTGGAATGCCGGGTCCGTCGTCGACCACCGTCAGCCGCGTCAAGTTCTGCTCGGCGGTCAGGCGCACCGTCACGTGGCCGCCGCGCGGCACGTACCGCATCGTGTTGTGCAGCAGGTTCGACAACGCCTCCTGCAGCAGCCCGGCCTGCCCGTGCACCACGACCGAGGGGGACGGCGCATCCAGGCCCAGATCGATGTCGCGAGACTGGGCCTCGCGCCACCATCGGCGTGTTTCCTCGTGGCACAGCGCCACCAGATCGACCGGTTCGCCGGTCAACGCGGTGCTGTCGGCTCGCGCCAACGCCAGCATCTGGTTGGTCTGGCGCACGGTCTCGTCGAGCTGGTCCTTCAGCGCCCGCAGCGCCTCCTGCAGCCGTTCGGGATCGGTCTCACGCAGCGCAAAGCCGACCTGCGTGCCGAGTGTCGTCAGAGGCGTGCGCAGCTGGTGCGACGCGTCGTCGACGAAGCGCCGCTGCGCCTCGACGAGCTGGCGGATGCGGGCGACGTGGTGATTGATGGCGTCGACCAGCGGCCGCACGTCGGCGGGTATCGGATGCGCCGACAGCGGGGTCAGGTCGTCCGGCGCGCGCGCCGCGACCTCGTTGCGCAGGCGTGCCAGCGGACGCAACGCCCAGCCCACGGCCGCGACCAGCAGCAGCAGTGCCGCGGCCACCAGCGCAAGGTCACGCAGCAGCGCCTGCAGCACGAGTTCGCGGCTGAACTGCTCTCGGGAACCGAGCGTCTCGGCAACCTGGATCACCACGCGCTGCGGCAACGGTTGGCCCGCCAGCGGTCGGTCGAGTACGCGTGCGTAGCTGCCCATCCGCACCGGCGTGCCGAAGTAGGTCGTGTTGGTGAACTGCGGCTGCCCGCTGACGAGCGGGCGCGTCGGCGGCGGAAGGACCGCGTCGCCGATCTCGACCAGCCCGTCCTCGGTCGCGACGCGGTAGTAGACCTCGCCGCTGGCCGTGAGCTGGAAGAACTCGAGCAGGCGGTACGGCAGCTCGACGCCCAGGCCGCCGCTGGCCGTGGAGATGTTCGCGTCGATCGCCTTGATCGCCCCCAGCAGCGAGCGATCGAAGGCCGCGTCGGCGGTATCGACGGCGGTGCGCCGGGCCAGCACCAGTTCGGCGGAAAGCACGGCGAGCAGCCCGAGGGACAACACGACCAGAAGCGTGCGCCGCAGACTGTGGCGGTGCCAATCAGTGAACGGCTTCAGACATGCTCTCCGGCCTGCCAGTCGCCTGGGGCGCTAGGCGGCGCGTTCGGGTGGCTCTGCCGGCGCCGCCGAACTCTCGAGCACGTAGCCCAGCCCGCGCAGCGTGCGGATGGCCACCGGCGAATCCTGGAGCCGTTTGCGCAACCGGTGGACCAGAACTTCCACGGCCTCGGGGTTGACGTCCTGCTCGTCTGAAAACACGCGGTCCAGGATCTCCTGCTTGGACAGCGGCTCGCCGCTGTGCTGGATCAGTGCACGCAACGCCGCGTGCTCGCGCGGGGTGAGCGCGAGGATCTCGTGGCCGAGCGTGAACTGCTTGGCCGCGGGATCGTAGGTCAGCGGCCCGCAGGCCATGCGGGGGTGCTCGCCGCCGCGGGAACGGCGGATCAGCGCGGTCAGCCGCGCCTCCAGCTCGGGCAGCTGGAACGGCTTGGCGAGGAAGTCGTCGGCACCCTCGTTGAGCGTGGTCACGCGTTCGATGAGAGAGTCGCGCGCCGTCAGGATGAGCACCGGCAGGCCGTGACCGGCCTCGCGCAGGTCGGCCAGCACGTCGTGGCCCTCGACCCCAGGCAAGCCGAGATCCAGCACCAGCGCGTCATAGCGAGTGGCCTTCAGGCTGCGGCGCACGAGGCGACCGTCGTCGACCCAGTCGACCTGGAACCCGCCCTGCTGCAGGGCGCGCACCAGCCAGTTGGCGAGTTCCCGTTCGTCCTCGGCGAGAAGGATGCGCATGCCTCTTAGGCTGCAACCGCGGGCCACAATTCGCAATTGAGGCTCGCCCTAGCATCGCGCGGCGCGTCCACCCCGGCCGATGGCTGCTTTGACGTGCCGCGAGTGGCTGCAGTGGGTCGGGTCCACCCCTTCACGACCGACTGCTCACGGGGTGGCCAGGTCGAAGGGCAGCTCTGCGGCAGTCACCTCGGCCAGCCGTCGGACGTGTGCCGACCCAATACGGTCCGTCGCGCCCTCAGCCTCACGGCCGCGAAGCCGCCCGTCAAGGGCGTGCTCAACGCCAGATCAGCGCGGGCACATCGCTGAGGGGCCCCAGAGCAAGAGCGCGAAGAAGTGAAGTCACTCGCGGTGGACGAACAGCACATACATGTTGACCAGGTAGACCGCCAGCAATGCCGCGCTCGCCACCGTCATGGTTCGGAGATAACGCTGGCGTGGTCGGTAGACCAAACCCACGATGACGACGCCAGACATCATCACGGCCGAGAATGCCGTCACCGCGTGCACGGGCGACACATCGGCCAGGATGGGGCCTTTCGCGTAGAACGTGTCGTCGATGGCGACGATGAGCAGATCGAAGAGGTTGCTGCCCAACAGGCCACCGACGGCCATGTCCAGCGCGCGCAGCCGAAGCGCGGCCAGTGTCACCACGATTTCGGGCAAGGAAGTGGCGCTGGCCACCAGCAGTGTGCCGACGAAGGTCCGCGTCCATCCCATCTCGTCCGAGATGCGGCTGCCAATGACGGGCAGCCAGATCCCCGCCAGGGTCACGACGCTGGCGTGCACAGCGAACCGAAGCGCCGCGCCACGCAGGCTCAGCCCGGCGTAGCGCTCCTGCACAGCAACCTGATTGCTTTGCATCTGCCGACTCTCGTACGAGAAGACGCTGCGCATTGCCAGCAAGTACAACAACACCAGCAGAGGTGTGTAGGCGCCGACCGATCCGAGCCTCGGCACGACCTGTTCGCGTTGCAGCAGCACGCCGGCACCGACCACGCTCAACATGACGACGGCGAAACCCGCGGACAGGATGTGGCCCGCACTGGCGCGGTGATAGATAGTCTCGGGGCGGTGCAGCACGTCGAGCACCACGAGCAGCATCAGGTTGAAGACGGTGCTGCCCAGGACATCACCGAGGGCGATGTTGGGTGCATCGGCGACCGTCACTGCGCTGATGCCGGTGGCGAGTTCGGGCAGCGAGGTGACCCCCGCCTCAGCAGCAGTCCTACCCACGAACCTGACATGCCCGTCTTCTCGCCGATTGCGTCGGCCAGACGCGCCAGCCTGGCGCCGGCGTAGGCAATGGCCAATGCACAGACGGCGAGTTGAAGCCAGTCGAGGCCCATGACCCCCAATTCTGAGCCCGGCAAGCCGGGACGCCGCGTCTGCGCCGGAGGCGAGCCAGGATCCCTGGATGCCCAGGGATGGACCGGCTCTTGCCGCCCGCTCTGCAATCGCGATCGAGTCAGAGAGCAGGGCCATCATCGGCGCCGGGCACCGCGGCACCGTGCACTGAGCGAGGCCTGCATTCAGCAACTGGCACGATCAACTCGGACTGGAGGACACGAAAGCAGCCGCTCGTGAATACCCGGAAAATGCCGAACCGAGTCAGCTGGGCTTGCGCTCCACAGCGGTCTTTGAAGACCCGACACCTCAAGCCCCTTGACGGCTTAGCGGCCGGAGCGCGACTGGCTCGGCTCGGCCAGGACCTGCCACGCGCAAGCGTCCGCGCTACGGCCGTTGCTCCGCGGCCTTCAATTGCTCGAGTTCGGCATCACAGCTTCCCAAAACGGGCGGCATTGCCCATCCAGCCCGTTGCTGCCGTGCCGGTGCCGGGCCCGATGCCATGCCCAACGGCGGAGCAACCTCGGTAGTCCATACGCACGCCCGCCGTAGTGCGGCAACTCGACGTTCCATCGCCTCCGAAGCAGCAGTGTGGTCGTGCTCACCGGCGACTACGAAGGTTGGGGGATCCTGTTCGCCTTGGGTCCCGGGTGCCTTCTCTGGAAAGACCGGTCCAGACGGAAGCGCTGGTTCGCCTGGCGCGGACGGGGCAACAAGCGTAGTCGGCGCCTGCACTCCCGCGACGGGCTCTGACAGTCCGTGATCGGGCAAGATCTGGCCGCCGGTCGGGGGAGCTTCAGTCTCAACCGGAGGCAATGGCTGTAGGCCTGGGGGTCGAGTCCATAGAGCTTGGCCGAGTGGATCAGGCTCATGACCGCGGCGGCTCGTTTGCAGGCGCGCAGCGAGCCAGCGAAGAGCCAGGTCTGCCGGCCGAGCGCGATCGGCCAGATGCTGCCGCTCCAGAATCGCAGCCGTCGGGTGACCCGCGTCTGGCGTGCTGCCATCGCCGGCATGCACGCGGGCGCAACGGTCAGGCCCTCACCACCAGTGGCGGCGGCCGCATGCGCAACAGTGCGCATGGACCAGGATGGCAAAGCCCGGGTCCATGCCTTCTCAGCGCGCCGCCGCACTCGCCGCCGTGGCCCGCAGGCGGGCAAGCCGCTCGCGTTCGCGCGTGAGCAGGGTCGCCCCGGCGGCGATCTCGGCAGCATGCTCACGCCGCCACGTGGACGCGGCGTCGGCGCGCCCGGCGCCGTCGAGCCATTCGGCGTATCCGCCGAGCACACGTCCGAAGACATCCGGCGCCTGGGAACCCCAGGCGGCACGGCCTTCGGCAACCGCCTGGCGGTACAGGGCGTCGCCGTCGTCCACACGTCCCAGACGCAGCAAGACCCAGGCGAGCCGCTCGCGCAGCCCCGTGCGCATCTGGCCCGGGCCCTCGTCGTCGCCAAGCACCGCCAGCCCCTGGCGCAGCGCCGCCTCGGCGCCGCGGGGATCGCCGCGCGCCGCTCGCAGATCGCCCAGGTGGCCGGCGATCTCGCACATGACCAGCCGGCTCAAGCCGTCCGCCCGCCCGACCTGGGCGAGCGTTCGCGTGGCCAAGGCGTCGGCGTCGTCGAAGCGGCCAAGCGCCATCTGCGACTCGATGATCACGCTCACGGTGTTCATCGCCGGGCCGGTGACCGGTCCGTGCGCGCGTTGTTCGATCTCGAGGGTTCGCTCGGCCAGGGTCACCGCCTCCTCGTGCCGGCCGACGAAGGCCAGCGAGCGTGCGATCTGGTGGCGCGCATTGATCACGCGAAAGTTGTCGATGGCGAACAGGGCCGACAGGATGCGGTGCGCCTGTTCGGCCGCGGCCAGCGCCTGCGCGCCATCACCGACCTGCCGGCTCGCCCACGACAGGTTGTTCAGCTCCTGGCCGTACCCGACGCTGGTGTCCCCGAAGGCGCGCCGCGCGACATCGGCTGCCTCGCGCGCCAGCCGCGCGGACTCGGCCATGCGCCCCACCGTGCCCAGGGCGACGGCCAGCAAGGACGTGGCCTCGTACATCTCCGAGGTGTCGCCCTGGTGCAGGCGCTGGAGGGCGGAGCGCGCGCGCTGCAGGCGCGCCAAGCCCTGCTCGTAGCGCCCCTGGGTGACGTCGAAAGCCCCCAGGCGGCCGACATGGATGGCCTGGATGCGATCGAGCTGCCCGGCCGGCGCGTCGCTGGCGCAGCGCGACAGCAGCTCCACCGCTTCGTCCCGGTTGCCGGTGAAGCCCAGCAATTCCGCCAGCGCGCGCTCGACGGCGCAGCGCGGGTCGTGGTCCTCGGGTCGCGTGTACAGGGCCATGGCGGTGCGGTACTGCTGCTCCGCCACGCCGTAGTGGCCAAGCGACATGTTGGAACGCCCCATCGCCGCCAACAGCCGGGCCCGGACATGGGGTTCGTCGGCCAGCTCCCTGTCGACGCGCTCGGCAGCGCGCTGCAGCAGCTCGTCGGCGGAGAGCGACTTGCGGCCGGTCTCCTGCGGGTTGGCGCCTTCGAACAGCTCTTGCATGAAGAGCGCCACGCGGTTGGCCGTGCGGGCCTCGGCCAGCGCGCGCTGCTGCTCCGCGCTCAGGCGCCAGGTGTAGAACGACACCAGCGCCACCGTGCCGAGTGCCACGGCGCCCGCCACCGCCGCGCCGGAGCGATGCCGGCGCAGGAACTTCGACAGCCGGTAGCCGAAGGCGTCGGGCCGCGCCTGCACCGGCAGATCGTTCAGGTGGCGGCCGATGTCCTCGGCCAGCGCGCGC
Source organism: Rubrivivax sp. (assembly GCA_044224175.1). Classification (GTDB taxonomy): domain Bacteria; phylum Pseudomonadota; class Gammaproteobacteria; order Burkholderiales; family Burkholderiaceae_C; genus Rubrivivax. Next base: position 100,238 of record JBGAKY010000003.1, on the reverse strand, counting down.
GCCGACTCGTAGCGCCGCGCCGGCTCGCGGTGCATCGCCTTCAGCACGATGTTGTCCAGGTCGCCCGCAAGCCCGGAGGCGATGCGCGCCGCGGCTGGCGCGTCGTCGGCGCGCTGGTTCGGCAGCCGCCGCACCGCCGCGCTGGGCGCCAGCAGTTCGCCGCCGAGCACTTCCTGCATCAATTGCCGCGCGCTCCCGCCTTCGCCGGCGAACGCCGGCCGCCCGGCCAGCAGCTCGTACAGCAGGGCGCCGAGCGAGTAGACGTCGGCCTCGGTCGTGATCGGCTCGCCGCGGATCTGTTCCGGGCTGGCATAACCGGGCGTCAGCGCACGCTGGTCGGCACGCGTGAGGCCGTTGTCGTCGTCCAGCAGCTTGCCGATGCCGAAGTCCAGCAAGCGCGGCCGGCCGTCGCGGTCGACCAGCACGTTGGCCGGCTTGATGTCGCGGTGCACCACCAGGTTGCGGTGGGCATGCTCCACCGCGTCGCACAAGGTCAGCAGCAGCACGAGCCTGGCGCGTGTATCCAGCTGCTGCTGCGCGCAGTACGCGTCGATGCGCAGGCCGTCGACGAACTCCATCGCCAGGTACGGCGTGCCGTCGGCGCGCGTGCCACCGTCGAGCAGGCGCGCGATCGCCGGGTGCTCCAGGCGTGCGAGGATGCGGCGTTCGAAGGCCAGCCGCTCGGCTGCGGCGCCGGAAACGAACGCCGGGTTGATGAGCTTGATCGCCACCTGCTGCTGGTCCTGGCCGTCTGCACGCTCCGCACGGTAGATGGCGCCCATGCCGCCGTCGGCGATGTGCGCCAGGATGCGCCACGGACCGATGGTCTCGTCCGCCGCCACGCGCGCCACCGGCGCGCCAGCCAGCACGGCCTCTGCGGCGCGGCCGACCAGGCTGGCCAGCGGGTCGTGCGTGCCCGTGGGGGTGTCGAGCAGCGCCTGAAGCTCGCTGCGCAGTGCGGCGTCGGGGCCTTGCAGTTCGGCCACGAAACCCGCCCGCGCGTCCGCGGGCAATGCGAGGGCTCGCTCGAACAGGGCCTGAAGGCGGCTGAAATCGGTGGCGTCCACGGTGGCTGCGGCGCATCGGCCGCCTGTCGCGACTCTGGCGGGCGGATTATCCGTGCGCCGTTTGCCTGATCGCACCTGCCCATGTCGCCGCGCTGCGCCCGATGCATCTGCGGCAAGTCCACCGGGCCGACCAGGAGAGGAGAGGTTCAGCCGCGGGTGGAGCGGCCGCGGTGTCGAGGCAGACCGGTGCGCGCGGGCAAGGAAACAGGTCGCCGGGATCGTCGCGTTGGCGAGGAAGCGCCGCACGCACGGTCGGCATCATGATGCGCGTCGCCAACCGGCACGCGCCGTGCCTGGGTCGATCCGGCCAAAGGCGCTCCACCCTCTCAGGCGGAGCGAACGAAGTCTCGCAGATCGTCGGCCAGCGTCGGCAGCGCATCGCCGAGACAGGGCATGTGAGCCGACTCGTACACCCTGTTCGTCATCCGCTCGGCGAGGAAGGTGCCGCGCGTGAGCATGTGGCGCGCCGATCCCGATGGCGTGCAAAGGTCGTAGGCGCCCGAGCCGACAAACAGCTTGAGCCCCGGATGGCGCTGCAGGCTCGTGGCCGGCAGCGGGGCCATGTTCAGGCCGGCGCCCGCCGGGGCTGCCGGCCAATGATTTGCACGATGGGCTCCCGGTGAGGTGAGCCCACACGGCCTCACGCCCTGCCCCGAGCAGCAGTCGCCCTGAGGGTCGCCGACCGATGTGAACCCCCCCACCGCGCGACCACCTTCGGGTGTGTCACCTGGGTCTGAGCGGCGGCTTCAGGGCGACGAATTCCAAGCTGCGGAATCCGCTTCAGGGTCGGCTCAGGTCGACGAGCCCATGAAGGAGCGGTCATCCGATCCGCTGATCACACCAACGGCTTCTCCCTGGAACGACCAACACCTGGTGGTCTCGGCCATGACCACACTTCTGCGGTCGTCTGCTTGACGGCAGCCGCACGGAGACTTTCGCGACGCACTTGCGATCCGGGCGCGGGACGATGGGGCACCACCAACGAACTGACGCATCGATCAGATCAGGGCCGCCACGGTCCTTGGCGCATCGCCGCTTTCGGGCCATAGACAGCCTGAAGGTGTTGCTCGGCATGTTCACGGCAGTAGCCGAGATACGCCCGTACCAGGCTTGACGGATGCCTGTGCGATGGATAAAGCAGGTTGATGGCAACCTCTGGCAACTTCAGTCGCGGAAGCAGGCGCACCAGTTCGCCGCGCGCCAACGCCTCATGTGCCAGGAAGGGCGGCAACTCGGTCACCGCTGCGCCACGCACGGCGCATGCCCGGAGATGCAGGTAGTCGTTCGTCGACAGCACAGGGTCGGGTGCGAAGCTGGTCTCGCCCAAGTTCCATACGCCACGAGCACCTGACGCAGGTGCCCAGACCGCGCAGGGGAATCGATGCAGGCCTTCGACCGTTCTTGGCACGCCGAGCCGTTCCAGCAGCGTCGGCGAAGCCACCAGCACGTGGCGGTAGGACGCCACACGGCTTGCCACCATGGATTCATCGACGATGGCGCCGACACGCAGTGCCACATCGACACCGTCCTGAATCAGGTCCACCCGGCGCTCGGTCGAGAACACGCTGAGCTGGATATCCGGGAATTGCTGCTGAAATCCCCCGAGCAGGTCCCACCAGGGCTCCATTGACGGAGGAAGCGAAAGACGCAGGCGCCCTCTCAAGCGCGCCTGATCACTTCGAACCGCCTCCGCGCCCTCTGCCAAGACCTCGAGCCCGCGGCTCGCATGCTCGTACAGGCGCGCCCCGGCATCGGTCAGTGCGATGCCCTTGGAGGATCGCTCCAGCAGCTGGACCTTCAGCTGCTGTTCGAGTTGGCGGATGCGCCGGCTGATCGTCGGCAGCGGCAGATTCAGGCGCGCCGCGGCTGCCGACAAGCTTCCCGCCTGCACGGCGCCGACGAACATCCGGGTCGAGTTGAGATCCATCTTCGCCTTTCATCCTTGAGAGGCACATTATCAATCGTGCATCTTCCCTGCTGAATTCGAGATCCGTAGATTGGAGGCACGCCTCGGCAAACGGGGTTCCAGACATCACCAAACCGGCACCCAGGAGCCCTGTCATGTCCATCGAAGCACTGTTGAAGGCCTATGAGAAGGCGCTGAACACCAACGACATCGAAGCCATCCTCGGCCTGTACGGTCCATTGCCCGTGTTCATGCCCCAGCATGCGCCGGCCCTGGTCGGCCGCGATGCGGTCCGCGCCGGCTACCGGCAAGTGTTCGACACGATCAAGCTGAACGTCGAATTCGACATCCATGAGATCGAGATCCTCGGCGACACCGCGTGGGCGCGCACCAGTTCGGCCGGCCGCACGCGCCTCCTCGGTCCAGGCATTGAAGTGGCCGAGGGCAACAACGAGCTGTTCATCTTCAAGCGCGAGAACGGTGATTGGAAGATCCATCGCTATCTGTTCTCGACCACGCAACCACGCGCCTGACCTGTGGTCTACGTGCCCAGCCGACGCTTCCTGATTGCCACCGACACCTTGGCTGCCGGTCATGCGCCGTTCATGGGCTTTGACATCGCGATGAACATGCACGAGTACCTGAAGGGGTTCTACCAGTTGCCCGCCCACGACTTCGACGTGCTGGTGCCCGGCCACCTGACCTGCCTGGCCGATCGCCAGGATGTGCAGACGACCAAGGACTGCGCGCTCGACGTGTGGGGCGCCAGCCAGTGCCGCGCGGCGTTGATCCACGCGCGCTGGGACGACTGAGCATGTCCGCGCTTCGTCGAAGCGATCCGGGCGGTGGAGGACCCACCGACAACCCATCACGCCAGGCTGCATCGCAGACGATGCGTGCCGTGGTACTGAGCCGGCCCGGTGGCCCGGAGAATCTGGTGTTGTCAACGCTGCCGCTCCCACGCCCGCAGCCCGGCTGGGTGCGGATCGCGGTGCGCGCGTTTGGTCTGAACCGCTCCGAGCTGCACACCCGGCTGGGACTGTCGGAGGGGGTGACGTTTCCGCGCGTGCTCGGCATCGAGGCGGTGGGCGTGATCGACGAACTTCCCGAGGGCGACGCCCACGGCCCACTCGCCTTGGGCCAGCAGGTCGCCACCATGCTGGGCGGCATGGGCCGGGTCTTCGACGGCGGTTATGCCGAGTTCGTGGTCGTGCCGCGCCGGCAAGTGATCCCGTTCCACAGCACGCTGCCCTGGGCCGTGCTCGGCGGCATTCCCGAGACGCTGCAGACGGCCCATGGTTCGCTGAACATCGGGCTGAATCTGCAGCCGAGACAGACCCTCCTCGTTCGAGGCGGCACGTCCGCGCTGGGCCTCGCCGCGGTGAAACTGGCTCAGGATCGGGGCGCCACGGTGCTGGCCACCACACGTCAGCCCGAGCGGGCCGCGGCGCTGCGCGCCCAGGGTGTCGACCACGTGATCATCGACGACGGGCAGGTCGCACGCGCCGTGCGCGACATCGTGCCGGAAGGCGTGGACGCCGCGCTGGAACTGGTGGGCACGCCGACCTTGCCCGACACCTTGCGCGCCACGCGCGTGCACGGAACGGTCTGTTTCACCGGCATGTTGTCCAACCAGTGGACTGTCAGCGACTTCTATCCCATCGACTACATCCCGCGCGGCGTCAGGCTCACGGCCTACGCCGGCGGTGCGGACGACCTGCCGGCGCCGGTGCTGCAGGCCTATCTCGACCGTCTGGCCGCAAGCGAACTCGCGATCGGGCCGCTGCGCACCTACATGCTGGAGGACATCCCGCAGGCCCATGCGGACCTCGAACACAATCGTGTCTTCGGCAAGCTGGTGGGCGTGGTCGACCGCGCCGATCTCGCCATGACTTTGCAGCGATAGGTCCATCATGCGAGCAGCCTGGTACGAGCGAAGAGGGCCGGCACGCGAGGTTCTGACCGTGGGCGACATGCCCATCGCCGAACCCGGCGCAGGGGAGGTGCGCATCCGACTGGCCTTCTCCGGCATCAACCCCGGCGACGTGAAGAAGCGCAGCGGCTGGCAAGGTTCGCCGATGCCGTTCCCGCGCGTCGTTCCACACAGCGACGGCGCAGGTGCCATCGACGCCGTCGGCGCCGGCGTTTCGGCCGATCGCATGGGCGAGGCGGTATGGTGCTACGGCGCGCAGTCCTATCGCGCCTTCGGCACGGCGGCCGAACACGTCGTTGTGCCCGCCGCACTGGCCGTACCCCTGCCCGAGACGGCCCTTTCGCAGCCCTGGCTCCTCGAACAGGCGGCCTGCCTGGGCATTGCCGGCATCACGGGCCATCGCGCAGTGTTCGGGGCCGGCCCGGTCGCCGGGCTCAACGTGCTGGTGTGGGGCGCCGCGTCGGGCGTGGGCGCGGTGGCGCTGCAGATGGCCCACCGTGGCGGCGCGCGCGTGTTCGCAGTCGTGCGGCGTGTCGAGCAGTTGTCATCCGTGCGTCAGATGGGGGCGGCCGAGGCCTGGCTCGCCGACGACCCGGCACTCGTCGAGCAGATTCGCCATGCAGCCCCGGAGGGAGTGCATCGCGTCGCCGAGGTCGACTTCGCCACCCACATCGACGTCAATGCCGACGTCATGGCGGCCGGCGGCGTCATCAGCGCCTACTACTCGTCCGCGGACCGCCCCGACATCCCCTACTGGAAGCTGGCCTTCGCCGACGCTTCGCTGCGCCTGCTTGGTAGCGACGATTTCCCGCCGGCGGTCAAGGCGGAGGCCGCACTCGAGCTGACGGCTGCGCTGCTCGAAGGCCGCCTGCGCGCGGCCATAGCGGCGCGCATGCCTTTGAAGGACATTGCGCTGGCCCACGAGAAGGTCGAGCAGGGTGCTGGCGGGCGTGTTCTGCTGGACCTGTCCGCCGACGCACCCGCCAGGGTCTAGCGTTGCGGTGCCAGGTCCTTCGGCAGCGGAGTCGTCCCGCCAGTGCCGCACGGAGTTCGTCATTGGGGTTCATCGGGCGGCATGCCAGGAGACAGCTCTTCGGCTCTCAGGTCTGCAGGCGCCATGTATGTGGCGGGCCCTTCGGCGCTGTTCGGGCCAGACATCGCGACCGACCGCTCCTGGTCTCGAGGTGACTGTTGACCACCGGAACAGAGCGTCTTCGCTCCGCGATGCGAACACCTCAGCCTGCGATCTCGCGCTCGCGCCAGGCGGCTTCGACCCAGGCGAGCAGCGCCTCGCGGCTGAGTTGCTGACCGGGGCTGGTGGCGGCGTCGACCAGACGCTCGGCAAGGGCGCGCAACACTCGCTCGCCCTCCCAGCGGGTGCCGACCAGATAGCGCGCCTGCGGCCGCGCTGCGGTCAGCGCCTGCAGAACCACGTCGGCCACCGTTTCCGGCGCGGCCAGGATGCGGTTCTCGGCAGACTCTGACGCCGCAGCCGGTGCGTCCACCGCGGGCGCCTTCCAGGCGGCCAGGACCGCGTGCGCCGCCTCGCGGAACGGCTCTGGGGTGCCGGCCAGGCGGCCTTCGTTCGCGGCGTGGGCACTGACGCCGATCCGGCTGGCCACGGCACCCGGTTGCACGATGCTGACCATCGCCCCGTGTGGCTGCAGTTCCTGGCGCAGGCACTCGCTCCAGGCTTCCAGGGCGTGCTTGGTCATCGTGTAGGGGCCGTACAGCGGCTGGGTGATGCTGCCGCCCATGGAGCCGATGCCGACGATCCGCCCCTGCCCCGCCAGGATCAGCGGCAGCAGCGCGCGAGTCAGCCGCATCGGTGCGAAGACATTGGTCTCGAAAAGGCGTTGCACGTCGGCGTCCGACCACGCCGCGAGGTGGCCGAGTTCGCCAATGCCGGCGCTGTGGACCAGCGCTTGCAGTGTCGTCACCCCCGCGGCCACCAACGCGCCATGCGCCTGCTCGCCACACGAGGCGCTCAGCAGTTCAAGATGTAGCGGCAAGACGCCGGGCAGCGTGGTCAGCCGCTCAAGGTCCTCAGGCCGACGCGCGCCGGCCCATACGGACCAGCCGCGCGACGACAAGGCCTGGGTCACGGCCCAACCGATGCCGCTACCGGCGCCAGTGACAAGTGCAGTGGAGGGCATGAGTGCTCAGATGGTTGACACAAGCATAGGGTGCGGCGCACCCGCCGCACAAGATTCGAAGCGGCAGACGCGCGAGACTGGGGCTCAGATCGAATGGACGGAATGCAGCGGTTGCTGTCGCTCGGACATATTGCCTCTGGTGACTGCTCACGAGAACATCGGCCATCCAGGAGCTATCGACGCCCGAAGCCTTAACATGTCGCTCAAGCTTCCCAACCAGCGCCCCAAGGCACCAAGAAGAAGTAAGCGCTCCGATGCCCCATCCAGGCCGGGTGGTCGGTGGGGCAGCGCGCCGAACTGCAAGACCAAGAAGCCAGGGAGTCGCCCATGCGCCTGAAGTCGTTCCAAGTCCGTCTGTTCCGCAACGTCATCGACTCTGGGCCGATTGACGTGGCCGACAGCACCTGCATCGTCGGCAAGAACGAGGCGGGCAAGTCATCCACCATCGAAGCGCTGCATCGCCTGAATCCGGCAAAGCCCTGTCCGCTCGTCCTGCTGGATGACTACCCGCGCTGGCTAAAGAAGCAGCACGAGATTTCCGGCGAGATCAACGATGCGGTGCCGATCACCGCGGAGTTCACGCTCTCGGCCGAAGAGATGGCCAAGCTGGACGGACAGTTCGGGCAAGGGGTGCTGAGCACACCTACGCTTACCGCCTTCCGCAAGTATGAAGGCGACTTGCAACTGCAACTGCCCATCGACCACGCCCGGTTCGTCAAGTGGTTCAGCGATCAGCACATCGATGCCGGTCTGCTCGGCCCCAAGGTCGCCGACGCGGGCAACGCGCAGCAACTGTTGGAGAAGTTGACGGCGGCCACAGCGGAGAAGAGCGAGAGCGGCGAGCCCACGCCGGAAGCCCAAGCGGCAAAGCAGGCCAAGGCCGAGCTTGAGTCAGTGCTGGACGGATCTAAGGCGCTCACCGCGGCGCTGGAGAAGATACTGCGTCCCCTAATCCCGAAGACCTTCTACTTCAGCCAGTACTCGCAACTGCGCGGGCGCTACAGCCTTGCCGGCGAGGTGATGCCCGCGTTGACCACGCCGTCGGCGGACGAGGAGATTCAAGCCGCCGCCGACTTTCTCAAGTTGGCCAAGGTGGCGCCGACAAATGTCGAGACCTGGGACTTCGAGCAGTCGAATGCTGAACTGGAGGCAATCTCCAGCTTGCTGACGCGGATGGTGAAAGCCAACTGGAAGCAGAACCAGCACCTGAAGCTCGTCGTGAAGATCGAGCCCGAGCGGCAGGCGAACGGTCAGACCGACCGCTATTTGCAGTTCCGCGTCGAGGACACGCGGCATGATTTCAGCAACCGCCTCGACCGCCGTTCCACAGGGTTCAGGTGGTTCGTGTCTTTCATCGCATCGTTCTTCGAGTTCCAGAAGGACAAGAACCTGATCCTGCTGCTGGATGAACCGGGCCTCAGCCTGCACGCGCGGGCGCAGAAGGACCTGCTCGACGCCATTGACACGAACCTCACGGGCGGCAGGCAGGTGGTGTACACGACGCACTCGCCCTTCATGGTTCGGACGGAATCACTGGGCCGCGTGCGCATCATCGAAGACAAGGGGCCGGACCTCGGCGCCGTCGCAACCAACGATGCTGGCACCACGTCCGACCCAGACACGCTGTTCCCGCTGCAGGCCGCGCTTGGCTACGACATTGCGCAGAACCTGTTCATCGGGAACCGGAATATCCTGCTAGAAGGCACGTCGGACTTCATCTACCTGGTTGCCTTCTCGTCGCACTTGGGATCGCTCAGCCGCGCGGCGTTCCCAACGAACTGTCGCCTTCTGCCGGCCGGCGGCGCCACGAACATTCCGACTTTCATCGCGCTGCTCGGCGGCAAGCTGGACATCGTGGTGCTGCTCGATGGCAAGGCCCAGCGCCAGCGCATCGACGCCGCCATCGCGCAGGGCCGGCTCAAGGCCAGCAACGTTCTCAGCGTCGAACAGTTTTGCCAGGTCAAGGGCGCGGACATTGAGGACCTGTTTGAGCCAGACGAGTATTTGGCCATCTACAACGGCGCGATGAAGCAATCGCTCAAGATGGAGGACCTCAAGGGTCAAGATCGCATCGTCAAGCGCATCGAGCGTGTTGCCGGGGAGTTCGATCACGGGCGCGTTGCAGGGCATTTCCTGGCGCAGCAGCACGAGATCGTGCCGAAACTCTCTGCTGACACGTTGAAGCGCTTCGAAGACGCGATTGCCGCCCTGGTAAAGGCCCTGCCGCCAGCGCCGTAGTGCTGCGCTGCGCAGCGGGAACGCCGTGGCTTGCTATGGCGGGCTGCATCGTCTAGACCATCAGCGCGCCGCTGCGCGCGGACAGGGAGAACCTTGTGGTGATTGTGTTGATTCGCCGCTCCGTGCGGCCGGAGAAGGAAGCGTCGTTCCTCGCGGCATACAACCGCGAGAAGCCAGATCACGCAGACTTTGTCTCGGAGACACTGACGAAGGTCAGCAATTCGAACGAGTTGCCTGAATCGATGAGAAGCCTGCCCATCGGCGGTGACGGCGTCACTTACGTCAACGTGGCGACTTGGAAGTCAGCCAAGTCGTTCGAAGAGCATTTCAAGCCCCGGACGATGCACGACCCAGAGATCGAATGCGGAGATCGGGTGCGTGTGGTGCTGGAAGTGTGCTGAGAAGAACGACTGCCGTCGGCGACGACGATGCGCGTTACAGCCTTGCTCTTCGTCTAACACTGCTCAATGAAGGAGGTTTCAGGCACAGGCGCCGAGAATGAGCACAACGTGTGTGCCCACGCCTACCACAAGCGTCTCCTTTGTACTCACCAGCCGTCACGCACTCCACCGGGTTGAACGTCTGCAATCAGTCTATTCCGTTGAAAAACTCCTCTGGCAAATCGGCTGCGATGTCCTAAGTTGATCGCAGTCGTGCAGAGGGAGTGCATCGCGATGATGGGTCAACGAGGTGGCACGCAGGACAAGCTCTTCTACTCGTTCAAACTCGACGACCACGTCCCGCGCGCGATCACCTGCTGCGCGGTATCGACAGGGTCTTGACCTGGGTGATCTGCACAAGCACTCCTCGCACCGTTCTACAGCCACACGGGCCGTCCTCTCCATCGACCCGAGCCGATGGTCCGGATGCTGATCGTCGGCTACTGCTTCGGCATCCGCTCTGAGCGCCGAGCAGCGAAGAGGTGCACCTGAACTTGGCCTATCGCTGGTTCTGCCGACTGGATCTCGAAGATACAGCCTGACCACTCAACGTTCTCCAAGAACCGGCACGCCGCTTCCGCCAGAGCGACGTGTTCCGGCATCTCTTCGAGGGTGTGTTGCGTCGATGCATGAGCGAAGGGCTGGTGGCGGCGAAGGCTTTCGCGATCGACGCCAGCGTCGTCAAGGCCGATGCCAACCGGGTCGAGGTGTTCCCGAGCCGAAGCTGGTGCTGCAGATTGCCAGCCGCGCCGTGCGCGAGTACCTCGATGCGCTCGACGCAAGCAACCCTGCCGGCGACGAAGACGATGTCGATCCACCTGAGACGCGCAAGAACGTCTCCCTGACCGATCCAGCGGCGAGTTGACCGCTGCGTTCGGCGGACCGGCGTTCTACGCCTACTCCACCAACTACCTGATCGACCTGGCAGCCGGGATCATCGTGGACGTCGAGGCAACGCCAGCGCACTGCACGTAAGAGGTCAGAATCGACAAGAAGATGATCAACCGCGTGGAAGAGCCGCTTCGGCATGAAGCCTGATCGCCTTGTGGGTGACACCGCCTACGGCACCGCTCCCATGCTCGATGGATGGTGCAGGACAAGGCATCGCGCCGGCACGTCCCCGTGTGGGATAGAAGTGAGCGCAAGGATGACGGTACACTACCTAGCAGCGAGTTCGTGTGGAATGAGCAAGCCAACGAGTACCGCTGTCCGCAGGGACACGCGCTGCTGATCGACGCCAGTTCACCAAGCCGCGTGATCGCATCACTCGCGCCGGCACGGTCCTGTACAGCGCCAGCCAGCGACTGCACCGGATGCCCGATGAAGCAACAGTGCTGCCGAACATGCCCAACCGCTGCATCACGCGCAAGGTGGCACGAGCGCTCCAGGGATGTCGCGCGAGCGATTGCCGAGACGCGCCGCAGTACATGCAGTCCAGGCGTGACCGCAAAGAAGGTGGAGATGCTGTTCGCGCATCTCAAGCGCATCCTCAAGCTGGACCGATTGCGCCTACGAGGGCTGACGGGCGCGCATGACGAGTTCTGTCGCAAGCGACAGCCTGTGAACCTGCGACGAATGGCCAAGAGGTTGACGAAGGACAACAGAGTACGGCGATGCCAGCCTGAAAGGAGGTCGCGACCTCGCGACATTCCGGGTGATAAAAAGCGCCGCTCCCGTCACACGCTCACTTCCGATGAAGCGCCGCCTCGAGAACTCGTCGCAAACCGAGTTTTTCAACGGAATAAGTCTGAAGCGGGCCCTCCACAACCAGTTGGCCTCTGCCAACTTCAGCCCAGGCGTCGGTCTGCAACCCTCCTGCCCGGCCTCTAAAACCCCACCCCCACCCCACCCCCAACACCGCCAGTCTCGCCACCGCCTGCGCCCTCTCGATCTCCGCCGCCGCCCGCGCCAGGAAGATCCGGTACACGCGCTCGATCAGCACCTCGTCGCCCAGCTTCGCGCGGTCGCGCAATGCCATGTGGCCCAGCACGCGGCCGTCGCTGGCGACGATGGGCATGCCCATGTAGGACTCCCAGCCGCGTTCGCGCGGGTACATCTCGGCCAGCCGTTCGGGGTGGAAGCAGGTCTGGCCGCTTTCCAGCACTTCCTGGCACGGCGTGCCTTCCAGGCTGAACTCGAAGTTGTCGCGCAGGCCCTTGTCCACGCTCCAGTAGGCCAGCGTGCGCACGCGCGTGGGCGGGTCGTCGGCGCATTCGGCGATGAAGGCGCAGTCCACGTCCAGCGCGCGCGCGAAGTGCTCGGCCATGGCGGCGAAGAAGCGGTCGCCATGCGCGCCGGCGGTGCCGTCGGCCACCGCGTCCAGCACCGCCTGCACGCGCTTCAGGCGCGTGACGTCGGTGTCCAGGCCCAGCACGCGCTCGGGCGCGCCGTCGTCGCCGCGCAGCAGCACGCCTCGCGTCAGCACGTGGCGCACGCTGCCGTCGCGGTGTTGCAGCCGCATCTCGTGGTCCAGGCGGCCACCGCCTTCCAGCAGCGCGGCCAGCGCGGCCACGAAGCCGGCGCGGTCGTCCGGGTGCACGCGGTCCAGCCAGTCGTCGCGGGTGGCGCCCAGGTCGTCGGCGCCGTAGCCCAGCATGCCCTTCCAGCGCGGCGACAACTGCACGCGGCCGTTGCCCACGTGCCATTCCCACACGCCGTCCTGGCTGCCGCGCAGCGCCACCTGCAGGCGCTCTTCGGCGCCGCGGGCGCGCGATTCGGCTTCGGTGCGGCGTGCCTCGCTGCGCGCGCCTTCGGCCTGCTGTTCGCGCAGCCGCGCCTCGGCGCTGGCCAGGCGCGCCGCCAGGTCGCGGCCGCGCCCGCTGGCCGAAGCGGCCCAGGCCAGCGCCAGCGCGATCAGCGCCAGGGCGGCAAAGGTGACGACGGGCATGCTCATGGCAAGGTCCTCCTTCTTCTTTCGGGGGTCAGGCGTTCGCGCGGCGCGCCGCCTGCGGCAGCCGGAAACTCACGCGCGTGCCTTCGCCGGGCCGGCTGTCCAGTTCCAGACCGGAACCGTGCAGCGCGGCGATGCGGCGCGCGATGGCCAGCCCCAGTCCGGCGCGGCTGCTGCCGGTGTCGCCGGTGCGGCTGGCGGTGTCGTAGCGGTCGAACACGCCTTCCAGGTCGGCACCGGCCATGCCGGCGCCGGTGTCGGCCACGCACACCCGCGCCGCGCCGGCTTCCGGTCCCACTTCGATGGTGACGCGGCCGCCGCAGGGCGTGTGGCGCAGCGCGTTGTCGACCAGGTTGCCCAGCACGCGTTCCACCAGCGCCACCTCGGCCTGCACGAGCAGGGCGCCGCCTTCTTCGGCCTGCACCGCCAGCGCCACGTGGGCGCGTTCGGCGGCGGCGGCGAAGCGCTGCGCCACGTCGTGCGCCAGCTCGGCCACCGGGAACGGCTCGGCCTGCAGCTGCAGGCCTTCGGCTTCCAGCCGCGAAAGCTCGAACAGGTCGTCCACCAGGCGCGAAAGGCGTTCGCTGTGGCGCACCGCGGTCTGCAGGTAGTTCTGCGCCTCGGCCGGCTCCAGCTGGCCCTGGCGCAGCAGCAGCAGTTCCAGGTAGCCCTGCATGGAAGCCAGCGGCGTGCGCAGGTCGTGCGACAGGTGGGTCATCAAGTCGCGGCGCTGGGTGCCGGCGCGCGCCACCTGGCGTTCCAGCTCGGCCACGCGCTCGGCCAGGCGGTCGGCGCTGGCGCTGCGTTCGGCCAGCCGCTGCGCCAGCGGCAGCAGCAGCAGCCAGGCCAGCACCAGCGTGGCACCGGCCAGCACCAGGCGTTCCGGCATGGCGCCGGGGCCGCCGGCGAGAAACAGCGCCAGCCCCACCACCGCGAAGGCCAGCAGCAGCAGGGCGGCGATGCGCAGGGCGAGGACTGCCACCCGGGCCTCAGCCCCGCCTTTCGGCGAACTTGTAGCCCACGCCCCAGACGGTCTGGATGAAGTCGGGGTTGCCGGCGTCGCGCTCGATCTTGTTGCGCAGCCGGTTGATGTGCGAATTGACGGTGTGCTCGTAGCCGCTGTGGCTGTAGCCCCACACCTGGTCCAGCAGCTGCGCGCGCGTGAAGACGCGCCCCGGGCTGCGCGCGAAGCAGGTGAGCAGCTCGAATTCCTTGGCCGTCAGCTCCACCGGCTGGCCGCGCAGCAGCACTTCGTGGCGTTCGAGGTCGATCACCAGGCCGTCGCATTCGATGCGCTGCGCCGCCGGTGCCGCCGCTTCCTTCTGCGCGGCGGCGCGTTCGGCGCGCCGGAACACGCCCTTCACGCGCGCCGCCAGTTCCAGCATGGAGAAAGGCTTGGTCAGGTAGTCGTCGGCGCCCAGCTCCAGCCCCAGCACGCGGTCCAGTTCGGAAGACTTGGCGGTGAGCATGAGGATGGGCGTGTAGCGCTCGCCGGCGCGCAGTCGGCGGCAGATCTCCAGCCCGTCCATGCGCGGCAGCATCACGTCCAGGATGACCAGGTCGTAGCGGCCGGCCTGTGCCTCGGCCAGCGCGGCCAGGCCGTCGTCGACCAGGCGGCTTTCGCAGCCCAGTTCGGCCAGTTGCAGGCTGACCAGGCGCCCGATGTCGACGTCGTCCTCGACGACCAGCACGCGCCGTGTCATGGTGGGGTGGCGGCAGGCGGGCCGGGGCACATGGAGAAAATCCTACGCCGCGCGGTCCCCCTGCGGGGCGCCGTGACGAATTTGTGAAGACTGGCGCCTGAAGACCTGTGCCGCCGCGATGGCCAGCACCATGGTGACCAGCGCCAGCCAGGCGTAGGGCCGCAGCAGCGGCAGGCCCACCAGGATGAGGCCGTCGTTGCTGCCCGGAATGAGCAGCGTGCCCCAGCCCATGAGGGCGCCGCCGGCCAGGCACTTCGCCACCTGCGCGGCGGAAGGCGCGCGCGCACGCCAGCGGCCGGCGGTGTAGCCGCCCCAGGCGGCGCCGGCCAGCAGCGCGCCGAAGAAGGCGCCGCGCCAGCCCAGGGCGTGGGCCATGCCGCGCGCCAGGTCGGCCAGCAGGTCGGTGTAGGCCCAGGCGCCGGCGACCAGCAGCGTGAAGAGGAAGGTGATGCCGATCACCGCGGTGGCGGCATGCGGCGCCCACAGCCGCGCGCGCAGCGCGGGCCGGTTCAGCGTGGCCAGCGGCAGCGCCAGCCGCCATGCGGCGGCGGCGGCGAACAGCAGCGCCAGCGCCGGCGGCGCGGCCAGCAGCGGCGAAGGCTCGGCCAGCCGCTGCGGCGGCGCGGGGTGGAACAGCGTGTCCACGCTCAGGCAGCCCAGGAAGTAGCCCAGCGGCGTGGCGGCATAGGCCCATTCGCCCGAACCCAGGCGGGCGATGGCACCGAACACGCAGGCGCCGTTGAGCCAGGCGCCCAGCCCCAGCAGCACGGCGCCGGCCACGGTCCAGCCGCTGGCGGCAAAGCCGGCGGGCATGGCCGGCAGCCGGTCCAGCGCCTGCGCCACCACCAGGCCGCCGGCCACCCAGAGCGAGGCTTCGCCCATCGCCAACAAGCGGCGCGCGCTGCGGCGCGCCACCAGTTCGTCGACCGCGGCCACCATGCAGGTGGCGCCGCGCTGGATGGCGAAGCCCATCAGCGCCACGCAGCCGAGGGCGAAGGCGAACAGCAGGGTCTCAGGCATGGTGTTCGATCACGCCTTCGATCGGGTCGGCGTCGCAGCCCACCCAGGGCGCGCGCTGCAGCATGCGCCGCGTGTCGGCCAGCCCGGCTTCGCGCCGCGCGCGCACGCCGGCGGGCGTGAAGTCGATGTCCTTCGTGTGGTCCTCGCCTTCCAGGCGCGGCGCCAGCAGGTGCGCCACGTGCATGGTGGTGCCACAGCCCCAGGACGCGAGTTCCTTCACCTTGGCGTCTTCGCGCTTCGCAGCGGGCACCTGCTGCGCCAGTTCGCGGATCACGTGGCGCAGGCGGTGGATCTGCTTCTGGCGCGCGATGTGGCTGTCGGCCCGGCTGGCGTACTGGATGTCCTTCTGCCGCCCCATCACCTGCCAGATGCTTTCCGGCTCGGGCCCGGTCTGGTGCCACACGTTGACGGCGAAGATCAGCGAATCGCGGCGCGGCTTGTCGTCCAGCACTGCCTCGATGGGCGTGTTCGAGTAGATGCCGCCGTCCCAGTAGGGCTGGCCGTCGATGCGGATCGCGCCGAAGGCCGGCGGCAGCGCGCCGGAAGCCATCACGTGGTCCACCGTCAGCGGCTCGTGGCGGGTGTCGAAGTAGCGCATCTGGCCGTTGCACACGTTCACCGCGCCCACCGTCATGCGCGTGTTGCACTGGCGCAGGATCTCGAAGTCGACCAGTTCGGTGAGCGTCTGGCGAAGCGGGGCGGTGCTGTAGTAGGCCGCCTGCTCCACGCCCAGCGTCGCCATCTGGCCGCGCCAGGCGTGCAGGTTGGGCGTGAAGAAGTCGGGAATGCCGCGCAGCACCGTGCCGAAGGTGGCGGCGCCGCGGCCCAGGCCCCAGATGTCCAGCAGGCCGTGGGTGGCGCTGCCGTCCTGCATGGCCTGCCAGAAGGCGTCCAGCCGCGCCATGCGGCGCGCAGGCGCGTTGCCGGCGATGAGCGAAGCGTTGATGGCGCCGATGGAGGTGCCGATCACCCAGTCGGGTTCGATGCCGGCCTCGTGCAGCGCCTGGTACACGCCGGCCTGATAGGCGCCGAGCGCGCCGCCACCCTGCAGCACCAGCACCACCTGGCCGGGCAGCGAAGGCTTGTCTTTCGGGGCGGCGGAACGGGCAGGGGTCTTGGCCATGGGAACTTTCGTTGTCGTTCAGGCCGACAGCGCGGCGGGCGAATTCCATTGCGGCGCCAGCGCGCTGCGCAGGCGGTGGCGCGCGCGGTGCAGCATCACGCCCAGGTGGTTGGCGGTGATGCCGAGCGTGCGGCAGACGTCGTCGGTATCTTCGTCCAGGCATTCGCGCAGCACGAAGGCGCGGCCCTGCTGGGCCGGCAGGCCGGCGAGCGCGCGGTCCACCTGGTGCAGGAACTGGCGCCGCGCCAGCGTGGCCTGCGGGTCGCCCCAGGGGGCGGGTTCGTCGAACTCGACCGCGGGTTCCGGCAGGTCGGGGTCGATGTCGTCGTCGTCGTGGCGGGTCAGCGAGGCTTCGCGCGTGTGGCGGCGCACCTGGTCCACCAGCTTGTGCTTGAGGATGCCCACCAGCCAGGTGCGCGTCTTCGCGCGGCCGGCGAAGGCGCCGGGTTTCTCGAGCGCGGCGACCAGGGTCTCGGACACCGCGTCCTCGGCCCAGGCTTCGTTGCGCACGCGCTGGCGCGCCATGCGCACCAGCACCGGCCGCAGCGCGGCCAGCTCTTCGGCGAAGGGGTCCATGGCTCGTGCCTCCTTCGCGCTTCAGTGCAGGGTCCAGCCGCCGTCCATGGCCAGCGCGGTGCCGGTCATCGAGACCGCCGCGTCCGAAGCCAGGAAGACCGCCAGTGCGGCGAGTTCGTCCACCTGCACGAACTCCTTGCGCGCCTGGTGCGAGAGCATCACGTCGCGCACCACCTGTTCGGGCGGAATGCCGTGCGCCTTCGCCTGGTCGGCGATCTGCTTGTCCACCAGCGGCGTCTTCACGTAGCCGGGGCAGATGGTGTTGCTGGTGATGCCGTGCTCGGCCAGTTCCACCGCCAGCGTCTTGGAAAGCCCGATCAGCCCGTGCTTGGCCGCCACGTAGGCCGACTTGAACGGCGACGCCGTGAGCCCGTGCGCCGAGGCCACGTTGATGATGCGGCCGAAGCGGCGCACCTTCATGCCCGGCACCACCGCCTTCACCAGGTGGAAGGCCGAAGAGAGGTTGATCGCCAGCACGGCGTCCCACTTGGCTTCGTCGAAGTCCTCGATCGGCGAGACATGCTGGATGCCGGCGTTGTTGACGACGATGTCGACGCGGCCGAACTCGGCTTCGGCGCCGCGGGCGAGCGTGCGCACCTGCTCGGGCCGGCTCATGTTGGCGCCGGAGTAGAGCACCCGCACGCCGTAGCGGCTTTCGGTCTCGGCGCGCAGCGCCTCGATCTCGTCGGCATTGCCGAAGCCGTTGATCACCAGGTGGGCGCCCTGCGCCGCCAGCGCGCGCGCGATGCCCAGCCCGATGCCGCTGGTGGAGCCGGTGACGATGGCCACCTTGTCTTGGAGCGTGTTCATGTCGAAGGATGTTGAAAGTGGTCGATGACGGCAGTCTGGGCGGCGGGGATCACGCCTTCGTCGCCCGGGGTTCACATTCCTGTCACGCCGCGCGGATGCGTTCGAGCACGTGCACCGCAAAGCGCGTGCCGGCGTCGGTCCACAGCTGCACCGGCGCCCAGCCGGCGCGTCGCGCCAGCGCCTGGAAGCGCACCAGGCTGTACTTGCACGAGTTCTCGGTGTGCAGGGTCTCGCCCATCGCGAAGCGGAAAACGTGGCCGAGCACACTGACCTGCTGCGAGTACTCGCTCATCAGGTGCATCTCCACCCGGTGTTCGGCGGCATTGAAGCGCGCCACGTGGCGGAAGGCGCCGACCTCGAAGTCGGCGTCGAGCTCGCGGTTGATGCGCACCAGCAGGTTCCTGTTGAAGGCCGCGGTGACGCCGGCGGCGTCGTCGTAGGCCGGCAGCAGCACGGCGGGGTCGGTGGTGGGGTCGGCGCCCACCACCATCAGCGCGCCGGGGCCGGCGGCGCGGCCGACGCGGTCCAGCAGCGCCACCGCCGCTTCGGGCGTGAAGTTGCCGATCGTCGAGCCGGGGAAGAACAGCACGCGGCGCCCGCCCGCGTCGGGCAGCGGCCAGCGCGCCAGGCGCGTGAAGTCGGCCACCTGCGGCCGGACCGGCAGCGCCGGAAAACGGGCACGCAGCGCGCGCGCCGCCGGTTCGAGCACGCTTTCGCTGATGTCCACCGGCGCGTAGGCCGCCGGCCGGTCCAGCGCCGCCAGCAGCAGCGGCGTCTTGCGGCTGGAGCCGCTGCCCAGTTCCACCACGGTGGCGCGCGGGCCCACGGCCTGCGCGATCTGCGCCGCGCACTGCTCCAGGATCAGCGTCTCCGTGCGCGTGGGGTAGTACTCGGGCAGTTCGGTGATGCGTTCGAACAGCGCCGAGCCGCGGCGGTCGTACAGCCAGGTGCAGGGCACGCTCTTCTGGCGCTGCGCCAGCCCGGCCAGCACGTCGCGGCCGAAGTGCGACCAGGCCGAAGGGGCGCGCGCAGGCACCCAGTCGAGCAGGGCATTCATGGCTGGCCCCGCACGGTGGAGGTGATGGACTCGACGACGCTGGTGGCCTTCGCGAACTGCTCGCTGCGATTGCCGATGTGGTGGCGCTGCGCGATCCACGCGAAGTCGGTCCACGCGGCCCAGACCAGGCCGCTTTCGTCCTGCGTGACGAGCAGGCGCACCGGCCAGTCCAGGCCGGCGGCCGGGTTGGCGGTGAGGAACTGCGCGCCCAGCGGCGGGTTGCCGAAGGTCAGCAACGTCGAAGGGCGCAGCGCGATGCCGGCGTCGGCGGCCAGTTTCTGCTGGTCGACCGCCGAGAAGAACATGATGCCCTTGGCGGCGATGTCGGCGCGGAGGCGGGCGACGGTCTCGTCCACGCCGTAGGCGCTGCGCACGCGCACGACGCCGTCGGCGCCCGGGGTGAGAGGGTCCGCGAAGGCCGGTGCCGCGGCCGTGGCTGCAAGCAGCACGGCCAGCGACGCGGCGGCGCGGCGGAAGGTGACGTTCATGGTCGTTCTCCTGGGCGCGCCGCGCGCTCACATCATGTGTTCGTCCATCTTCGCGTCGCCGGGGAACAGGTCCACCGAGATCAGCGTCGCCGGCGTGCTGCCGGTGTTCTTCCACCAGTGGCTGGTGCCGAACTTCTCCGGCGCCACGTCGCCGGTGCGGTGCACGATGGGCACGGCGCAGCTGCTGGCGTACTCCACCACCTCGCCGGAGACGATGTAGATCATGGCCGGCCGCTCGTTGTGGCTGTGCCAGGGCACGATGCCGCCGGGCTGCATGACCAGTTCGCGCAGGCGGAACTGGCGGCCCTTGATGTTGTAGGGCGCCTTGGTGATGTCGGTGCTGGCGCGCACGACGTCGGTCACGCCCTGCGGCATGG
The DNA here is from genome assembly GCA_044224175.1 of Rubrivivax sp. GTDB lineage: Bacteria > Pseudomonadota > Gammaproteobacteria > Burkholderiales > Burkholderiaceae_C > Rubrivivax. Next base: position 80,454 of record JBGAKY010000003.1, on the reverse strand, counting down.
AAGGCCCCATGGCCTGGCCCTGGCCGTCGGCCACGCGCTTGTCGGCCGGGCATTCGCCGGCGAAGACGCTGGTGCCGACGATGAGCAGGGCGCCGAAGACCACGGCGCCGAAGGCGACGCGCGGCCAGACCGAGGGGCGGTGCAGGGGGATCGTGTTCATCATGGTCGTTCTCCTGAAGGGGTGGGTTGGGGGGGATCGGGTTGCGGGCGCGGCGGTTCGCGTCGCCCTGGAAGTGACTGTCGGCGCCGGCGTTCACGGCGCCGTCCAGCAAACATCACTTGTTCGTCACGGCCCGGACACGGGTTCTGAACGGCGCTAGAGTCGCGCCCAGATTCAGGGGGGGCACGGCATGGAGTCCGAGTCCGCAGTACTCGCGCAGGTCGCGAAACCGATGCCGGTGCCCGAGGTGCTGGTGCTGGGCGAGCAGCTGGCTCGCGAGCTGTCCACCCTGCACGCCCGGGGCCTGGTGCACATGGCGCTGCGGCCGCAGGCGGTGCGCTGGAATGTCGCGGCGCGCAGCGCCACGCTTCTCGAAGCGGCGCAGGCCGTGCCGGCCCCGGCACGCGCCGCGCTGCCCGCCGGGGCCGAACCGGCGCGCCTGGCTTACGTCGCACCTGAGCAGACCGGGCGCCTGGACCTGCCGGTCGACGCGCGCAGCGACCTCTACGCGCTGGGCGTCGTGCTCTACGAGTCGCTGGTCGGCGTGCCGCCCTTCGTGGGCGCCGACGCGCTGGAGCAGGTGCACTGGCACATCGCCGGCAGCGCGCCGGCGCCCGCCGAGCGCGATCCCGCGCTGCCGCCGCTGCTGTCGGCGCTGGTGATGAAGCTGCTGGCGAAAGCACCCGAAGAGCGCTACCAGAGTGCCCAGGCGCTGGCGCAGGACCTGGCACGCTGCACCCGTTCCTGGGCCGAACGGGGGGCGCTGGAGCCCTTCGCGCTGGGCCTGCACGACCGTGCCGGCGGCCTGGTGTTCACCTCGCGCCTGGTGGGCCGCGAACGCGAGGTCGCGGCGCTGCAGGCGGCCTTCGAACGTTGCCGCGAAGGCGCGCCGGTGGTGGTGCTGGTGGAGGGTTATGCCGGCATCGGCAAGACCTCGCTCATCCAGCAGCTGTACCGGCCCATCGTGCGGCGGCGTGGCTGGTTCATCGGCGGCAAGTTCGACCAGGTGGCGCGCGGCGTGCCCTTCGGCGCGCTGATCCAGGCCTTCCAGGGCCTGGTGCGCCAGCTGCTGGGCGAGAACGAAGCGCGGTTGGCGCACTGGCGCGAGACGCTGCGCGCCGCGCTGGGCGCCAACGCCGGCGTGCTGACGCAGGTGATCCCCGAGATCGGGTTCATCGTCGGCCCGCAGCCGGCGCCGCCCGAGCTGGGCAGCACCGAGGCGCAGAACCGCTTCCAGCGCGTGCTGCAGCAGTTCGTGGCCGTGCTGGCGCGGCCCGAGCACCCGCTGGTGCTGTTCCTCGACGACCTGCAGTGGGCCGACGCCGCCACGCTGGCCCTGCTGGAGCCGCTGGCCACCAGCGCCGAGATCGGCAGCCTGCTGCTGCTGGGCGCCTTCCGCGACCACGAACTGGAAGCGTCGCCGCGGCTGGCGCGCACGCTGGCGGCGCTGCAGGCCAGCGGGATGCCGATCGAACGCGTGGTGCTGGGACCGCTGGCGGTGGCCGACCTGCGCACGCTGGTCGCCGGTGCGCTGCACAGCGACGACGAAGGCGCCGCGGCGCTGGCGGCGCTGGTGCACGCCAAGACCGGCGGCAACCCCTTCTTCGCGATGCAGTTCCTGCGCCTGCTGGAACGCGAAGGCCGGCTCGCCTACGACCGCGACGCGGCGCGCTGGACCTATGCCATCGAAGCCATCGAAGCGGCGCCGCTGGCCGACAACGTGGTCGACCTGATGACGCGCCGCATCGGGCGCCTGCCGGCGCCGGCGCAGGCCCTGCTCACGCTGGCGGCCTGCATCGGCAACCGCTTCGACATGGCGACCCTGGCCACGGTGAGCGAAGGCGCGGTCGGCGCCACCGCTGCCGAACTGGCGCCGGTGCTGGCCGAAGGCCTGGTGCTGCCGCTGCCCGGCGGCGCCGAGGGCGAGTACGCCTTCCTGCACGACCGCGTGCAGCAGGCGGCCTATGCGCTGATCCCGCCCGAGCGGCGCCGCATGGTGCACCTCACGGCCGGCCGCCTGCTGCGCGCGCGTGCGTCCGAAGGCGCCCTGTTCGAGATCGTGCGCCACCTCAATGAAGGCCGTTCGCTGATGACCGAAGGCAGCGAGCAGCGCGAGCTGGCGGCGCTGGACCTGGCGGCCGGCCGGCGCGCCAAGCAGGCCACCGCCTACGAGCCGGCGCTCGAGCTGTTCGAAGCCGGGCTGGACGCCTGCGAAAGCGACGCCGCGCTCGCCTTCGAGCTGCGGCTGGAAGCGGCCGAATGCCGCTACCTGGTGGGCCGCTTCGAAGAGGCGCTGGCCGACTTCGGCCGCCTGGCCGACGCCGCACCCACGCCGCGCGACCGCGCGCGCGCGCTGCGACTGCGCTGCGTGCAGTACGAGAACATGGCGCGTTACGTCGAGGCACTGGCCTGTGCGCGCGCCGGGCTGGCGCTGTTCGACCTGCACCTGCCCGAGGACGAGGCCGCGAAGGCGCAGGCGCTGGAACGCGAGATCGCCACCATCGAGCGCCTGCGCGAAGGGCGGCCCATCGCGGCGCTGGTGGACCTGCCGGTGATGACCGACGCCGACACGCGCATGGTGATGGCGATGCTGACCGACATCTGGTCGGCGGCCTACATCGTGGGCGACCCCACGCTGGCGCGCCTGATCTCGGCCACCCTGGTGCGCCTGTCGCTGCAGCAGGGCAACGTGGAGGAATCGGCCTACGGCTACGTGACGCACGCCATCACGGTGGGCGCGCTGATGGCCGACCTGCGCGCGGCCGACGACTACGGCCGCCTGGCGCTGGCGGTGAACCGGCGCTTCGACGACCGGCGCCGGCGCGCCAAGATCTACCAGCAGTTCCACGCCCACGTGAACTTCTGGTGCCAGCCGGTGCGCACCTGCATGGCCTACGCGCGCGAGGCCTGCGCCGCCGGCCTGGACAGCGGCGACTTCCTCTATGCCAGCTACGCCGCCGGCACCGAGCTGTGGGCGGCGATCGCCAGCACGCAGGACCTGGCGGCCTTCGAGCGCGAGTACGCGCCTTCGGTGGCGCTGATCGAAAGGCTGAAGAACCCGGGCTTTGCCGATTCGGTGCGCCTGATCCTGGCCTGGGCGCGCGCGCTGCGCGGCGAGACCGAATCGCCGCAGTCGCTGAGCGGTGGCGGCTTCGACGAAGCTGCGTGGCAGGCGCGCTACCGCGAGGTGCGCTTCTTCGCCTGCATCCACGCGGTGGCGAAGCTGCAGCTGGCGGTGCTGCTGGGCAGCGAGGCCCAGGCGCTGGCGGCGGCGCGCCACGCGCAGAGCCTGGTCGACGCCGTGCCGGGCACCCTGTGGCCGCTGCTGCACGAGTTCTGGCACGCGCTGGCGCTGGCGCGTGCCGCCGAAGCGGTGCCCGGGGAGCTGCGGCGCGCGCAGTCCGCCTTCGCGGCGCGCGTGCCGTTCAACGAAGAGAACCACCGGCCGCAGGCGCTGCTGCTGGCCGCCGAGATCGCGCGCCTCGAAGGGCGCGACGCCGACGCGCTGGCGCTGTGCCTGCAGGCGGCCGAGTTCTGCGCCGGCGCGCCGCTGCGCCCGCTGCAGGCGCTGGCGCACGAGATGGCGGCGCGCGCCCATGGCCGGCTCAGGCATCCGGCGCTGGCGGCGCTGCATCTGGCGCGCGCGCGCGAGCTCTACGCCGCCTGGGGCGCGGCGACCAAGGTGGTGCAGATGGAGGGCGCGCCGTCGCGACCCGCCGCCGAAGCGCCGGCGATGCCGGAGGTGGCGACCGCGGCGCATGCGTTCGACCTCGACAGCGTGCTCAAGGCGGCTCAGGCGGTGGCCGGCGAGATGGACCTCGAACGCCTGCCGGCGCGGCTGCTGCAGATCGCGGTGGAAAACGCCGGCGCCGAGCGCGGGGCGCTGGTGCTGGAAGGCGAGCAGGGCCCGGTGGTGCATGCGCTCGAAACCGGCGCGGCGGCGCTGGCGGCGTTGCCGCTCGAACGCTCGGAACAGGTGCCGCGGGGCGTGGTCAACCTGGTGCGGCGCACCGGCGAAGCGCTGGTGCTGGCGGACGCCGGGGCCAGCGAGCTGACCGCCGACGAAGAGCATCTGCGCCGCCACGGCGTTCGTTCGCTGGCCTGCCTGCCGGTGCGGCGGCAGGCGCTGGCGGTGGGCGTGCTGTACGTGGAGCACCGGCGCGCCGCCGGGGTGTTCACGCCGCAGCGCATGGCGGTGCTGCAGGCGCTGGCGGCGCAGGCGGCGATCTCGCTGGAGAACGCGCGCCTGGTGGCCGGCCTGAAGCAGGCGCAGCACGAGCTGGAGGCCGAGAACTCCTACCTGCGGCGCGACCTCATCGCCAACGTCTCGCACGACCTGCGCACGCCGCTCGTCTCGATGCGCGGCTACCTGGAGGTGCTGTCGACCAAGGGCGACGCGCTGGCGCCGCCGCTGCGCGCGCAGTACCTGGGCATCGCGCTGCGCCAGAGCGAGCGCCTGGCGACGCTGATCGACGAGCTGTTCGAACTGGCCAGGCTCGACTTCAAGGGCGTCACGCTCAAGCGCGAGCCCTTCGCCTTCGGCGAACTGGCGGCCGACGTGGTGCAGAAGTTCCAGCTCGCCGCCGCCGGCCACAACGTGGAGATCGGCGTCGAGGCCGTGCCGGGGCTGCCCTTCGTCGACGCCGACCTCGGTCTGGTGGAGCGCTTGCTGGAGAACCTGATCGGCAACGCGTTGCGCCACACGCCCGCCGGCGGCCGCGTGCGGGTGCGCGCGCAGGCCGAAGCCGCCGGCGTGCGCGCCGAGGTGCAGGACAGCGGGCGCGGCATCGCCGCCGGCGACCTGCCGCACGTCTTCGAACGCCACTTCCGCGGCAGCGAAGGCAGCGCCTCGCCCGGCGCCGGGCTCGGGCTGGCCATTGCGCGGCGCATCGTCGAACTGCACGGCGGTGCCATCGGCGCGGAGAGCACGCCGGGCACGGGCACGCGCTTCTGGTTCACGCTGCCCAGGGCCACAGCGGGTTCTCTCTAGCGGGAACGGGCAGCGTTAGGCCCGAAGATCGGCGGCTCGAAAGAACCGACGCGATGATCCACTTCCGCTTCGTCAACGGTGCCCGCGCAGGCCAGCGCCTGAGCTTCGACCGCGAGCCGGTGCGCGTGGGCCGCAGCTCGAAGGCCGAACTGCACTTCGACGAGGCCGAGTTCGCGGTCGTCTCCGCCCACCACGCGCAGATCGTCCACGACCGCGGTGCCTATCTCCTGGTGGACACGGGTTCGACGAACGGCACCCTGGTCAACGGGCACCGGATCACCAAGCGCGAGCTGCGCAGCGGCGACCGGGTGCGCTTCGGCCACCCGAGCGGGCCCGAACTCGAAGTCGAGATCGACGCGCCCGGCAGCGTCGCGGGGTCGGAGGGTGCCACCACCGGGGGCAGCGCCTGGGCCGACACCGTGCCGGAGGCACCGCCCGCCAGCGCGCCGGCCCACGACGCAAGGCACGCCGAGCAGCTGGCGCAGCTGCTGCAGCAGGGTGTCCTGGACCAGAGCGGCATTCGCCTGGTCGACGCTGCCGCCAGGCAGGTGGCCGAGCGGCGGGCGAAGGGCGGCGGCCAACGCTCGGGCGACACGGTGATCATCATGGCGCAGGCCATGAACCAGGCCTCCGAATCGGTCAAGCGCCGCACCGAACGCAAGTGGGGCCGGGTCCTGGGTGGCGTGGGCGCCGTGGCGCTGATGGTCATCGGCGTGCTGGGCGGCGTGGTGTTCTACCAGCAGCGGCAAATCGGCGAACTGGTGCAGGCGAAGGCCAGCATCGACCACCAGATCCAGACCCTGCAGGTCAGCATGCAGACGGAGTCCGACCCGGCCAGCCTGGCGGCGATGGAAGACAGGCTTGCCGCACTGACCGGCTCGGCGCAGAGCACGCTGCAGCAGTTGCGCACCAAGGACCAGGCGCGCGCCGCCGAACTGGCCGGCGGCGGCGACGAGCTCGAGCGCGAAATCCGCAAGATCCTGGTGAAGTTCAACGCCTCCACCTACGCCATCCCGCCCATCTTCCGCGAACGGCTGCAGTTCCACATCAACGTGCTGGCCACGGCGGCCGGCCGCCGCCAGCTGTACGGCCGCATGCAGCGGCACTGGCCGATGATCATGAAGGAGTTCGGTGCGCTGGGCCTGCCGGAGGAGATGGCCTACATCGCGTGGGTCGAGTCGGGCTTCGAGCCGGCGGCGCAGAGCCCGGCCGGTGCCGTGGGGCTGTGGCAGATGACCGGCACCACCGCGCAGTCGCTGGGCCTGGTGGTGGGCGGCGGCGTCGACGAGCGGCTGGACCCCGAGAAGCAGACCCGCGCGGCGGCCAGCTACCTGGCGCGGCTGATGTCCGAGTTCGGCGAGGACTCGTTCATGCTGGTGCTGGCCAGCTACAACCGCGGCGAGAACGGCGTGCGGCGCGCGCTGGGCCAGGTGGCGCGCGAATCCGGCGGCTTCCGCAAAGACAAGCGCGACTTCTGGCACCTGTACCGCCTGAAGCTGCTGCCCGACGAGACGCGCGAATACGTGCCGCGCGTGCTGGCGGCGGCGATCGTGAGCGCGAACGCGCAAAAGTACGGGCTGAGCCCGTGATCCCGAAGGAGTCGACTGGATGCCCGCCATTTCACTTCGTCCCCTGGCCCTGACCATCGTGTTGCTGGCCACCGGCTGCGCGCAGATGCCGCCGCCGCTGCCCGACGCCGCGGCTTTGCGCGGCGCCTGCGCGCCGCTGGCCGCGCGCACGGTGGCGCCGGAACGCATCGGCCTGCCCAGCGGGCGCGCGGCCGTGACCTCGGCGCAGTGGGTCGAAGCCACGCCGGCCAGTGGCACCGCCGGCGCGCTGCCGGCGCACTGCCGGGTGCTGGGGCGCATCGACCCCGTGGACCCGGCGGCCGAGCCGATCCAGTTCCAGCTCAACCTGCCGGCCGACTGGAACCGCAAGGCGCTGCAGTACGGCGGCGGTGGCTACAACGGTTCGCTCGTCACCGGGCTGGCGCCGCTGCGCGACGCCGCGCCCGACGACCCGCTGCCGGTGGCGCGCGGCTACGCCACCTACGGCACCGACTCCGGCCACCGGCAGGCGGGCTACGCGCCGAACGAGATCGCGCGTTTCGGTCTGAACGACGAGATGCTGGCCAACTACGCCTTCGCCGCCTACAAGAAGGTGCGCGACGTCGCGGTCGACCTGATGGCCGCCTACTACGGCCAGAAGCCGCAGCGCCTGTACTACTTCGGCGGATCGGAAGGCGGGCGCGAAGGGCTGACCATGGCGCAGCGCTTCCCGGCCGACTTCGACGGCGTGGTGAGCGTGGTGCCGGTGGTGCAGCTGTCGATGCTGTTCCAGTCCTACATCCCGCGCGTGCGGCCGCAGTTCGAAGGCGGCTGGATGAACCCGGCGAAAGTGCAGGCGCTGGCGCGCTTCGTCAACCAGCAATGCGACGCGCTCGACGGCCTGGCCGACGGTGTGGTGAACCAGTGGGCGGCATGCGCCGCGAAGGTGGACCTGCAGGGGCTGCGCTGCGCGGGCGGGGCCGACACGGGCGACGCCTGCCTCTCGGACGCGCAGATCGCCACCGTGCGCGCGACGCGCCAGCCCTACGTGCTGCCCTTCGCGGTGGCCAACGGCCTGCGCAGCTACCCGCCTTCGCTGCACGCCCACGAGCTGACGCCCGACCCGCAGCAGCCCACCATGACGCGCTGGGTCACCGGCACCGCGCCGCCCACGCCGCCGGTGGACGCGGCCAGCGCCTCGCAGCAATGGCTGTACGGCGCCAACTTCGTGCGCTTCTTCGTCACCCGCGACCCCGCCTTCGATGTCCGCGCATTCGACCCCGCGCGCCACGAGGCGCGGCTGCGCGAGGTGTCGGGCCTCATCGATTCGAGCAATCCCGACCTCTCGGCCTTCTTCGCGCGCGGCGGCAAGCTCATCCTGCGCGAGAACATGGGCGACCTCGCGCAGAGCCCGCTGGCCGGCATCGCGTACTTCGAGGCGGTGACCGCGAAGCTGGGCCGCGCCACGGTGGACGCTTCGGCTCGGCTGTACATCAGCCCCGCTTCCACCCACACCGGCCACGCCACCCGCGTGACCACCGGCGAGCGCGTGCCGACCATGGTGGACCTGCTCGACCCGCTGGACGACTGGGTCGTGAAGGGCAGGGCCCCGGCCGACGCGCTGGTGCAGACCGTGAAGGCCACGACACCGCCTTTCGCGCTGCAGGCTTCGCGGCCGATGTGCCGCTACCCGGGCTACCCGCACTACACCGGTGGCGACCCGAAGCTGGCGGCCAGCTTCGAATGCCGGCCGGCCCTGCCCTGAAAAGGGAATGGCCGACACTGATTGACGTCTGAACCTATGAAAAGTAATGTTTAGCCACTCCACTCCCGGCTGAACCGAATGCAGATCGCCATCCTGGGCGGCGGCCATGGCTGCTACGCCGCCGCCGCCGACCTTTCCGAGGCCGGCCACGAAGTGCGCCTGTGGCGGCGCGACGCCGCGGCGCTGAAGCCGGTGCAGGACAGCGGCGGCATCGTGCTGAAGGACGCCCAGGGCGCGCGTGAGGTGCCCGTGGCGCTGGCCACCGCCGACATCGGCGCCGCGCTGCGCGGCGCCCAGCTGGTGCTGCTGCCCACGCCGGCGGTGGCGCAGGACGACATCGCGCGCGCGATGGCGCCGCACCTCGAAGACGGCCAGGTCGTGTTCCTCGCCCCCGGCACCTTCGGCAGCCTGGTGATGGCGCGGCGCGTGCGCGAAGCCGGTTCCAAGGCCGAAGTCTGCTGGGCCGAGACCGGCACGCTGCCCTACCTGGCGCGCAAACACGGCGACCGCGAGGTCAACGTCACCATACGCGCGGTGCGCCTGCCCACGGGTGTCTATCCGCAGAAGAACGAGGCGCAGGCGCTGGAAGTCATCCGCGCCGCCTACCCCAGCGTGCACGGCTGTGGCAACGCGCTCTCGGGCGCGCTGATGAACGCCGGGCCGGTGATCCACCCGCCGCTGGTGGTGATGAACGCGGCACCGCTGCAGCACTTCGAGCGCTGGGACATCCACAACGAAGGCACGCAACCTTCGGTGCGCGCGGTGACCGACCGGCTCGACGCCGAACGCGTGGCGGTGCGCGAAGCGCTGGGCTACGGCGCGCCGCACTACCCGCTGCAAGACCACTACCTGAACGACCGCTGGATGTACGGCGACGCGCATAAGAAGCTGGTGAAGTCCGGCGACTGGCGCGAGAAGATCGACCTCCAGCAGCACCGCTACGTGAGCGAGGACATCGAGCTGGGCCTCGCCTTCCTGGCTTCGGTGGCGCGCTGGGTAAATGTCGACGCACCACTGGCGCACGGCCTGCTGGCGGTGGCCGGCGGCTGGCTGGGGCGCGACCTGCGGCGCGGGCCGCGCACGCTGGAAGCACTGGGGCTGGACGGGCTGTCGCGCGAAGCGCTTCAACAGCGCCTGTTCGAAGGCGAATGAGCACGCCTCCGCGTTTCGTCGCGGTGGGTGCCGGCCGCATGGGCCGCGGCATCGCCATCGCCTTCGCGTATGCCGGCCACCGCATCGCGCTGGTGGACCTGCGCGAGCGCACGCCCGAAGCCTGGCAGGCGCTGGCCGAAGCGGCGCGGCGCGAGGTGCGCGAAGCGCTGCAGGGCCTGGCGCGCCTGGGTGCGATGGACGCCGCGCTGGTGGACCGCATCGCCGCGCGTGTGGATCTGGTGCCCGCCGCCGACGCGCCGGCCGCGCTGGCCGCCGCCGAGCTGGTGTTCGAAGGCGTGCCGGAGACGCTGGCCGCCAAGCGCGACGCCTTCGACGCCATCAACCGGCACTGCCCGGAAAGCGCCATCGTCACCTCCACCACCAGCAGCATTCTCGTCACCGACCTGGTGCCGCTGGTGAAGGCGCCGCAGCGCTTCTTCAACATGCACTGGCTGAACCCGGCCTACGTGATCCCGGTGGTGGAGATCAGCACCCACCCGGGCACCGACCCGGGGGCGGTGCAGCGCACGCGCGCCATCATGGAATCGGTGGGCAAGCTGCCGGTGGTGTGTGGCGTGGCGCCGGGCTACATCGTGCCGCGGCTGCAGGCGCTGGTCATGAACGAGGCGGCGCGCATGGTGGAAGAGGGCGTCGCCACCGCCGAGGAGATCGACAAGGCCACGCGCTTCGGGCTGGGCCTGCGCTTCGCGGCGCTGGGCGTGGTGGAGTTCATCGACTTCGGCGGCGCCGACATCCTGCACCACGCGAGCCGGGAGATGTCGGCTTCGATCAGCGCCGAGCGCTACACGGCGCCGCCGGTGATCGGCCGCATGATGAAAGAGCAGCGCATCGGCCTCAAGACCGGCCAGGGCTTCTACGACTACCGGGGCCGGGACGTAGGAGCGTATCGGCTGGACGTGCTGCAGCGCGTGCTGAGCCAGCTTCGTCACGCGGGGCTGTGGCAGGCGCCGGCCGAGACCACGCGCGACTGATCAGGCCTCTTCGTCTTCGGCCCCATCGGCTTCTTCGGCCGCCGCCTGGTGCTCGGCGATCATGCGCTTGAGCGTTTCCTTCAGCTCGGCCGCGCGCTGCAGCCCGAAGGGTTCCAGCACGCGCCTTTCGTGTTCGCGCGCCAGCTTGATGAGCCCGGCCACCTGGCGCGTGCCGGCGGCGGTGATCTGCACCAGCGTGACGCGGCGGTCGCTCTCGTGCGGCACACGCCGCACCTGGCCGCGCGCTTCCATGCGGTCGAGCAGGCGCGTCACCGTGGGCTGCTTGCTCACCGACAACTGCGCCAGGCGGCCGATGCTCATGGGCTCGTTGCCCGCCAGCGTGGCCAGCACGCGCCATTCGGAGACGGTGAAGCCCTTGGCCTTGGCGACGCGGTGGAACTCGCCGGAGATGAGCTGGCTGGCCTGCGCCAGCAGCGCCGGCAGGTAGTCGTCGACGAAGTGGACGTCGGGCGGCGCTGCGGCGGTTCGGCTCATGGTCCGATTGTTGCCTTCGGCCGCGGCGCAGAGTCAGGGTTTTTCCAGAATAGAAAACACATGACTTTTCATAGATCGTCGGGTAAATTATTCCGAACGGAAGCAGTCGCGTCAAACGCCGCAGGGACCGCATGGCTGAAAACTCACTTGCCGGCAGCAGGCTGCGCGTCAGCCAGGTTCGTCTGCTGAACCCGCTGATCCGCGAGCTGCGCCTGGTGGCCGAAGGCGGTGCGCCGCTGCCTGGCTTCGGCGCCGGCGCCCACCTGATGGTGCAGGTGACGCTGGCCGACGGGCAACCCGGCTGGCGGCACTACTCGCTGGTGAACCTGGTGCCGGCGGCGACCGACGCGCCCACCGAGTACGTGATCGGCGTGCGCCTCGAAGCCGAAGGCCGCGGCGGTTCGCGCTTCATGCACGAAGGCGTGCAGCCGGGCGACACGCTCGTGGTCGAAGGCCCCAAGAACGACTTCCCGCTCCAGCCTGCCACCGGCACCACCGTGCTGGTGGCCGGTGGCATCGGCATCACGCCCGTCGCCAGCATGGCCGCGCGGTGCCGCGCCGAAGGGCGCGCGGTGCGCCTGCACTACGCCGGCCGCAGCCGTGCGCTGATGGCGTACCTGCCCGAATTGCAGGCGCTGCTGGGCGAAGACCTGCGCGTGCACGCCGACGACGAAGCCGGCGCGCCGCTGGACGTGGACGCGCTGCTCGACGCCTGCGGCGCCCAGGACACACTGCACGTGTGCGGCCCGAGGGTCATGCTCGACCAGGTGCTGGCGAGGAGCCAAGCGCGCGGCTGGCCGCGCGAGCGCGTGCGCTTCGAGCTCTTCACCGAAGCCGCCGCCGAGACCGGCGACCGCGCGTTCGAAGTGGTGCTGGCCCAAAGCGGCAAGACCTTCACCGTGCCCGCCGGCCAGACCCTGCTGGACTGCCTGGTCGAAAACGGCTGCGACCCCCTCTTCGACTGCAAGCGCGGCGAATGCGGCGTCTGCAGCACGCCGGTGATCGAAGGCGAAGTCGACCACCGCGACTACTTCCTCTCCGACAGCGAGAAGAAGACCCACAAGCTGATTCAGATCTGCATCTCGCGGGCGAAGAGCCCGCGAATCGTCCTCGATCTCTGAGGAAGAAAGGCTGGCGATGAGCAAGCGCTACCGCGACAACCCCGACGCCGTGCGCGCGCTGGTGCGCGAAGACGCGGTGCACCGCGACCTGTACATCTCGCCCGAGATCTACCAGCTCGAGCAGGACCACTTCTTCGCCAACACCTGGAACTACGTCGGCCACGACAGCCAGATCCCGAAGGCGGGCGACTACCTCACCGCCACCGTCGCCGGCCGCCCGCTCATCGCGGTGCGCCACACCGACATGAGCGTGCGCGTGATGATGAACCGCTGCGCGCACAAGGGCTCGACGCTGGTCTCGCAGGGCTGCGGCAACACCGGCAAGTTCTTCCGCTGCCCCTACCACGCCTGGACCTTCAAGACCGACGGCTCGCTGCTCGCCATCCCGGTGAAGAACGGCTACGAAGGCACGCGCCTGAACGAGTGCGAGGCCGCCAAGGGCCTGGCCACGGTGAAGAACGTGCGCCTGTACCGCGGCTTCATCTTCTGCAAGCTCAACGACGTCGGCCCCGGCTTCGAGGAGTACTTCGGCGACAGCCTGAGCTCGATCGACAACATGGCCGACCGTTCGCCCGAAGGCGAATTGGAGATCGCCGGCGGTTGCCTGCGCTTCACGCACAACTGCAACTGGAAGATGTTCATCGAGAACCTGAACGACACCATGCACCCCATGGTGGCGCACGAGTCCTCGGCCGGCACCGCGAAGGCGATGTGGGCGACCCAGCCGCCGGACACGCCCAAGCCGATGGCCATCGAGCAGTTCGTGCCCTTCATGTCGGACTACAAGTTCTTCGACGACATGGGCGTGCGCGTGTTCGACAACGGGCACAGCTTCTCGGGCGCCAACTTCTCCATCCACAGCAAGTACTCGCCGATTCCCGGCTACGACGAGGCGATGGCGAAGGCCTACGGCGAGGAGAAGGCCAAGGCCATCATCGGCCTCACGCGCCACAACACGGTGTACTTCCCCTCGCTCACCATCAAGGGGGCGATCCAGGCCATTCGCGTGGTGCGGCCGATCGCGGTGGACAAGACGGTGATCGAGAGCTGGACCTTCCGCCTGAAGGGCGCGCCGCCGGAACTGCTGCAGCGCACCTGCATGTACACGCGGCTCATCAACTCGCCCTTCTCGGTGGTGGGCGCCGACGACCTGCGCGCCTACCGAGGCATCCAGGAAGGCCTGCAGGCCAGCGGCAACGACTGGATCAGCCTGCACCGCAACTTCGCGGAAAGCGAGATCGGCCAGAAGGACATGACGGTGAATGGCCTGAGCGAGATCTCCATGCGAAACCAGTACCGCGCCTGGAGCCGGTACATGACGCTGACGATGTGAAGGGGGAACGCGACATGCCCACCCGCCAGGACCTGATCGACTTCGTGGTGAAGGAAGCGCAGTTGCTCGACGCCAAGCGCTTCGGGGAATGGAACGCGCTGTTCACCGACGACGCGTTCTACTGGGTGCCGCTGGTGCCCGACCAGCCCGACGGCATCAACCACACCTCGCACCTGTACGAGGACAAGCTGCTGCGCGACCTGCGCATCGAACGCCTGAAGAGCCCGCGCGCCTTCTCGCAGCAGCCGCCCAGCCGCTGCCACCACCTGCTGCAGACGCCCACGGTGGAGACCTTCGACGAAGCCGCCAACCGCTACGTGGTGCGCACCGAGTTCCACTACACCGAGTCGCAGGCCGACGACCTGCAGTTCTACGTGGGCACGTGTTTCCACCACCTCACGGTGCAGGGCGGGCAGCTGAAGATGACGTTGAAGCGCGTGAACCTGCTCAACTGCGACGCGGCGCTGCCGGCGGTGCAGCTGTTCATCTGAACTTGTTGATGCAGACAGTCTTCCAGCAGTTCGCCAACACCGCCGCGCGCACGCCGGCGGCGGAGTTCCTGTTCGTCGACGCGGTCACCGCGCAGGCCTACGGCATTCCGGTCACGCCGGTGCGCTGGGGCGACGGGGCTGCCGAGGTCGAACGCCTGCGCACCGCCTACGCCGCCGCCGGTTACGGCCATGGCCACCGCGTGGGCCTGCTGCTGGAGAACCGGCCCGCCTTCCTGTTCCACTGGTTCGCGCTCAACGCGCTGGGCGTGAGCGTGGTGCCGGTGAACGCCGAGATGCGTTCGGCCGAGCTGGAATACCTCATCGGCCACAGCGAGATCAGCCTCGCGGTGACACTGCCGCAGCGCGAAGCCGACCTGCGCGCCGCCGCGCAGGCCGCGGGCGTGCGCTGCGGCGTGGTGGTGCCCGGCGCGCCGCTGCCTCCGGCGCCCGCGCCCGCACCGCAAGCCGGCAGCGCGCCCGGCCTCGCAACCGAATGCGCGCTGCTCTACACCAGCGGCACCACCGGCCGTCCGAAAGGCTGCCGGCTCTCGAACGAATACTTCCTGCGTGCCGGCCAGTGGTATGCCGGACTCGACGGCGTGTGTTCGGTGCGACAGGCCGCCGAACGCATCATCACCCCGCTGCCGCTGAACCACGTGAATGCGATGGCGTTCTCCACCATGGTGGTGGTCACCGCCGGCGGCTGCCTGATCCAGCTGGACCGCTTCCACCCGAAGAGCTGGTGGGACAGCGTGCGCGCCAGCGGCGCCACCATCGTGCACTACCTGGGCGTGATGCCGGCCATGCTGCTGGCCGCGCCGGCGGCCGCCAACGACGAGGCGCACGCCGTGCGCTGGGGCTTCGGCGCCGGCGTCGACAAGAAGAATCATTCGCCCTTCGAAGAGCGGTTCGGCTTTCCGCTGGTCGAAGCCTGGGCCATGACCGAGACCGGCGCCGCCGCCTGCGTGATGGCCAACCATGAGCCGCGCCACGTGGGCACCAGCTGCTTCGGCAAGCCGGAAGCCTTCGTCGAGGTGCGCCTGGTCGACGACGAAGGGCGCGACGTGCCGGCCGGCACGCCGGGTGAACTGCTGGTGCGCTCTTCGGGACCCGACCCCAAGCGCTACTTCTTCGGCGAATACCTGAAGGACCCCGCCGCCACCGCCGAAGCCTGGGCCGGCGGCTGGTTCCACACCGGCGACATGGTGCGTGCCGACGAAGCGGGGCTGCTCTACTTCGTCGACCGCAAGAAGAACGTCATCCGCCGCAGCGGCGAGAACATCTCCGCCGTTGAAGTGGAAAGCGTGCTCAACCGCCACCCGCGTGTGCTCGCGTCGGCGGTGGCCGCCACGCCCGACGAGCTGCGGGGCGACGAAGTACTGGCCTGCATCGTGGCGCGTGAGCCGGTGGCCGAAGGCGAACGCGCCGCGCTGGCCGCCAGCCTCGTGCAGCACGCGCTGGCGCAGCTGGCCTACTACAAGGCACCGGGCTACGTGGCCTTCGTCGAAGCGCTGCCGCTCACCGCTTCGCAGAAGATCCAGCGCGGTGAGCTGCGTGTGATGGCGCAGCAGCTGCCCGGCCAGGCGCACTGCATCGACACGCGGGCCATGAAGAAGAGAACTTCATGACGCGCCGCCTCGGCTACGAAGGCGTTGCCGTCGCCGTGCCGGTGACGGTGCCCTACCAGCGTTATTCGACCCACGGCGCCCACTGGTTCCTGGGCCAGGCGCTGGAAGCGCTGGTGCGCGAGTCGGGCATCGAGAAGGACCGGATCGACGGCCTCACCGTCAGCAGCTTCTCGCTCGGCCCCGACACCGCGGTCGGCGTGACGCAGCACCTGGGCGTGTCGCCGCGCTGGCTGGACTTCATTCCCAACGGCGGCGCTTCGGGCGTGATGGCGCTGCGCCGCGCCGCGCGTGCGGTGCAGGCGGGCGACGCCGACGTCGTGGCCTGCCTGGCGGGCGACACCAACCACGTCGACTCGTTCCGGCTCATGCTGGGTGGCTTCTCCACCTTCGCGCGCGACGCCAGCTACCCCTACGGCTCGGGCGGGCCGAACTCGATCTTCGCCTTCATCACCGCCAACTACATGCGCCAGTACGGCGCCCGGCGCGAAGACTTCGGCCGCATCGCGGTCGCCCAGCGCGCCAACGCGCTGAAGAACCCGCTGGCGCTGATGAAGAAGCCGCTCACCCTGGACGAGTACATGGCCGGCCGCGTCATCAGCGACCCGATCCACCTGTTCGACTGCGTGATGCCCTGCGCCGGCGGCGAGGCTTTCCTCGTGATGCGCGACGAGCGCGCGCGCGAACTCGGCCTGCCGCACGCACTGCTGCGTGGCGCCATCGAGCGCCACAACGCCTATTCCGACGACCCGGTCATGGTGCGCGGCGGCTGGCGCGTGGACCGCGACGACCTCTACGCGCAGGCCGCCGCCAAGCCGGCCGACGTGGACTTCGTGCAGACCTACGACGACTACCCCGTCATCGTGATGCTGCAGTTCGAGGACCTGGGTTTCTGCGAGAAGGGCGAAGGCCCGGCCTTCGTGCGTGCGAACACGCTCACCTGGGACGGCGACTTCCCGAACAACACCAGCGGCGGCCAGCTTTCGGCGGGGCAGGCCGGCGCGGCGGGCGGCTTTCTCGGCATGACCGAGGCGATCCGCCAGCTCACCGGTGCCGCCGGCGAACGCGCGGTGCCGGGCGCGACGCTGGGCCTCGTCACCGGCTTCGGCATGGTCACCTACGACCGCTGCCTGTGCACGGGCGCCGTCCTTCTCGGGAGCGCGCCATGACGATGCCGTTGATGCGCCCCAAGCGCAAGAACCCGGTCCTGCGCACGCGGCAGATGAACCTGCCGCCTTCGGCGCGCGGCCGCGTCGCGCTGGGCATGACCGCCGCCGCCGCCGAAGGGCGCTTCGAGCTGCAGGTGTGCCAGCACTGCCAGGCGGTGCAGTACCCGCCGCGCGAGGCCTGCCACCGCTGCCTGAGCCCGAAGCTGAAGTGGCGGCCGCAGAGCGGCGAAGGCACGCTGCTGGCCGAGACCACGCTGCACCACAGCAACGACCTCTTCTTCCGCGAGCGCCTACCCTGGCGGCTGGGGCTGGTGCACCTGGACGCGGGGCCCACGCTCATCGTGCACCTGCACGACGAAGTGCAGGCACCGCAGCGCGTGACCGTCGGCGCCCGGCTCGACCGTGCCGGCCAGGCGGTGCTGATCGGGTTCCCGGTCGAAGGGAGCGAACACATGGCAGACGACCCGATGCTGCGAGAGATGACCTGCGACCCCAAGTTCCGCAAGGTGCTGGTGACCGACGGCAAGACCGCCGTCGGCCAGGCGCTGGTGAAGGCGCTGGTGAAGGCCGGCGCCGACATCGTGTGGGTCGGTCACGCCGAGCCCTGGAAGAAGCTGCCGGGCCTGGACGACATCACGAAGCTGGCGCCGGTGACGCTGGTGCCGCTGGACCTGACGAACGAACGATCGGTCACCGAACTGGCGGGCGAGATCGGCGGCAAGGTCGACATCGTCATCAACAACGCCGAGGTGCACCGCACCTTCGGCATCCAGGGCCGGCGCGGCACCGACGCGGCGCGCGCCGAGATGGAGATCAACTACTTCGGCCTGCTGCGCCTGGCGCAGGCCTTCGGCCCCGCGCTGCGCGGCCGTTCGGCCGACGGCGCCACCGGCGCCGCGGCGTGGGTGAACCTGCTGTCGATCTTCGCCCTCGCCAACTTCCCGGCCCACGGCACCTTCAGTGCTTCGAAGGCGGCGGCGCTGTCGCTGGCGCAATGCCTGCGCGCCGAGATGCGGCCGGCCGGCATCCGTGTGGTCAACGTCTTCCCCGGCCCGGTGGAAGACGAGTGGAACCAGAACCTGCCGCCGCCCAAGCTGGCGCCTTCGGCGCTGGCCAGCGCGGTGGTCGGTGCGCTGAAGGAAGGCGTGGAAGACGTCTACCCGGGCGACGTGGCGCAGGAATGGCTGGAGCGCTGGCGCGACAACCCCAAGGTGCTGGAGCGCGAACTCGCCGCCGGCGGGAGTGCATGAGATGAGCGACCTCTCCCTGCTCGCCCCCGTGGCGCTGGCGCTGGCCAGCGGCCGCATCCGCGTGGTCGACCTGACGCAGACGCTGGCGCCCGAGTTCCCGCAGATCGCGCTGCCGCCCGAGATGGGGCAGTGCTGGCCCTTCCGCATCGAGGAGATCTCGGCCTACGACGACCGCGGCCCCGGCTGGTACTGGAACAACTTTTCCTGCGGCGAACACACCGGCACCCACTTCGACGCCCCCATCCACTGGATCAGCGGGCGCGACCTGCCGAACAACTCGGTCGACACCATCCCCGTGCAGCACTTCGTGGCGCCGGCGGTGGTGATCGACTGTTCGGAACAGGCCAAGGCCGACCCCGACTACCTGCTCACGGTGGCCGACATCGAGCAATGGGAGGCCAAGCACGGCCGCATCCCGGCCGGCGCCTGGGTGCTGATGCGCACCGACTGGAGCAAGCGAACCGACCCCGAGGCCTACCAGAACTTCGACGAGACGGGCCAGCACACGCCCGGCCCGGCGAGCGAGGCGGTGCAGTTCCTGGTCGAGCAGCGCCAGGTGCTGGGCTTCGGCACCGAAGCCATCGGCACCGACGCCGGCCAGGGCTACCACCTGCGCCCGCCGTACCCCTGCCACTACTTCATGCACGGCGCCGGCCGCTACGGCCTGCAGTGCCTGACGAACCTGGACCAGCTGCCGCCCACCGGCACGCTGTTGATCTGCCCGCCACTGAAGATTCAGAAGGGCAGCGGCAGCCCCTTGCGCGTGCTGGCGCTGGTGGAGACGAAGCCATGACCCGCGTCGCCGCAGTCACTGGCGGCAGCGCCGGCATCGGCAAGGCCATCTGCGAACGGCTGCTGGCCGACGGCTACGAGGTGGTCTCGCTGTCGCGCCGGAGCACCGAGATCGCGCACCCGAAGCTGCACAGCATCGAAGTCGACCTCACCGACCGCACGGCCACCGCCGAAGCAGTGAAGCACGTGGCCAGCCGCTTCGAAGTCGACACCGTGATCCACAACGCCGGCGTCATCCGCCCCGCGCTGCTGCCCGAGGTGAAGCTGGAAGACCTGGACGCGCTGGTCGACCTGCACCTGGGCTGCGCCGTGCAGCTGGTGCAGGCTGCGCTGCCCGCCATGCAGCGCCAGGGCTTCGGCCGTGTGGTGCTGTTGTCCTCGCGCGCCGCTTTAGGCCTGCAGACGCGCACCGTCTATTCCGCCACCAAGGCCGGCATGCTGGGCATGGCGCGCACCTGGGCGCTGGAACTGGCGCCGCAGGGCGTCACCGTCAACGTGGTGGCGCCGGGACCGATCCGCACCGACATGTTCTACGACGTGGTGGAAAAGGGCAGCGAACGCGAACGCCAGCTCGCCGCGTCCATTCCCGTGCGCCGCCTCGGCCTGGCCGACGACGTGGCGCGCGCCGTCTCCTTCTTCGTCGACGCCGACAACGGCTTCGTCACCGGCCAGGTGCTGTACGTGTGCGGCGGCACCAGCGTGGGCTCGCTCGCTCTCTGAGGAACCAGCGATGAAGCGCGCCGAGATCGAAGCCCTGGTCGAGGACGACCGCGTCCACCGCGACCTCTACCTGAGCGAAGACCTGTTCGCGCTCGAGCAGCGCCACTTCTTCGCCAACACCTGGAACTTCCTCGGCCACGCCAGCCAGGTGCCGGCGGCGGGCGACTTCGTGACCCAGACCGTGGCGGGCCAGCCGCTGCTGATGGTGCGCCAGCCCGATGGCAGCGTGCAGGTGCTGCACAACCGCTGCGCCCACAAGGGTGCCCAGCTGGTGACCGAGGCGGCCGGGAACGTGGGCCGCTTCTTCCGCTGCCCCTACCACGCCTGGACCTACAAGCTCGACGGCGGCCCGCTCGCGCTGCCGCACAAGGCGGGCTACGAAGGCACGCGGCTGGCGGCCTGCGAGTCCGGCCGCGGCCTGGAGCCGGTGCGCCACGCGAAGACCTACCGCGACTTCGTGTTCGTCAAGCTCAACGACGCCGGCCCCGGATTCGAGGCGTACTTCGGCGACGCGCTGCGCGCGCTGGACAACCTGGTCGACCGTTCGCCGGTGGGCCGCCTGCACGTGGCCGGCGGCGTGCTCAAGACCGTGGTGCGCTGCAACTGGAAGATGTACCTGGAGAACATCAACGACACCGTGCACCCGCTGTCGACCCACGAGTCGGCCACCCGCGCCGCCGGCACGCTGTGGCAGGGCCGGCCGGCCGACGAGCCGAAGCCGATGGCGATGGAGCAGATCCTGCCCTTCGGCTCGGGTTTCGAGTTCTTCGACCGCATGGGCGGCCGCGTCTACCCGCACGGCCACAGCGTGCTGGGCACGCAGTTCAGCATCCACTCCGGCTACGGCCGGCTGGAAGACTACGAAGCCGCGCTGCAGGCCGCGCACGGGGCCGAGCGCGCGACCGAGATCCTGCGCCATTCGCCGCAGAACGCGGTGCTGTTCCCCAGCCTCAGCCTGAAGGGGTCGCCGCAGGCGATCCGCGTCATCCGCCCGCTGGCGGCCGACCGCACCCAGATCGAGGCCTGGAGCTTCCGCGTCGAAGGCGGCCCCGACCTGCTGCTGCAGCGCGCGCTGACCTACAACCGGCTGGTGTTCTCGCCGATGTCGGTCGTCGCCCACGACGACCTGCACCTGTTCGAGAGCATGCAGCGCGGGCTGCGGTCCGGCCGCAACGACTGGGTCAGCCTGCACCGCGACTTCCGGCCCGACGAACTCGGCGGCGGCACGCGCGAGGTCAACGGCACCAACGAGCTCCTGATGCGCAACCAGTTCCGTGCCTGGGTCCGGTTCATGACCCTGGATGTTCCCTCATGACTGGAGATCACCGATGAAAGTTCTCGTTCGTCTCGCGCTCGGCGGCCTCGCGGCCGTCGCGCTGGCCGCCGCCTCGGCGGCCGACCTCAAGGTGGGCCTGAGCGTCTCGCTCTCCGGCCCCAACGCCTCGCTGGGCGTGCCCTACTCGAAGGGCATGCAGGCCGCCGTGGCCTACCGGCCCGAGATCGGCGGCCGCAAGGTCAAGCTGATCGTGCTGGACGACGGCTCCGACCCCAGCAACGCCGGCCGCAACGCGCGCAAGCTGGTCGACGAGGAGAAGGTCGACATCCTGATGGGTTCGTCGGGCGTGCCGGCGACGATCGCCATCTCGCAGGTCGGCCGCGAGAGCAAGACGCCGATGGTCGGCCTGTCGCCGATCTCGCTCAAGCCCGAGGAGAGCGACTGGACCGTCACCGTGGCGCAGCCGCCGACGCTGATGATCGACGCCGTGGTCGCGCGCATGAAGCGCGACGGCGTGAAGACGGTGGGCTACATCGGCTTCACCGACGCCTGGGGCGACCTGGTCTACAACTCGCTGATGAAGGCCGCCGAGCCGGCCGGCATCAAGGTGCTGACCAACGAGCGCTACGCACGCGCCGACACCTCGGTCACCGGCCAGGTGCTGAAGATCGTCGCCGCACGGCCCGACGCGGTGATGACCGGCGGCTCGGGCACGCCGGGCGCGCTGCCTTACCTGGCGCTGGCCGAGCGCGGCTTCAAGGGCAACGTCTACGGCCAGCACGGCCTGATCAACCCCGACTTCGTGCGCGTCGCCGGTGCCGCCGGCAACGGCAGCATCATGCCGACCGGGCCGGTGATCGTGGCCGAGCAGCTGCCCAACGACTACCCGACGAAGAAGGTCTCGCTCGACTTCCGCAGCACCTTCCAGAAGGTCAACGGCGCGCCCACGACCGACGCCTTCTCGGCCTACTCGTTCGACGGCTACCTGGTGTTCGCCGACGCCGCGGCGCGCGTGCTGGCCAAGGGCGGCAGCGAGCCCGGCAGCGCGGAATTCCGGCAGGCGCTGCGCGACGCCATCTTCGCCACCCACGAGGTGGTGGGCACGCACGGCGTCTACAACTTCAAGCCCGGTGCGCTGTACGGGGTGGACGAGCGCGCGCGCGTGATCGTCAAGCTCGACAACGGCCAGTGGAAGCTGGCACCCTGAAGGGGGCGACGCGGTGACCTGGGACGTCGCGCTCATCCTCGGCATCGACGGCCTGGCCAGCGGGGCGATCTACCTGCTGGCCGGCCTGGGACTGGTGCTGATCTTCTCGGTCACCCGCGTGGTGTTCGTGCCCTTCGGCGACGTCGCGGCGTTCGCCGCGCTCAGCCTGGCCGCGTTCGAGGGCGGCCGCCTGCCACCGACCGTCTGGCTGGTGGCCCTGCTGGCCCTGCTGGCGGTGGCGGCCGAAGGCGTGCGCCTGTGGCGGCGCGGCGAGACCGCGCGTCTCGGCCGTGCCCTGCTCGGCTGGGGTCTGCTGCCGCTGTTGCCGGCCCTGGCCGCCTGGGCGCTGGCCGGCAGGGCCTTGCCGCACGCGGTGTGGGTGGTCGTCTCCGTGCTGCTGGTGGTGCCGATCACGCCGCTGATCGCACGCGTCGCCCTGCAACCGATCGCCGAAGCCTCCGTGCTGGTGCTGCTGATCGCGTCGCTCGCGCTGCACTTCCTGCTCTCGGGCCTGGGGCTGCTGTTCTTCGGACCGGAAGGCTTCCGCACCGCGCCGCTGGCGGCCGGCGGCGTCACGCTGCCGGGCGGCTTCCCGGTCAGCGGCCAGGTGTTGCTGATGCTGGCGGCCGCCGTCGTGCTGAGCGCGCTCTTCTATCTGGCCTTCGAGCGCACGGTGCCCGGCAAGGCGCTGCGCGCGACGGCGGTGAACCGGGTGGGCGCGCGCCTGGTCGGCATCCGGCCGGCGCGCACCGCGCTCATGGCCTACGGCTGCGCCTCGCTGCTGGCGGGCATGATCGGCGTGCTGGTCGCGCCGGTCACCACCATCTACTACGACTCGGGCTTCCTGATCGGCCTCAAGGCCTTCGTCGCCGCCATCATCGGCGGCCTGGTCAGCTACCCGCTGACGGCCCTCGGGGCGCTGGCGGTGGGCGTCGTCGAAAGCTTCGGGTCCTTCTTCAGCGGCGCGCTGAAGGACGTGATCGTCTTCAGCCTGCTGATTCCCGTGCTGCTGGTGCGCTCGGCCCTGGTCCGGCATGCCGAGGAAGAGCAGGAAGAGGTCGACGCATGAAGGCGCGCACCGGGGCCGTGGTCGTGCCGGCGCTGCTGCTGGCACTGGCGCCAGCCGTGCTGGGCCGCTTCGGCGTTTCGCTGCTCAACGACATCGGCATCGGCTCGCTGGTCGCGCTGGGGCTGGTCATGCTCACCGGCGTCGGCGGCGCCACTTCGTTCGGCCAGGCCGCGTTCGTCGGCATCGCGGCCTACACCACCGCCTGGCTCGGCAACACGCTGGGCTGGTCGCCCTGGCTCGGGCTGCCTTGCGCGCTGGGGGTCACCGGCCTTTCGGCGCTCCTGATCGGCGCCATCACGCTGCGCCTGGGCGGGCACTTCCTGCCGCTGTCGACCATCGCCTGGGGGCTGTCGATCGCGCTCATGTTCGGCAACATCGAAGCGCTGGGCAGCCACACGGGGCTGTCGAACATCGCGCCGGTGACGCTGTTCGGCCAGTCGCTCGTCGACCCGCGGGCCATGTACTACCTGATCTGGACCGTGGTCGGGCTGGCGCTGCTGTTCTGCCGCAACGTGCTGGGCTCGCGCACCGGGCGCAGCATTCGCGGCCTGCGTGGCGGCGCCATCCTGCTGGCCAGCGTGGGGGCCGACGCCTTCCGGGTGCGGCTGGCGCTGTTCGTTCTGGCGGCGCTGCTGGCCGGGCTGGCCGGCTGGCTCTACGCGCACAGCAACCGCTTCGTGAGCCCGGCGCCCTTCGACGTGCGCGCCAGCATCGAATACCTGCTGATGGCGGTGGCCGGCGGCCTGGGCCACCTGGCCGGCGCATTGGTGGGCGCGGCCGCCGTGCTGCTGATGAAGAACGCGGTGCAGGACCTGCTGCCGCTGATCAGCTCGCGCGGCGGCCAGTTCGAGGCGGTGGTGTTCGCGCTGCTGTTCATCCTGCTGCTGCAGTACGCGCGTGCGGGCGTGATGGGGGGCGTGATGAAGTGGGTCCGCCGGCGCTGGCCGGACAGCGGTGCGGCCGTGCGCCCGGCCGCCGACCTGCCGCCGCTGCCGCACCGCACGCTGCCGGCGCGCGGCGAGCGAGTTCTCACGGTGCGCAATGCCGTCAAGCGCTTCGGCGGCCTGGTGGCGGTCAACGACGTCGGCTTCGACGTGCAGGCGGGCGAGATCATCGGCCTCATCGGCCCCAACGGCGCCGGCAAGTCGACGCTGTTCAACCTGGTCACCGGCACCGCGCCCATGACCAGCGGCAGCGTCGAGTTCCTGGGCCAGGACATCACCGGCCTGCCGCAGCGCGAAGTGGCGCGGCGCGGCATGGCGCGCACCTTCCAGCACGTGAAGCTGCGGCCGCAGATGAGCCTGCTGGACAACGTGGCGCTGGGCGCGCACGCGCGCGGCCGCGCCGGCCTGTTGCGCGCCGGCCTGCGGCTGGACCGCGCCGAGGAAGCGCAGATCATGGCGGTGGCCTGGCAGCAGCTGGAACGCATCGGCCTCGCGGACCGTGCGCACGAACTGGCGGGCAGCCTGCCGCTGGGCACGCAGCGCATCCTGGAGATCGCGCGCGCGCTCGCCGCCGACCCCGTGCTGCTGGTGCTGGACGAGCCGGCCGCCGGCTTGCGCCGCCAGGAGAAGCTGGCGCTGGCCGAACTGCTGAAGAAGCTGCGCGACGAAGGCGTGACCATCCTCATCGTCGAGCACGACATGGACTTCGTGATGAAGCTGGTCGACCGCCTGGTGGTGGTGAACTTCGGCGCCAAGCTGGTCGAAGGCAAGCCGGCCGACGTGCGCGCCGACGCGCGCGTGCAGGCCGCCTACCTGGGCAGCCCCGGCGGCGCGGTGGAAGCGGCGGAGGCGGTGCGATGACGCAGCCGATGCTGGAGATCCGCGACCTGCACGTGAGCTACGGCCAGGTGGAGGCGGTGCGCGGCGTGTCGCTGGCGCTGATGCCGGGGCAGATCGTCAGCGTCATCGGCCCCAACGGCGCCGGCAAGACCACGCTGCTGGGCGCGGCGATGGGGCTGCTGCCTTCAACCGGCACGCTGAGCTTCGAAGGCCAGGACCTGCACGCGCTGGACGTGGAAGCGCGCGTCGAGCGCGGCCTCGTCCTGGTGCCGGAGAAGCGCGAACTGTTCGGCGAACTCTCGGTGCTGGACAACCTGATGCTCGGCGCCTATTCGCGTTCGCTCGCCCGGCCCGAGCTGAAGCGCCGGCTGGACAGCGTGTACGGCCGCTTCCCGCGCCTGGCCGAGCGCCGTGCGCAGCGTGCCGACACGCTCTCGGGCGGCGAACGGCAGATGCTGGCGCTGGGCCGTGCGCTGATGTCGCAGCCGCGCCTGCTGATGCTGGACGAGCCCAGCCTGGGGCTGGCGCCGCTGATCGTGCACGAGATCCTGGGCATCGTGCGCAAGCTGCGCGACGACGGCGTCTCCATCCTGCTGGTGGAACAGAACGCGCGCGCGGCGCTGCAGAGTTCAGACCACGGCTACGTCATCGAGACCGGCGAGGTGGCACTCTCCGGCGCTTCGGACCAGCTGGCCGGCGATCCGCGCGTGCAGGCGTCGTACCTGGGTGGCGGCACCGATGACGCTTGAACTCGCGCCGCCCGAACGCACGCTGCCGCGCATGCTGCAGCGGCAGGCGCAGGTCTTCGGCGAGCGGCCGCTGCTGAAGATTCCTGGCGGCGAATGGGCGCACCGCGACGCCGCAGGCGTGGCCGCCGGCCGTGGTGCCGCCCTGCAGTCTACCGGCGTGCAGCGTGGCGACCGCGTGGCGCTGATGTGCGGCAACCGTGCCGAGTTCCTGGAGACCTTCCTTGGCTGCGGCTGGATCGGCGCCGCCTCGGTGCCGATCAACGGCGCTTCGATGGGTCCGCAGATCGAGTACCTGCTGGCGGACAGCGGCGCCAGGCTGCTCGTCATCGAGGACCAGTACCTGGCGCGGCTGGCAACCGCCGACCTGACGAAGACCGCGCTGCAGGCGGTGTGGGTGGTGGGGCAGGGCGGGTCGGTGCCTGGTGTGGTCTGCACGCCCTGGCCGGCGGCCGGCGCCACGGTGGAGCCCGCGCCGGTGCAACCGGGCGACACGCTCGCCATCCTCTACACCAGCGGCACCACCGGCCCTTCGAAGGGCGTGATGTGCCCGCACGCGCAGTACTTCTGGTGGGGACTGAACTCGGCGCGCATTCTTGAGCTGCGCGCCGACGACGTGCTGTGCACCACGCTGCCGCTGTTCCACATCAATGCGCTGAACACCTTCGCGCAGGCGGTGGTGACCGGCGCGCAGGTGGTCTACGAGCCGAAGTTCTCGGCCTCCGGCTTCTGGCCGGCGATGCGCGCGCAGGGTGCCACCGTGATCTACCTGCTGGGCGCGATGGTGCCCATCCTGCTGGCGCAGCCGGTGTCGGCCGACGAGCGTTCGCACGGCGTGCGCCTGGGCCTGGGCCCCGGCGTGCCGGCTGCCGCGGGCGAAGCCTTCCAGGCCCGCACCGGCGTCGACCTGATCGAAGGCTACGGTTCCACCGAGACCAACTTCACCATCGCGACGGCGCCTGGCAGCGACCGCCGCGGCGTGATGGGCTTCGTGCAACCCGGCTTCCAGGCCCGCGTCGTCGACGAGCACGACGTCGAGCTGCCGCGCGGCACGGCCGGCGAACTGGTGCTGCGCGCCGACGAGCCCTTCGCCTTCGCCTGCGGCTATTTCGGCAAGCCGGAGAAGACGGTCGAGGCCTGGCGCAACCTGTGGTTCCACACCGGCGACCGCGTGGTGCAGGAGGCCGACGGCGCGTTCCGCTTCGTCGACCGCATCAAGGACGCGATCCGCCGCCGCGGCGAGAACATCTCCTCGTACGAGGTGGAGCAGGTGCTGCTGGCGCACCCGGCGGTGGCCGAAGCGGCGGTGTTCCCGGTGAAGAGCGAGCTGGCCGAAGACGAGGTCATGGCCGCCGTGGTGCCGCGCCCGGGCGACACGCTGGATGCCGCCATGCTGTGGCACTGGTGCGAACCCCGCTTGCCCCGCTTCGCGGTGCCGCGCTTCCTGGACCTGGTGGCCACGCTGCCGCGTACCGAGAACGGCAAGGTGCAGAAGTACAGGCTGCGCGAAGGCGGGGTCACGCCTTCGGCGGCCGACAGGACGAAGACATGACGAACCCGATGTTCTCGCTCGCCGGCCGTACGGCCTTCGTCACCGGCGCCGCGCGCGGCCTGGGCGTGGGCATCGCGCGCGGGCTGGGGCAGGCGGGCGCGAAGCTGGTGCTGGGCGACGTCGACCTCGCCGGCGTGCAGGCGGTGGCCGAAGGGCTGCGCGGCGAAGGCCTGCCGGCCCGCGCGCTGGCGCTGGACGTGCGCGACGAAGGCGCGTTCCAGCTTGCCTTCGACTCGGCCGTGGCCAGCGAAGGCGCGGTCGACATCCTGGTCAACAACGCGGCGCTGACACCGCACGTCAGCCTGTGGGACATCACCACGCCGGAGTGGGACGACGTGATGGCGGTCAACCTGCGCGGCGTGTTCTTCGGCAGCCGCATCGCCGCGCGCCACATGCGCGAGCGGCGGCGCGGGCGCATCCTCAACCTCTCGTCGCTGGCCGGCCAGCAGGCGAGCGCGGTGACCGGCGCCCACTACGCCGCTTCGAAGGCGGGCCTGTTCGCGCTGACGCGCGCCTTCGCGCAGGAACTTGCGCCGCACGGGGTGACGGTGAACGCCATCTCGCCGGCGGCGATCGAAGGCCCTTCGCTCGACGAGATCGACGCCGAGGCGCGCCGCCGCTTCCTGGCCACGCTGCCGGTGGGCCGCTTCGGGCTGGAGACCGAGGTGGCGGCGGCCGCGGTGTACCTGGCTTCCGACGCCGCCGGCTTCGTCACCGGCACCACGCTGGACCTGAACGGCGGCAAGCTGATGCGCTGAACCCGTGCTTGCCATCCCCCGGGCCCTGCGCTAAGATGCTTTAGAACTAAACCAATTCGAAATCATGGAGCACCCGATTTCGAAGGAGACCCGAGCATGAAGATCGTCTGCATCGGCGGCGGCCCGGCCGGCCTGTACTTCGGCCTGCTGATGAAGAAGCTCAACCCCGCCCACGACGTGACGGTGGTCGAACGCAACCGGCCCTACGACACCTTCGGCTGGGGCGTGGTGTTCTCCGACGCCACCATGGACAACATGCGCCAGTGGGACAAGGAGACGGCCGACGAGATCCAGGAGGCCTTCAACCACTGGGACGACATCGAGCTGTTCTTCAAGGGCCACCGCATCCGCAGCGGCGGCCACGGTTTCGTGGGCATCGGGCGCAAGAAGCTGCTGAACATCCTGCAGGCGCGCTGCGAGGCGCTGGACGTGAAGCTGGTCTTCGAGACCGACGCCGATTCCGACCTCGACTACCCCGACGCCGACCTGGTGATCGCCAGCGACGGCATCAACTCGAAGGTGCGCACCAGGTACGCCAGCGTCTTCAAGCCCGACATCGTGACGCGGCCCAACCGCTACATCTGGCTGGGCACGCACCGCCTGTACGACGCCTTCACCTTCGACTTCCAGCGCACCGAGCACGGCTGGTTCCAGGCCCACATCTACAAGTTCGACGACCGGACCGCCACCTTCATCGTCGAGTGCCCCGAGCACGTGTGGCTGGCGCACGGCCTGGACAAGGCCGACCAGAACGACTCCATCGCCTTCTGCGAGAAGCTGTTCGCCGACAACCTGCAGGGCGCGAAGCTGATGACCAACGCGCGCCACCTGCGCGGGTCGGCCTGGCTGAACTTCCAGCGCGTGGTGTGCGAACAGTGGTGGCTGAACAACGAGAACGGCGCCCACGTGGTGCTCATGGGCGACGCGGTGCACACGGCGCACTTCGCCATCGGCTCGGGCACCAAGCTGGCGCTGGAAGACGCGATCGAGCTGACGCGCCAGTTCCAGCGCCTGGGCGACTCGCCCGAGAAGATCGGCGAAGTGCTGGAGACGTACCAGTCGCTGCGCAGCGTGGAGACGCTGCGCCTGCAGAACGCGGCCTGGAACGCGATGGAATGGTTCGAGGTGTGCGGCGCGCGCTACTGCGACCAGCTGCCGCCCGAGCAGTTCATGTACTCCATGCTCACGCGCAGCCAGCGCATCAGCCACGAGAACCTGCGCCTGCGCGACGCGAAATGGCTGGGGGGCTACGAACGCTGGTTCGCCGAGAAGGCCGGCGTGAAGGTGCCGGCCCACCAGCCCGCGCCGCCGCCGATGTTCACCCCCTACACGCTGCGCGGCGTGACGCTGAAGAACCGCGTCGTTGTCTCGCCGATGGCGCAGTACTCCTGCGTCGACGGGCTGCCGGGCGACTACCACCTGGTGCACCTGGGGGCGCGCGCGATGGGCGGCGCCGGCATGGTGGTGGCGGAAATGACCTGCACCAGCCCCGACGCCCGCATCACCCCCGGGTGCCCGGGGCTGTGGAACGACGAACAGGGCGCGGCCTGGAAGCGCATCGTCGACTGGGTGCACGCCCACAGCGACGCCAGGATCGCGATGCAGATCGGCCACGCCGGCCCCAAGGGTTCGACCAATGCACCCTGGCAAGGCGCCGGTGCCGACCTGCCGCTCGACACGGGCAACTGGCCGCTGATCTCGGCTTCGGCATTACCCTACAGCGCCGACACCGCGGTGCCGAAGGCGATGGACCGCGCCGACATGGACCGCGTGAAGGCCGACTTCGTGGCCGCCACCAAGCGTGCCGCCGCCGCCGGCTTCGACTGGCTGGAACTGCACTGCGCGCACGGCTACCTGCTGTCGGCCTTCATCTCGCCGCTCACCAACCACCGCAAGGACGAGTACGGTGGTTCGCTCGAGAACCGCCTGCGCTGGCCGCTGGAGGTGTTCGCCGCCGTGCGTGCCGCCTGGCCGGCCGACCGGCCGATGTCGGTGCGCATCTCGGCGCACGACTGGGTCGACGGCGGCGTCACGCCGAACGACGCGGTGGCCATCGCCCGCGCCTTCAAGGCGGCGGGGGCCGACATGATCGACGTCTCGTCGGGCCAGGTGTCGCCCGACCAGAAGCCCACCTACGGCCGCATGTACCAGACGCCTTTCGCCGACCGCATCCGTCAGGAAGCCGGCATCGCCACGCTGGCGGTGGGCGCCATCAGCGAAGCCGACCACGTGAACGCCATCATCTCCGCCGGCCGCGCCGACCTGTGCGCGGTGGCGCGCCCGCACCTGGCCAACCCGGCCTGGACGCTGACCGAAGCGGCCAAGATCGGCTACGTGCCGATGCCGTGGCCGAAGCAGTACCTCTCGGGCAAGCAGCAGATGGAGTCGCTGTTCGCACGCGAGAAGGCGGCGCAGGCGCAGGCCATCGAGGCCGCGAAGATCTCGGCCTGAAGCGATGGCTGCCACTTCGCTGCCGCTGGCCGGGCGCCACGCGCTCGTCACCGGTGCCTCGCGCGGCATCGGCGCCGCCGTGGCGCGCGTGCTGGCGGCCGACGGGGCCAGGCTCACGCTGCTGGGCCGCTCGGCCGCGCCGTTGCAGGCATTGGCGGAAGAACTCGGCCCCGGCCATGGCGCAGCGACTGCCGACATCGGCGACGCCGCCCAGGTGCAGGCGGCCTTCGCCGCCGCGCGCGAACAACGCGGCCCGGTGCTGATCCTGGTCAACAACGCCGGCCAGGCCGAAAGCGCACCCTTCGCGAAGACCACGCCCGAACTCTGGCAACGCATGCTGGCCGTCAATCTCACCGGTACCTTCACCTGCACGCAGGCCGCGCTGCCCGACATGCTGGCGGCAAGCCGCGGCCGCGTGGTCAACGTCGCCAGCACGGCGGCGCAGAAAGGTTATGCATACGTCAGCGCCTACGTGGCGGCCAAGCACGGCGTGCTGGGACTCACGCGCTCGCTGGCGCTGGAACTGGCGGCCAAGGGCATCACGGTCAACGCCGTCTGCCCGGGCTACACCGAGACCGAGATCCTGCGCGAAAGCATCGCCAACGTGGTGGCCAGGACCGGCCGCAGCGAAGCCGAAGCGCGTTCCGAGTTCGCCAGGGGCAACCCGCAGGGCCGCATCGTCCAGCCCCAGGAAGTCGCCGACGCGGTGCGCTGGTTGTGCGGCGACGGCGCTTCGGCCATCACCGGCCAGGCGATCTCGGTCTCTGGCGGAGAAGTGATGTGAACGACCTCACCGACCACGCCCACCTGGGCCTGGAAGCGCGCGCCCGCACCGACGACCACGCGGCGCTGAAGCTGTGGCTGCGCATGCTCTCGTGCGTGACCGAGATCGAAGCCGAAATCCGGCGCCGGCTGCGCGAACGCTTCGGCATCTCGCTTTCGCGCTTCGACTACCTGGCGCAGCTGCACCGGCGCAAGGAAGGGCTGATGATGCGCGAGCTCTCGCGCTGCCTCATGGTGACCGGCGGCAACGTGACCGCGCTCACCGACGAACTGGAACGCGACGGCCTGGTGGCGCGCGAAAGCAGCCCCACCGACCGCCGCTCCTGGATCGTCCGCCTCACGCCCGAAGGCCGCAAGAGCTTCGAGGCGATGGCGCGCGAACATGAACAATGGATCCTGGAGCTGTTCGAAGGCCTCGACCCCCGCGCGCTGCAGCAGATGCACCAGCACCTGGGTGCCCTTCGAGGTCATATGGTGCAGAAGGAGAAGACGTCATGACGAACGACAACCGCATCGACCCCGGCCTGCTGGCCGGCAACCGCAAGCCCGCCGCCGGCTACCAGGCGAAGCACTTCCTCTGGAAGGTGCAGGACAAGGTGGCCACCGTCACGCTGAACCGGCCCGAGCGCAAGAACCCGCTCACCTTCGATTCCTACGCCGAGCTGCGCGACCTGTTTTCCAACCTTCGCTATGCCGACGACGTGCACGCGGTGGTGGTGGAAGGCGCGGGCGACAACTTCTGCTCCGGCGGCGACGTGCACGAGATCATCGGCCCGCTGCTGCGCCTGAAGGCGCCCGAGCTGCTGATGTTCACGCGCATGACGGGTGACCTGGTGAAGACCATGCGTGGCTGCCCGCAGCCCATCGTGGCAGCGCTCGACGGCGTGTGCGCCGGCGCCGGCGCCATCATCGCGATGGCTTCGGACCTGCGCGTCGGCACCGGCCGCAGCAAGACCGCGTTCCTGTTCAACCGCGTCGGCCTCGCCGGCTGCGACATGGGCGCCTGCGCGCTGCTGCCGCGCATCGTGGGCCAGGGCCGCGCGAGCGAGCTGCTCTACACCGGCCGCGCGCTCGGCGGCGAGGAAGGCGAACGCTGGGGCTGGCTGAACCGCCTGGTCGACCCCGCCGCGCTGCGCGAGACGGCCCAGGCGATGGCGCGCGACCTGGTGGCCGGGCCCACCTTCGCCAACGGCATCACCAAGACCATGCTCCACCACGAATGGGCGATGACGGTGGAACAGGCCATCGAGGCCGAGGCCCAGGCGCAGGCGCTGTGCATGCTGACCGAGGACTTCAAGCGCGCGCACGACGCCTTCGTCGCGAAGCAGAAGCCTGTGTTCCAGGGGAACTGAGCATGGCCGGCGGCGACCACCTGGACTGGCCCTTCTTCGAGGAGCGGCATCGCAACCTGGCGACCGAACTGGACGCCTGGGCCATCGAGCACGTGGCGCACGACCACGGCCCCGACGTCGACGCCGAGTGCCGCGCGCTGGTGAAGGCACTGGGGCGCGACGGCTGGCTGGCGCACGCGGTGGGCGGCACCGCGCACGGAGGCGCGGCCGAGGCGATCGACACGCGTTCCATCGTGATGATCCGCGAGACCCTGGCGCGCCATTCCGGGCTGGCCGACTTCGCGTTCGCGATGCAGGGGCTGGGTTCGGGCGCCATCTCGCTGGCCGGCACGCCGGAGCAGAAGAGCCGCTATCTGCCGCGCGTGGCGCGCGGCGAGGCGATCGCGGCGTTTGCGCTGTCCGAACCCGAGGCCGGCTCCGACGTCGCCGCGATGCAGTGCGCCGCGGTGGCCGAAGGCGACCACTACGTGCTGAACGGCGAGAAGACCTGGATCAGCAACGGCGGCATCGCCGACTTCTACGTCGTCTTCGCGCGCACCGGCGAAGCGGCAGGCTCGCGCGGCATCTCGGCCTTCATCGTCGACGCCGGCACGCCGGGCTTCGAGATCGCCGAGCGGATCGACGTGATCGCGCCGCACCCGCTGGCGCGGCTGCGCTTCACGAACTGCCGCGTGCCGGCCGGCCAGCG
This sequence comes from Rubrivivax sp., assembly GCA_044224175.1. Taxonomy (GTDB): domain Bacteria; phylum Pseudomonadota; class Gammaproteobacteria; order Burkholderiales; family Burkholderiaceae_C; genus Rubrivivax. Next base: position 47,186 of record JBGAKY010000003.1, on the reverse strand, counting down.
CGTGGGCGCGGCGGCCGAAGGCTTCAAGGTCGCGATGCGCACGCTGGACGTCTTCCGCACCTCGGTGGCCGGCGCCGCGCTGGGCTTTGCGCGCCGCGCGCTGGCCGAAGGCCTGCACCGCGCCACCACGCGCAAGATGTTCGGCCAGAGCCTGGCCGACTTCCAGCTCACGCAGGCCAAGCTGGCGCAGATGGCGACCACCATCGACAGTGCGGCGCTGCTCACCTACCGCGCCGCCTGGCTGCGCGACCAGGGCCGCAACGTCACGCGTGAAGCGGCGATGGCCAAGCTGGCCGCCACCGAAGGCGCGCAGCAGGTGATCGACGCCGCGGTGCAGCTGTGGGGCGGGCTGGGGGTGGTGAGCGAGGTGCCGGTGGAACGGCTGTACCGCGAAATTCGCGCGCTGCGCATCTACGAAGGCGCGACCGAGGTGCAGCTGCTCATCATCGCGCGCGAATTGCTGAAGGACGTCGGCCGATGAGCGTCTTCGTGTGCGAGCGCAGGATTCGCTTTTCGGACTGCGACCCCGCCGGCATCGTCTTCTACCCGCAGTACTTCGTGATGTTCAACGGCCTGGTCGAGGACTGGGTGAACGAAGGGCTGGGGCTTTCGTACCATGGCCTCGTCGCCGAACGCCGCATCGGCCTGCCCACCGTGCACCTGGACGCCGACTTCAAGGCCGTCAGCCCGCTGGGCGACCTGGTGCTGCTGCAGCTTTCGGTGGAAAAACTGGGCCGCAGCTCGCTCGGGCTGCAGGTGCAGTGCACGGGCCGCGACCAGGGCGACCTGCGCATCGCCATGCACCAAGTCATCGTCACCACCTCGCTCGAGACCCACCGCGCCATCGAGATCCCGGCCGACCTGCGCGCGGCCATAGCACGCTTCAAAGGCAGCACGACATGAACCCCATCCAGGTCCTCCAACCCGCCGGCTGGCCGCGCCCCAAGGGTTACGCCAACGGCGTCACCGTGCGCGGCCGCATGGTCTTCGTCGCCGGCATGGTCGGCTGGGACGCCGAAGGTCGCTTCCCCAGCGACGACTTCGCCGACCAGGCGCGGCTGGCGCTGCAGAACGTGGTGGCCGTGCTCACCGAAGCCGGCGCCAAGCCCGAGCACATCGTGCGCATGACCTGGTACGTGACCAGCAAGCGCGAGTACCTGGCCGCCGGCCGCGCCATCGGGCAGGCGTTTCGCGAGATCATCGGGGCCTACAACGCGGCCATGTCGGCGGTCGAGGTCACCGCCCTCATGGAAGACCGCGCGAAAGTCGAGATCGAAGTCACTGCCGTCATCCCCGATCAGGAATAAGCCCATGGCCGCCAAGAACAGTTTCAACGCCGACGACCCGCTGCTGTTGGACCAGCAGCTCACCGAAGACGAACGCGCGGTGCGCGAGGCCGCCGCGGCCTACTGCCAGGAGAAGCTGGCGCCGCGCGTGCTGGAAGCCTTCCGCCACGAGAAGCCGGACACGACGATCTTTCGCGAGATGGGCGAGATCGGCCTGCTCGGCCCCACGATTCCGGAGGCCTACGGCGGCCCCGGCCTCAACTACGTCAGCTACGGCTTGATTGCGCGCGAAGTCGAACGCGTCGACTCCGGCTACCGCAGCATGATGAGCGTGCAGAGCTCGCTCGTGATGGTGCCCATCTTCGAGTTCGGCAACGAAGCCACGAAGCAGAAGTACCTGCCCAAGCTCGCCACCGGCGAGTGGATCGGCTGCTTCGGCCTCACCGAGCCCAACCACGGCAGCGACCCCGCCAGCATGGTCACCCGCGCCCGCAAGGTGCCCGGCGGCTACAGCCTTTCGGGCAGCAAGATGTGGATCTCCAACAGCCCGTTCGCCGACGTCTTCGTCGTCTGGGCCAAGGACGACGAAGGCGCCATCCGCGGCTTCGTACTGGACAAGGGCGCCAAGGGACTCAGCGCCCCCGCCATCCACGGCAAGGTCGGCCTGCGCGCCAGCACCACCGGCGAGATCGTGATGGACGGCGTGTTCTGCCCCGAGGAGAACGCCTTCCCCGAAGTCAGAGGCTTGAAGGGGCCCTTCACCTGCCTCAACAGCGCCCGCTTCGGCATCGCCTGGGGCGCGCTGGGCGCCGCCGAAGACTGCTACCAGCGCGCACGCCAATACACCCTGGACCGCAAGCAGTTCGGGCGACCCCTGGCGGCCAACCAGCTGGTGCAGAAGAAGCTGGCCGACATGCTGACCGACATCACGCTGGGGCTCCAAGGTTGCCTGCGCCTGGGCCGCATGAAGGACGAAGGCACGGCGGCGGTGGAGATCACCAGCATCATGAAGCGCAACAGCTGCGGCAAGGCGCTGGAGATCGCGCGCACGGCGCGCGACATGATGGGCGGCAACGGCATCAGCGACGAGTTCGGCGTCGCGCGCCACCTGGTGAACCTGGAGGTGGTGAACACCTACGAAGGCACGCACGACATCCACGCGCTGATCCTGGGCCGCGCGATCACGGGAATCGCCGCCTTCAGCTGAAGAACGCCGCATGGCCGGCCCTTACTGGAACCCCGAGCTGGAGACCCGGCCCTGGGCCGAGGTGGAGCGCTGGCAGGCCGGGCGGCTGGCGCAAGCGCTGCCCGCCATCCAGGCGCGGTCGGCGCTGTACGCGCGGCTGCACGCGCCGGTGCGGGGCGCGCCGATGCGTGAGTTCGCCGACCTCGCGCAATTGCCCTTCACGCTGAAGGACGACGTGCGCGCCGCGCAGGACGCGGCCACCGACGAACGGCCGCTGGGTGACAACCAGGGCGCGCCGATGCGCGACATCGTGCAGACCCTGTGCAGCAGCGGCACCACCGGCCGCCCGCTGTACTACGCGCTGACGAAGGCCGACGCCGAGGTCTTCGCCGACGCCATCGCGCACAACTGGTTCACCGCCGGCATCCGCCCCGAAGACGTGGTGGCGCACCTGGTGGGCCTGCCGATGGTGGCCGGCGGCCTGCCCTATGCCGACGGCTTCCGCCGCCTGGGCGCCACGCTGTGCTGGCTGGGTGGCTTTCCGACCGACCGCATCCTCAACGAGATGCGCCACCTGCGCTGCACCGCGCTGCTGGCGACCACCTCGTTCGCGCTCCACCTGGCGCAGCAGGGCCTGGGGTCTTCGCACCTGGTGAAAGTGCTGGGCGGCGGCGAGCCCGGGCTGGGCCAGCCGGAGATCCGCCAGCGCATCACCGCCGGCCTGGGCCTTTCGCACCTGCGCGAGACCATGGGTCTGGGCGACGTGATCTCCGGCATGTGGGCCGAATGCGAAGCGCAGGACGGCATGCACTTCAACGCCCAGCGCTCCGTGGCCGTCGAGCTGATCGACCCCGAAAGTGGCGAGGTGCGACCCTGGCGCGAAGGCGCCACCGGCGAGATCGTCTACACCACCTTCGCGCGCGAGGCGACGCCCATGGTGCGCTACCGCTCGCGCGACCACGCGCTGGTGGTGGGCACGGCATGCTCCTGCGGCCGCAGCAGCCCACGCATGCGCTGCATCGGCCGCACCGACGACATGCTCATCTACAAGGGCATGAACGTCTTCCCCACCGCGCTGCGCGACCTGGTGGCTTCGCGCTTCGGCGACCGCGCCGAGCCGCTGGTGCGGGTGTGGAAGGCGACGAAGGCGCAGGTGCGCTTCGACGACCCGATTCCGATGGACGTGGAAGCGCGCGAAGGCCTGGCTGCAGAGTCCTTCGAAGCGCTGGCGCGCGAGATCGAAGCCGCCGTGCGCACGCAATTGCAGGTGCGCGTGGCCGTCACCGTGCTGGCGAGCGGCGCCATGCCGAAGAGCGCCTACAAGAACCCGCTGCTGGCGGTGCGCGAAGCCTGAGGAGTTCCCCAATGAAGTTCGACAACGCCGCCATCGCCGCCGGCCACTGCTGGACCTCGCCCTTCGTGCGCTGGCAAGGCCGCCTGGCCGAGCTGCCGAGCACCGACCTGGCCGCCGCGGTCACCGCCGCCGCACTGGTGCAGCGCGGGCTGGAGGAGCGGGACTTCGACGGGCTCGTCGTCGGCCAGACGGTGCCGCAGGCGCAGAGCTTCTACTTCGCGCCCACGCTGGCCGCGCGCCTGGGCCTGCCCACTCTCAGCGGCCCGCTGCTGGCGCAGGCCTGCGCCACCTCGGTGGCCTGCTTCGCGCATGCGGCGATGACGGTGCAGCAGCAAGGCGGCGCTCAGCTGGTCGTCACCACCGACCGCACCAGCAACGGCCCGCTGCTGGTCTACCCCCGCCCGCAAGGCATGGGCGGCGCGCCGCAGGCCGAAAACTGGGTGCTGGACAACTTCGCCGCCGACCCGAACACCGGCCAGGCCATGGTGGCCACCGCCGAGCACGTGGCGCGCGAAGGCGGCATCAGCCGCGCCGCGCTCGACGAGCTGACCCTGCTGCGCTGGGCCCAGTACCAGCGCGCCCTGGCCGACGACCGCGCGCTGCAGCGACGCTACTTCCAGCCGGTGGACCTGGCGCTGGGCAAGGGCCGCACGCTGCGCGTGGAAGCCGACGAAGGCGTGCACCCCTACACCGCCGAAGGGCTGGCCGGCTTGAAGCCGCTGACGGAAGGCGGTGTCGTCACCTTCGGCAACCAGACCCACCCGGCCGACGGCTGCGCCGGCGCCGTGGTCACCACCGTCGAGCGGGCGCGCGCCGCCGGTGGCCCGGTGGTGCGTCTGCTGGCTTCGGGTGTCGCCCGCGCCGAGAAGGCACGCATGCCCAAGGCTGCTACCACCGCGGCGCAGCGTGCCCTGCGCGACGCCGGCCTGGACATCGGCCAGGTGCGCTGCGTGGTCACGCACAACCCCTTCGCGGTGAACGACCTCTGGTTCGTGCAGCAGACCGGCTTCGCGGCCGAGCGCATGAACCCGCTGGGCTGCAGCCTGATCTACGGCCACCCGCAGGGGCCGACCGGCCTGCGCGGCATCGCCGAGCTGATCCAGGCGCTGGTGGCCGAAGGCGGGGGCGTGGGCGTCTTCACCGGCTGCGCGGCCGGCGACACCGGCGCGGCGCTGGTGCTGCGCGTCGACTGAGGCCTTACCAGCTGCCGGTGTTCGGCATCGAAGCCCAGGGCTCGGCCGGCGCCAGCGCGGGCCCGTCCTGCAGCAGCTCGATCGAGATGCCGTCCGGCGAACGCACGAAGGCCATGCGGCCGTCGCGCGGCGGGCGCAGGATGGTCACGCCATGCTCCTGCAGGCGGCGGCACGAGGCATAGATGTCGTCCACTGCGTAGGCCAGGTGGCCGAAGTTGCGCCCGCCGGTGTAGGCCTCGGGGTCCCAGTTGTGCGTGAGCTCGACCTGCGCCTCGGGCTGGCCGGGCGCGGCCAGGAAGATCAGCGTGAAGCGGCCGCCGGGCACGTCGGTGCGGCGCACCTCCTCCAGGCCGAGCGCGTCGCGGTAGAAGCGCAGCGAGGCTTCGGGGTCGCTGACGCGCACCATCGTGTGCAGGTACTTCATGGGTGGGATCGGGTGGGTGAAGGAACCGATTCTCGCGCGCGCGGCCTCGGCGTGCTCCGGACCTGCCGCGTCAACCCCAGGAAGTGGTCCGGGTCGACGGTGAGCTCGAGCCGTGCCATCACGAGCCTGAGCATGGCGTCGACCTACGCGGCCACCTTGAACACCTGGCGCAGGTAGGCCAGAAAGGTCTGGTCGTCGCAAAGCACCTTGCCCGGGCTGTCCGACAGCTTGGCCACCGGCTGGTCGTTGCAGCGGGTGAGCTTCATCACGATGTTCAGCGTCTCCAGCCCGACGTCGTTGGTGAGCCGGGTGCCGATGCCGAAGCCCAGCTGGGTGCGGTCGCCGAAGTGGCGGTACAGCGCGATGGCGCGCCCGACGTCCAGGCCGTCGGAGAACACCAGGCGCTTGGTGTGGGCGTCGATGCGCAGCTTCGCGTAGTGCGCCAGCGCCTTCTCGCCCCACACGACGGGGTCGCCCGAGTCGTGGCGCAGGCCGTCGAACAGCTTGGCGAAGTAGAGGTCGAAGTCGGCCAGGAAGGCGTCCATGCCCACCACGTCGGTGAGCGCCGTGCCCAGGTCGCCGCGGTATTCCTGCACCCAGTCCTCGAGCGCGGCCTTCTGGTGGTCGCGCAGCCGCACGCCCAGGGCCTGGTAGGTCTGCAGGTACTCGTGCGCCATGGTGCCGATGGGCACCAGGCCGAGGTCGCGCGCGAGCAGCACGTTGGAGGTGCCCTTGAAGAAGCGCGGCACCCGGTCGCGCAGCGTGGCCACCACCTCGCGCTGCCAGTCGCCGGAGAAGCGCCGCCGCACGCCGAAGTCGAACAGCTCGAAGGGGTGGCGCAGCGCCGGTTCGGTGCCGAAGGCCTGCAGCGACCCGATCTTCGCCTCCAGCCGGCACCGCCCCTCCGCGAGCGCGGTCTCGCGGTCGAAGCGGCGGAAGTACAGCTCGTTGACGATGGACAGCACGAACAGTTCGAAGAACATCACGTGCACCTGCGGCCCGCGCGCCACGATCTCCAGCGTCTCGCCGCTGGCGCTGGCGCGGATGAAGTCGCGCTGGAAGCGGAAGATGCGCAGGAAGTCGACGAAGTCCGACTTGATGAAACGCAGCGCGCCCAGGTAGGCCAGCTCGTCGGGCCGGAAGGCAAGCGCGCACAGGTGGTCCAGCTCGCGGTTCACCTCGTCCAGCAGCTCGGCCAGCGGGTAGGCGCTGCGGTTGCGGCAGACGAAGCTGTACTCGGCCTGCGTCTGCGGGTGCCGGTGCAGCATGGTCTGCCACATCGTGAACTTGTAGAGGTCGGTCTCGAGCAGGCTGCTGATGACGGGGGGCATGGTCGGGTCCTCGGGGCGTTCAGGCGGCCAGCTCGGCCAGCACGTCGCGGCTGGTGGCCAGCCGCACGCCGTGGCGGCGCATCTCGTCCAGGAAGGCCTGGTGCTGGGCAGCGAAGCCGGCCACCGGGCTCATGCAGTCGGTCAGCAGCACCAGCTTGCCGGGGCGGCCGCTGGGCAGGTGCTCGACCACGTGCTCGGTGGTCGCCTTCACGCAGTGGCTGCTGGCCTCGCCGGCGACGAGCAGCAGATCGGCCCGGTCCAGCTGCCCGATGAGAGCGCGGTTGAGCTGCGTGCCCGGGTCGTCGTCGTCCGGCACCTCGGCCTGCACGGCGCTGTAGTGCTCGGTCCACGGGTTCGCGCCCTTGGCGACCGTCTGCACGACGGCCCCGTGCTGCTCTTCCCAGGCGTTGCAGGCCGCCTTCACGTCGGCATGCAGGTTGTGGCCCCAGCTGCCGATCTCGCAGTGCACGGGCCAGACCATCAGCGTGTAGCGGCCGCGCGCTTCCAGCGCGTCCAGGTAGGCCAGCGTGCGCGGCAGCGCGGCCGGGTCGCGCGGCCGGAACGTGCCCACGCGCACCTGGGCCGCGGTGACGGGCGTGAAGGGCGCCACCGCGCCGCCGTCGGTGCCCTGCCAGAAGGTGGGGTGGGCGATGTCGAGCCGGTGGTGCGAGTCGAGCGTGACGGCGATGTCGGTCAGCCGGCCTGAAGCCGCCCGGATGAAGGCCGCCAGGCGCTGCATGTCGGCGTGCGCGCCGTCCACCGGCAGCGCCGGCGCCAGCGGGCGGCCGGTGAGCGGGTCGGTCGGCCGGTACGCCGGCGGCAGGTCGCAGAAGTCGTTCTGCGGGTCGATGACCAGGAGCTGGATCCGGCGCTTCATGGCGGCGTCTTCGGTTGCAGTGGGGTGCACTCTACGATGCCAGGCGCGACCGCGACTGCCTCTCGCCAGTGGGTGGAGCCCTGAATTTGCAGGACTGATCCTCAGCGACCCGATTCCAGCCAATGCGGGTCGGGCACCGGCAGCGGAATCGCGTCCAGCAAAGCCTGCGTGTAGGGGTGCGCCGGCGCCGCGAAGATGCGGTCGGCCGGCCCCTGTTCCACCACCTGGCCGGCGCGCAGGATCAGCAGGTCGTCGCACAGGCTGCGCACCAGCGACAGGTCGTGGCTGATGAAGACGACTGCCAGCCCCATGTCGCGCCGCAGCTGTTCCAGCAGCGCGACGATGCGTGCCTGCGCCGAGACGTCCAGGCCCGAGGTCACCTCGTCGGCGATCAGCGCCGGCGGTTCCAGCGCCAGCGCGCGCGCGATGTTCACGCGCTGGCGCTGGCCGCCGGAAAGTTCGTGCGGGTAGCGTTCGGCGAAGGCGGCCGGCAGGCCCACGCGTTCCAGCAGCGCGCCGGCCACTGCGGCCGGCTTGCGGCCGGCCAGGCGGCCGAAGGCTTCCAGCGGCCGCACGATGCTGGCGCCGACGCGGCGCCGAGGGTTCAGCGCCGACATCGGGTCCTGGAACACCAGCTGCAGCCGTGCGCGGTAGGCGGCGAGCGCACTGCCTGCCAGGCCCTGGACTTCCTGCGATTCGAAGCGGATGCGGCCGCGCTGCGGTGGCATCAGCAGCGTGAGGGCGCGCGCGAGCGAGCTCTTGCCGCTGCCCGATTCGCCGATCACGCCCAGGGCGCCGGCGCGCGGCACAGTGAAGCTCACGTCGCGCAGGATGGTTCGCATGGGCGCGCCGGGGCCGGCGTCGAGGTCGGGCACGTCCAGCCCCAGGCCTTCCACCTGCAGCAGGGCTTCGCTCATGAAGCGGCCCCGGCGTCGATGGCCCGCGCCTCGGCGTCCAGCTGCTCGATCAGCGCGTCGTCCACCGGTTGCAGCGTGTGGCCGGGACGGTCGAAGCGCGGCGTGGCGGCCAGCAGCGCGCGCGTGTAGGGGTGCTGCGGGCGCGCGTAGACGGCGTCGACCGGGCCCGCTTCCAGGATGCGGCCGCCGTGGATGACGCTCATGGTCGTCGCCAGCTTGGCCACCACGCCCAGGTCGTGCGTCACCAGAAGCACGCCCTGGCCTTCGCCCGCCAGTTCGTGGATCAGGCGCAGCACCTCCTTCTGCACCGTGACGTCGAGCGCGGTGGTCGGCTCGTCGCACAGGATCAGCTGCGGCCGGCAGGCCCAGGCGATGGCGATGACCACGCGCTGGCGCATGCCGCCGGAAAGCTCGTGCGGGTACTGGCGCAGCACGCGCGCGGGTTCGCGCACGTGCACGCGGTCGAGCAGCGCCTGGGCTTCGCGCAGCGCCGCGTCGCCCTTCAGGCCGCGATGCAGGCGCAGCACGTCGGCGATCTGGGCACCGATGCGGCGCACCGGGTTCAGCGCCGTCAGCGGGTCCTGCATCACCATGCTGACCACCGGGCCGCGCAACGTGCGCCAGCGGGCCTCGGAAGCGTGGGTCACGTCCTCGCCCGCGATGCGGATGCGCCCGCGCGTGATGTGCGCGCCGCGCGGCAGCAGGCCGGTGGCGCAGCGCGTGACCATCGACTTGCCGCCACCCGATTCGCCCACCAGCGCATGCACGCGGCCGGCCGGCACGGCGAGGTTCACGCCGCGCAGGATGTGGCTGACGCGGCCGGCGGTGTCGATCTCCAGGTGCAGGTCTTCGACCTCGAGAACGGGCGCGTTCATCAGCGCACCACCGGGTCCAGTTCGCGCCGCAGACCGTCGCCCAGCGCATTCAGCCCCAGCACCGCCAGCATGGTGGCGCCGATGGGCAGCACCATCAGCCAGGGCGCCTGGTTCACGTACAGCCGCCCTTCGCCCAGCATGCCGCCCCAGGTGGAAGCACCCGAGGCGACCGACAGGCCGACGAAGCTGAGGATGGCCTCCACCACGATGGCGATGCCCATCTCCAGCGTCACCAGCGTGATGAGCAGCGGCACCACGTTGGGCCCGATCTCGCTGAACAGGATGCGCAGCGGCGACAGCCCCAGCATGCGCGCCGAGGTCACGTAGTCCAGCGCGCGCTGCGCCTGCGCTTCGGCGCGCACCACGCGCGCGAAGCGGGTCCAGTCGACGACGACGATGGCGATGATGACCGAGCCCAGCCCGGTGCCCAGCAGCGCCACCAGCACCACCGCCAGCAGCACAGGCGGGAAGGCCATCCACACGTCGACCAGGCGCGAGACCGCCGTGTCCAGCACGCCGCCGTAGTAGCCCGCCAGCGCGCCCAGCGTGGTGCCCACCAGCGCGGTGAGCAGCGCCGCCACCACCGCCACCGTGAGCGCCGTGCGCGCGCCCCAGACCAGGCGGGAGAGCACGTCGCGCCCCAGGTTGTCGGTGCCCAGCCAGTGCACGGCGTCGCCTTCGCTGCCGGCGGCCTGGTGCCAGGCCGCCGGCTCCAGCGGCGAGAGCAGGTCCTGCGCTTCGGGGTCCATGGTCGCCAGCCAGGGCGCGAACAGCGCCGCCACCAGCAGCGCCAGCAGCACCGCGCCGCCGAACAGCACGCGCGGGTTGCGCAGCAGCCGCGCGGAAAGCGGCACCGCGGCGCGGCTCATCGCTTCGTGCTCCGCAGCCGTGGGTTCAGCGCCAGCGTCAGCGCGTCCACCACCCCGTTGATGGCGATGAACAGCACGGCGAAGGTGAGCACGATGCCCTGGATCAGCGGCAGGTCGCGCGCGATCACGGCATTGATGGCCAGGCTGCCGATGCCGGGGTAGCTGAACAGGCGCTCGATCAGCACCGTGCCGCCCAGCATGAAGGCGAACTGCACGCCGGTGAGCTGCAGCGTGGGCGTCACCGCGTTGGGCAGTGCCTCGGCCAGCAGCACGCGCGCCGGCGCCAGGCCTTTCAGGCGCGCCAGCATCACGTAGTCGGCGGCCAGCGCTTCCTGCATGCTGGCCTTGAGCACGCGCGCGATCATCGCCGCCACCGGCAGCCCCAGCGCCAGCGAAGGCGCCACCGAATGCGTGAACACCGAGGCGGTGACGTCCCAGCGCCCGCGCAGCAGGCTTTCGAAGAAGATGAAGCCGCTGGCGGCGTGGAAGTCCAGCAGCGGGTCGACGCGGCCGGAGATCGGCATCCAGGTCCACAGCACGCCGAAGAGCAGGATGAAGACCAGGCCCCAGAGGAAGTCGGGCACCGCCTGCACCAGCGCGGCGACGCCGTCGATGGCCGACGAACCCCAGCGCCCGTGCGCCGCCGCCGAGACGATGCCCGCGGTGCCGCCCAGCAGCACCGCGAACGCGAGCGCGGTTGCGCCCAGCTCCAGCGTCGCCGGCAGGCGCTGCAGCACGAGCGACAGCACGTCCTGCTTCAGGCTGATGGAGGTGCCGAACTGGCCCTGCAGCGCGGCCAGCAGCCACAGCCCGTACTGCGCCGGGATCGATCGGTCCAGGCCGTAGAAGGCGCGCAGGCGGGCGATGTCGTCCGGCCCGGCGCCGGGCGGGATCATCATCGCCACCGGGTCGCCGGGCACCACGCGCATCAGCACGAAGACCACCACGCTCACGCCCAGCAGCGTGAGCGCGACCACGCCCAGCCCGCGCGCCGCGCGCGACCCGCGTTTCAGCACCGCGGCGTCAGGCGTTTCGCACCGCCTGCGGCAGCACGAAGCCGGCGCCGTGCGGCGTGAACTTCAGCCCCTTGCGGTAGACCACGGTCTGGCTGTACTGGAACAGCGGGATCACGAGCGCGTTGTCGGCGATGTACTTGTCTACCGCCTTGTAGCCGGCGATGCGCCTGGCCTCGTCCTTCTCGCCCCACAGCGGGCCGATCATGCCGTCCAGCGTCTTGGGGTCCTTCCAGGCCGAGTGCGGCGAATGGCTGAACATCGCGAAGCCGGTGCTGGTGCTGGGGTCGCCGATGGAGTTGCCCCAGTTGTAGAACGCCGCCGGCGCCAGCTTGTGCTGCGCCCGCAGCTCGTAGTGCTTGGCGACTTCGTAGACCTCCAGCTCGACTTCGGCGCCGATCGCCTTCCACATGCCGGCCACCGCCTGCATGACCTCGAAGTCCTTGGGCTTGAAGCCGCGCGTGGTCTGCACCTTGAACTTCAGCGGCTTGTCCCTGGTGTAGCCGGCTTCGGCCATCAGCGCGGCGGCCTTCTTGGGGTCGTAGGGCGCCTTGATGCTGGGGTCGTAGGCCGCGTAGCCGGGCGCCTGCAGGGTGTCGATGGGCTTCACGTTGCCCTTCAGCAGCTTGCCCGCCAGGCCCTTCTTGTCGACCGCCATCGCCAGCGCCTGGCGCACCTTGTCGTTGGTCATCGGCTCCACGTTGGTGAGGAAGATCATGCCGATGTCCGACACCGGCGCCACGCTGGCGCCGAAGCCTTTGCCCTTCAGGCGTTCGGCCTCTTCGTAGGGCACTTCCAGCGTCAGGTCGCTGCGGCCGGACTCCAGTTCGGCCACGCGCGCCGAAGGGTCGGTGGTGAACTTGATCACCACGGTCTGGAACACCGGCTTGGGGCCGAAGTAGTCCTTGAAGGCCTTCAGCTTCATGTGCGAGCCCTGCACGAACTCTTCCACCATGTAGGGTCCGGAACCCACGGGCTTCTTCTCGAAGCCGGCGGCACCCACCTTCTCGAAGTAGGCCTTGGGCAGCACATAGCCGGTGAGAAAGGCCATCCACTTGAAGAACGCGGGCTCGAACTCCTTCACGTCGGCGGTGACGGTGTCGCCTTCGGCCTTGATGTTGGTGATCTTGCTCCAGAGGAACTGGATCGGGTTGCCGGTCTTCTCGTCGGCGGCGCGGCGCAGCGACCAGGCCACGTCCTCGGCGGTGACGGGGCTGCCGTCGTGCCACTTCGCACCCTTCACGACCGAGAGGCTGATCCTGGTCTTGTCGGCGTTCCAGCCCCACTTGGTCAGCAGGTCGGGCTTCAGGCTCAGGTCGGGGTTCTGGTCGATGAACTGCGAGAACACGGCCTTGTACAGGGTCTGGATCGTCGGGTTCACCGCCGAAGGGCCGACCGTGGGGTCCCACGAAGGCAGGTCCACGTTGTAGGCGATGGTGAGCGTGCTCTGCGTCTGCGCCAGCACCTTCAGGGGCCCGCTCGCGCCGAGGGCGGCGAGCGCGAAGCCGCCGTGGTGGAGGAACTGGCGGCGCGTCGATCGGGAACGGCTCATGGCGGGACTCCTTGCGTTGCGAGGGCTTCTCTCGGGGACTCAGGCGTCGTCGTCGACGACGGCGGTGACTTCCATCTCCACCAGCGCGCCGTCGTGCATCAGCGACTGCACGGCGACGGTGGTCATGGGCGGGAACTCGCGCCCGAAGAGGTCGGCGTAGATGAGCGCGATCTCGGGCAGTGAACGTTCGTAGTCCTGCTTGCCGACCACGAACCAGGTCATGCGGGTGATGTGCTCCGGCCCCGCGCCGGCGCGCCGCAGCAGGTGCAGCACGTTCGAAAGCGCCTGCCGCACCTGACCGGTGAGCTCGGCACTGGCGAAGCGCGACTGCGCGTCCCAGCCCACCTGGCCGGCCAGGTAGATGGTGCGGCCGCGCGCCACCATGCCTTCCACGTGGCCGAGCGGTCGTACCCATTCGGGGGCTTCGATGAGGCGGTCGCGGCCTCTCATGCCAGCGCCAGCGCCTGCAGCTGCTGCTCGAGCGCACGCCCTTGCGCATCCTTCAGCGCCGCCTCGCGCAACGCCGCCAGCGTCTGCGCCGCCTGCGGCTTGCCGCGCAGCAGGCGGGCCGCCTGCATCAGGCGGTCGAAGCGGCTGCTGCCGCGGGCATGGGTGTCGCTGTAGCCCTTCACCAGGCGGCGGCAGCGCAGTTCCTCCACCGCCAGTGCGCGGTCGGTCTTCAGCGTGGCCTGCACCTGCTGCAGCCAGGCCTGCAGGTGCGCCTGCTCCTGCGCATGGCGGCGGTTGCCGCGGCGCCAGCGGCGCAGCGACGCCATCAGGCGCAGCTGCAGGTGGCCGCGAACCGTCTGCGAGTGGATGCGGCGGCCCTTGTCCATCTTCGCCGCCAGCCAGGCTCTCAGCGCGGGCGACGCTTCCAGCCGGTCGGCCCAGGCGCGCGGCAGCAGGCCCAGCGCTTCTTCCAGGCGCGGGTGGAAGTACTCTTCGGTGCCGAAGACGTCGTCTTCGCCTGCGCCGATCTCGCCGCGCACGCGCGCCGTGCGTTCGGCACGCGTCTTCAGGTCGGCGACACGGATGACGTCGTCGTAGCTCATCGCCACCGCCACCCAGCGTGCGGCTTCGACCGTGAGGGCGTGACCGTCGCTGCCGTCGTCGGCCAACGCCACGGCGGCCACGCGGTCCAGGTACTCGACGCCGTAGTCGGCGTCCTGCCAGTCGACCACGCGCGCCAGGCCTTCACCCAGCCAGTCCCACGCGGGGCGCGGGAAGTGCTGGCGGATGCGGTCCAGCAGCGGCTGCAGCTCGGGCGCGGCGGTGCGCTCGGGCAGCGGGCGCGGCGGCGTCTCCATCGTGCGCGCCGGCGTGGCGGCCGGCGGCGGCGTGGTGCTGCCCGCCAGGTCGGCGGCGGCGCGCATCGCGGCCAGGCTGGCCTTGACGCCGACGCCGCTGCGTTCGATCACCGCTTCGAAGGCGGCGCGGTCGAAGGGCAGGGCGCCGCTGCCAGCCAGGCCGCCGAAGAGGCTGGCGCTGATGACGCTGCCATGCTGCACCGCCAGCGCCTGCATGTCGGCCACCACCAGCCGGCGTGCGGCGCCGCGCAGCGCTTCCAGCACCGCGGCGCTGTCGGCCAGGCCGTTGCCGGGCACGATCTTCTCCTGCACGGCGAAGGTGCGGTGGCTGCTGGCCACCAGCACCGTGCGTTCGGGCGTGACGAGGCCGCGTTCGACGGCGCGGCCGGCTTCCATCAGCTCGGCGGCGATCAGCACGTCCACGTCGCCCGGCACCGCCATCAGCGCCATCACCGGCTCGCGGCCGGGCGTGGGCTCGACCAGCTCGATGTAGTAGATGGTGGCGCCGGTGCGCTGCGCGACGCCGGCCACCGAGGTGGCCTGCGCCGTCCAGCCGGCATGTTCGGCCAGGTCGACGATCCAGTCGACCAGCACGCCGCCCCCCTGGCCGCCCAGGGCCATGACGGCGATGCGGAAGCTCTTCGGGTCGGGCGCCAGCATCAGTTCGCCCCCGTCGCGTAGAGCGCGCGGCGCGCACGCGCGCGCGCCTGGCGGGCCTGCAGCGCTGCCACCCACTTCGCGCGCCAGCGCGCGCGCCAGCGTTCGAAGGCGTTCGGGTTGTGCACCTTGTGCGCCTTGTAGAACGAAGGGCACAGCACGGCCGAGTCGGCCACCTCGCCGCAGTGGCCGCAGGCCACGCAGTGTTCGTCGACATGCGCCACCGGGTCGGGCTTGAGCGCGTCGCCCGAAGGCGCCAGCGTCAGGCTGGGGCAGCCGGAGACGCGCATGCAGGCGTGGTCGCCCGAGCACACGGCGGCGTCGACGCCGAAGCGTTCCTTCTGCACCCGTTCGCCGGCCGCCACCGCCTTGGCCGTGGCCGGCTTCTCGCGCCGCTGGCGGTTGAGCATGCACTCGCTCTGGGCGATGACGACCTTCGGCCCCGGCTCGCGCGAGCTCAGCGCTTCGTGCAGCGCTTCGCGCATGGCCGCCACGTCGTAGGTGCGCTTGATCGTGCGCACCCAGTTCACGCCCACGCCGCGCACCGCCGATTCGATGGGGTGCATGGTGCTGCGGTTCGGGTTGAGCGCGCGCGACGAAGGAATGTCCTGCCCGCCGGTGGCCGCCGAGTAGTTGTTGTCGACGATCAGGAACAGGTTGTCGTGGCGGTTGAACACCGCGTTCGCGATGCCGCTGGTCAGGCCGTTGTGCCAGAAGCCGCCGTCGCCCATGACCGCGATGGCCTTCTTCGAAGCGCCCAGCTGCGGCCCGGCCGCGAAGGCCGAAGCGCTGCTGGCGCCCAGCCCGTAGCCCATGGTGGTGGCGCCGATGTTGAACGGCGGCATGATGGAAAACAGGTGGCAGCCGATGTCGGCCGAGACGTGGTGTTCGCCCAGCTGGCCCTCCACCAGTTTCAGCGACGAGAAGATCGGCCGCTCCGGGCAGCCCACGCACAGGCCGGGCGGGCGCGGCGGCAGCAGTTTCGCCACCTCGGCGGCGCGGCTCGAAGGCAGGGCCACGGCCACCGGCTTGGCGAAGGCCGCCGGGTGGTGCTGCTCCAGGAAGCCGCGCAGGGCCTTCTCGAGCGCGGCCACGGTGTAGTCGCCGCCCATCGGCAGCAGGTCCTTGCCGTGCACCTTCGTGTCCAGGCCGTGGCGGCGCAGGATCGTGTTCAGGTGCTGCTCGTGGTAGTCGGGCTGCCCTTCTTCCACCACCAGCACCGCCTGCTTGCCGGCGCAGAAGCGCACCACCTCCTCGTCGACCAGCGGGTAGGCCACGTTCAGCACGTACAGCGGCACGCGGCTGTCGCCGAAGGCGTCGGCCTGGCCCAGCAGCTTCAGCGCGCGCAGCACGTTGTTGCTCATGCCGCCCAGCATCACCACGCCGATGTGGCCGAGCTCGCCGTCGTGCATCTCGTTGAGGCCATGCTCGACGACGAAGCGCTGGGCCGCCGGCCATCGCTGCTGGACCTTCTCGCGTTCGTGCAGGAACGAAGCGGGCGGCAGCACGATGCGGTTGACGTCGCGCCGCGGGTGTTCCAGCGCTTCCTTCAGCGAAAACGCCGGCCGCCGGTTCTCCTTCGTCACGAAGCTGCCGTGCAGGTGGCACGAGCGGATGCGCAGCTCCAGCATCACCGGCGTGTTCGTCGCTTCGGAAAGCGCGAAGCCGTCGTGCACCGCCTTCACGATGGAAGGCAGGTGCGGCTTCGGGTCCAGCAGCCACATCTGCGACTTCATCGCGAAGGCGTGGGTGCGCTCCTGCATGATGCTGGAGCCTTCGCCGTAGTCTTCGCCGACGATGATGAGCGCGCCGCCCATCACGCCGCCCGAAGCCAGGTTGGCCAGCGCGTCCGAGGCGACGTTGGTGCCGACGGTGGACTTCCAGGTCACCGCGCCGCGCACCGGGTACATCACCGAAGCCGAGAGCGCCGCCGCGGCCGCCGCCTCGCTGGCCGCGGGCTCGAAGTAGACGCCCAGCTCGTTGAGGATGGGCTGCGCGTCGGCCAGCACGTCCATCAGGTGCGAGATGGGCGATCCCTGGTAGCCGGTGACGTAGCCGACGCCGGCTTCGAGCAGCGCCTTCGTCACCGCGAGGATGCCCTCGCCGCGGAACGTGGTGCCCGCCGGCACCTTCAGCTGCTGGACTTCGCGTGCGAAGGAACGTTCAGCCATGTCGCGGAGTTCCTCGAAGTCAGGCGGCGACCAGCGCCAGCACGCGCAGCGGCGAGCCGGATCCGCCCTTGATCTTCAGCGGCGCCGAGACCACCACCGCGCCGGTGGGCGGCAGCTGGTCCAGGTTGGTCAGGCACTGCAGGCCGTACTTGTTGGCGCCGTGCATCAGCGTGTGGCAGGGGTAGGGCACGGGCCAGCTGTGCGACTGGCCGGCGTCGGTGTTGATGGTCTCGACGCCGAAGCCGCGCACGTTGCGCGAGACCAGCAGTTCCACCGCCGCCTGCGTGGGGCCGGGCGTGTGCGGGCCGTCTTCCTTCATGTTGACGAAGCTGGTGGGGTCGGCGATGCGCTTGCTCCAGTCGGTGCGGAACAGCACCCAGGCGCCGGCGGGGATGCGGCCGTGCTTCGCTTCCCAGGCTTCGATGTGCGCGGGGGTCAGGTTGAAGTCGTGGTTCGCCGCCACTTCCTTGCTGCAGTCGATGACGCAGGCCGGGCCGATGAACTGCTTGGGGTCGATGGTCTCGACCGTGTTGCCCGGGTGGTCCTTGCCGGTGATCCAGTGCACCGGCGCGTCGAAGTGGGTGCCGGTGTGTTCGCCGCAGGAGAAGTTGTTCCAGTACCAGCCCGGGCCCTTCTCGTCGTACTGCGAGATGCGTTCCTGCGTGAAGGCCCAGGTCTGGCCGAACTGCGGCGGCAGCACCAGCGGCGGGAACTCGGGGCTCAGGGTCTGCGTCAGGTCGACCACGC
Source organism: Rubrivivax sp. (assembly GCA_044224175.1). Lineage (GTDB taxonomy): Bacteria > Pseudomonadota > Gammaproteobacteria > Burkholderiales > Burkholderiaceae_C > Rubrivivax. Next base: position 29,427 of record JBGAKY010000003.1, on the reverse strand, counting down.
GCACGGCACCGGTGGCGATCTGCTGGGCGACTTGGGTCAGCGCTTGGGTCATGGCGGGGTCTCCTGGTGGTGGTGAAGGGGAAGGGGGTCAGGCCGCGCCCAAGGCCTGCGCGACGTGGAAGCCCGATCCGGCGCCGAGGCCGGGGCCGGGGTGGGTGGAAGCGCCGATGTGCCACAGGTGCGCCACCGGCGTGGCGTGGTTGCGCGTGGCGCGCAGCGGCCGCCACAGCAGGTACTGGTCGAGCGCGCAGTCGCCGCCGTAGGGGTCGCCGCCCACCAGGTTGATGTTCAGTCGCTGCAGGTCGGCGGGCGAGAGCACGGCGCGGCCGAGGATCGCACCTTTCAGGTTCGGGGCGTGGCGCGCGATCGTGTCCACCACGCGGTCGGCATAGGCTTCGCGCAGCGCGGGGGTCCAGCCGGCCCGGGCGTCCACGCCGATCTGCCCCGCCGCGTCGCCCACCGGTTCGCGCGGGCATTCGGGCAGCTGAACCCACAGGATGTGGCGGCCTTCGGGGGCGCGCGAAGGGTCCAGCGCGGTGGGCTGGGCGACGCAGATGGTGGGCTCGGCCGGCAGCAGGCCGCGTTCGCATTCGTTCACCGCGCGCGACACCGCGTCCGGCCCGGCGGACAGGTGCAGGTAGGCCACGCGGTCGAGTTCGCGGTGGCTCCAGGCCGGCGCCTCGCGCAGCGCCAGGTGGATCTGCATGTTGCCCTTGCCGTAGCGCCACTGCCTGGCCTGCGCGGCCACTTCGGGCGGCACGTGCTGCGCTTCGAGCAGGCGGCCGTAGAGCTGGGTCGGGGTGACGTTGCAGATGACTTCGCCGGCGCGGTGCTCGCTGCCGTCGGCCAGGCGCACGCCGACGGCCTTGCCGCCTTCGACCAGCACGCGTTCGACGTCGGCACCGGTGACGAACTCGCCCTTCGCTTCGCGGACCAGCGTCTCGAAGGCGCGCACCGTGTTCGCGTTGCCGCCCTTCACCAGCGGCATGCCCACCGCTTCGAGCGTGAAGGCGACCACGCGCGCCATCAGCGCCGACATCGGCGCATCGGGGCCCAGGCCGCAGTGCAGCACCCAGGGCGCCAGCACGGCGCGCGTCAGGTCCGATTCGAAGGCCTGCGCCAGCCAGGGGCGGGCCGGCTGCAGCGCTTCGCCGAAGAAGGCCGCCAGGTGGTGCGCGCCGCCTTTCCAGGCGGTGCCGGCCAGCAGTCTGGCAACAGGCCAGCGCCAGAGTTCGCTGCCGAGCAGCGAGAAGACCAGCGGTGCACGCTGCGCGACCTCGGCCAGCGCGGCTTCGAAGGCCTTCGCGTCGGGACCGCAGGCCGCCAGGTTCCTGTCGCGCGCCGTGTACAGCACGCGGTGCCGGCCGTCGGGCGTCAGCACGCCGGTCGGCGCGTCGGTGTTGCAGTACGCCAGGCCGGCGCCGTGGAGCGCCTTGCCCAGGGCGGCATAGGCCGGGCCGACCAGGAACAGCGGGTGCGCTGTCGACAAGGTGTCGTGGTGAAAGCCCGGCAACGTGAGTTGCTCGGTGCGGATGCAGCCGCCGAGCGCCGCTTCGCGCTCCAGCACGCGCACGCGGCGGCCGGCGCGCGCCAGCAGCGCCGCGCAGACCAGCGAATTGATGCCGCTGCCGACGACGAGCACGTCCACCGGGCTGGGGTTCTGGGCCATCCCCCGACTGTGGCCGCCGGGCGCGGCGGCCGCTATCCGGAACCCGCAAGCCGCTGTCCGCTTTGCGCCGCGAATGGCGGCGCGGGGAACCGTCCATCCGGGTATGCCCGGTGTGCCCGCTATTTGCTTTAGAACTCAAATGCATCCCCGGCGCCGCCGGCACGCACCATGGAAGAACGCCTGAACCCCCATCTGCTGGACGCCTTTCCGCTCAGCCGCGCGCGCACGGTGCAGGAGGCCTGCGAACAGGTCGGCCGCATCTTCTCGCCGCACCGGCTGGAACTGCGCGGCGCCGCGCAAGGCCTGGACGTGCACCACAACCAGCTGCGCATGCGCGACGTCAGCCTGAACACGCTGAGCTACGGCGCCGACGTGCTGATCGACCCCGGCGAGCGCGGCGACTTCTTCATGGTGCAGCTGCCGCTGGAAGGCCATGCCGCCATCGTGGACGGCCGCGCCGAGACGCAGGCCGACGCCCGCATGCTCACCGTGCTGCAGCCGCGCCAGCGCTGCCGCATGCTCTGGAGCGGCGACTGCCGCATGATCCTGGTGCAGGTTTCGCGCGAGGTGGTGGAACGCCGCGCCGCCGAATGGGGCCTGCCAGGCAAGCCGCGCTTCGCCAGCGCCCGTTCACGCCAGGACCCCGAGGTGGCCGCCTGGTGGCAGGCGGTGCTGGACCTCACCTGCAACCTGGACCGCTACGGCCAGCAGTGGATCCGACACCCGGCCGCGTATGCGGCGATGGAAGAGTTCCTGCTCTCGGCCTTCACCTCGATGCTGGGCGAGCCCGACGGCAGCGCCCTGGCCGACCGCGGCGACGACCGCTGCCTGCGCCGCGCCAAGGAATACATCCATGGCCACCTGGACCGCGCGCTCACGCTGCCGGAGATCGCCCGCCACGCCTGCGTGAGCCCGCGCACGCTGGAAGCGGCCTTCAAGCGCCAGGGCGAGTCTTCGCCCGTGGCCTACGCCCGCCGCCAGCGCCTGGGCGCCGTGCACCAGGCGCTGCGCGCGGCGGCACAGGAAGGTCGCGCGGCCAACGTCACCGAAGTGGCGATGGCGCACGGTTTCCTGCACATGGGCCGCTTCGCCGCGCATTACCGCGCGCTGTTCGGCTGCTCCCCTTCCGAAACCCTGCGACCGCATTGACCTCGAACCCCGACGCCATCGTCGTCGGCGCCGGCCACAACGGCCTGGCCGCCGCCGTGCACCTGTCTTCGCGCGGCTGGCGCGTGCTGGTGCTGGAACGCCAGGCGCAGCCGGGCGGCGCCGTGAAGACGGCCGAGCTCACGCTGCCCGGCTTCCGGCACGACCTGTACGCGATGAACCTGAGCATGTTCGCCGGCTCGCCCTTCCATGCCGAGCATGGCCGGCGCCTGGCCGAGCATGGCCTGGCCTTCGTCGGCGCCGGCAAGCCCTTCGCGTCCGCGTTCCCCGAAGGCTCGGCCGTGCCCTGGCTGGGTGTCGAACAGGGCCTGGAGCCGACGCTCGCGAACATCGCCCGAGCCGATCCCGGCGACGCCGAACGCTGGCGCGCGTTGAACGACCGCTTCGACCGCGAGGCGCCGCACCTGTTCGGCCTGCTGGGCACGCCGGTGCCTTCCTGGGCCGCCGCGAAGGTGCTGTGGCGCGCGTTCCGTGGCCTGGGCGCGGCCGGGTCCACCGAACTGGCGCAACTGCTGCTGAGTTCGCCGCGCGCCTGGCTGCAGCGCCAGTTCAGAAGCGAGGCCGTGCACTGCATGCTGGCGGCCTGGGGCCTGCACCTGGACTTCGGGCCCGACGTGGCGGGCGGCGCGCTCTTTCCGTACCTGGAAGCGATGGCCGGCCAGCGCTTCGGCATGGCGCTGGGGCAGGGCGGGGCCGACGTCATCGTGCGTTCGATGGTGGCCGCGATCCAGGCCGCCGGCGGCGAGGTGCGCTGCGGCGCCGACGTGCACCGCATCGACGTGCGCGACGGCCGCGCGCTGGGGGTGGAACTGGCGCAGGGCGAACGCATCACGGCCGGCCGCGCGGTCATCGCCAACGTGCACCCGCAGGCGCTCTACGGCCCGCTGCTGGGCGCCAGCGCGCCGGCCGACGCCGAGCCCGCGCGACGCCTGCGACCGGGCCCGGCGGCGATGATGTTGCACCTGGCGCTGGACGCGCTGCCGCGCTGGCGCGCGGGTGAAGCGCTGCAGCAGTTCGCCTACGTGCACCTGGCGCCTTCGCTGTCGCAGATGGCACAGACCTATGCCGATGCCACCGCCGGCCGCCTGCCCGCCGAGCCGGTGCTGGTGGTGGGCCAGCCCACCGTGTTCGACCCCGGCCGCGCGCCGGCCGGCAAGCACGTGCTGTGGGTGCAGGTGCGGGTGCTGCCCTTCGAAGTGAAGGGCGACGCGCTCGGCCAGATCACCGCCGCACCCTGGGACCACATCAAGGAAGCCGTGGCCGACCGCGTGATGGGCGTGCTGGAGCGCTACGCGCCCGGCGTGGGCGCTTCCGTCCTCGGCCGCTGCGTGCTGTCGCCGGAGGACCTGGTGCGCGACAACTGCAACCTGGTGGGCGGCGACAGCCTCTCGGGCAGCCACCACCTGGACCAGTTCTTCCTGTTCCGCCCCGCGCGCGGCCGGTCGCGCTGGCGCACCGGGGTCGAGCGCCTGTTCCACGTCGGCGCCAGCACCTGGCCGGGGGCCGGCACCGGCGCGGGGTCGGGCTACATGCTGGCCCGGGAGCTGGCGGCATGAGCGTGCGTCCGACCCCCGGCGCTTCGCGCAAGCGCAACGCGCGCCTGCCGATGGCGCCCGAGTCGCTGGGCTTCGAAGCGCGCGCCAGCGAAGACGACCACCAGTCGCTGCGGCTGTGGCTGCGCCTGCTGTCGTGCACCAACCAGCTGCAGACCGAACTGCGGCGGCGGCTGCAGCAGCGCTTCGGCATTTCGCTCTCGCGCTTCGACTACCTGGCCCAGCTGCACCGCCACCCGGAAGGCATCAGCATGGGCGCGCTGTCGAACCATCTGATGGTCACCGGCGGCAGCGTCACCGGGCTGACGAACGAACTGGTGAAGGAAGGCCTGGTCGCGCGCGAAGTGGACAAGAGCGACCGCCGTTCGTTCCAGCTGCGCCTCACCGCCGCCGGTCGCCGGGCCTTCGAAGGCATGGCCTCCGAGCACGAAGCCTGGGTGGTGGCCATGTTCTCCGGCCTGGCCGCGGCAGAGCGCGAACAGCTGGCGCGACTGCTGGGCCAGATGCGGCTGCATGTGGCCCAGTCCGGTGGCGCAGGCGAAGGCTGACGCGTCCGCAGGTTCAGAGCATGCGCGGCAGCCAGAGCGCGATGCCGGGCAGGAAGATGATCAGCGCGATAAGCGCCATCGTGCAGGCGATGTAGGGCGCCGCCGCCAGCGACACCGTCTTCAGCGTCGTGCCCTTGGGCGCGATGCCCAGCATGATGAACAGCAGCATGCCGAAGGGCGGCGTCGTGAAGCCCACCTCGAACAGCAGCAGCAGGATGAGGCCGAACCAGACCTTGTCCAGGTTCAGGCTCTGCGCCAGCGGCATGAAGATGGGCAGCGTGATCAGCATCATCGACACCTGGTCCATGAACATGCCCATCAGGAACACGATGAGCACGATCACCGCCATCAGCGCGTAGGTGCTGAGGTCGAACGACAGCGCCCACTGGATGAAACCGGCGCTGGCGCCGGTGAAGGCCAGCACCTGCGCGAAGGTGCTGGAAGCCGAGATGATGAGGAAGGTCATGCCGGTGACCTTCATCGCGTCTTCCAGGCTCTTCCAGACGATGTCGATGCGAAAGCGCCGGTAGGCCAGCAGCAGGATCACCACGCCCACGCAGCCCAGCGCCGCCGATTCGGTGGGCGAGGCGATGCCCATCAGGATGGTGCCCACCACCATGAAGATGATCACGCCCATCGGCAGCACGTTGGCGGCCAGCGCGCGCAGCCGTTCGCCCCAGGTGACCCTGGGCGCCGCGTACTGCGGCGCGCAGGCCGGGTCCAGCTTCACCTGCAGCGTGATGAGCACCAGGTACATCACCATCAGCAGCAGCCCCGGCACCACGCCGGCGATGAGCAGCGCGCCGACGTCGATCTGTGCCAGCGAGCCGATCAGCACCGCCAGCGCCGATGGCGGGATGATCACCGCCAGCCCGCCCGCGCCCAGCACCGGCCCGAAGGCCATGTGCGGCTTGTAGCCGCGCTTGAGCATCTCGGGCACCATGGCCGAGCCCATCATCGCCGTGTTCGCCAGGCTGGACCCCGAGAGCGCCGCGAACACCGCGCCTGCCAGCACCACCAGGTAGGACAGGCGCGCGCGCAGGCTGCCGATGCACAGGTCCAGCGCCTTGAACACGCCGTCGGCCAGCCCGCTGCGGAAGAACAGGCTGCCCATGATGAGGAACAGCGGCATCGGCGTCAGCGCGTACACGCCCACCGCGGCGGGAAAGTTGGCCACCATCTGTTCCACCCCGGTGGCGCCGCCGAAGTAGAGGTAGATGCAGACGATGTTGGTGAGCAGGAAGGCGAAGGCCACCGGCAGGCCGATGCCCATGGTGATCAGCACCAGGCCGACCATCAGCGCGAGCGGAAGCTGCCAGGACATCAGTAGCCGTCGCGCTGCAGCGCGTCCAGGTCGTACAGGCTGGCGCGCCCCAGCAGAAAACGCAGCCATTCGACGGACGACAGCCACAGGCCGACGGCCATGGGCACGTAGACCAGCCAGCGCGGCATGTCGAAGGCACGGGTGTCGTAGGCGCCGGTGCGCACCGCGCCCACCAGGTGCACGCTGGCGACCCAGCCCAGGTAGACGCAGATCACGAGGCACACCACGTAGACGCCGCGCTCCAGCACGCGCTGCGCCGCCGGCGGCATGGAAGAGCGCAGGAACTCGACGAACACGTGCCCCTTGTCGTGCACGATGGCCGCCATCGGCAGGAAGGTGGCGTAGAGCAGGATGTATTCGGCGACGTCGCTCGTCCACGACAGCGGCTTGAAGCCCAGCGTGCGGCGCGTGACGTCGACCGTGATCAGCACCACCAGCCCGCCCAGCAGCACCATGGCGACCACGGCCAGCGCGCGCGAGACGGCCGCGCTCAGGCGGAACAGGCGGTCGAGCATGCGCAGGCGCGTTCAGTCGGCGAACTTGGCCCTCAGCGCGGCCACGTTGGCGGGGTCGCGCTTGGTCAGGCGGTCCCAGCTGGCCTTCACGGCGGCGGCCTCGTAGCGCTTGCGCTGCGCGTCGGGCATGGTCACCACCTTCAGGCCCTTGGCGATCATCGCGTCGCCTTCGGCCTTGGTGGCTTCGGCATTGGCGGCGAAGCTGGCGCGTTCGTGTTCCAGCGCCGTGTCGGCGAGGATCTTCTTCGCTTCCGGCGCCAGCGAGTCCCACTTCTTCTTGTTCATCGTGATCAGCACGTCGGTCTGCATGAAGGGCGGGTCGATGCGGAAGCGGGTGAACTTGTCCCAGCCGAAGGCCGAATAGCCCAGCACCGAATAGGCGTGCGCGTTGACGAGGCCGCGTTCCAGCGAGGTGTAGGCCTCGCCGGGGCCCTGCACCACCGGCGTGGCGCCGATCGCTTCCAGGAAGTCGCGGTGCAGCGGGGCGCTGCGCACCTTGAGCTTCGTGAAGTCGATCTCGCCTTCGGGCGTGCGCGGCGGCTCGGCCACCGTGAAGACGTGGAAGCCGGTGCCGCCGTCCACGTGGGCCAGGATGTGCGCGTTCGCCTTCTCGCCGAAGATGCGGTTCACCAGGTCCCAGCCCCCGTTGGCGCGCAGGTCCCAGGGCTTCTTCGCGGTGGCCGAGAACACCTCGCCTTCGGGCACGATGTTCAGGTACAGCCCGGGCGCCGCGTTGAGCATGTCGATGAGGCCGTTCTTCTGCGCTTCGCCCAGCTGCAGGATGGGCATCACTTCGGGCCCGCCGCGCACCTGGATGCGCACCACGCCCTTGCCGCGCGCGTTGACCGTTTCCACGTACTTCAGGAAGCTCTTCGCGTAGCTGCTCTGCGCGGGCGCGAAGTGCACGGCGTTGATCACGGCCTCTTCGGCGCGGGCGGCCAGGCTGGTGGCCAGCAGCGCGGCGGCCAGCAGGGTGCGGCGGGCGGGGTTGAAGTTCATCTCATCGGCTCCTGCGGGTTCGGGTGGGCGTGGAAGGGGCGGCGCGGCGGGCCGCAGCGGACTGGGCGTCGGCCTGTGCGTCTGCATGGGCAAGGAAGCTGCGTTCGGCCGCCAGCACGAAGCGCACCATCGCGTCGTGCACGCCCATGCTGTCGTGGCGGCTGAAGCCGGCGTGCATCTCCTGCAGGCCGGCGAGCGCCACGTCCTGCGCCTCGGGTTCGTGCAGGGTGGTGTGGCGCACCGCGGTCACCTGGTCGGCGAAGCGGGCGATGGTGGCGGCCAGGCGCGCGTTGCGCACGGCGGCGATCCAGGTCTCGCGGAAGTCGATGTTGGCGCTGTAGAAGTTCGAGAAGTCGCGCGCCGCCGCCGCCGCCGTGGCCTGCGCGACCGCGGCGCCCAGCCTGGCGATGCCGCTCCTGGAGATGTCGCGCGCCGCCAGCGCCGCGGCGCGCGGCTCCAGCAGCAGGCGCAGTTCGAACACGTCGCGGATGTCCTGCCGGCCCAGCGTGGGCGTGCGGTAGCCGCGTGCCGTGCTGACCAGGTAGCCCTCGGTCACCAGCTGCAGCAGCGCTTCGCGCACCGGCATGCGCGAGACGCCCAGCTCGGCGGCGATTTCCAGGTCGACCAGCCGGTCCTGCGGCCCCACCAGGCCGCGCCGCAGCCGCGTGCGCAGCGCTTCGTAAGCGGTGCCGCTCAGGCTGGCCCGGGGCGCGGCGGACGCTGTCGCGGGCTTGGGCACCAGCTTGATCATGCGTTCAACAATATACGAATGGCACGCGGATTGCGGCGCCAGTGTCAGGGCTCGTCCTTGGGGACCGTACTGGTGAATGCACTGATACGGGACCGGAGGGCTTGGAAACAATATACGGTTAGCAATGCTCGTTCCACACCCGCTCCACCCCCGGCCCGGCCACGCGCTGCGGCTGCACTGGCTGTGCCTGGGCAGCCCGGCGGCCGCCGAGATGGCGGCCCGTTCGGGCGCCGACGCGCTGGTCATCGACCTGCAGCACGGCCTGTGGGAACGCCCCAGCCTGGACGCCGCGGTGGCCGTGGCCGGTGCGTTCTGCCCCGTCATCGCGCGCACCGCCGACACGCGCGCCGTCTCCATCAGCATGGCGCTGGACGCCGGCGCGGCGGCGGTGCTGGCACCGCTGATCGAAAGCGCCGACGAGGCGCGCGAGCTCGTCTCGCTAGCGCATTACCCGCCGCGCGGCCGCCGTTCGGCCGGTGGCGTGCGGCCGCTGGCGCGCGGGCTGGAAGCGATGAAGGCGGCCGACGCCGACGTGAGCGTGGGCGCGATGATCGAGACCGCCGCCGGCGTGGCGCAGGCCGAGGCCGTCTGCGCCGTGCCGGGGCTGGACTTCATCTTCATCGGCACCGGCGACCTGTCGCTGTCGCTCGGCAGCGCCGAAGCCGCGCCGCTGCAGGCCGCCTGCGAACGCGTGCGACAGGCCGCGCACGCGCGGGGCCTGGCCTGCGGGCTCTTCACCGGCGACCCCGTCAAGGCGCGCACCGCGCTCGCCAACGGTTTCGACATGGCCGTCTTCGCCAGCGACGTGGGCGCGCTGGCGCAGGCCTTCCACGCCAGCCTGCAGGACCCCGCCACGTGAGCACCGCTGAAGATTGCCTGGCCGCGCTGCGCGCCGCCTGCGGCCCGCAGGCCGTGCTGGACAGCGCCGGGCTGCCCGACCGCAGCTTCGCCGACTACAGCGGCGAACCCGGCGCGCGCCCGCGGGCACTGCTGCGCCCCGAAGACACTGCCGCGGTGTCGGCCATGCTGCGCATCTGCCAGGCCCATGGCCAGCCGGTGGTGCCGCAGGGCGGGCTGACCGGCCTGGCCGGCGGCGCCTGCTGCCGGCCGCAGGACATGGCGCTGAGCCTGGAGCGCATGAACCGCATCGAGGCGCTGGACGAGGTCTCGGCCACCCTCACCGCCCAGGCCGGCTGCGTGCTGCAGTTGGCGCAGCAGGCGGCGGCCGACCGCGGTTTCCTGCTGGCGCTGGACCTGGGCGCGCGCGGCAGCTGCACGCTGGGCGGCAACATCGCCACCAACGCGGGCGGCAACCGCGTCATCCGCTACGGCACCGCGCGCGACCAGCTGCTGGGCATCGAGGCCGTGCTCGCCGACGGCCGCGTCGTTGGCGGCCTGCACGCGATGGTGAAGAACAACACCGGCTACGACTGGCGCCACCTGATGGCCGCTTCCGAAGGCACGCTGGGTGTCATCACGCGACTGGTGTTCCGCCTGCACCCGCGGCCGGCGCACACCGGCACCGCCTGGTGCGGGCTGGCCGGCTTCGACGCCGCCACCACGCTGCTGCGGCGCGCGCGCGCCGAGCTGGGCGCGGTCTCGGTGTTCGAAGTCATGTGGCCCGGCTTCCTGCACTTCATGCTGGAACGCGCCAGCGGCCTGCGGCGCCCGCTGACGGGTGAGCACGGCCTGCACGTGCTGCTGGAAAGCGAAGGCGACGCCGTCGCGTTCGAGGCCTTCCTGGGCCGCATGCTCGAAGAAGGCGTGATCGAGGACGCCGCGCTGGCGCAGTCGCTCACCGAAGCGCAGGCGCTCTGGGCCATCCGCGACGCCACCGCCGGCTTCCCGAGCTGGCTGCCCGGCCTGGCCGCGTTCGACGTGAGCTTCGCGATCCGCCAGATCGGCGAGGTCGCCGCGCGCTGCCAGGCGCTGCTGAACGAACGCTGGCCCGGCGGCACGCACCTGTTCTTCGGCCACCTGGGCGACGGCAACCTGCACGTGATCTCGCACGTGCCCGGCATGGACGAGGCGCTGCGCCACGAGATCGAGGGCGCCGTCTACGCACTCACACGCGAGTTCGGCGGCAGCGTCTCGGCCGAGCACGGCGTGGGCACGCTCAAGCGCAAAGTGCTGGGGCATTGCCGCAGCGCCGACGAGCTTTCGGCGATGAGGGATCTCAAGGCCGCGCTCGACCCCGCGGGGATCCTGAACCCCGGCAAGCTGCTGGTTTGAGACTGCAAAGGAAACTGCCATGACCACCGCACGCATCTGGGCCCAGGGCGCCACCGACCAGGTGGGGCACCGCACCTACCTGGCGGCGCTGCTGCCGCACATGCAGCGCTGCCTGGACCCGGGCTTCAGCCTCGAGTTCCACACCATGACGCCTTCGGTGACCACGGTGCACGCGCTGTCGGAGTTCCGCTTCTCGCGCGAGGTCATCCGCAACGCCATTCGCGCCGAACGCGAAGGCTGGGACGTGTTCTTCATGAACCACTTCCAGGACGTCGGCCTGTACGAGGCGCGCGCGTCGGTGAACATCCCCGTGCTGGGGCTGGGCGAAAGCACGCTGCTGCACGCCTGCACGCTGGGCCGCAAGCTGGGCCTCCTGGCCATCAACCCGGCCTTCATCCCCACCCATGCCGACCAGGTGCGGCGCTACGGCCTGACCGAGCGCGTGGCCGGCATCCGCTGCATCGACGCCCAGATCGGCGACTACATGCAGGCCTTCGAGGACCCCGATAGGAAGGCCGCGCTCTACGCAGTGTTCGAACGCGAAGCGAAGCGCCTCATCGACGCCGGCGCCGACGTCATCGTGCCCACCGGCGGCATCCCGATGATGCTGTTCGGCGGCGAGCCGAACGCGCATGTGGCGGGCGCGCCGGTGATCAACGGCGTCACCGTCGTCATCAAGGCGGCGGAAATGGCCCTGCGCCTGAAGCGCCTGGGGGTGGCCGGCGTGAGCCGGCTGCCGCAGTCGGGCTTCGCGCTGCCTTCGGCGCAGGCGCTGAAGGAGTTCCTCGAAGCCGGTTGAGATGTCTACAGGCGCGGGATCTTCGCGTCGGCCACCACCTGGCTCCACCGCTGCAGCTCGGCGCTGACCATCGCCGTCATCTCCTGTGGCGTGCTGCCGCGCGCTTCGCCGCCCATCTCTTCCAGCCGCTGGCGCACCGCCGCCACCTGCAGCGCCTTCTGCGTCTCGGCGTTCAGGCGCTCCACCACCGCGGCCGGCGTGCCGGCGGGCAGCATCCAGCCGGCCCAGGAACGCACGTCGAAGCCGGCCACGCCCTGTTCGGCGACGGTGGGCACGTCGGGCATGCCCGGCCAGCGCTGCGGGCCGGTGACGGCCAGCGCGCGCAGCTTGCCCGCCTTCAGGTGACCCAGCACCGCGGTCGGCGGCGCGATGACGAGCGGGATGTCGCCCGCCAGCAGCGCGGTGATCGAAGCGGCGTCGCCCTTGTAAGGCACGTGCAGCAGGTTGGCGCCGGCCATGCGCGAGAGCAGCTCGCCCGCCAGGTGGTGGGTGGACCCTACGCCGGCGCTGCCATAGGCCACGCTTTCGGCCTTCGCGCGCGCGGCGCCCAGCGCGTCGCCCAGCGTGCGCAGCTTGTTGTCGGTCTGCGTGACGATCAGGAACGGGAAGAAGGTGATCGTGCTCACCATCTGGAAGCTGGTCACGGTCTGGTAGGGCAGCTTCTCGTACAGCGCGCCGGCCACCGCGTGGCCGCCGGTGGCCAGCAGCAGCGTGTAGCCGTCGGGTGCGGCGCGTGCCACCGCCGCCGAAGCCAGCGTGCCGCCGGCGCCGGCCACCGCTTCCACCACCATCGACTGGCCCAGGCCCTTGGCCATCTCGCCGCCGACCACGCGGGCGATGGTGTCGGCGTTGCCGCCGGGCGCGAAGCCCTGCAGCACCTTGATCGGCCGCTCGGGCCAGCCGGCCGCGAAGGTGGGGAACGTGGCGGCCGTGGTGCCGGCGGCCAGGGTCTGCAGGAAGTGGCGTCGTTGCATGGGCTTGTCTCTCGTCGGGTTTGTCGTCGTCTCAGGCGCGGCCCAGGGCCGGGGCCAGGGTCTTCAGGTGGTGCAGCGCCCCGGCTGCGTGGGTGGCGGTGGCGTACACCGCGTGGTCGGGTCGTGCGAGGGCGAAACGCGCGTTCAGCGAGCGCAGCCAGCCGGTCATCAGCGAAGCCTCTTCGGTGAAGACCGTGCCGGGGCCGGCGGTCGCCGGACCGTTCGCCAGCCGCAGCAGGCGGCCTTGCAGCGGCTGCAGCGCGGCGTGCAGTGCTTCGGCTTCGGCGGGCGCCAGCGCTTCATCCGTCGCCAGCACGCGCAGGCCGCCGCCGGCCACGTCGTCCAGCAGGCCGGTGTGGCCGCTGGGCTGCAGCGTCACGCGCGGTTGCGGGAACAGGCTGCCGGCGCCGGGGCTGCCGGTGGCGACGAGCCCGCCTGCCAGGTCCGGCAGCATCGACTGGCGCACGGTGGTGGGCACCACGCCGCCGCAGTCGGCCAGCATGCGTTCGTCGCGCGCGCGCGCCGCGTCGGGGTCGCGCTCGCAGATCACGCGGCCCAGGCCGATGGCGCTGCGCGTGGTGGCCTGCACGTGCGGCTTGCGTTCGGCTTCGTAGCTGTCGAGCAGCGTTTCCGGCGCGCCGTGGGCCAGCACGCGGCGCAGCTTCCAGGCCAGGTTGGCGGCGTCGCGCAGGCCCTGCACCATGCCCTGCGCCATGAAGGGTGGCGTCATGTGCGCCGCGTCGCCGGCCAGCAGCACGCGGCCGGCACGCCAGCGCTGCGCCACCAGCCCGTGGAAGCGGTAGGCGGCGGCGCGCCAGAGTTCGGCGTCGCCGGGCTTGATCCAGCGTGCCAGCAGCGGCCACAGCGCTTCTTCGGGCCAGCGTTCGTGCAGCGGCTCGCCGGGCAGCAGCATCAGTTCCCAACGCCGGTGGTTGCCGGGGCCGACGACGAAGGTGCTGGGCCGCGCCGGTTCGCAGTACTGCACCTGGGTCTGCGGCAGGTCGGCCAGCTTGGCGGGCCGCACGCGGGCGTCGACCACCAGCCAGGGTTCGTCGAAGCCCAGGTCCTCGAGTGGAATGCCCAGCCGCTTGCGGATGGGGCTGGCGCCGCCGTCGCAGGCCACGGCCCAGGGGGCGCGCCATTGCGCTTCGCGGCCGTCGGGGCCGCGCACGGTGGTGACGACGGCGTCGCCCCGGTCTTCGCAGGACAGCACTTCGGTGCTGGTGGCCACATGAACACAGGGCTGCGATGCAAGGTGCGCGCGCAGCACGCGTTCGACGGCTGGTTGGTCGAAAACGCCGTTCGGCGCCCAGCCCAGGCGATAGGGCGGTGGCGCCATGTCCAGCCGCTTGATCAACTGGCCCCGCACGCCGCGGTATTCGCTCGGCCGATAGGCTGCTACGTGAGGCCGCAGCGCTTCGGCCAGCCCCAGGCCCTGCCAGATGCGCAGCGCCTCGTGGTCCAGGCCGATGGCACGCGGCAGCAGGTACAGGTCCGGCAGGCGGTCGAACACGGCGACCTGCAGGCCCTGCCGCGCCAGCAGCGCCGACAGCGTGGCGCCGGTGGGGCCGAGGCCGACGACGATGACGTCCGCGTCGTTCACAAGCCGCGCTGCCGTTCCTCGAAGCGCGCCGCCCACTCGGCCAGCGGCATGTAGGTGGGGTCGGCCTTGGCGATGCGTTCGGTCTCGGCCCAGATCTCGGCGTCGGGCTTGTCCAGGTCCAGCGGGTCGCCGTGCGGCTGCTTCACGTACCAGGGCGTGTCCAGGTACACCTCGACCGTGTTGTCTTCCGGGTCCAGGCAGTAGATGGACAACGCGTTGGCGTGGTTCAGGCCGCGCATCTTCGTCGCGCCCTTCTCCAATGCGCGCCGGCGCGCTTCGCGCAGGTCGGCCAGCGTGTCGACCTTGAACGACACCTGCATCACCGTGCTGGGCGCGCCGGCGGGGCGGTTCTGCGCCAGCGCCAGCTGGTGGTGCTGGTCGGGCCGCGCGCTCATGAAGGCGAGCGGGAAGGGGAAGGTGAAGCCGACGCCGCGGTCGGTGAGCTGGAGCCCGAAGACCGCGGTGTAGAAGTCGATCATCTTCTCGATGTCGAAGCAGGCGATGCCCATGTGGGCCAGGCGGGGGGCGTAGGCGTGCGGCATGGCGTGGGGCCTTTCGGAATTCAGGGAACGAGGACGATCTTGCCCAGCACGTCGCCGCGGTCGAGCAGTTCGTGCGCGTGGCGCACCTCGGCCAGCGGCAGGCGGGTGGCGGGCGGCGCATTCACGCGGCCTTCGGCCATGAGGGTGATGGCTTCGTGCATCAGCGCGCGCCGGCGCTCGGGCCATTCGTCGAAGGTGTGCATGGAGAACGTGCGCAGCGCCAGGCTGCGACCGAGCAGCGTGCGCATCTCCAGCAGCGGGTTGCGCTCGGGCGCGCCCAGCAGCAGGTTGTACGAGACCAGCATGCCCATGGGTGCCAGCGCGTGAAGGCAGGCGGTGAGCCAGGGGCCGCCCAGGTGGTCGAAGGCGAGGTCGACGCCGCGGCCTTCGGTGAGGCCGCGAACGGCGTCGGCCAGCAACGCGGGGTCGGCGGGTGCCAGCGCGTGCACGCCCTGTTCGCGCGCGAAACGGGCCTTGGCCTCGCTGCGCGAAGTGCCGATGACGAAGACCCCGCGCGAGCGCGCCACCTGCGTGAGCGCGCTGCCCACGCCGCCGGCGACGCCCGGCACCAGAATGCTCCGCACCGGCAGCCCGCCGTTGGACTGCAGCAGCGCCAGCGCCAGCTGCACGTTGGGCAGGCTGGCGGCGTCGGCAGGGTCCAGCGCGTCGGGCAGCTCGAACAGCGCCGCGGCCGGCACGCACAGCGCTTCGGCATAACAGCCGCCGCGCTGCGTGAGTTCGCGTGCGCTCACGAGCACGCGCCGTCCCTGCAGCGCCGCAGACACGCCGGCGCCCAGCGCCTCGACGCGGCCCACCAGCTCGGCGCCCGGCGTCGCCGGCAGCGGCGGCATCCACTTGTAGGTGCCCTGGCGGATCAGCACGTCGGGCCGGCCGACGCCGATGGCTTCGGCGCGCACCCGAACCTGGCCGGCTTCGGGTTCGGGCAGCGGCAGGTCTTCCAGCACCAGCGCCTCGGGGCCGCCAGGCTGGTGGACGCGGATGGCGCGCATGTCGCGGCGTCTAGCGCTGGCCGTCGTGCACCGAGACCTGGTCCTTCGCCAGCCCGCCCAGGCGCGCATGGACGCGCCCGCCGGTGCCCATGACGAGCGCGAACAGGATCTCGTCGGGACGTGGCGCGTCCTGGATGCCGACCTCGAAGCTGTTGAAGTGGCTGCGCACGTAGGTGGCGTGGATGTAGTGCAGCGGCACGACGAGCCGGTAGCCGGTGGCGGCCACCACCTTGGCCGCCGGCACGATGGCCTTGGGCTGGCCCAGCACCTCGCGCATGGCCCAGCCGCCGGCTTCGTGCCACACGGCGCCATGCTCCAGCTCGCCGTTCACGCCCACGATGGCGGCCTTGCTGTAGACCTCGACCTTGTCGCGGCCCAGCGTCTCCACCAGCTCCTGCGCGAGTGAAGTGCCGAGCGAACGCAACTCGGCCATGAAGGGCAGCAGGTTCTCTTCGTAGCGGCCGGCGTAGGGGTTGCGGATCACGGCGCTGGCGGCGGCCAGCTTCAGCGGCACGGCGGCCGGCGGCCCGCCTTCGTGGTACTGGGTCTCGACCGTGAGGCTGCGCTTGCGGATCTGGATCAGCGACATGGCGGCGCGCTCCTTCAGGCCTGGTCGACGATCGGGTTGCGCAGCACGCCGATGGCTTCGATCTCCACCTCGCACACGTCGCCCGCCTTCATGAAACGCGGCGGCTTGCGCGACCAGCCCACGCCGGCCGGCGTGCCGGTGACGATGACGTCGCCCGGCACCAGCGTGAAGATGGTGCTGGCGTAGTTGATGAGGCGCGGGATGC
The DNA here is from genome assembly GCA_044224175.1 of Rubrivivax sp. GTDB lineage: Bacteria > Pseudomonadota > Gammaproteobacteria > Burkholderiales > Burkholderiaceae_C > Rubrivivax. Next base: position 12,947 of record JBGAKY010000003.1, on the reverse strand, counting down.
CGAAGATCATGTGCCCGGTGTGGCTGGACTGCAGCACCTCGCCGTTCAGCCGCGTCTCCAGCTTGAGTGCGCGGCCGGGCGCGATCTCGTCGGCAGTGACCATCCAGGGCCCGAAGCCGCCGGTCGATTCGAAGTTCTTGCCCGAAGCGATCTGCTTGGCATGGAACTGCCACTCGCGCACGCTGCCGTCGTTGTAGATGCTGTAGCCGGCGACGTGGTCCCAGGCCTTGTCTTCCGGGATGTCGCGCCCGCCCTGGCCGATGATGACCGCCAGTTCGCCTTCCCAGTCCAGGCTTTCGGAGACCTTGGGCCGCACGATGGGCGCTCCGTGCGCGGTCTGCGACCGCCACACGCGCAGGAAGATGGGCGGGAACTCCGACAGCTCGCGCTGCATGCCGGCGGCCAGCACCTCCTGGTGGTGGTCCATGTAGTTGCGCACCGCGCAGACGATCTTCTCCGGCTTCGGGATCGGCGGCAGCAGCGTCACCGCGGCCAGCTTCGCGCTCGCCTTCGCGCCGCGCAGCAGCGCTTCGCGTTCGGCGAAGCGCGCGCTGCCGACGAAATCGGCCAGCGTGGCGCAGCCGCTGGCGGCGGCGAGATCGAACACGTCGTCGCCGACGACGGCGCCCCAGCCTTCACGGCCGCCTTGGGTGTAGGAGATGAGTTTCATGGTGCTTGGGATGGCGTTTGTGCGCGATTCCAGATTTATGCACAAAACTGGAAAATGGGCATTGCGGGATTTCCCGCCTCGCGCCGCCCCCCGCCGCTGTTGCATGCTCGCGCCCGTGTCCGCCCCGCCCGACCCCGCCACCCAGACCGACCGTGCCTTCCAGGCGCTGCACGCGGCCATCGTGCGCTGCGAGTTCGAGCCTGGCGCGCGCCTGCGGGTGGAAGAGCTGGGCCGCCAGCTGGGCCTGAGCAGCAGCCCGCTGCGCGAGGCGCTGGCACGGCTCACCGGCCAGGGCCTGGTGCTGGCGCTGGAAAACCGCGGCTTCCGCGTCGCCCCGCTCACGCTGGCCGGGTTGACCGACCTGACGCGCGTGCGCCTGATCGTCGAACGCGAGGCGCTGCGCGAAGCGATGACCCATGGCGACGACGCCTGGGAGGCTTCGGTGGTGGCCGCCGGCCATGCGCTGGCACTGGCCGAGCAGCGCCTGGGCGAAGCGCCGCGCGCACTCGACGACGACTGGTCGCGCCGCCACCGCGCCTACCACCTGGCGCTCTACGCGGGCGCGCGTTCGCCCACGCTGCAGGCGCTGGTGAGCCAGCTGTTCGATTCCGCCGAGCGCTACCGCCGCTTCAGCGCGCTGCACCGCAAGGCGCCGCGCGCCAAGCGCAACGAACACCAGGCGCTGCAGAACGCCGTGCTGGCGCGCGACGAGGCACGCGCGCTCGGCCTGCTGGCTTCGCACATCGCCGGCACCGAGCGCAACGTGGCCGGCGCGCTGCTGGCGATGGGGCTGGAGACGCCGCAGTAGCGGCTCAGCGGTTCACCACCAGCCTGTCGGCTTCGGAACGTTCACCCACCCGTCCCACCACCGCCGCGCCGGCGAAGCCGTGGCGTGCGAAGACGGCCTGCACCTCGGCCACCGCCTCCGGCGCGCAGGCCACCAGCAGCCCGCCGCTGGTCTGCGGATCGGTGAGCAGGGCCTTGTCTTCTGCTGCGAAACCGGCGGGCAGCGCAATCTCGGCGCCGTAGCCGGCCCAGTTGCGGCCCGAAGCGCCGGTGACGAAGCCTTGTGACGCCAGTTCGCGCACGCCGGGCAGCAATGGCACGGCCGGCCAGTCGAGCGTGACCGTGCAGCGCGCGCCGCGCGCCATCTCCAGCCCGTGGCCGGCCAGCCCGAAGCCGGTGACGTCGGTCAGCGCGTGCACGCCGGGCAGCGCGGCCAGGTCGGGTCCGGGGGTGTTGAGCTTCGTCGTCGTCGCGATCATGCGTTCGTAGCCGGCGTCGCCAAGCGCCCCCTTCTTCAGCGCCGCGCTCATCACGCCCACGCCCAGCGGCTTGCCCAGCACCAGCAGGTCGCCCGGGCGCGCGTCGGCGTTGCGCTTCACATGCTTCGGGTGCACCAGGCCGAGCGCGACCAGGCCATAGATCGCCTCCACCGAGTCGATGGTGTGGCCGCCGGCGATCGGAATGCCGGCGGCGCGGCAGACCGCGCTGCCTCCTTCCAGGATGCGGCCGATGGTCTGCGTCGAGAGCACGTTGATCGGCATGCCCACCAGCGCCAGCGCCAGGATCGGCCGCCCGCCCATCGCGTAGACGTCGCTGATGGCGTTGGTGGCGGCGATGCGCCCGAAGTCGAACGGGTCGTCGACGATGGGCATGAAGAAGTCGGTGGTGGCGATCAGCGCCTGCTCGTCGTTGAGCTGGTAGACCGCGGCGTCGTCGCTGGTCTCGATGCCGACCAGCAGTTCCTTCGGCACCGGCAGCGCGGCGGTGCCCTTCAGGATCTCGGACAGCACGCCGGGGGCGATCTTGCAGCCGCAGCCGCCGCCGTGCGACAACGAAGTCAGGCGCGGCTCGGCGGTGCGTTCGGGGGCGTTCATTCGGGCTTCTCCAGGGACCAGTCGCTGCGCAGCATAGCGCCGGGTGCTGGTGTGCGGCCCGGCCGTGAGCCGTCTTCAGGACCTCAGCGCCTGCGACCGGTTGGCGACCCGCCGCTCCACCAGCGCGAAGAGCGCCTGCACGGCCAGCGCCAGCAGCGCCGCCGGCACCGCGCCGGCCAGCATGCGCTCCGGGTCGTTCACCGCCAGCCCGGCCACGATGCGTTCGCCCAGCCCGCCCGCGCCCACGAAGGCGGCCACGGTGGCGGTGCCGACGTTGATGACGGCCGCCGTGCGCACGCCGGCCAGCAGCGTGGGCAGCGCCAGCGGCAGCTCGACCAGCCGCAGCACCTGGCCGTCCCGCAGGCCCAGGGCGCGCCCCGCCAGCGGCAGCCCGGCCGGCACCGCGGCCAGGCCGGCCTGGGTGTTGGCCACGATGGGCAGCAAGCCATAGAGGAACAGCGCCAGCAGCGCCGGCCAGAAGCCGATGGTGCCCAGCAGCGCGATCAGGAAGGCCAGCAGCGCCAGCGAAGGCACCGTCTGCAGCAGCCCGACCGCGGCGGTGAGGACGCCACCCGCGCGCGGATGGCGGTGTGCCCACAGCCCCAGCGGCACGCCGGCGGCGGCGGCCAGCAGCAGCGAGCCGAAGACCAGCAGCAGGTGCTGGCCCAGCAGGCGCGGCAGGTCGGGCGCGAACAGGCGCGCCACGAAGCCCGGCGCCGCCGCCGGCTGCAAGGCTGCGCTGCCGGCACCGGCGCGGGTGCCGCCCAGGAAGGCGCGCGCCACGTCGGCGAAGGAGCGGCCGTCCAGTTCCACCTGCGCGTTGAGCGAGACCATCGTCGCTTCGTCGACCTTGCCGGCCAGCGCCTGCAGCGGCTTGTCGTCCAGCGTGGCGCGCATCAGCAGCACGGCGTCGTAGCGCGGGAAGAAGGCGCGGTCGTCCTTCAGCACGCGCAGCTGCAGGCGGCCGATCTGGGCGTCGGTGGAATAGACGTCGATCAGGTCCACCTGGCCGCGCGAGAGCGCCTCGTAGGCCAGCCCGTGGTCCAGCCCGCTGCCCGGCGCCAGCGCCAGTGCATAGGCGCGCGCCAGCGCGGGCCAGCCGTCGCCGCGCACCAGGAATTCGTGCGAGAGGCCGAGCTTCAGCTTCGCGGCCGCCTCGGGCGCCAGCTTCGCCAGGTCGGAGATCGAGGCGATGCCCAGCCTGGCCGCTTCGGCTTCCCGCATCGCCAGGGCGTAGGTGTTGTTGAAGCCCAGCGGCACCGCGGCCTTCAGGCCTCGCGGCGCCAGCCATTCGTTGATCTGCGCCAGCGTGGGTGGCGTCGCCGGCGGCTCGCGCCGGAGCAGTTCGCGCACGATGGTGCCGGTGTATTCAGGGTAGACGTCCACCTCGCCGGCGGCCAGCGCCTGTTCCAGGATGCCGGTGTTGCCCAGGCCCGGCCGGTGTTCGGCGGCCACGCCGGCGCGCTGCAGCGTCTGTGCCGCCAGCTCGCCCAGGATGTAGCTCTCGGTGAAGCGCTTGGAGCCGACCACCACGCGTTCGGCCGCCGGGGCGGCGAAGGCGACGGTGGCCGCCAGCAGAAGGAGCAGGGTGCGCAGCATCGGGGCGATTCTCGCGTGGCGCGCCTACGATGGCGGCTTTCGCCAGGAATCCTGCCCATGACCCCGTTCGACGAAGCCATCGCGCTGCAGCCGCAGCCCGACGGCCGCTTCCTCGGCCGCACCCACCCCGGCTACGCCAACATGGTGGGACCCTACGGCGGCATCACCGCCGCGCAGGCGCTGAACGCGGTGCTGCAGCACCCGGCGTGCCAGGGCGAGCCGGTCGCGCTCACGGTGAACTACTGCGCCGCGCTGGCCGAAGGCGAGTTCACGGCGCTGGCACGGCCGGCACGCACCAACCGGTCGACCCAGCACTGGACGGTGGAACTGTCGCAGCAGGACCAGGCCGTGGTCACGGCCACCGTCTTCACCGCGCTGCGGCGCGAGACCTGGGCCGCCGACGAACACCGAATGCCGGCCGTGCCCGCGCCCGCCCTGGTGCCGCTGGCCACCGGCCGCAGCCCGGTGGAATGGCTGAAGCGCTACGAGATGCGCTTCATCGAAGGCACCATGCCCGAAGCCTGGGACGGCGGCGAGCACCACGACAGCCGCACCCAGCTGTGGATGCGCGACGCGCCGCCGCGTCCGCTGGACCACGCATCGCTCACGGCGCTGGCCGACGTGTTCTTCCCGCGCATCTGGCGCCGGCGCGCGAAGCCGGTGCCCGTGGGCACGGTGTCGATGACGGTCTACTTCCATGCCGACCCGGCGCGGCTGCGGGCCGCCGGCAGCGGCTTCGTGCTCGGTCAGGCACAGGCGCAGGGCTTCTTCGGCGGTTACTTCGACCAGACCGCGCAGCTGTGGGGCGAAGGCGGCGAGCTGCTCGCCACCACGCACCAGGTGGTCTACTACAAGGAATAGCGTTCAGGCGCCGCCCAGCAGCGGCTTCAGCAGCAGCGCCAGCTCGGCCTGCGCCATCTGCACCCGCTGCAGCTGGTCCTGCGTGGTCTGCAGCATCCAGTCGGCCGGCTGCAGCGCGCGCGCCTTGGCTTCCCAGGCCGCAGCCTCGTCGGCGCGGCCCAGGCCGAGCGCCGCTTCCCACATCGAAGCGAGCAGCCAGTACTGCTTGTCGCGCGGCAGCGCGGCCATGTCGCCCATCTGGGGCGTCATCCAGCGGATCAGGTCCACCCGCGTGCGGCGCGCCGTCACGCGGTCGGCGATGGCGTTCTCGAAGTCCTTCGCGCGGGCCGACTGTAGCGCGCGCAGTTCCAGCAGGCAGGCGAAGTTGACGCCGGTGTAGTGGTCCTGCTTGAGGTAGAAGCCGCGCGAATAGGCGCTCACGGCTTCGTCCAGCCAGGCCGGCTTCGGGTCCAGGTCCCACAGCCGCTTGTGGACCGCGCCCCAGATGCCCAGCGTCTCCGGGTCGTTGGTGGTGGCCGGGTTCAGCGACTGCAGGATCTGGTGCGCCGCCTGCAGCGCCGACAACGGGTCGGGCAGCTTGGCCTTGTAGGTGGCCAGCGCCAGCTGCTGCACCACGAAGGGGTCGCCCGGGTTCTGCGCCCGCACCAGTTCCAGCAGCGCCTTCGCGCCCGCGAAGTCCGAAGGCGTGCCCACCGGCGGGTTGATCTTGGCGAGCGCGCTTTCCATCAGCAGCTTCACGGTGGGGGCCTCGGCCGGCGCGGGTGCGGCCGCGCCGGTGACGAGCGGCGCATCGCCGGCGCGCAGGCGAGGCGGCTCCAGCTGCCCCAGCGTGGTGTAGACGGGGCTGTCGGCGCGCGCTTCGGCGACGATGGTGCGAATACGCTCGGCCAGGTCGGCCTTGAAGCGTTCGGCCTCCTTGCGGCCGATGTCCTCGCCCAGGTGCTTGTAGCGCGTGATGGCGATGTGGCTGACGTCGAACGGGTTCTTGAAGCTCTCTTCCGCGATCACGATGGTCGCGCGCGGCTTCAGGCCGTAGCGCACGCCCAGCTCGAAGGCGGCGTTCACGTTGTAGGTGGACAGGTCGGCCACCACCAGGTCGGCGCCCAGCAACTGCTCGTACATGGGGATGTCGATGGTGCCGCTGTGCACGATCTCGTCGGCGCGCACGCATTGCAGGCCGGCGGCCAGCACCGCTTCCTTCACCACGTCGTAGGAGCGGTCCAGGTCGTAGGTCTTGCCGGTGGTGTAGTCGGTCTTGGGCCCGAAGCCCTGGACGACGAAGCAGATGGGCATGGCAGTGCGCTCCTACGCGGCGGAAGCCCAAGGCTAGCGCGTGGGCGCCGGGAACGCATCCCTGACGTGCAAGCGACGCTATTCCTGCACCAGCGCCGCCACCCGCTCCCGCATGCGTTCGCGCAGGCAGCCGGCTTCGGCGCCGCAGCGGTCGCGTTCCTGCAGCCAGGTGCGCTGCTCGGCCTGCAGGCGTGCGGCCTCGTCGCGCCGGCGCGCCTGCGCTTCGCGGAAGGCCTGCGCCACGCTGCGGTCCCAGGCCGCCAGCGCCACGTCGGCGCACAGGGCCTTCTCGGCCGCGGTGGCCGCGGCGCTGCACTTGAAGCTGGGCGTTGGCACCGCCGCGGCGGCGCGGCGCACCAGCTGCAGCAGGGCCTGGCCGTGGCGCAGCAGCAGGCGGTCGCGCGCCGGCCGGGCCAGCCAGGCGGCGTCCCAGGGGGCGGTGACGCGGCCGCCGGCGTCGGGCCTGCAGCGCGGGCGTTGCACCAGCAGGTCGGCCGGCGCGGGCGCCAGGCCCATCTCGGCGGCCGCGGGCGCGACGGCGCGGCCGGGGGCGAGCGGGCGCGGGAAACTGGCCCGCAGCAGCGCGGTCAGCGGCTGCCGCTGACTTGTCCACTGCGGCTGGTCGCAGACCGATTCGTCGCCGTCGAAGCGCAGCGCGCCGCTGTCGATGCGCAGCTCGCGGCCCAGCAGGCGCGGGTCTTCGGGGCGCCAGGTCCAGCGCGGCTGGTCGGCCGGGTCGACCGCCACGCGCACCACGTCCCAGGTGCCTTCCAGCGCAGGCGCGGCTGCGGCGCTGGCGCCTGCGGCGGTGTGCAGCACCAGCAGCAGGCCGGCCAGCGCGGCGGTCCGGCTCATCGCAGGGGCTCCACGCGCAGCGGGGCCTGCGCTGGCGGCGTGGCCGGTGCGGGAGCGGGCTCTTCCGGCAACAGGGGTGTCCGGCGCGCCGCGTTCAGCGCGTCCTCGAAGGCCTGCGCCATGCGGGCGATCTCCTGGGCCGAGTCGCGGCCGTTGACCATGGCGCGCGCGCCCACGTAGTTGGCCTTGCCGCCGCTGAAGTAGTCGCTGAACTTGCGCCCGTTGGCGAAGCCGAATCCGGTGCGCATGCCGTGCGACATGATGGCGTAGGCGGTCTCGGGCTGGGTCACCAGCTCGGGGTCGAACAGCAGGTCCAGCCCCTTGCCGACGGCGATGCCGGCCTTGGCGTAGTTGGACCACCAGGTCAGCTGCACGTAGCCGCGGCCGTAGTACGCCAGCGGCGAGCCGGGGTCGTCTTCGTAGGCCTTCACGGCCTTGCCGCCGTCTTCGGTGCCCATCTCGGCGCCCTTGTTCAGCGGCTTGATCACGCCGGAAGCGCTGATGGAGAACTGGTCGCCGTCCTGTTCGGTGACACGCGCGCTGCCGTCTTCCAGCTTGAACACCTTCACCGGCTCGTGGTAGCGCCGGCCCTTGCCGAAGCCGACCTCGGCCACCGGGTTCATCGTGACGACCCAGTTGCGCACCTCGCGCGTCTTCGGCTGGCCGTTCTTGTCCAGCACCGGCTTGCCCTTCTTGTCGAGCACCCGCACCTGCGCCGTCTCGGGGTGGGTGGTCTCCTTCAGCACGGTGGCCAGCATGTAGGCCATCCAGCGGATGTCGTAGACCTCGACGTCGCGCTCCATCATGCCCAGCAGCACCTGCACGTCGTCGGTGGCGTGCGCGCCCAGGCCGCGGCGCGCGAAGGCGCGCTGGAACTCCTGCAGGAACCTGCCCGGGTCGAAGGTGCCGTAGTAGCGGTAGTCGCGGTCGGTCTTCTTCGGAGCGGCCTTCTTGGCCGGAACGTTCTTCTGGGTGGGCATGGAGGGGATGGGGTCGGGTCCGGACCGCACGCTAACGCGCCGGTGCGTCCGCGGTCAAACGCCGTTCAGGGGAGACCGTGCGGCGGGGCCCGCCCGCCGCTGCGGCATGATGCGGCGCATGGCCCCCACCTCACCCGCCTTCCGCCTGCCGCGCCTGCTGCTGCCGCGTGCCGGCACCGACCTGCGCCGCTGGAGCGTGATCGCCTGCGACCAGTACACCAGCGACCCGGCCTACTGGGCGCGCGTGGCGGACGAGGTGGGCGACGCGCCTTCGACGCTGCAGCTGATCTTCCCCGAGGTCTTCCTCGGCGCGGCCGACAAGCCCGAGCGCATCGCCCGCATCCAGGCCGCGATGCGGCGCTGCACCGCCGAAGGCCTGCTGCGCGAACACGCAGGCGCGGTGCTGGTGGAACGGACGCTGGAAGACGGCCGCCTGCGGCGCGGCCTGATGCTGGAACTGGACCTGGAGCACTACGACTTTTCGCCCACCAGCACCAGCCTGATCCGCCCCACCGAAGGCACCATCGTCGAGCGGCTGGCGCCGCGCATCGAGGTGCGGCGCGAGGCGGAACTGGAGCTGCCGCACATCCTGGTGCTGATCGACGACCCCGATCGCACGGTGATCGAGCCGCTCGTCGGCCTGCCGCTGGACGTGCTGTACGACACCGAGCTGATGCTGCACGGCGGCCGCGTCGGCGGCCGCGCGCTGGACGCGGCGGCCAACGCCCGCGTCGTGCAGGCGCTTGCGGCGCTCGGCGACGCGGCGGCCTTCGCCGCGCGCCATGCGCTGCCGTCGAACGCGCCACCCATGCTCTTCGCGGTGGGCGACGGCAACCATTCGCTGGCCACCGCCAAGGCCTGCTGGGAACAGCTGAAGGGAAGCGTGCCGGCCGACCACCCGGCGCGTCATGCGCTGGTGGAGGTGGTGAACATCCACGACCCGGCGCTCGAGTTCTCGCCCATCCACCGCCTGCTGTTCGGCGTGGCGGGCGACCTCCGGTCGGCGCTGGAGAAGCACTTCGGCGCCCACCTGCGCGTGGAGGAACAGCCCACCGCCGCGGCGATGCGCGCCGCGCTGTCGGCCCTGCCGCGCGCGCAGCATGCCGCCGGCCTGGTGCAGCCGGGCGGACGCTTCGCGCTGGTGGTGGTGGAAGCGCCCGCGGCCACGCTGGACGTGGCCACCTTCCAGGGCTTCTGCGACAGCTTGCTGAAGGACGGCGGCGCGCGCGAGCTGGACTACGTGCACGGCGACGACGCGCTCGCGCAGCTGGCGCAGGCGCCGGGTTGCGCCGGCCTGCACCTGGCCACGCTGGGCAAGAGCGAACTGATCGGCCGCGTCGCACGTGACGGCCCGCTGCCGCGCAAGAGCTTTTCCATGGGCGAAGCCGACGAGAAGCGCTTCTACCTGGAGGCGCGGCGCATCCGTCCCTAGAAGACTGCGCTGGACAGGGATTGGGCCGCGGGCGCAGTCTGTGCGCCCTGGCAATCCTCCGGAGCCCGCCCATGAGCGATGCCGCCCTCGACAAGGTCTTCGCCGGGTCCATACCCGACGTCTACGAACGGCACATGGTGCCGCTGATCTTCGAGCCCTATGCGGCCGACCTGGCGCGGCGCCTGGTGCCGCTGGCGCCGCGGCGCGTGCTGGAGGTGGCGGCCGGCACCGGGGTCGTCACGCGTGCGCTGGCGCGCGCGCTGCCGGCGGACTGCGAGATCGTGGCGACCGACCTCAACCCCGCCATGCTCGACCGCGCCGTCGCCAGCGGCACCGTGCGCCCGGTGCAATGGCGTCCCGCCGACGCGATGGCGCTGCCCTTCGAGAGCGCCAGCTTCGACGCCGTGGTGTGCCAGTTCGGCGCCATGTTCTTTCCCGACAAGGCGCGTGCCTTCGCCGAGGTGCGGCGCGTGCTGCGGCCGCGCGGGCACTTCCTGTTCAACGTGTGGGACCGCATCGAGACGAGCGAATTCGCCGACGTGGTGACGCAGGCGCTGGAGCCGCTGTTCCCGGACGACCCGCCGCGTTTCCTGGCGCGCACGCCGCATGGCTACTGGCAGCGCGAACGCGTCGAGTCCGACCTGGCGGCGGCCGGCTTCGCGCCGCCCTGGACCTTCGAGACGCTGGACGCGCGCAGCCGCGCCGCCAACGCCGACCTGCCCGCGCTGGCCTACTGCCAGGGCACGCCGCTGCGCAGCGAGATCGAAGCGCGCGGCGCCTCGCGCCTGATGGCCGCCACGCAGGCTGCCGGCGCCGCACTGGCGGCGCGCTTCGGCCGCGGCCCGGTGGACGGGCTGATCCGCGCCCACGTGCTGGTGGCAGGCCGCTGAAGGCGGCGCCGGGTCAGGCGGCGCGCCTGCGCAGCCAGGGGCTGAGCCGGTAGCGTTCGCCGCGGTAGGCGGCGTCGAGCGCGTCGACGACGCGCGCGACGCCGGCCGCCGACCACCCGGCCAGCCATTCGAACGGTCCGGCGGGGTAGTTCACGCCCAGCTTCATCGCCGCGTCGGCGCCGGCGGTGTCGCACACGCCCTGCTGCACGGCGTCGGCTGCTTCGTTGACGAGCATCGCGATCGTGCGTGCCACCACCAGCGCCGGCGTGTCGGCCACGCGCAGCGGCTGGAAGCCGGCGGCGTGCAGCCAGGCCGCGGCCTGCAGGCCCCAGGCGGGCGAAGCGGATTCGGCGACCGCATAGGCCAGTGCGCCGCCGGCCGCCGGCAGCAGCGGGCGGTCGAACACGGCCACGTCGTGCGTCGGACCGGTGGCCGCCAGTTCGAAGGCGCAACGGCCATCGGTGAGCACCAGTCGCGCGCCGTCCACCGCCAGGCCGACCCAGCCGCTGGTGCGTTCGCGCGCGGCCTGCGGCAGCTTCGCCGCGAAGGCGTCGGCCGCCGCGCCTTCGCCGTGCACGACCACCTGGCGCACCGGCGCCGGTGCTTCGGCGGGCGGCGCCGGCAGCGCAGGCGCGCCTTCGGGGTAGCGGTAGAAGCCGCGGCCGTTCTTGCGGCCGAGCAGGCCGCCTTCGACCATCTCGCGCTGCACGCCGCTGGGCACGTAGCGCTTGTCGAAGAAGTTGGCTTCGTAGACCGAGTTCGTGACCGCGAAGTTGGTGTCGTGGCCGATCAGGTCCATCAGCTCGCAGGGCCCCATGCGGAAGCCGGCGGCCTTCAGGCAGGCGTCCAGCACCTCGGGCGCGGCGGCCTGCTCGTGCAGCAGCGCCAGCGTCTCGGCGTAGTAGGGTCGCGCGATGCGGTTGACGATGAAGCCGGGTGTGCTCTTGGCGTGCACCGGCGTCTTGCCCCAGGCCTTCGAGAGATCGAAGATGGCTTCGGCCACCGCGCGGTCGGTGGCCAGGCCCGAGACCACTTCCACCAGCTTCATCAGCGGCACCGGATTGAAGAAGTGCATGCCGACCAGGCGGCCGGGGTGCTTCAGCCCGTTGGCGATGGCGGTGACGGAGATCGACGAGGTGTTGGTGGCCAGCACCGCGTCCTGCGCGACGATGCCTTCGAGCTGGCGGAACAGGCCGCGCTTGGCGTCCAGGTTCTCGACGATGGCCTCGACGACGACCTTCGCGTCGCCGGCCTCTTCCAGCGTGGCCACCGGCACGATGCGCGCGAGCGCGGCGTCGGCTTGGGCCTTCTCCAGCCGGCCCTTGGCGACCAGGCCTTCGAGCGTGGCGGCCAGCTTGCCCTTGGCGTCGGCGGCGGCGCCGGCGCGCATGTCGAACAGCCGCACCGGGTGGCCGGCCTGTGCCGCCACCTGCGCGATGCCGGCGCCCATGATGCCGGCGCCCACCACCAGCACCGGCGCGCCCTTCAGCGAATCAGCCATCAATAAGTCTCCAGGTGAAGGCGGCCTTCCTTCTTCAGGCCGGCGCCCACCGTGTCCCAGTCCAGGCCGGCGCCGCGTGCGATGTCGGCCAGCGCCAGCACCACGCCTTCTTCCATCGCCTTCAGGCCGCAGACGTAGAAGAAGGTGTTGCCGTCGGCCAGCAGCGCGGCCAGGTCGGCGGCGCGTTCGCGCATCGCGTCCTGCACGTAGCGCTTGGGCTGGCCGGCGGTGCGGCTGAAGGCGAAGCTGATGTCGATGAAGTCCTTGGGCAGGTTCTGCAGCGGGCCGAAGTAGGGCAGTTCCTCCTTCGTGCGGGCGCCGAAGAACAGCATCAGCTTGCCGCCTTCGAACTTGCCGGACTGGCGCAGCCGGCGCCGCCATTCGGTCATGGCGCGCATCGGCGCGCTGCCGGTGCCGGTGCAGATCATCACGATGTTCGAGCGCGGGTGGTTCGGCATCAGGAAGGTGCTGCCGAAGGGTCCGATCACCTGCACCCTGTCGCCCACCTTCAGGTCGCACATGTAGTTGCTGGCGACGCCGCGCACCGGCTGGCCCTGGTGGTCTTCGAGCACGCGCTTGATGGTGAGCGACAGGTTGTTGTAGCCCGGCCGTTCGCCATTGCGCGGGCTGGCGATGCTGTACTGGCGCGCGTGGTGCGGCCGGCCCGAGGCATCGGTGCCCGGCGGGATGATGCCGATGCTCTGGCCTTCCAGCACCGGGAAGGGCATGGCGCCGAAGTCCAGCATCAGGTGGTGGGTGTCGTATTCCCTGCCCACTTCGGTGACGCGCACGTTGCCCACGCAGGTGGCGGTGACGGTCTTCTCGGCCGCCTTGGGGCCGTAGAGGTTGGTGTAGGCATGGGCGGCCGACCAGGGCGGCACGGCGGCGTTGTACTGCGCGCTGTTGAAGGTCGTTTCGCCGCTGGGGGCCGGCGCCGGGGCCGGCTCGGACGCCACCGCTTCAGCCGTGACGCCGGCGTCGGCCAG
>JBGAKY010000068.1:0-31877 GCA_044224175.1 Rubrivivax sp. | reverse complement strand
GCCTTGACCACCCACACCGCGCCGCCGAGCTTCTGCGCCGCCTCCACCGCTTCGAGCACGGTGAAGGCCGGGTAGCCCCGCGGCACCGGCACGCCGTGCGCGCGCAGCAGTTCCTTGGCCTGGTATTCGTGGATCTTCATGGGCAGCGGCTCCTCGCGCGCACAGGCGAAAGGCGCGAATCTAGCATGCTGCGCCGCAGCAAGCCCTGCCCACCCGTGGCCGGGTCAGTCGTCTTCGAGTCCGCGCACGATGCGCGTGATGACTTCGCTGCTGAACCCGCGCGAAGCCAGGAAGCGCGCCTGGCGCACCCGTTCGGTGGCGTCGGCCGCCAGCGCGCCATAGCGGCGCTTCCACACTTCGCGCGCGCGCTGCAGCTCGGTGGTGGCTGCCTGTTCCATGGTGGAAGCCACCAGTTCGGGCGGCAGTTCCCTGGCCTGCAGCACCTGCTTCAGGCGCCGGTTGCCGAAGCGCTGGCCCACGGTGTTGAGCAGCGACTGGGCCACGCGCTCTTCGCTCTGCAGGCCGTGCGCGGCAAGCTCGTCAAGCGCGCGGGCGATCTGCTCGTTCGCGCTTTCATCGGGCTTGTCCTCGACCTTGGTGGCGAGCTTGCGTTCGAGTTCGGCGCGCGAATGTTCGCGCCGCGCCAGGTAACGCAGCGCCTTGCCCTTGACCGAAGGCGCGCCGAAGGCCAAGGCGTCAGGCTTCGTCGCCGGCGGCCGGGTTCAGCAGCGCAATGCCCACCGCTTCGCGGATCTTGTTCTCGATCTCGCGCGCGATGTCCGCGTTCTCGCGCAGGAACTCGCGCGCGTTGTCCTTGCCCTGGCCGATCTTTTCGCCGTTGTAGGCGTACCAGGCGCCGCTCTTTTCGACGATGTGGTGGGCCACGCCCATGTCGACGATCTCGCCTTCGCGGCTGATGCCTTCGCCATAGAGGATGTCGAACTCGGCGGTCTTGAAGGGCGGGCTGACCTTGTTCTTGACGACCTTGACCTTGGTCTCGCTGCCGATGACTTCCTCGCCCTTCTTGATGTTGCCGGTGCGGCGGATGTCCAGTCGCACGCTGGCGTAGAACTTGAGCGCGTTGCCGCCGGTGGTGGTCTCGGGGTTGCCGAACATCACGCCGATCTTCATGCGGATCTGGTTGATGAAGATGACCATCGTGTTGGTCTTCTTGATCGTGGCGGTCAGCTTGCGTAGCGCCTGGCTCATCAGGCGGGCCTGCAGGCCGGGCAATGAATCGCCCATCTCGCCTTCGAGTTCGGCCTTGGGCGTGAGCGCGGCGACCGAGTCGACGACGATGAGGTCGATGCTGCCGCTGCGCACCAGCGCGTCGACGATCTCGAGCGCCTGCTCGCCGGTGTCGGGCTGGCTGATCAGCAGGTCCTGCAGGTTGACGCCCAGCTTCTGCGCGTACTGGATGTCCAGCGCATGTTCGGCGTCGATGAAGGCGCAGGTGCCGCCTTCCTTCTGCATCTCGGCGATGACCTGCAGCGTGAGGGTGGTCTTGCCGGAGCTTTCAGGGCCGTAGATTTCCACCACCCGGCCGCGCGGCAGGCCGCCGACGCCGAGCGCGATGTCCAGGCCCAGCGAGCCGGTGGAGACGACCTGGATGTCTTCGATCTTCTCGCCTTCGCCCAGGCGCATGATCGAACCCTTGCCGAACTGCTTTTCGATCTGGGCCAGGGCGGCCTGCAGGGCCTTGGCTTTTTCGGTGTTCAGGGCTTTCACGGGTGCGTCCATGGTGTGCGGCCTCCTGGGATGGCGCGCATTATGACTTGGGAACTGGATATCTGTACAGCTCTTTTGGGGGCCCCCGGAAGGAGGGTGCACCCCTGATGCCGCCCAGGCCGGAATGCCTAGAATCGTTGAACACAAGGGACGCCAGATCCCACGGCCCTCGCCCAGGAGACATCCGTCATGCGCATTCTCATCGCCGAAGACGACCAGGTGCTGGCCGACGGATTGTTGCGTTCGCTGCGGGCTTCCGGCTACGCGGTCGACCAGGTCGGCAGCGGCAGCGAAGCCGACGCCGCGCTGGCGGCGCATGAATTCGACCTGCTGATCCTGGACCTGGGCCTGCCCAAGCTGCACGGATTCGAGGTGCTGAAGAAGCTGCGCGCGCGCGGCAGCGCGGTGCCGGTGCTCATCCTCACCGCCGCCGACAGCGTGGAGCAGCGCGTCAAGGGCCTGGACCTGGGCGCCGACGACTACATGGCCAAGCCCTTCTCGCTGCAGGAGCTGGAGGCGCGCGTGCGCGCGCTCACGCGGCGCGGGCTGGGCACGGCCAGCAGCATCATCAAGCACGGGCCGCTGTCGTTCGACGCCACCGGACGCGTGGCCTACCTGAACGACCAGATGATCGAGCTGTCGGCTCGCGAACTGTCGCTGCTGGAAGTGCTGCTGCAGCGTTCCGGCCGCCTCGTCAGCAAGGACCAGCTGGTGGAGCGCCTGTGCGAATGGGGTGAAGAGGTCTCGAACAACGCGATCGAGGTCTACATCCACCGCCTGCGCAAGAAGATCGAGCAGGGGCCGGTGCGCATCGCCACCGTGCGCGGCCTGGGCTACTGCCTGGAGAAGATCGCCGCCTGACCGCGCCGGGCCGGCAGGCCCGGCGTATCCTCGCGCGGCAATGGCCGCGCGCGAACAACGCTCCCTCTTCGGCGAGATCCTCGACTGGATGCTCGCGCCGCTGCTGCTGCTGTGGCCGATGAGCGTGGCGCTCACCTGGCTGGTGGCGCAGAACATCGCCAACCGGCCCTACGACCGTGAACTGGGCGAGCTGGTGCGCGCCTTCGCACGCCAGGTGCCGGCTGCCGCCGCGTCCGAAGCCGCCGACCGCAAGCGCCAGCAGCGCGAGCTGGAGCGCGCCGCCACCCAGCTGATCCGCCCCGACGACAACGACAGCCTCTTCTACCAGGTGCTGGGAACGAAGGGCGAGCTGGTGGCGGGCGACCCCGACCTGCCCGTGCCCGCCGAAACGCCGGCCGGCCCCGAGGTGCGTTTCCGCGACGACGTGATCCGCGAAGAGCCGGTGCGCGTGGCCTACCTGTGGACGGGCACCCCGGAAGGCGACACGGCGCCGGCGCAGCTGGTGCAGCTGGCCGAGACGCTGGACAAGCGCAGCCGGCTGGCCACCGAGATCATCAAGGGCGTCATCCTGCCGCAGTTCGTGATCCTGCCGCTGGCGGTGCTGCTGGTGTGGATGGCGCTGGCGCGCGGCATCCGCCCGCTGGCCGAACTGCAGCAGCGCATCCGCCAGCGCGAGAGCACCGACCTGTCGCCGATCGAGGAACGCCACGTGCCGGAGGAAGTGGCGCCGCTGGTGGGCGCGATCAACGACCTGCTGCAGCGGCTGGACCAGTCGATCGCACGCCAGCGCCACTTCCTGGCCGACGCCGCGCACCAGCTGAAGACGCCGCTGGCCGGCCTGCGCACGCAGGCCGAACTGGCCGAGCGCGAGCTCGACACCGGCCAGCGCGACCCGCAGTCGATGAAGCATTCGCTGCAGCAGATCGCGCTGTCCAGCCAGCGTGCGGCCCACATGGTCAACCAGCTGCTGGCCATGGCACGCGCCGAGGACACCGAACAGTCGCTGCGGCGCCAGGAAGTGGACCTGGCCGCGGTCACGATGGAGACGGTGCGCGACTTCGTGCCCAAGGCGATGGACAAGCGCATCGACCTCGGCTACGAAGGCCCGCAGGGCGACGCCGCGGCGCCGCTGTGGGGTCAGCCGGTGCTGGTGCGCGAGCTGGTGCGCAACCTGGTGGACAACGCGCTGCAGTACACACCCGCCGGCGGCACCGTCACCGCGCGCGTGACGCCGGACCCCTTCGGCCAGGTGGTGGTGCTGCAGGTGGAAGACACCGGCCCCGGCATCGCGCCGGCCGAACGCGACCTGGTGTTCCGCCCGTTCTACCGCGCCCTGGGCACGAACGTGGACGGCAGCGGCCTGGGCCTGGCCATCGTGCAGGAGATCGCCAACGCGCACGAGGCCGAGATCACCGTCACCGACGCCCACCCGCGCGGCGGCAGTCTGCCGCCCGGCGCGCTGTTCACGGTGCGCTTCCCGGTGAACGCGCCCGAGGAAGAGTGAGCCTCAGCTCTGCATCAGTCGCCGGCTGCGCGACACGCTCATCAGGATGCCCAGCGCCAGCCCCAGCGTCACCATCGCCGTGCCGCCATAGCTGACGAAGGGCAGCGGCACCCCCACCACCGGCAGGATGCCGCTCACCATGCCCATGTTGACGAAGGCATAGGTGAAGAACGACAGCGACACCGCGCCCGCCAGCAGGCGCGTGAACACGGTGGGCGCGTCGGCGGCGATGAACAGGCCGCGGAAGATCAGGAACACGAAGGCGGACAGCAGCAGCAGCACGCCGAAGAGGCCGAACTCCTCGCTGAAGGCGGCGAAGATGAAGTCGGTGGTGCGCTCGGGGATGAACTCCAGGTGCGTCTGCGTGCCGGCCATGAAGCCCTTGCCGCTGAGACCACCGGAGCCGATCGCGATCATGCCCTGGATGATGTGGAAGCCCTTGCCCAGCGGGTCGGTCGTGGGGTCGAGCAGCGTGCACACGCGGTGCTGCTGGTAGTCGCGCAGGAAGGGCCACTTCACGCCCTCGGCGCAGAGGGTGGGCTCGGCGATCACCAGTGCCACCACGCCGGCGGCGGCCGCCACCAGCGCCGGGATCACCAGCTTCCAGGACAGGCCGGCGAAGAAGATCACGTAGGTGCCGGCGGCCAGGATCAGCAGCGCCGTGCCCAGGTCGGGCTGCTTGACCACCAGCCCCACCGGCAGCGCCAGCAGAAGCCCCGCGATCACGAAGTCCAGCGCCCGAAGCTGCCCTTCGCGCTTCTGGAACCACCAGGCCAGCATGAGCGGCATCGCCAGCTTCAGGATCTCGCTCGGCTGGATCACCACGCCCACGTTGAGCCAGCGCGTCGCGCCCTTCTTGGTGATGCCCAGGCCGGGCAGCGCGGTGGCGACGAGCAGCACCACGCCCAGCACGTACAGCGGCACCGCCAGCTGCTGCAGCTTCTGCGGCGGCACCTGGGCGGCGACGAACAGCACGACCAGCGCGATCAGCATGTTGCGGCCGTGGTCGGCGAAGCGCGTGCCCTGGTCCCAGCCGGCCGAATACATGGTGACCAGGCCGATCGCCGCCAGCAGCAGCACCGCGCAGGCCAGCGGGCCGTCGAAGCCGCCGAACACCGGCTTCAGGCGCTGCCACAGCGAAGGGCGCTCGAAGACGATGCTGGTCATGTCAGCCCCTCGGCCGACGGGTACGTCGACCGATCCCCCGAGGGGATGGCGGGCCGGCTTGGAAGCGGCCCGGCGCTCGGCCCGCTGGCGCACGTCGGTCCCTTGTGGCTCATCGGGCGGCCGCCACGCGCGTGGCGCCCTTCGGTGTCTCGACCTGCGCGGCCGGCCCCGGCAGGCCGGGCAGCGGCACGTCGGCGGCCAGGCGCGGCTTGCCGATCGGCGCGATGCCCTTGCCCTGGCGCACCGCGGCCAGGTCTTCCTCGCTCGGATACTGGCCGGTGAGCAGGTAGTCGAACACGCGGCGCGCGATCGGCGCCGCGTTGGCGGCGCCGAAGCCGGCGTTTTCCACCACCAGCGCCACCGCCACCTTGGGGTCGTCGGCCGGCGCGTACGCCACGTACAGTGCATGGTCCAGCAGGTGCTCGGCCATCTGCGAGGCGTTGTACTTCTGGTCCTGCTTGATGCCCACCACCTGCGCGGTGCCGGTCTTGCCGGCCGAGACGTAGGGCGTGTCCTTGAAGGCCGCGGCCGAGGTGCCTTCCTTGTTGACGCCCACCAGCGCCTGGCGGATCACGGCCAGGTGCTCGGGCCTGATGGCCACCGGCGCCAGCGGCTCGGCGGCCACCAGCCGCCTGCTGTTGGCCACCAGGTCCACCACCTCCTTCACCAGGTGCGGCTTGTGGCGCTGGCCGCCGGCGGCCAGCGTCGCGATGGCGTTGGCCATCTGCAGCACGGTGTAGTTGTTGTAGCCCTGCCCGATGCCCAGCGAGATGGTCTCGCCCGCGTACCAGCGCTGCTGCTCGGCCTTGCGGTAGGCGCGCCGCTTCCAGTCGGTGGAAGGCAGGATGCCGCGCACCTCGCCTTCGATGTCGATGCCGGTCAGCTCGCCGAAGCCGAACGGCCGCATCTGCTCGGCGATGGTGTCCACGCCCAGGTCGCCGGCGAGCATGTAGTAGTAGGTGTCGCAGCTCTGCACGATGGAGCGGTACATGTCCACATAGCCGTGGCCGCCCTCCTTGTCGTCGCGGAACCTGTGGTTGCCGAAATTGAAGTAGCCGGGGTCGCTGATGGCCTGCTGCGGCGTGCGCTTGCCCGTCGCCAGCGCGGCCAGCGCCATGTAGGGCTTGTAGGTGGACCCCGGCGGGTAGGTGCCGCGCAGGGCCCGGTTCAGCAGTGGCTTGTCCAGGCTTTCGTTGAGATCGCGCCAGCTGTCGGCGTCGATCCCGTCGACGAAGAGGTTGGGGTCGAAGGTGGGCTTGGAGACGAAGGCCAGGATCTCGCCGGTGCGCGGGTCCAGCGCCACCAGCGCACCGCGGCGGTCGCCGTAGAGCTGTTCCACCAGCGCCTGCAGCTTGATGTCCACCGACAGCACCAGCGTGTTGCCTGGCGTCGGCGGGTGGCTGGCCAGGCGGCGCCTGGCGCGGCCGCCGGCGCTGGTCTCGACCTGCTCCACGCCGGTGGTGCCGTGCAGGTCGCTTTCGTAGGCCTGCTCCAGGCCCAGCTTGCCGATGTATTCGGTGCCCTTGTAGTTGGCCTGATCCTCGTCGGCCCAGTCCTCCATCGACTTCTTCTCGGCCTGGTTGATGCGGCCGATGTAGCCCAGCAGGTGGCTGCCCGTCTCGCCCAGCGGGTAGTTGCGGAACAGGCGCGCCTTCACGTCCACGCCGGTGAAGCGGAAGCGCTGCGCCATGAAGCGCGCCACCTCCTCTTCGGTGAGCTTGGTGCGGATGGGCAGCGACTCGAAGCTCTTGCTTTCCTCGAGCAGGCGCTTGAAGCGGCGGCGGTCGCGCACGGTGACGTCCACCACCTTGGCCAGGTCGTCGACCAGCGGCTCCAGCGCGGCCGGCCCGCCTTCCACCTTCGAGGGCGTGATCTCCAGCGTGTAGGCCGAATAGTTGGTGGCCAGCACGACGCCGTTGCGGTCGAGGATGAGGCCGCGGTTGGGCACGATGGGCACGACCGCGATGCGGTTCGCTTCCGCCTGCGCGGCCAGGTCCTCGTGGCGCACCACCTGCAGGTACACCAGGCGCGCGGCCAGCAGCGCGAAGAGGAAGAGCACGAAGCCGGCGGCGGCCAGCAGCCGGCCGCGGAAGCGGTCGATCTCGCGTTCGACGTCGCGGAACTCGGTCACAGCGGCCTATTCTCGTCGGGGTCGGGCGGCCTGCGCTGCGGTGCCAGCAGCAGCAGCGTGGCCACCGGCCACAGCAGCGCTTCGGCGGGCGGCGCCAGCAGCAGCGTCCAGCCCGGGAACATGCCGCCGGTGGCCAGCCGCACGCCCAGCGCCACGAAATGGGCGGCGAAGAACAGCGGCACGATCTGCAAGGCCTGCTCCAGCAGGCCGAACCACAGCAGCCGGCGGTGGATGGTGATGGCCGCGAACGACAGCAGCGTGTAGGCCAGCGCGTGCTGGCCCAGCAGCGCGCCTTCGTGCACGTCCAGCAGCAGGCCGAACAGGAAGGCCACGCCCACGCCCACGCGGCGCGGCTGGTGCACGTTCCAGAACACCAGCACCACGGCCAGCAGGTCCGGCATCGCCGGATGGCGGCCCAGCGGCAGCAGCATCAGGAAGAAGGTCGCCACCAGCGTGAAGCCGATCCAGAACGGGTTCACCGGCAGCAGCAGCGCCTCGCCACGCTCCATGATCATGGCCGGGCGCTCCCCTTCTTCGGCGGCCTTTCCGGCTTTTCGGGCTTCTCGGGCGCGGGCTCGGGCTTCGCCGGCATCTGCCGCGACAGCGGCTCGAGCACCAGCACGTGGCGCACGCCGTCGGGCGGCGCCACCGGCGCCAGCGCGATGCGGGCGAAGCCGGTCTCGACGCGCCGCTCCACCGTCACCACCCTGGCCACCGGCAGGCCCGGCGGGTAGACGCCGTCGATGCCGCTGGTCTGCAGCACGTCGCCCGGTTGCACGTCGGCGTTGGCCGAGGTGAAGCGCAGCTCCATCGCGCCCGGGTTGCCGCCCACGCCGAAGGCCGCCCCGCGCTGCTGGGTGCGCGGGTTGAGCACGGGAATGGCGGCGTCCTTGTCGGCCAGCAGCGTGACTTCGGACATCAGCGCGTAGACGCGCGTCACCTGGCCGATGACGCCGTGGTCGTCCACCACCGGCGAGCCCAGCGCCACGCCCTGCGCCTGGCCGTGGTTGATGAACACCTTGCGCGAATAGGGGTCGGCCGCCTCGTACAGGATCTCGGCCGCCTGCGAACGCACCGCCAGCGCCGGCCTCAGGTCCAGCAGCGCGCGCAGGCGGCGGTTCTCGGCGTCCAGCTGCTCCACCTGGGCCGAGCGGGCGGCCTGGTTGACCAGGGCCTCGCGGGCACGACGCTCGGCGTCCTGCGCGGCCGTCAGGCCCTGCAGGTAGCCGGCGCCGCCGCGCGCCATGTCCACCGGCATCATCACCGCGCGCTGGAAAGGCGTCAGCACGATGGCCAGGCCGGCACGCAGAGGCTCCACCAGCTTGAAGCGCGAGTCGGCCACCATCAGGAAGACGGCCAGCGCAGAGAAGAACAGCACCTTCGTGAGCGCCGGGGTACCCTGGCGGAAGAAGGGCGGCGGGGTGCGGTCGAGCGTGCCCAGCGGCATGGGGCGGGCGTTGGCCGCCTGGGGCCTTATTCCGAGGTGAAGATGGAACCCAGGCGTTCCATGCGTTCGAGCGCCATGCCGCAGCCGCGCACCACGCAGGTCAGCGGGTCTTCGGCCACCAGCACGGGCAGGCCGGTCTCTTCGGCCAGCAGGCGGTCCAGGTCGCGCAGCAGGGCGCCGCCGCCGGTGAGCATCATGCCGCGTTCGGCGATGTCGGCGCCCAGTTCGGGCGGCGTCTGCTCGAGCGCGTTCTTCACCGCGCTCACCATCTGGTTCAGCGGGTCGGTCAGCGCTTCCAGGATCTCGTTGCTGCTGATCGTGAAGCTGCGCGGCACGCCTTCGCTGAGGTTGCGGCCCTTGACTTCCATCTCCTTCACCTCGCTGCCGGGGAAGGCGGAGCCGATGTTTTTCTTGATCGCCTCGGCGGTGGGCTCGCCGATCAGCATGCCGTAGTTGCGGCGGATGTAGTTGATGATGGACTCGTCGAACTTGTCGCCGCCGACGCGGATGCTGCCCTTGTAGACCATGCCGCCGAGCGAGATGACGCCCACTTCGGTGGTGCCGCCGCCGATGTCGACCACCATCGAGCCGGAGGCTTCGGACACCGGCAGCCCGGCGCCGATGGCGGCCGCCATGGGTTCCTCGATCAGGTAGACGTCGGAAGCGCCGGCGCCCAGCGCCGATTCGCGGATGGCGCGCCGCTCCACCTGGGTGCTGCCGCAGGGCACGCAGATGATGATGCGCGGGCTGGGCCTCAGGATGGACCGCGGATGGACCATCTTGATGAACTGCTTGAGCATCTGTTCGGTCACCGTGAAGTCGGCGATCACGCCGTCCTTCATGGGCCGGATGGCTTCGATGTTGCCCGGCACCTTGCCCAGCATGGCCTTGGCGTCGCGGCCGACGGCCTGGATGGTCTTCTTGCCGTTCGGGCCGCCTTCGTGGCGGATGGCGACGACCGAAGGCTCGTCGAGCACGATGCCCTTGCCACGCACGTAGATCAGCGTGTTGGCGGTGCCGAGGTCGATCGCGAGGTCCGTCGAGAAATAGCGGCGCAGCGAGGACATGGGGTTCGAGTAATCCGGAAAGGGTCGGGGCTTTTGGGGGGCGCGCAGGACTTCGCGTGGTGACCCGCGAGCATGCCCTCGAATGTGGCTGCCGACGCTGGGTCGCCCGCAACCGACGGGGCTCTTGGGTAACCGGAGATAATACCTGCAAACCCCGCGCCTGCCCTCGGCAGACGCCCTCAAAGAACCCTGTCTGCCGATGGCCCTGACCCCCGAGGACGTGAGCCGCATCGCCCACCTGGCGCGGCTGGAATTGAGCGCCGCCGAAGAGGCGGCCATGCTGGTACAGCTGAACGGCTTCTTCGGCATCGTCGAGCAGATGGGCGCCGTCGACACCAGCGGCGTCGAGCCGCTGTACACGCCGCTGTCCGCGGTGCAGGCGGTGCAGCTGCGGCTGCGCGAGGACGCCGTCACCGAGACCGTCGACCGCGCCGCCAACCAGGCCAGCGCGCCGGCGGTGGAAGACGGGCTGTTCCTGGTGCCGAAGGTGATCGAATGAGCCTGCACGAACTGGGCGTGGCCGCGCTCGGCCGGGCGCTGCGCGCGAAGCAGGTCTCCAGCACCGAGGTCACGCAACACCTGCTTGCACGCCTTGCGTCGCACCGACAACTTGGCGCCTTCGTCGCCTCCGACCCCGAAGCGGCGCTTGCCACCGCGCGCGCCACCGACGACCTGCTGGCGCGCGGCGAAGGCGGCCCGCTGGCCGGCGTGCCGATCGCCCACAAGGACATCTTCGTCACCCGCGGCCTGCCGTCGACCGCCGGCTCGAAGATGTTGCAGGGCTACCTGAGCCCCTTCGACGCCACCGTGGTGGCGCGGCTGTCCGCCGCCGGCACGGTGACGCTGGGCAAGCTGAACTGCGACGAGTTCGCCATGGGTTCGGCGAACGAGAACTCGGCCTGGGGCGCCGCCCACAACCCCTGGGGCTTCGACCGCGTGCCGGGCGGCTCTTCGGGCGGCTCGGCGGCGGCGGTGTCGGCACGCCTGCTGCCGGCGGCCACCGGCACCGACACCGGCGGCTCGATCCGCCAGCCCGCGGCCTTCTGCGGCGTCACCGGCATCAAGCCCACGTACGGCGTGTGCTCGCGCTACGGGATGATCGCCTTCGCCTCCAGCCTGGACCAGGCCGGCCCGCTGGCGCGCAGCGCCGAGGACTGTGCGCTGCTGCTGTCGGCGATGAGCGGCTTCGACGAACGCGACGCCACCAGCGCCCAGCGCCCGCCGCAGGACTTCCATGCCCAGATGCTGGCCGCGCGTGAAGGCGCCTCGGCGGCGCGGCCGCTGGCCGGCCTGCGCATCGGGCTGCCGAAGGAATTCTTCCCCGCCGGGCTGGCGGCCGACGTGGGCCGCACGGTGCGCGCCGCGCTGGCCGAACTGGAAAAGCTGGGCGCCACCCTGGTGGACGTGAGCCTGCCGCGCACCGAGCTCTCGATCCCCGTCTACTACATCATCGCCCCGGCCGAGGCGAGCTCGAACCTCTCGCGCTTCGATGGCGTCAAGTTCGGCCACCGCGCGCCGCAGTTCGCCGACCTGCTGGACATGTACAAGAAGACGCGCGCCCAGGGCTTCGGGCCCGAGGTGAAGCGCCGCATCATGATCGGCACCTATGTCCTCTCGCACGGCTACTACGACGCCTACTACCTGCAGGCACAGAAGCTGCGCCGCATGATCGCCGACGACTTCCAGGCCTGCTTCAAGGCCTGCGACCTGATCGCCGGCCCGGTGGCGCCCACGGTGGCGTGGAAGCTGGGCGAACAGGACGCCGACCCGCTGCAGGCCTACCTGGCCGACATCTTCACGCTGCCCGCCAGCTTGGCCGGGCTGCCGGGCATGAGCGTGCCGGCCGGCTTCGGCGAAGCCGGGCTGCCGGTGGGGCTGCAGCTCATCGGCAACTACTTCGACGAAGGCCGGCTGCTGCACGCCGCCCACGCGCTGCAGCAGGCGACCGACTTCCACGGCCGCGTGCCGGCGGGGTACTGAACATGCCGACCGCAGCCCCCCTGGTGCGCGGCTGGGAGGTCGTGATCGGCCTCGAGACCCACGCCCAGCTGTCCACGCAGAGCAAGATCTTCAGCGGCGCTTCCACCCGCTTCGGCGCCGAGCCCAACACCCAGGCCTGCGCGGTGGACCTGGCGCTGCCCGGCACGCTGCCGGTGGCCAACCGCGGCGCGGTCGAACGCGCCATCCGCTTCGGACTGGCGGTGGGCGCCAGGGTGGCGCCGCTGTCGATCTTCGCGCGCAAGAACTACTTCTATCCCGACCTGCCCAAGGGCTACCAGATCAGCCAGTACGAGATCCCGGTGGTGCAGGGCGGGCGCATCGATTTCCTGCTCGGCGACGACGCGCGCAGCGTGCGCCTGACGCGCGCCCACCTGGAGGAAGACGCCGGCAAGAGCCTGCACGAGGACTACCACGGCCAGACGGGCATCGACCTCAACCGCGCCGGCACGCCGCTGCTGGAGATCGTCTCCGAGCCCGACATGCGCAGCGCCGCCGAGGCGGTGGAATACGCGAAGGCGCTGCACGCGCTGGTGGTGTGGCTGGGCATCTGCGACGGCAACATGCAGGAAGGCAGCTTCCGCTGCGACGCCAACGTGAGCGTGCGCAAGCCCGGCCAGCCCTTCGGCACCCGGCGCGAGATCAAGAACCTGAACAGCTTCCGCTTCCTGCAGCAGGCGATCGACTTCGAAGTCCAGTGGCAGATCGACCGCCTGGAGGACGGCCTCGCCATCGAGCAGGCCACCGTGCTGTTCAACCCCGACAGTGGCGAGACGCGCGCCATGCGCAGCAAGGAAGACGCGCACGACTACCGCTACTTCCCCGACCCCGACCTGCCGCCGCTGGTGATCGCGCCCGAATGGGTGGAACAGGTCAGGGCCTCGCTGCCCGAACTGCCGGCGGCAATGGCTTCACGCTTCCAGCAGGCCGACGGCCTGCCCGCCTACGACGCGGCGATGATGACCCAGAGCCTGCCCTTCGCGCGCTACTACGAAGCGGCACGCGACGCCGGCGCGCCGGCCAAGCTGGCCGCGAACTGGCTGATGGGCGAGGTGAGCAAGCGGCTCAACGCCGAAGGGCGCGGCATCGAAGCCGCGCCGCTGGCGCCCGCCGCGCTGGCCGGGCTGATCGCGCGCGTGGTCGATGGCACCGTCAGCAACGCCGGCGCGCGCCAGGTCTTCGAAGCGTTGTGGGCCGAGCCCGGCGCCACGGTCGACGGCGTGATCGAGGCCAAGGGCCTGAAGCAGATGAGCGACCTGGGCGCGCTGGAGAAGATCGTCGACGAGGTGATCGCCGCCAACCCGAAGTCGGTCGAGGAATTCAAGGCCGGCAAGGACAAGGCCTTCAACGCGCTGGTCGGCCAGGTCATGAAGGCCAGCAAGGGCAAGGCCAACCCGGCCCAGGCCGGCGAGCTGCTGCGCCGCAAGCTCTGAGCCTGCGCGCCGGGCGCCGGAAGGAGTTCTGCGGCTGGCGAAGGCCCGAGCGCGATTTCACGCGCCAGGGCTGAGGCCCGTGGCTCAGCGGGTGGTGTTCGGCGCCGACGCGGCGGCGTTTTCCATCGGCCCCAGCGATCCCGGCAACGCACCGGCCCACAGCTTCTTCAGGCGGTCGAGCTCCAGGTCGTAGAAGCGGTTGATGCGCACCAGTTCGGACTGCTGGTTGGCGAGCGCGTTCTTCTGCGCTTCGGTGGCCACCTCGTTGGCGTCGATCTGCGCCTTCAGCTTGGCCGGCATCGGCCGGCCCGCATAGAACTCCGACTCGTCCTGCAGCGGCTTGCGCTCGGCGGCCAGGTCCTTCAGGCGCTGCTCGGAAGCCTTGATCGCGGCGCGCACCGAATCGATGGCGGCTTCGCGCGCGCGCTGGTGCATGGCCTCGTTCGGGTAGCGCGCCTTCAGGTTGCGGTCCAGCCGCACCGCGTCGGCCTGGGCGGCCCGCGCTTCGGCAGCCTTGCGCTCCTGCGCTTCGCGCTCGGCGCGCTCCTCGGCCGTCAGGGTGGGCGGGCGCACCGACTTGACGGAGCCGTCGCGGTTGAGGATGTGCTGTTCCCTGGCCGTGCATTCGGGAATCGGACGGTCCGCGGTGAGGCGCCGGCCCTTGTCGTCGATGCAGGTGTAGATGCCGGTCGGTTCCGAGGCCTTCACCTGCGCGACGGCCGGGCCGGTGCACGCGGCGAGCAACAACGCCGCCACGGCGCGGCCGGCGCCGGGTCTTCGCCCGCCGCCCACCCCTCTTGGCTGGCCGCTGTTCATGTGGTGCCGACCCCGTAACGCTGCCGGTAGGACTGCACCGGACCGGTGAATGCCTGCAGGGCGGGATCGTCGCCCGAGCGAAGGAATTCCAGCAAGTCGGCCAGCGTGGCGATCGCCACCACCGGCAGGCCAAGTTGTGTCGAGACGTACTGGGCGGCCGACCAGGGCACGTCCTGGCCGTTCTCGGAGGCCTTCTCCTGGCGGTCGAGCGCGATCGCCACGCCGCAGGGGGTGGCGCCGGCGCCGCCGATCATGGCGATCGACTCGCGCACCGAGGTTCCGGCCGAGATGACGTCATCGACGATGAGAACGCGGCCGCGCACCGGCGCGCCGACCAGGGTGCCGCCTTCGCCGTGGTCCTTGGCTTCCTTGCGGTTGTAGGCGAAGGGCAGGTTGCGGCCCGCGCGCGCCAGTTCCACCGCCACCGCCGCCACCAGGGGGATGCCCTTGTAGGCGGGGCCGAAGAGCATGTCGAACTGCAGCCCGCTCGCCAGCAGGCGGCGTGCATAGAATGAAGCGAGCTGCCCCAGCTTGTCGCCGTCGTCGAAGCCGCCGGCATTGAAGAAGTACGGCGACAGCCGGCCCGCCTTGGTCTTGAACTCGCCAAAGCGCAGCACGCCGGCTTCGACGGCGAATTGCACGAATTGCTGCGCGAGGGCGGGTGAATCGGAGATCATCGGTTGGCTTTTCGACTGCTCACGCTCAATCTGAACGGCATCCGCTCGGCAGCCGCCAAAGGTTTCCCGGAATGGGCCGCGAACGCGGGCGCCGATTGTATGGGGGTGCAGGAGGTCAAGGCCCAGGCTGACGATGTAAGTGGTCGCTTCGATAAAGTCGCCGGGCTCGACGGGCACTTCCACTTTGCCCAGAAGAAGGGCTATTCGGGCGTCGGTCTCTACACCGGCAAGGCCCCGAGCGACGTCATCACCGGCTTCGGCCCGAAGGAATTCGACGCCGAAGGCCGCTACGTCGAAGCGCGCTGGGACACCGCGAAACGCAAGTTCAGCGTCATCAGCTGCTACTTTCCCAGCGGGTCCAGTGGAGAGGACCGGCAGGCCGCGAAGTTCCGCTTCCTTGGGAAGATCTTCCCTCACTTGATGAAGCTGAAGGCCGAGCGCGAATTCGTCCTCGTCGGCGACGTGAACATCGCGCACCAGGAGATCGACCTCCGGAACTGGAAGAGCAACCAGAAGAACAGCGGCTTCCTGCCCGAAGAACGCGCCTGGCTGACCAAGCTGCTGGCGAACGGCGTCGTCGACGTCTTCCGCACCCTGAACCCGAAGCCCGAGCAGTACACGTGGTGGAGCAACCGCGGCCAGGCCTGGGCGAAGAACGTGGGCTGGCGCCTGGACTACCACCTGGCCACGCCCGCCATCGCCGCGAAGGCGAAGCGCGAGCGGATCTACCTGGACCAGCGCTTCTCGGACCACGCGCCGGTCATCATTGACTACGACTTCAAGCTCTAGCGCCGCGGCCGCGTTGCTCTTGCTGGCGCTCTCGGGCGCCTCGAAGGCNNNNGGTGGAAGACACGATGGCGCAGCGTGTGCTGGCCTGCACCGTGTGCCATGGCAAGGAAGGGCGCGCCGCGCCCGACGGCTTCTACCCCCGCATCGCCGGCAAGCCGGCCGGCTACCTGTACAACCAGCTGATGGCCTTCCGCGACGGCCGGCGCCGCTACGCGGCGATGACGAACCTGATCGACCCCCTGTCGCCCGTGTACCTGCGCGAGATCGCCGACCACTTCGCGGCGCTGGAACTGCCCTACCCGCCGCCGGCGGCGATCAGGTCCGACCCCGCGGCGCTGTCGCTGGGCCGGCGGCTGGTCACCGAAGGCGACCCGGCGCGCCGCATCCCCGCCTGCAGCGCCTGCCACGGCGCCGCGCTCACCGGCGTGCAGCCGGCCACGCCCGGCCTGCTGGGCCTGCCGGCCGACTACCTGAATGCCCAGCTCGGCGCCTGGCGCACCGGCGAACGGCGTGCGGTGGCGCCCGACTGCATGCAGCAGGTAGCCGAAGCGCTGGCGCCCGCGGACCTGGCCGCCGTCGTGCAGTGGCTGGCCTCGCAGCCGGTGCCGGTGGTGGCGCGGCCCGCCGCCGCCCTTCCCGCCGCGCCGCCGCTGGAATGCGGCAGCCTCGTGCGATGACGCTGCGACGCACGCTGGCGGCGCTGGCGCTGGCCGCTGTGGCAGCAGTCGCCGCCGTGTGGGCGCTGAACCGGCTGGACGAGTCGACGCCCGCCGTCGCCGGCAGCGCCGACCCGGTGCGCGGCGAGTACCTTGCGCGCGTGGGCCACTGCGCCGGCTGCCACACGGCGCGCGGCGGCGCGCCCTACGCGGGCGGCGGCGCCATCGCCACGCCGTTCGGCACCGTCCACGCCGGCAACCTCACGCCCGACGCCGCCACCGGACTCGGCCGCTGGACCGAGCAGGACTTCTGGCGCGCACTGCACAACGGCCGCAGCGCGGACGGACGGCTGCTGGTGCCGGCCTGCCCGTACCCGAACTTCAGCATCGCCAGCGCGGCCGACGTGCGCGACCTCTTCGCCTGGCTGCGCACGCTGCCGGCGGTGGTGCAGCCCAACCGCCCGCACGAACTGCGGTTCCCCTACGGCACGCAGGCCGCGCTGGCGGTCTGGCGTGCGCTCTGGTTCCGCCCCGGCACGCCACCGCAGGACACGGGCAGGAGCGCGGCCTGGAACCGCGGCGCCTACCTCGTGGGCGGGCTGGCGCACTGCAATGCCTGCCACGGCGCCCGCAACGCCTGGGGCGCCACCGACGGCGCGCTCGACTTCTCCGGCGGCGCCGTCCCGATGCAGGGCTGGGTGGCGCCGGCGCTGGACGACGCGCACGAGGCCGGCGTCGCGGCCTGGCCGGCGTCCGACATCGCGGCGCTGCTGGCCGACGGGCGCAACGCGCACGCCTCCGTGAACGGCCCGATGGCGATGGTGGTGGCACGCAGCACCCGCTTCCTGCAGCCCGACGATCTCGCCGCGGTGGCGGAATTCCTGCGTGCCCTGCCACCGCGCCAGCCCGCGCGCGAGGCCGCCCCTGCGCCGCCGGCCGAGCAGCTGCAGCTGGGCGCGCAGGTCTGGAAGCACCACTGCGCCGACTGCCATGGCACGCAAGGCGAAGGCGCGCCGCCCTTCGTGCCCGCGCTCGCCGGCAACCGCGCCGCCGGGCTGGACTCGCCGGCCAACCTGCTGCGCGTGGTGCTGGGCGGCGCCTTCGGCCCGGCCACGGCCGGGAACCCGCGCCCGTTCGGCATGCCGCCCTTCGCGAACCGGCTGAGCGACGAGGAGATCGCCGCCGTCGTGACCCACCTGCGCTGGCAATGGGGCCCGCGTGCGCCGGCCGTCACCACCGCCGACGTCGATCGCGCCCGCGGCGGCTGAAACGGCGCCGGGCGCGCCGCCCCCCTAAGGCCAAGCCCTCGAAGGTGCAGAAGTCACAAAGCGCCAAGCCGCGATTCGCCGCATCCTCCGCCTTCGGTGGCCGCGGGATGACGGCCCCATTCCTACAAGAACTGCGGTATCCCAGAAAGGCTCCCGAATGATGAGCGACCGGCGCTATGCCGTGGCCGCGGCGCGCCCCCGCTATGTGGCCGCCGCCAACGACACGGGCGCCACCGAATGGGCGCGCTGCCTGGCCCTTTCGCTCGATGAGGTGGGCTACGGCATGCTGCTTGTCGACGCCTACGGCGCACTGCGGCACATGAACCACGCCGCGCGTGACCAGCTCGACGCCGAGCACCCGCTGCTGGTCTCCGAAGGCCGCCTGCGCGCGCGCGACCGCGCCGAAGCCGTGCTGCTGAAGGAAGCCCTGGCCGCCGCCGCCGCGCGCGGCACGCGCGACATGCTGCTGCTGGGCGAAGGCGCGGCGCGCATCAGCGTGACGGTGCTGCCGCTGGGCGCCGACGCGCTGGAAGGCGCGCCCGCCACGCTGCTGCTGCTGGGCCGGCGCCACGTGAGCGACAACCTCTCGGTGCAGTTCTTCGCCCGCTGCCGCGGCCTCACGCCCACCGAGACGCGCGTGCTCGAACTGCTGTGCGGCGGCATGCAGCCGGTGCAGATCGCGCTGCTGCAGGGGGTGCGCATCTCCACCATCCGCACCCAGATCGGCGGCATCCGCGAAAAGACCGGGGCGCACAGCATCCGCGACGTCATCAACATGGTGTCGCTGCTGCCGCCGATGGTGCCTTCGCTGCGGCCGGGATTCGCCGGCGTCCAGCCCGAACGGGTGGCCTCGCGATAATCGACTGCGAGCGCGTCGGCCCCGCCTGGGGGCCGGCCCGGTGCGATGCCGACGACCCCCGACCCCTGGATCCAGGCGCAGTTGCAGCAACTGCCCGAACCGCTTCGATCGCTGGCCGCGCTGGGCAGGCTGCGGCGCTTCCGCAAGGGCACGGTGATCATCCACGAAGGCATGCGCGGCGACGAGATCTACTTCCTGCTGCAAGGCAGCGTGCGCGCCTATTCCACCGACGCCGGCGAGCGCGAGGTCAGCTTCAAGACCGACCGCGCGGGCGACTACTTCGGCGAGATGGCGCTCGACGGCGGCCCGCGTTCGGCTTCCGTGGTGGCCGAGGAGAGCACCGTCTGCGCGGTGGTCACGCGCCAGCAGGTGTGGGACCAGGTGGCGCGCGATCCGGCGCTGGCGCGCATCCTCATCGAACGGCTGATCGGCCGCATCCGCTGGACCACCGAGCGCGCGCGCGAACTGGCCCTGTACGACGTCTACGGCCGCCTGCGCCGGCTGCTGGAAGGCCTGGCCGGCCCGCCCGACGAGACCGGTGCGCGGCCGATCGTCGAACGCATCACCCACCAGGCCATCGCCAGCCGGCTGGGCTCTTCGCGCGAGATGGTGAGCCGGCTCATGAAGGACCTGGAACGCGGCGGCTACGTGCGCAACACGCGCGCCAGCGTCACGCTGCTCAAGCCGCTGCCGGCCCGCTGGTAGGACGCAAGCGGTCCACCCGCCAGGCCGCCAGCGGCTGTTCGAAGCCCTTGACCGCCAGCGCCGGCGCCGGGCCGCCTTCCACCGCCGCCGCCACGTCGGCCCAGACTTCCCCGCACACCAGCACCTGGCCCGGCCGCGCATGCCCGCAAAGACGAGCGGCGCGGTTGGTGACGCTGCCGATGGCGGCGTAGTCCACGCGCGCCGAAAAGCCGATCGGCCCGATCGTGGCCACGCCCTTGCTGAGCCCGAAGCCCACGCCTTCGGGGCCGCCGACGGCGCGCCAGCCTTCGGCCAGCGGCAGGGCGCGGGCGCGCAGTTCGAGTGCCAGCGCCACCGCGCGCAGTGCGTGGTCGGGCACCGGGTCGGGGTCGTTGAAGAAGACCATCATGCCGTCGCCCGTGAAACGCTCCAGCGTGCCGCCGTGCGCGAACACCAGCTCGCCCATCGCGGTGTGGAACTCGCGCAACAGCGTCATCACGACACCGGCGTCCTGCCTCTCGGCAAAGGCGGTGAAACCGCGCAAGTCGACAAAAAGCACCGTCACTTCGCGACGCCGGCTCGTGAGCAGGGCCTGCGCCCCGTCGACCAGCAGCTTCTCGGCCAGGCGCGGCGCGACGAAGCGCTTGAGCTGTGACAGGCGTTCGATCTCCAGCACCTTCTCCGCCACCCGCTGCTCGAGCGTGGCCGACCACTCGGCCAGCGCGGCGCGCTGGCGCTCGACCTCGTCGTAGAGCGTCTTCACGCGCAGCAGCGAGCGCACGCGCGCGCGCAGTTCGGCCAGCTGGACCGGGCGCGACAGGAAGTCGTCGGCACCCGCCTGCAGGCCGCGCAGGCGGTCTTCGCGCATGTCCAGGCTGGTGACCATGACCACCGGCACCATGCGCAACCGCTCGTGCGCGCGCAGTCGGCGGCAGACCTCGTAGCCGTCGACACCGGGCATCAGCACGTCCAGCATCACCAGGTCGGGCGGCGCGGCAGTGGCGGCGGCGAGCGCCACCTCGCCGTTGGCGGCGTGTTCGACCTGGTGGCCGTCGAGTGCCAGCATCTCGGCCAGCAGCTGGCGGTTGGTGAGCTGGTCGTCGACGACCAGGATGCGTGCCGGACGCGTAACGTTCAGATCGAGGGGCATGCCTGAGGCGCATTGTCGCGCCGGCCCAGCGGTCGCGCCAACGCGGGATGCAAGAGAAAAAGATCACAAGTCCGGCGCGACGCACTGCCCAACCTGCCGGCACCGGTGCTGCCTATCGTTTCCTTCATCCGCCTGCGGGACATACCGTCCCGGCGGCGGCTGCCAGGAGAGGACCATGCACGAGAACCTTTTGACCGCTCTCGCCACCCGCTACAACGGCCCGGAGCGCCGTGCCGCGCCGAGCCCGGTGTCGCGCTGGATGACCATGATGCTCGACGAGATCGACTACGGCATGCTCCTGTTGACGGATGACGCCGAGGTCGTGCACGTGAACTTCACCGCGCGCCAGGAACTGGACGCCGGCCACCCGCTGCAGCTGCAGGGCCGCCAGCTGCGCGCGCGCCACCAGCAGGACCTGGCGCGCCTGCAGGACGCGCTGGCCCATGCCGGCAAGCGGGGTCTGCGCCGGCTGCTGACGCTGGGCGAGGGGCGCGAACGGGTCACGCTGTCGGTCATCCCGCTGGGCGCCGCCTCCACGCTGGTGGTGATGGGCAAGCGCCACCTCAGCGAACGGCTGACGGTGCAGCTGTTCGCCCAGCAGTACCGCCTGACGGCTGCCGAGACCCGCGTGCTGGAAGCGCTGTGCGAGGGCCACAAGCCGGGCGAGGTGGCCGAGCTGAACGAGGTGAAGCTGGCCACCGTGCGCACGCAGATCGGCAGCATCCGCGCCAAGACCGGGGCCGCCAACATCCGCGAACTGGTGCGCCTGGTGGCGATGCTGCCGCCGATGGTGCAGGCGCTGCGCGCGGCGTGAACGAAGGCCCGCATGCGGCTACGATGGCCGCATGCGGTCCCCCCATGGCGTCGCGGCCGACCCCTTCGACCACCCTGCGCTGAGCGATTCGGTGCGCGCACTGGCGCGGCGCGGCGCGCTGCACGAACACCGCAGGGGCCGGCTGCTGATCGAGGAAGGCGAGACCGGCGACGCCGTCTACGTCATCGTGCGCGGCCGCCTGCGCGTGTTCGGGCGCGACCCGCGCAGCGGGCGCGAGATCACCTACGGCCTCTACGGCCCGGGCGAATACGTCGGCGAGATGGGCCTGGACGGCGGCCCGCGCGCCGCCAGCGTCGAGGTGGCCGAGACGGCGCTGTGCTCGCTGATCACGCGCGCCACGCTGCTGGCGCACATCCGCGAGAACCCGGACTTCGCGCTCGAGCTGCTGGCCAAGGTGATCGCGCGCGCACGTGCCGCCACCATGAATTCCAAGCAGCTGGCGCTGAACGACGCCTACACGCGGCTGAAGGCGCTGCTGCACCGGCGCGCCGAACAGGGCGCCGACGGCCGCTGGCGCACCCAGGAAGCGCTGCCGCACCAGGAGATCGCCGACTGGATCGGCTGCGCGCGCGAACTGGTGGGCCGGCTGCTGAAGGACCTGGAAAAGGGCGGCCTGCTGCAGGTGGAAGGCAGCGGCAAGGCCCGCCGCCTGAGCTGGACGCGGCTGCCCTGAGGGGCGATCAGCCCGCCTTGCGTTCGGGCGCCGCCGGCGGCGCGAAGCGCCGTCCCGGCTTGGGCGCGCTCTCGTACAGCGGCATCACCTTGGGCAGCCTGGCTTCGATATCGGCGATGCGCGTGGCCCCCGCCGGGTGGGTGGACACGAACTGCGGCGGCGCGCCCTTGCTGGCGTCGAGCATCTTCTTCCACAGCGTGACGCCGGCGCGCGGGTCGTAGCCGGCACGCGCCGCCAGGTCCATGCCGACGATGTCGGCTTCGGTCTCGTCGTCGCGGCTGAACTTCAGCGACACCAGCTGGGTGCTCACGTCCAGCACCGCGTTGCCCACGTTGCCCAGCCCCAGCAGCGCCGAAAACAGGTTGGCGCCGGCACGCGTGGCCAGCCGCTTGCCCATCTGCTCGCGCGCGTGCTCGCGCAGCGCGTGCGCCATCTCGTGGCCCATCACGGTGGCCACTTCGTCGTCGGTGAGCTGCAGCTTGGCCAGCAGGCCGCTGTAGAAGGCAATCTTGCCGCCCGGCATGCAGAAGGCGTTGAGCTGGTCGCTGGTGATCAGGTTGACTTCCCACTTCCACTGCCCGGCGCGCGGGTTCCAGGCCGTCGCGAACGGCACGATGCGCTGCGCGATGGCGCGCAGCCGCGCCGCCTGCGGGTCGCTGGCGGGCGCCAGCACCTGCTTCTGGTTGGCTTCGCGCAGCAGCTGCAGGTACTGCTGGCCGGCGGCCTGCTCCACCTGTTCGGCCGGCACCACCTTGGCGAACTTCGAAGTGCCGCCCACCTCGCCGCGCAGGCCGTCCTGCGCTCCGGCGGGCGACAACGCCGCGGCGGCGGCCAGCGCGGCAAGAAGCAGGCGAAACGAGGTCATCCGCATGGGAGCGCGATTCTAGGATCGCGGTTCCGTCTCCAGCGCCTGGATGGCCGGGCGCAGCCACCACAGCAGCACCAGCGAAGGCAGCGCCAGCACCGCGCTCAGCAGGAAGAAGGTCGGCCAGCCGATGCTTTCGGCCAGCACCCCCGCCAGCGGCCCCACCCACACCCGCCCCACCGAGGCAAAGGCCGACAGCAGCGCGTACTGGGTGGCCGTGAAGCGCTGGTTGCACAGGCTCATCAGGAACGCCACGAAGGCCGCCGTGCCCATGCCGCTGGCGATGTTCTCCAGCGCCACCGCCATCAGCAGCCCGCCGTCGACCGGCGTGGGCGCGGCCAGCTTCACGAAGCCCCAGTCGAAGGCCGGCACCATGAGCCCGGGCAGCGCACCCTTGCCGCCGAGCGCAAGCCACCAGAACCCCAGCTGCGACACGCCCTGCAGCACGCCGAAGAGCATGAGCGCGCGCCACAGCCCCAGGCGCAGCATCAGCGCGCCGCCCAGCAGCGCGCCGCCGATGGTGAGCCAGAGCCCGATCACCTTGTTCACCACCCCCACCTCGGCCGGGCTGAAGGCCATGGCCTTGAGCAGGAAGGGCGTCAGCAGCGACATCGCGAAGGCGTCGGTCAGCTTGTAGAACACGATGAAGAACAGGAAGGCCACCGCGCCCGGCTGGCTGAAGTACGCCGACAGGCTGCCCAGCAGGGTCTCGAAGCGCGCGCGCCGCGCCGCCCACGCGGCCAGCGGCAGCGTGACGGCGATGCCCGCCATCAGCGCCGCCAATTCCAGCCAGCGCTGCTGCAGCGGCCGCGGCAGCGTGGTGTTCGACAGCGCGTCGGCCAGCAGGCCGCGCACCAGCGGCAGCGCGAAGCGGTCGCTCAAGGCCGCCCCCACGGCCACCGCCACCAGCACGGCGGCGAAGCCCAGCAGGTCGCGCCGGGCCACGCCTTCGCGCGGCGCGGCGTCGGGCAGCGCCGGCAGCACCAGCGCCGAGAGCACCGCCGCGCCCACCATGATCAGCGCCATCAGGCGGTAGACCTCGGGCCAGGTCCAGCCGCCGCCTTGCGCTTGGTCGGTCCAGATCAGCGCCACGCCGCCGGAGACGATCATCGCCAGCCGGTAGCCCATCACGTTGAGCGAAGCGCCCAGCCCGCGTTCGGGCGCGCGCAGCAGGTCGGTGCGGTAGGCGTCGACCACCACGTCCTGCGAAGCCGAGACGAAGGCCAGCGCCAGCGCCAGCAGCGCGAAGGCGCGGATCGATGCCGAAGGCGAGGTGCCGGCGATGACGAACAGCACCCCCGCCAGCGCCAGCTGGGTGAGCACCAGCCAGCCGCGCCGCCGGCCCAGCCAGGGCAGGTCGAAGCGGTCCATCAGCGGCGCCCACAGGAACTTGAAGGTGTAGGGCAGGCCGACCAGGCTGAGGAAGCCGATGGTGGCGATGTCCACCCCTTCGGTCGTCAGCCAGGCCTGCAGCGCCTGGCCCGACAACGCCAGCGGCAGCCCGCTGGCGAAGCCCAGCAGGGTGGCCACCGTCAGGCGGTGCAGGGAGGCCAGGCGTTGCGCCATGCCCGGCGGGTGCCTTGGAACAGAGTCTTGAACGTCAGAACGATGTTCTGAATCGGGGGGCGGCTTGGTCAACGATCGGCGGAACAAAGTGTGGAAAGAACTCGCGCGCTGTGAGCAGACGGGATGGAAGGACCGCGGCCCCGGCCTGCCGGCTCTGCCTTGCTCCTGCAATCCATGGGGGCCCCTCACCGGTGTTCATGCCAAGGGGTCCGGATCCGACGCGAGGTGCAAAGTATCGCGGGGCTGATGCTTCACGGGGAAGTATCACCAAAGGACACACTCGATGACCGATGGCCAGGGGATGGCCCTCTGGCGCAGCGCTGGGACCAGTACTCGAGCTGAAGGCGCCCGTGCCCGTCGACTCGGCAGCCGATGCAGACGTTTCGACCGGGCAGGCGGATGACCGTGGCCGGCCTGGCGCCAACCCTGGTTGCACCGTCCGAGAGTTGTCGGTCGCCTGCAATCCAGTTCGCAGCGCCGCAGAGCCCCAGTGGGCGCTTCACGGATCGGTTATGGTTTCAAAGTCATGCAAGATGACCTGACCGGCCCGAGGCTCTTCGTTGCCGTCGCCCGCTGCGGCACCCTCACCCGTGCCGCAGGGCGGGAGCACCCGGCCGGCCAGTCGATGGCGGCACCACGCGCGCCAGATGCCGCGACGGGCGCGTCGCATGTACGCCGAACTCGGCGCGTACGCCGTCGGTGCCAAGGGCCGTGCCGATGGTGGGCACTGCGGTGATGGTCCTCGCGATCACGTGAGCCGCACCCGTCAACACCACCATCACGTGTACGTGGTGGAACTCTCGGACCGGGTGTGGAACGAGCCTGCGTTCCGGAAGGCGAATCCGGACTGCCGGCTGAACAAGCCGCTGGTCTATGTCGGCATGACGGGGCTCGACCCTGACCTGCGCTTCGACCGCCACAAGGCCGGCATCCAGTCCAACCGGTTCGTCTTCGAGTACGGACTGCGCCTGCTGCCGCAGCTGTACGAGGTCTACAACCCGATGCCCTACGAGGCCGCGCGCGAGATGGAGGTCGAACTGGCCATCGGCCTGCGCGAGGCCGGGTACGGGGTGTGGCAGGCCTAGCGATTCAGATGACGGCGGCGGCCGCCCGGACAGTCCCTCTGCGCCGGCAGGCGCGTTTCGTGTACGGTAAGGACGCATCCTCACGACCTGCACCACCCCGAAAGACGCCCCGATGAAGCTCGTCATCGCGCAGATGAAGCACGAGACCAACACCTACTCGCCGGTGCCCACGCCGCTGGCGCGCTTCGGTGACGGCACGTCGCCACCGCCGGAAGGCGCCGCCGCGATCGCCGCCTACCGCGGCACCGGCTCGGCGATCGGCGCCTTCCTCGAACTGGCCGAGGCCGCCGGCGCCCAGGTCCACGTGCCCGTTGCCGCCAGCGCCTGGCCCAGCGGCCCGGTGCACGACGACGCCTTCGAGCACATCGCCGGCCGCATCGTCGACGCCGTGCGCGCCGGCTGCGACGGCGTGCTGCTCGACCTGCACGGCGCGATGGTCACGCAGACCCACGACGACGGCGAAGGCGAGCTGCTGCGCCGCATCCGCGCCGCGGTGCCCGGCGTGCCGGTGGGCGTGGCGCTGGACATGCACACCAACCTCTACGACGCGATGGGCGAGCACGCCGACGTGATCGCCGGCTACCAGACCTACCCGCACGTGGACATGCACGGCACCGGGCTGCGCGCCGGCCGCGCATTGCTCGCCAAGCTGCAGGGCCGCGCGCGGCCGACCATGGCCTGGGGCCGTGCGGCGATGCTGCCGCACGTGATGCGCCAGGGCACCGACGACCCGCCCAACCGCGAACTGCAGGCGCGCTGCCGCGAGATGGAGGCGCAGGGCGCGCTGGCGGCCAGTGTCTTCGTCGGCTTCCCGAACGCCGACATCGCCAACGCGGGGCTTTCGGCGGTGGTCGTCACCGACGGCGACGCGGCGCTGGCGCGGCGCTGGTGCGACGAACTGCTGGCGCTGGCCTGGGAACAGCGCGCGAAGTTCGTCTACACCAGCGAGCCGCTGGCGGAGTCGATCGCGCGCGCCCTGCGCGTCGCGGCCGACAAGCCCGCCGGCAGCGGCCCGGTGGTGCTGCTGGACCACTGCGACAACTGCGCCTCCGGCGGCACCATGGACACGATGACCGTGCTGGGCGCACTGCTCGACGCCGGCGCGCGCAACGCCGCGGCCTTCGCCATCTGCGACCCGAAGGCCGTGCAGCAGATGATCGCCGCCGGCGTCGGCGCCGAGCTCACGCTGCCGCTGGGCGGCAAGCTCGACATGCCTTCGCTCGGCCTGAAGGGTGCGCCGCGCACCGTGACCGGCCGCGTGCGGCTGCTCTGCGACGGCCGCTACCGCAACCGCGGCCCGATGGCCGCCGGCGAAACGCAGCACATGGGCCCGACCGCGTTGTTCGAGGTGGGCGGGGTGCAGGTCGTCGTGATCTCGCAGCACGTGGAGCCGCACGACCTGGCCGCGTTCCAGGCCGTGGGCCTGGCCCCCGAGCGGCTGGACCTGCTGATGCTGAAGAGCCGCGTGCACTGGCGCGCCGGGCTCAGGAGCCTGGCGCACGCGGTGGTCGAATGCGCTGGCACGGGTGTGTGCACCTCGGACTACGACGCGCTGGCGTTCAGGAAGCTGCGGCGGCCCATGTATCCGCTGGAAGGGTGACGGGGCCGGTCGCGGGGCTCGGCCCTGCCTCGAAGGTTCCAGGGGCCGCGCGCCGATCAGCTGGTGACCCTGCGCGAAGCCGGCGCGGTGGCCGAGCGCGAACTGGACCTCACCGCGATCGGGCGCAACCGCGCGCTGCCGCTGCGGGGGCCGGCCCCGCCTGCTGCAGCGCGGTGGCGACGCCTTCCACCAGCAGCGCTGCCAGCGCGAAGGTGCCGGCCCACACCGCGGCCAGCAGGCCGCCGATCGTCCAGATCAGGCCTTTCATGCGGGGCTCGGGGTGCCGCGCTTCACTCGTCGCCGCCGCCGATGCCGAACAGGCCCAGCAGGCTGGTGAAGAGGTTGAAGACCGACACGTACAGGCCGACCGTCGCCATCAGGTAGTTGGTCTCGCCGCCGCTGACGATGCGGCTGGTCTCGAACAGGATCAACCCTGCCGACAGCAGCGCCACCATGGCCGAGACCGCGAGCCCGAGCGCCGGGATCTCCAGGAACACCGCCGCCAGGCTGGCCAGCAGCGCGATCACCATGCCGGCGAACAGGAAGCCGCCCATGAAGCCGAAGTCG
This sequence comes from Rubrivivax sp., assembly GCA_044224175.1. Lineage (GTDB taxonomy): Bacteria > Pseudomonadota > Gammaproteobacteria > Burkholderiales > Burkholderiaceae_C > Rubrivivax. Next base: position 4,451 of record JBGAKY010000068.1, on the reverse strand, counting down.
CGCCGCGTCTTCAGCACGTAGGCCGACAGCGCCAGGAAGGTGGCGCCGGTGGCGCCCAGCGCCAGCGTCACCACCTGCGCGCCGCCGGGCAGCGCCAGGGTCTTGGACAGCAAGGGGCCCAGCGTGTAGCCCATGAAGCCGGTGAGCGCGAACACCGCCGCCAGCCCGGCCGCGCGCTGGCGCAGCCTGTGGACCGCGAACAGCAGGCCGAAGTAGCCCACCAGCGTGACCACCACGCCCGGTGCCGGCAGCGCCCAGGCGACGCTGGCCGCCGCGACGCCGGCGCTGAACAGCAGCGTCAGCGACAGCAGGGCGTAGGTGTTGCGCAGCACGCGCGAGACATCGGTGCCCAGCGCCTGCGCGCCGGGCGCCGTCGTGGATTGCGGGTGGACCACCAAGGAGCCCCGCGGGTTCGAAGAGACGTTTTCCATGACAGACCTCCGTGGAATGAGACAGCCGGCAAGGTAGGCGCACCGGGTTCGGAAAACCAGCAGGTCGCAGGGGAGCCGGACTCAGGCTGGACCGAAGTGGGCGCACCCCGGCGCCCCGGCACCCCGGCGCTCAGGCCATGCTGCGGCCCGAGCCCGGCCGGCGTTCGTCGCGGATGAACAGGCGCTCGGCGCGGCGCGACTGCTGGCTGCGCCGGAAGGCGCGCTTGAGCACTTCCAGCGCCCGCGCCAGCGCCTGGTTGAGCGCCTGCCGCCAGTCGCGCGCGACCGCGGTCACCACCACCGGCGCGCCGTCCACCGCCACCAGCGAGACCTGGCAGCGCTTGTCCACGCCGTGGCGCGGCCCGTCGACGTCGCTCATCTGCACCGACACGTGCGCCACCCGCCAGGCCATGCGCCGCAGCACCAGCTTCGTGCGAACCTGGGCCCATTCGCGAAGGCCCTGCGCCTGCTCGTCGCGGGTCTTGAAGAAGAGTTGCATCGCAGACTCCTGCAGTTGAAGGGAGTCCGGAACATGCAGCCGCCGCGCGCCTGCAGCCAGCAGGCAGGCGCGAAGCGCGCCTTCGGCCGCAGCGAAGCGGCCGCGGCACGCGCGCTCGTCAGGCGGCGTCGGCCTGCATCTCGCGCGCCGCCGCCAGGATGCGCCCCGCCAGCGGGTGGTGCAGCCCGCGCCGCGAGCGGATGGCGTGGATCTCCTCGTGCAGGCCCTCGCTGCGGCCCAGCAGCCGCAGCCCGCGCCAGGTGGCCAGCTCGGCGGCGCCGAGCGCCGTGACCGGGAACACGCCCAGGCCCTGGGCGGCGAAGACGCTGAGCAGCGCGCTGTCCTCGAACTCGCCCACCACGCGTGGCACGATGCCCCGCGCCTCGAACCAGCGGTCGATGCGCGCGCGCAGCGCGGCGTGCGCCGTGGGCAGCAGGACCGGCAGTTCGCCCAGGCTGGCGGGGAAGTTCTCGACCTGCGCCTTGTGGACCAGGGCCGAAGGCCCGTACCAGTCCACGCGCGAGACCATCAGCCTCTCGCTGCTCAGCCGAAGGCTGGCGTTGGGCGCCGGCGGGCGGCAGGCCAGCACCAGGTCCAGCCGGTGCAGCGCCAGTTCGGCCAGCAGGTCGTCGACCTCGCCTTCGTGACACACCAGCTTCAGCGAAGGCGTGTCCAGCACCGGCTTGAGCAGCATGTGCGCCGCCAGTTTGGACAGTCCGTCGGACAGGCCGACCGCCAGCCGCGCCGTCAGGCCCGTGGCGGCGGCGGCGGCTTCCTCGGGGATCAGCTCGCCGAGCTGGAAGATCTCTTCCGCGCGGGCGAACACGGCCTGGCCGGCTTCGGTGACCGTGACGCCGCGCCCGGTGGGCTTGAGCAGCTGATGCCCCAGGTCCTGCTCCAGCGCCTTGACCTGGGCGCTGATGGTCTGGATCGCCATGTCCAGCCGCTCGGCGGCGCGCGCAAAGCCGCCTTCCTTGGCCACGACCCAGAAGTAGTAGAGGTGCCGGTAGTTGAGCATCGGGCCTTTCGCGACTGCAGAGCCGGTTCTGACACGGCCCTGGCCTCTTGGTTCAGGCGCCTTCGAAGAGCACGTCCTGCGCACTCTGCCATGGCATCCGCTCCGCCGGCGCCGGTGCGGATCTTCATTCCAGGGTCCCTTCGTCCGTCGGGCCGTCGCGGCCGGGGTTCATCGGGCCGGCCGTGCGGCTGCGGCGGGCGCGAAGGCGCGCTGCACGAGCGCGCGCATCTCGGCGCCGTCCCATTCCTTCGCACCGCTGACCTTGGCGACCACGCGCCCGCTGGCGTCCACCAGCACGGTCAGCGGGATGTGGCTGGCGCCGAGCAGCGACTCCAGTTCGAGCTGGCGGTCGATGAAATGGCTCAGCGTGGCGTTGCTGGCGCGCAGCCAGCGCTGCGCGTTCTCGCGGTAGTCGTCGGTGGAGATGCCGATGACGGCGAAGCGCTCCGGCAGGTCCAGCCAGGCCAGCCTTTCGAGCGAGGCCGTCTCGGCGCGGCAGGGGCCGCACCAGCTGGCCCAGACGTTGATGACGAGCGGCCGGCCGCGATAGGAAGACAACCTTCGGTCGGGGCCGTTCAGGCCGCTCATCAGCACGTCGGGCAGCTGGCCGCCCACCTTGACTTCGGCCGGCGGCGCCGCCACGCCCGGCGCGCCGGCCATCGCCAGCAGCGCCGCGGCGGTCACCTGTCGCCGGCCGATCCATGCCATGCAGTCGATTTTGCGATGCCGCGCCGGCGGTACGGCAGACGACATTCGAATCATCCTGGACCGCATGGAAGTCGCATCGTCGAAACTCTCTGCGTGGTGGTGGCCAACGGCAGACGCCTGCGGGCCACGGTGGTGGTCGACCATGTGCTCTCGCCGCCGAAGGCCCCCGGCAAGGTGCGACGCTTCGGCACCGCCGGCACGCGCGCGCTGAAGCGCGGCGCTCAGGACGCCGGTGCCGACGCGGCGCCCGGCATCTGCGGTTTCTGCTGGTAGATGGCTTCGGCCAGCGCGAGCAGGTCTTCGCGCGGCAGCGCGCCGACGAGCGCATAACCGGCGCCCGCCTCGACCCAGTAGAACAGCCCCAGATCGCCATGCCGTTCGTAGCGGAACGCGGCGTCGGCGTCGGCCTCGGGCTTGCGCAGGTAGACCGTGACGCGGGTGCCGGCGGCGTTCTGGTACATCAGCTGCGCGCTCTTGCCGGGGCCGTCGGGCAGCAGACGCCCGCCCACCAGTTCGAAGCCCTGCGCGCGCAGGTCGAACAGCTTCACCGGCAGCGCGATGCGGTTGGTGAGCCAGCGCGACAGGTGTTCTTCCTGCGCCTTCACTTCCACCGGGTGTCGCGGCTCGGGCGTGAAGACCGAATGCGCGTAGGCCGCACGCTCCACCCAGCCGGCCGCGGTGCCGGCTGCCAGTTGCGGGTTGTGCTGCTGCTGGCGCAGCGTGAGCGCGGAACCGACCACGCCGCCCACCACCAGCAGCGCCAGCGCGCTGGCGGCCCGGGCCCAGCGCGGCGCACTGCGGCGCCGCCAGACCAGCTGCTGCAGCGCTGCCGGCACCGATTCTTCGAGTTCGGGCGCCAGCGCGGCGTGCAGCGCGTCGCCGTCGGCGGCCCACTGGCGCACGCGCGCGGCGGTCTCGGGGTCGGATTCGAGCAGCGCCTGCGCGCGCGCCTGCGCCGCGGGGTCGGCCTCCAGCTCGCGATCGAGCCAGGCTGACAGCAGCTCTTCGGGGTCTTGCAGGGGCAGGGCGGGAGACGTCATCGGATCAGACCACGCGCCGCAGCGTGCCGCCGGTGCCGCCCTTGGCACCGCCGTCCAGGAACTGCCGCAGCGTGGCCCGGGCGCGGCACACGCGCGACATCACGGTGCCCACCGGGATGTGCATCACCTCGGCCACTTCGGCGTAGGTGAGCTGCTCCACGCACACCAGCAGCAGCGCTTCGCGCTGGTCGGGGCCCAGGCGGCGCAGCGCGGCCAGCAGGTCCAGCCGCAGGCCGACGTCGGTGCCGGGGTCGCCGCCCTGCAGGTCCTGCGTGCGCGCCAGGTCCTCGGGGTCGGTGATGGTGAGCCGGCCTTCCCGCCGCCGCGCGTCCATGTGGGCGTTGTGGGCGATGGACAGCAGCCACACCAGCATGTCGCGCGTCTGGTCGAACTGGTGCCAGTGGGCGAGCGCGCGTTCGAGCGCGCTCTGCACCAAGTCGTCGGCCTGCTCGGAGTCGAACACCAGCGAACGCGCGTAGCGACGCAGCCGCGGGATGGCGTCCAGCAGCTGGCGGCGAAAGGCGGCGGGGGCTTCCAACGCGAAACGTGTGCGGCAGGTGGGTGCGGCGCATTATGCGGGCCCCGCCTGCGCCGGCAAGGCGGCGGGTCTTGGCGCTAGCTGTGAAGCTTCAATAGGTTGTATCCGGTGTTCATCCGGATTGGGTTTGAGAGACTGGAAGTCGCCAAACACCCAATCCTCAAGGAAGCCAACCGGATGAACAGCCACAAGCATGCCCGATTGACCTATGCACGTC
>JBGAKY010000067.1:0-32318 GCA_044224175.1 Rubrivivax sp. | reverse complement strand
TGGCGCGGCAGCGGCTCGAAGACCGGTACCGGGCGCGCCAGCGCGGCCGCAAGGTCGATCTCGAACAGCACCGGCGCCTGCGGCAGTTCGTAGGCCTGGCGCCACTTCGGGTGCAGTTCGCCGATGTGGCCGATCGCATGGCCTTCCACCTCGACACGCGCGCAGCGGCCCGGGTGGAAGGCCGGGTGCGTGTCGGCGACGAACACGGGCTTGATCGGCGCCAGCAGCGCTTCGAGGTCGCCCTTGGCGTCGAAGAAGTCGACCGCGCGTTCCTTGCGGCCCCACTGCAGCGGCTCGGCCGCGCCGTACGACAGCGCGGCGACGCGCACCGGCTGTTCGACGCCCGCCACCGCCAGCGGGCCGTCGCCCGCGTGCGGCGCGCGGCGGAACACGCGGCCGATCTCGAACACGCGCACCCGCGGCGCCTTGCGCGCCAGGTTGCGGCGGAGCACGTCGACCAGGCTGCCGACCAGGCTGGAGCGCATCACCGCCAGCGGCGCCGCGATCGGGTTCAGCACCTTGATGGGGTCGGCGTTGCCGGCGAGTTCGCGTTCCCAGCGTTCCTCGACGAAGGAGAAGTTGATCGTCTCCTGGTAGCCCAGCGCCGCCAGCGCGCGTTGCACGGCCGAGGCGCCGCGGCGCGCTTCGGGCCGCACGCGCGCCGACACCGGCGCCTGCGGCGGGCTGACGGGCAGCTTGTCGTAGCCGATGACGCGGATCACCTCTTCGATGAGGTCTTCCTCGATCGCGAGGTCGAAGCGCCAGCTCGGCGGCGTGACGGTCAGGCTGCCCGCCGATTCCGTGAACTGCAGGCCGAGGCGGCGGAAGACGTCGGCACACTGCGCCTGCGTGACCGGCAGGCCGCTGACCTTGGCCGCGCGCGCCACGCGCAGCGTCACCGGCTTTGCCTCGGGCAGGCGCAGCACCTGGTCGTCCATCGGGCCGGCTTCGCCGCCGCAGACCTGCTGCACGAGTGCGGTGATGCGCTCGATGTGCGCCACCGTCAGCGCCGGGTCCACGCCGCGTTCGAAGCGGTGGCCGGCGTCGGTGCTGAAGTTGTAGCGGCGCGAACGGCCCTGCACCGCTTCGGGCCACCAGAACGCTGCCTCGACGTAGATGTTGCGCGTGCCGTCGGACACCGCCGTGGCTTCGCCGCCCATGATGCCGGCGAGCGACTCCACCATCTTGGCGTCGGCGATCACGCCCACGGTCTCGTCGACCTCGATCGTGTTGCCGTTGAGCAGTTCCAGCGGCTCGCCCTTCTTCCCCCATCGCACCACCAGCCGGTCGTGGATCTTGTCGAGGTCGAAGATGTGCGAAGGCCGGCCGTACTCGAACATCACGTAGTTCGAGATGTCGACCAGCGCCGAGACGCTGCGCTGGCCGCAGCGCGCCAGGCGGTCGACCATCCACTGAGGCGTCAACGCCTTCGGGTTCACGCCGCGGATCACGCGGCCGGAGAAGCGGCCGCAGAGATCGGGCGCCTGCACTTCCACCTTCAGCCGCAGGTCGTGCGCGGGCCGCACCGGCGCGATGGCGGGCGTGTTCAGCGGCGTGCCGGTGAGCGCGGAGACCTCGCGCGCGATGCCGAAGACGCTGAGCGCATGCGCCAGGTTGGGCGTGAGCTTGAGCGTGAAGACATGGTCGTCGAGCAGCAGGAACTGGCGCAGGTCCTGTCCCACCGGCGCGTCGGCCGGCAGCTCGAGCAGGCCGCCGTGGTCGTCGGCGATCTTCAGTTCGCGCGCCGAGCACAGCATGCCGCGGCTTTCCACCCCGCGCAGCTTGCCGATGCCGATCTTGAAAGGCTTGCCGTCCTCGCCCGGGGGCAGTTCGGCGCCCACCACGGCCAGCGGCGCCTTCAGGCCCGCGCGGGCGTTGGGCGCGCCGCAGACGATCTGCAGCGGCTCGGCGGTGCCGACATTCACCTTGCACACGCGCAGGCGGTCGGCCTGCGGGTGTTGCACGGCTTCGAGGATCTCGGCCACGACGACGCCGCTGAACGGCGGCGCCACCGGCTTCAGCTCTTCGACTTCCATGCCCGACATGGTCAGCAGGTCGGCCAGCGCCTGCGTCGACAAGGGCGGGTTGCAGAACTCGCGCAACCAGGATTCGGGGAACTGCATGGCCTACTTGAATTGGGAGAGGAAACGGAGGTCGCTCTCGAAGAGCAGCCGCATGTCGTCGATGCCGTAGCGCAGCATCGTCAGCCGGTCGGGGCCCATGCCGAAGGCGAAGCCGATGTAGCGCTCGGGATCGAGGCCGAAGTTGCGCACCACGTTCGGGTGCACCTGGCCCGAGCCCGCCACTTCCAGCCAGCGGCCGGCCAGCGGGCCGGACCGGAAGGCGATGTCGATCTCGGCCGAAGGCTCGGTGAACGGGAAGAAGCTGGGCCGGAAGCGGACGTCAAAGTCGTCGGTCTCGAAGAACTGGCGCACGAACTCGCTGAAGACGACCTTCAGGTCCTTGAAGCTCACGTTCTCGCCGATCCACAGGCCTTCGCACTGGTGGAACATCGGCGAGTGGGTGGCGTCGCTGTCCACGCGGTAGGTGCGGCCCGGCGCGACGACGCGGATCTCGGGCATGGGATCGGCGTCCGCGTGCTTGGCGGCGTGGGCCCGCGCGTAGCGCACCTGCATCGGGCTGGTGTGCGGCCGCAGGTTGAGCCAGCGGCCTTCGGCGTCCTTCAGGTCGACGTAGAAGGTGTCCTGCATCGAACGCGCCGGGTGGTTCTCCGGGTTGTTCAAGGCGGTGAAGCTCATCCAGTCGGTCTCGATCTCGGGGCCTTCGGCGACGTCGAAGCCCATGCTGGCGAAGATGAGCTCGATGCGCTCGATCGTGCGGCTCACCGGGTGCAGGCCGCCGGTGCCGCGGCCGCGGCCGGGCAGCGTGACGTCCAGTGCTTCGGCGCGCAGTTGCGCGGCCAGCTCGGCTTCGGCCAGCTTCTCGCGCGCGGCGGTGAGCGCGTCCTCGATGCGGCCCTTGGCCTGGTTGATCTCGGCGCCGCGCGCCTTCTTCTCTTCCGGCGAGAGCGCGGCCAGCCCCTTCAGCAGCTCGGTCACGCGACCGGACTTGCCCAGGTAGCGCGCCTTCGCGTTCTCCAGTTCGGCCGGGCTGGGGGCGGCGGCGAAGTCGGCCACCGCGCCCTGCACCAGCTGTTCGAGATCGTTCATGATCTTTCGGTCAGACAACAAAAAAGGCCGCCCCGAGGTGACGGCCTTCGTATGCTCGAAGTGGCGCCGGGGGTGCGCCCCGGCGGCGCGGCATCAAGCGAGCTGGGCCTTCACCTTCGCGACGATGCTGCCGAAGGCAGCCGGGTCGTTGACGGCCAGGTCGGCCAGGACCTTGCGGTCGATGTCGATCTGCGCCTTCTTCAGGCCGGCCATGAAGCGGCTGTAGCTGACGCCCAGTTCGCGGCTGGCGGCATTGATACGGGCGATCCACAGCTGGCGGAACACCCGCTTGCGGGTGCGGCGGTCGCGGTAGGCGTACTGGCCCGCCTTCATCACCGCTTCCTTGGCGATGCGGAAGACGTTCTTGCGGCGGCCGCGGAAGCCCTTGGCGAGCTTCAGGATCTTCTTGTGGCGGGCGTGGGCGGTGACGCCACGTTTGACGCGAGGCATGTGCTTCCCCTCTCCTTACAGACCGGCGAAAGGCAACATGGCGGCCATGTGGCCCATGTTGGTCTCGTGCACGTTGGCCGCGCCGCGCAGGTGGCGCTTGCGGGTGGTGGTCTTCTTGGTGAGGATGTGGCGCTTGAACGCCTGGCCCCGCTTGACGGTGCCACCCGGGCGAACGCGGAAGCGCTTCTTCGCGCCGCTCTTGGTCTTCATCTTGGGCATGACTGCTCCTTCTAGGTTGACCCCTGCAGGCGACCCCTTGCGGAGTGCTTGACGGCCTGCAGCGGCTTCTCTTCGACAGGGGCCGGCGACCAGACCGACCCCGCGAAACTTCAATCTCTTCGTCTACTTCCGCTTGGGCGCCAGCACCATGATCATCTGGCGCCCTTCCAGCTTGGGCATGTGCTCCACCACCGAGACGTCGGCCAGTTCGTCGCGGATGCGCTCCAGCAGGCGCATGCCGATGTCCTGGTGCGTGATCTCGCGGCCACGGAATCGAAGCGTCACCTTGCCTTTGTCGCCGTCTTCGGCGATGAAGCGGCGCAGGTTGCGCATCTTGATGAGGTAGTCGCCTTCATCCGTGCCGGGGCGGAACTTCACTTCCTTGACTTCGATGACCTTCTGCTTGGCCTTGGCCTCGGCGGCCTTCTTCTGCTCCTGGTACTTGAACTTGCCGTAGTCCATGAGCCGACACACCGGCGGATCCGCCGTGGCCGCGATCTCGACGAGATCGACGTCCAGTTCGCCTGCCATGCGCAGCGCCTCGATCGTGGCCACGATGCCCAGGGGTTCGTTGTTCACCCCGTTCAAGCGCACTTGCGGCGCCATGATTTCCCGATTGAGACGGTGCTTGCGTTCCACGTTCGGCAAGCGGCGGTCCATGAAGGTAGCGATGTGTCGACTCCTCTATCGCGGCGCCGAAGGCAAGGCGGGCCGCTCGATCCTGTGTGTGGTGCGCGAGACGGGAACGCTCAGACCTTGCGGGCGATGTCGCTGGCGAGCTTCTGCTGGAAGTCTGCGAGAGGCATCACACCGAGGTCTGCATTGCCCCGGGCGCGCACCGAAACGGCCCCGTTTGCCTTCTCCTTGTCGCCGACGACCAGGATGTACGGGACCTTCTGCATCGAATGCTCGCGGATTTTATAGTTGATCTTCTCGTTGCGCAAATCGACGCTGGCTCTAACTCCTTGTTTTTGCAGCGTTTTCGCCACTGAATCGGCGTAATCGCCCTGCGCGACGGTGATCGGGGCGATCACCACCTGCACCGGGGCCAGCCAGGCGGGCAGCGCGCCGGCGTGCTGCTCGATCAGGATGCCGATGAAACGCTCCAGGCTGCCCACGACGGCCCGGTGCAGCATCACAGGATGTCGCCGTTCGCCACTTTCGGCGACAAACTCGCCGCCCAGGCGTTCGGCCGTGTTGAAGTCGACCTGCATCGTGCCGCACTGCCACTGGCGGCCGATGGCGTCCTTCAGCGTGTATTCGATCTTCGGGCCGTAGAAGGCGCCGTCGCCCGGCGAGATGATGAATTCGCAGCCCGAACGGCGCAGCGACTCCATGACCGCGAATTCGGCCTTGTCCCAGAGCTCGTCCGAGCCGACGCGCTTTTCGGGCCGCGTGGCCACCTTGTAGATGATCTCGGTGAAGCCGAAGTCGGCATAGACCTTCTGCAGCAGCGCCGTGTAGGCCACGCACTCGTCGAGGATCTGGTCCTCGGTGCAGAAGATGTGGCCGTCGTCCTGCGTGAAGCCGCGCACCCGCATGATGCCGTGCAGGGCGCCGCTGGGCTCGTTGCGGTGGCACTGGCCGAACTCGCCGTAGCGCAGCGGCAGGTCGCGGTAGCTCTTGATGCCCTGCTTGAAGATGAGCACGTGGCCGGGGCAGTTCATCGGCTTGAGCGCGTAGTCGCGCTTCTCCGATTCCGTGGTGAACATGTTCTCGCGGTAGTTCTGCCAGTGGCCCGTCTTCTCCCACAGGCTGCGGTCCAGCACCTGCGGGCCCTTCACCTCCTGGTAGCCGTTGTCGCGGTAGACGCCGCGCATGTACTGCTCCACCGCCTGCCACACCGTCCAGCCCTTGGGGTGCCAGAACACCATGCCCGGCGCCGTGTCCTCCATGTGGAACAGGTCCAGTTCGCGGCCGAGCTTGCGGTGGTCGCGCTTCTCGGCTTCCTCCAGCATGCGCAGGTAGCCCTGCAGTTCGTCCTTCGTCGCCCAGGCCGTGCCGTAGATGCGCTGCAGCTGCTCGTTGTTCTGGTCGCCGCGCCAGTAGGCGCCCGCCACCTTCATCAGCTTGAAGTGCTTCAGCCGCCCCGTGCTGGGCACGTGCGGGCCGCGGCACAGGTCCTCGAAGCCGCCTTCGCGGTACAGGCTCACGTCTTCGCCGGCAGGGATGCTGCCGATGATCTCGGCCTTGTAGTCCTCGCCGATCGACTTGAAGTAGGCCACCGCCTCGTCGCGCGGCAGCACGCGGCGCACGACGGGTTCGTTCTTCGCCGCCAGATCGGCCATGCGCTTCTCGATCGCGGCCAGGTCCTCGGGCGTGAAGGGGCGCTTGTAGGCGAAGTCGTAGTAGAAGCCGTTCTCCACCACCGGGCCGATGGTGACCTGCGCCTCGGGGAAGAGCTCCTTCACCGCGTAGGCCAGCAGGTGCGCCGTGCTGTGGCGGATGATCTCCAGCCCGTCGGCGTCCTTCTCGGTGACGATGGCCAGCCGGGCGTCCTGCTCGATGCGGAAGCTGGTGTCGACCACCTTGCCGTCGACCTTGCCGGCGAGCGCGGCCTTGGCCAGGCCGGGGCCGATGGAGGCGGCCACCTCGGCCACCGTCAGCGGTTGCGGGAACTCTCGCCGGGAACCGTCCGGCAGCGTGATGTGGATCATGTCGAAGGCCTTCCAGAAGCAACGAAGCGCGGGGGTCAGCCGCGCTTCGGGTCCTGGGGAGAAAGGGATGGACGTGCGCGGCTGCCGCTAGGGGCGGGCGAAGAAGAAGGTCGTAGTCCGCGGTGTCATAACCAGGTCGCCTTTCTCGCTCTTGCTTCAGTGTCGTTGAATCGGCCGCCAGTTTAGCTCAGGGCAAGGGCTCGGCAGGCACCGGCCGCCCCTCGGCGACCAGTTCCGAGAACTCGTCCGCCAGGCGCGCGCTTTCGGCCACCGCGCGCCGCCAGGCGGTGACGCGGCCGTCGAAGTCGTCGCCATAGGCCTTGAAGTCGCCGCGGTCGGGCAGCTTGCCGCCGGGCAAGGTGCGGATCCACTCGACCGAAGGCGACAGCACCACCACGTTGGCCAGCCGCGGGCTGGCGCGGTGGCGGCCCTTCCAGGCCTTGTCCAGCCAGCCCGGCACCACGCGCGACTGGAAGTGCGGGTACAGCACCAGGCCTTCGTGCATGGCCGCGTAGTCCAGGTGCAGGTGGTAGTCGGTGATGCCGCCATCCCAGTAGGCACCGCGAGGCGCGCCGGGGATGTCGTGCACGGCGTCCAGCCAGAACGGGATGGAGCAGCTGGCCAGCACCGAAGGCACCAGGTTGCCCGCCGTCAGCGCCACCGCGCGGCTGCGGAAGTCGTCGAGCGCGAAAGGCAGCGGCTCGCGCGGATCGCTGAAGACCACGCGCTCCAGCCAGCCGCCCAGGGCGCGCCTGCTCGCGGCGTTGGCGACGAAGGCGCCCAGGTAGCCGATCGGCGTGCGCCAGCGCCCTTCGCGGTTCAGCACGTGGCGGCCGCGGCTGGTGAACACGTGCAGCCGGAAGCGCGGATGCGACAGCAGCTCGGCCGCGTGCGTACCCAGCCGTTCCTGCACCTTGCGGCCGAAGGCTTCGCTGACGACGCGCGGCGTCGGCGGCTTGCCGGGCGCGTGCTCGTAACGCTGGGTGATGTAGTCGTCGGCCAGCTCGGCCAGCGCCGCGTCGGCTTCCCGCCGGCAGGCCACCGCCATGCGCCAGGCGCCGATGGATGCGCCCAGCAGGTGCACCGTCTGCGGCGCGTCGTTCAGCCAGTGCCCGAAGACAAAGCGGTCCAGCGGATTGAGCACCAGCCCTTTCGGCCCGCCTGCGGCCGCCGGCACCACGCGCACGTCTTCAGGCCGCAGCCCGCGTTCGCGCAGCCGCGCCAGCGCGCGCGGCCCGGCGTGGACGCGCAGCGCCTTCAGGCTCAACGCCGACCCTGCAGCTTCGCGAAGGCGGCCGCCATCGCGCCCTGCCCTGCGGGTTCGGGCGCGCGCGCACGCTCGCCGCGGCCGGCGGGGCGGAAGCTGTTGTCGGCGCCCTTGCCTGCCGGACGCACGGGTGCGTCCAGCTTCATGGTCAGGCTGATGCGCTTCCTTGCCAGGTCCACTTCCAGCACGCGCACCTTCACGGTCTGGCCGGTGCGCACCACCTCGCGCGCATCGTTGACGAACTTGTTCGACAGCTGGCTCACGTGCACCAGGCCGTCCTGGTGCACGCCCAGGTCGACGAAGGCGCCGAACTGCGCCACGTTGCTCACCGTGCCTTCCAGCACCATGCCTGGCTGCAGGTCCTTGATGTCTTCCACGCCTTCGTTGAAGCGCGCCACCTCGAAGTGCGGGCGCGGGTCGCGGCCCGGCTTCTCCAGTTCGCCCAGGATGTCCTTCACCGTGATGGCGCCGAAGCGCTCGTCGGCGAAGGCCTCGGGCTTCAGCGTGCGCAGCACCTCGGCGCGGCCCATCAGCTGGTCGACCGGGCGACCGGTGGCGGCGAGCATCTTCTCGACGATCGGATAGGTCTCGGGGTGCACGCCCGTCATGTCCAGCGGGTTCTCGCCCTCGCGGATGCGCAAGAAGCCTGCTGCCTGTTCGAAGGTGCGCGGCCCCAGGCCGGCAACGTCCAGCAGCTGCTGCCGGCTGCGAAAGGCGCCGTTGGCGTCGCGCCAGCGCACGATGGACGACGCCACCGCCGCCGACAGCCCCGACACGCGCGCCAGCAGCGGCGCCGAAGCGGTGTTCAGGTCCACGCCCACCTTGTTCACGCAGTCCTCGACCACCGCGTCCAGCGAACGCGCCAGCCCGCCCTGGTTCACGTCGTGCTGGTACTGGCCGACGCCGATGCTCTTGGGGTCGATCTTCACCAGCTCGGCCAGCGGGTCCTGCAGCCGGCGCGCGATGCTCACCGCGCCGCGCAGGCTCACGTCCAGCTCGGGCAGTTCCTTGCTGGCGTACTCGCTCGCCGAGTAGACCGAGGCGCCGGCCTCGCTGACCACCACCTTGTCCAGCTTCGCCTCGGGCGCCAGCGCGCGGATGCGCTTGATGAGGTCGGCCGCCAGCTTGTCGGTCTCGCGGCTGGCGGTGCCGTTGCCGATGGCGATGAGGTTCACGCCGTGCGTCGCGACCAGCCGGCCCAGCGTGTGCAGCGAGCCTTCCCAGTCGCAGCGCGGCTCGTGCGGGTAGACGGTGGACGTGTCCAGCACCTTGCCGGTGTCGCTGACCACCGCCACCTTCACGCCGGTGCGGATGCCGGGGTCCAGCCCCATCACCACGCGCTTGCCGGCCGGCGCGGCCAGCAGCAGGTCGCGAAGGTTGTCGGCGAAGACCTTGATCGCCACGCTTTCCGCCTCTTCGCGCAGGCGCGCGAAGAGGTCGCGCTCCAGGCTGAGCGAGAGCTTGACCTTCCAGGTCCAGGCCACGGTCTTGCGGATCAGATCGTCGGAAGCTCGTCTGGCGTGGCTCCAGCCCAGGTGGCGCGCGATGCGGCCTTCGGCCAGCGAAGGCTGGCCCGGCACCGGCTCCTCGTCGAGCACCAGCTTCGCGTCCAGCCACTCCTGCGTGCGGCCGCGGAACACCGCCAGCGCACGGTGCGAAGGCACGGTGCGGATCGGCTCGGCATAGTCGAAGTAGTCGCGGAACTTGGCACCGTCGGCATGGTTGCCGTCCTTGCCGTCGACCAGCTTGCTCTGGAACAGGCCTTCGGCCCACAGCCATTCGCGCAGCTGGCCCACGAGCACCGCGTCCTCGGCCCATCGTTCGGACAGCAGGTCGCGCACGCCGTCCAGCACCGCGTGCGCGTCGGCGAAACCGGCGTCGGCGTTGATGAAGGCTGCCGCTTCGGCCAGCGGCTCCAGCGTGGGATCGGCGAACAGCTTGTCGGCCAGCGGCTCCAGCCCCGCCTCGCGCGCGATCATGCCCTTGGTGCGGCGCTTGGGCTTGAACGGCAGGTACAGGTCTTCCAGTTCCTGCTTGGTCGGCGCCGCCTCGATGGCGGCGCGCAGTTCGGGCGTGAGCTTGCCCTGTTCGTCAATGCTCTTCAGCACCGCGGCGCGCCGTTCCTCCAGCTCGCGCAGGTAGGCCAGGCGCGTTTCCAGTTCGCGCAGCTGGATGTCGTCGAGTCCGTCGGTGGCTTCCTTGCGGTAGCGGGCGATGAAGGGAACGGTGGCGCCGCCGTCGAGCAGTTCGACGGCCGCCGCCACCTGCTGCGGCCGGGCCTTCAGCTCGGCGGCGATCTGGGCAACGATCTTGTCCAAGGAATCCTGGGGGGCGGAAAACGAAGCGGCGGAGTTTAAGCCGGCCGCTGTAAGGAATCGTGCCGCTGCGAAGACGCAGTGCGATGGTCTTCATCGCACGTGCGCACGCCCTCTTCCACCGCCTGGTCCTGCGGCGCGCCTGGACCGCCTTTGCCGTCATGGGCCTGTCGTTCCTGGGCTTCGGCGTCTGCACGGTGAGCATCGCGACGACGCTGAAGGCCGCGCTGGACCTGGTGCTCGACGTCGGCTGGCAGGCGCTGGAAGACGGTGCTGCGCGCCAGCTGGCCGGGCTGCTGTTCAACGGCTATCTCAGCATGGCCTTCTACCTCGTCTTCAAGGCCTGCGAGTACCGGCTCGTGCATGGGTTGAGCGAAGAACGCTGAAGTGCGTGTAAGGGCGCGGCGTGCACCGCGACCACAGCAGCAGCGATCGCGAACGCACCCCTCCACCGCACATCCACGAGGACTCTCAAGTGACCCTGAACCGCCGTTCCTTCCACCGTTCCCTGATCGCCGGCGTCATCGGCTTCGCCGCCACCAGCGGCGCCTTCGCTTCCGAAGAAGGCGGCATGCGCGCCGGCCACATCTTCACCAGCACCAACAACGCCGCCGGCAACGAAGTGCTGGTGTTCGGCAACGACGCCGCCGGCACGCTGGCGCTGCAGGCGCGCTTTCCCACGCAGGGGCTGGGCACCAGCGCCAGCCTGGGCTCGCAGGGCGCCGTCACGCTGTCGGGCGACGGCCGCTGGCTGTTCGTCGTCAACGCCGGCAGCAACACCGTCAGCACCTTCGCCGTGCGGCCCGCGGGCCTGGTGCTGGCGTCGGTGCAGGACTCCGGCGGCCTGCGTCCCATCAGCGTGGCCGAACACGAAGGCCTGGTCTACGTGCTCAACGCCGACGGCGCCGGCAACGTGGCGGGCTTCCGCCACCAGAAGGGCACGCTGGAACCGGTGGCAGGCAGCGTGCGGCCGCTCTCGGCGGCAGGCGGCACGGGGCCGGCGCAGGTGGGCATCAGCCCCGAAGGCGACGCCCTGCTGGTGACCGAGAAGACGACCGCCAAGTTGACGAGTTATGCCCTCGCGGCCGACGGCAGCGCCGGCGCACCGCTGGTCACGGCTTCGTCGGGCGCCACGCCCTTCGGGTTCGCGTTCGACCGCCGCGGCCGCGTCTTCGTGACCGAAGCGCCGGGCAGCGCACTGTCCAGCTATCGCTTCGATGGCAGCGCCCCGAAGCTGCTGAGCGCGTCGGTGCCCAACGGCCAGGCCGCCGCGTGCTGGGCTGCCGTCTCGCCGAACGGGCGCTACGCCTTCACGGCCAATGCCGGCAGCGGCAACGTCAGCACCTATGCCATCGCACGCGACGGCACGGTCACGCTGCTGGAAGGCGCCGCCGGCAGCACGGGCGCGAACAGCGGCCCGGTGGACATGGCGATGCCGCGCCACGGCCGCAGCCTGGCCGTGCTGGCGGGCCGCTCGGCGATGGTCGTCAACTTCGACGTCGCCGCCGACGGCACGTTGACATCGGCCGGTGCCGCTGCCGGCTTCGCGGGCATGGCGGGCCTGGCGGCGAACTGAAGCGCCGCCGTGTAAGGTGCGCAGCGGGGCGGCGACGAATGGCGTCGCCCCTGCAACGGAAGACCGCCATGACCCTGCTGCGCACCACCGCCCTGCTGGCCGCCACGGCCGCCTCCGCCGCCTTCGCGGCACCACCCGCCTGCCAGGCCACCGCAGGCGCGGTGGCGCCGGTCGTCGTGGAGCTCTACACCTCCGAAGGCTGCAGTTCGTGCCCGCCGGCCGACCGCTGGCTCTCATCGCTGAAGGGCCGCGGCGACGTGCTGGCGCTGGCCTTCCACGTCGACTACTGGGACCGCCTGGGCTGGGTCGACCGCTTCGCCGCGCCCGACATCACGGCGCGCCAATACGCGCTTGCACGTTCGGCGGGCACCAGTTCGGTCTACACGCCGCAGGTGGTGGCCAACGGCCGCGACTGGCGGTCGTGGCCGAAGCTGCCAGCGGCCGGCAGCCCCAGCCCGGTGTCGCTGACGCTGGTGCGCGAAGGCGACCATGTGCGCGCCCAGGTGGGCGCGGCGAGCGCCGGCCCGGCCCGACTGGAAGGCTACTGGGCGGTGCTGGAAGACCGCCATGAAAGCAAGGTGCGCGCAGGCGAGAACGCCGGCGAGACGCTGCGCCACGACAGCGTGGTGCGGCTGTACAGGCCGGTGTCCGCCTGGCCGGCGACTGCGGGCACCACGCTGGACCTGGCGGTGTCGCCCGGCGTGCCCGAACACCCGCGGCGCGTGGCCTTCGTCGTCACCGATCCGGCCACGCAGAAGCCGCTGCAGGCGCTGGCGCTGGGCTGCTGAGCGCGCGGGCCTCAGCCCGACGTCGCCGCTGCAGCGCAGTGGCAGCCCGACTCGGCCGCATCGCAGCCGCAGGCGGCCTGGCACGCGCAGGCGGCGCCGCCGGCCTGCTGGCTTCGAACCACAGGGGACTGGCAGCCGCAGTCACAAGGGCTGCCGGGGCAGGTGGCGCACTGGCAGGTGGAGTCGGAACGCTCGTTCATGGTCTGTCCTCTCAAGGTTGGCGAACCCGGCGGGTCCGTGGGAACGGATTCTGGAAAGTCCGCGCCCTGCGGGCTTGAACGAAACGGCTGACTTCGCGGCGGCGCTGCCGGTGCCGCTGACGCGCTGAACCACGGCGCACGCCGCTATGCTGCCCAGCTTCTTCGAAGGAGCCTCCCATGGATCTGGACAGCCAAGGCCTTGCCACCCGCCGCGCCGTGCTCGGCGACGCCTATGTCGACGGCGCGCTCGCGAAGGCGACCCCCTTCACCGCGCCGCTGCAGGAACTGGTCACCCGCCACGCCTGGGGCAACACCTGGCAACGCCAGGGCATCGACCTGCGCACGCGCAGCATCGTCACGGTGTCGATGCTGGTGGCGCTGGGCCGCATGCACGAGCTGAAGATCCACGTGCGCGGCGCGCTGAACAACGGCGTCACGAAGGAGGAACTGCAGGAGATCTTCCTGCACGCCAGCGTGTACTGCGGCTTCCCCGCCGCAGTGGACGCCTTCCGCGCCGCGGCCGAGGTGGTCGAGGCGGCTTGAGTGGGATCAAGCCCGGCGGCGCGGCCGGCGCGCCCAATGAAGGCTGCACCGCCGCACCAGGAGCCGCCATGCGCGCCCTCTCACTGTCCCGCCCGCTTGCCGTGCTGGCTGCGGCGCTGGTCCTCGCAGCCCCGGCACGAGCCGTCACCCCGGCCGAACTGCTGGCCGGCTACCAGGCCAAGGCCGCGGAACCGGCTTCGGCCGAGCGCGGCAAGCGCCTGTTCACCACCAACTTCGGCCAGCAGATGGGCTGGAGCTGCTCTTCCTGCCACACCGACAACCCCACCAGGACCGGCCGCGACGAGGTGAAGGAAAAGCCGATCGAGCCGATGGCACCGGCCTTCAATCCGAAGCGCTTCACCGACCGCGTCAAGGTCGAGAACGCCTTCCGCATGAATTGCAACGACGTCGTCGGCCGCGAATGCACCGCGCAGGAGAAGGCCGACCTGCTGACCTGGCTGCTGGGCTTCAAGCGCTGACGCGCGCCGCCTACTTCCCGCGCAGCGCCTCGCGCAGTTGCGCGCCCACCTCCGGCCGCGAAGCGAAGGGGTCGGTCGGGTTGCGCAGGCCCATCACGTCTTCCAGCCGCGTCTGCACGGTGGCCAGGCTCTTGGGGTGGCTGAAGACGTAGAAGCGGTTCTCGTCCATCGCGTCGTAGACGAACTGCGCCACCTGCGCCGCGCTGACCTTGCCGCTGGTGACGGCCTTCTCGCTCATCGCCTTGGCGATCAGCTGGCTCTTCGTCGGCGCGGTGGCCGGCATGTCGGCCGGCCGGTTGCGTTCGCTGTGGTGGATGCCGGTGGGCACGAAGAAAGGGCACAGCACGTGCGCGTGCACCTGGGTGCTGACGAGCGCCAGGTCCTGGTAGAGCGTCTCGCTCATCGACACCACGGCGTGCTTGGTGACGTTATAGACGCCCATGTTGGGTGCGTTCAGCATGCCGGCCATGCTGGCGGTGTTGACCACATGGCCTTCGTAGGCGGGGTCGGCCTCGGCGGCCTTCAGCATCATCGGCGTGAAGACGCGCACGCCGTGCGCCACGCCCATGAGGTTGACGCCCACCACCCATTCCCAGTCCTTGAGCGTGTGCTCCCAGATCAGGCCGCCGGCGCCGACGCCGGCGTTGTTGAAGACGAAGTGCGGCGCGCCGAAGCGCTTGAAGGTCGCCTCGCCGAGCGCTTCCACCTCGGCCGCCTTCGAGACGTCGAGCTTGAAACGCAGCACCTGCGCGCCCAGGCCTTCGATCTCCTTGGCCGACAGTTCCAGCGCATCGGGCTGAACGTCGGCCATGACGACGTTCATGCCGCGCCGCGCCGCGATGCGGCTGGCCTCGAGCCCGAAGCCGGAAGCGGCCCCGGTGATGACGGCCGTGCGGCCCTTCCAATCCTTCATGGTGTGAGCTCCTTGATCTGGAAACCTTCGCGCGGAAAGTGCACGTGCAGCGTGCCGGCGCGTTCGTCGTGGCGGCGGATGACCACCTCGTCGGCCGAGAGGCCGACCAGCGTGCCTTCCACCGGGTCGCGGCCGTAGTCGGTTGCGGTCACGCTCACCACCTGGCCGGGTTCGAAGCCCAGGCCGGCCTGCACCGCCACCGGCTCGTGGCTGCCGGTGGCGGCGGCCAGTGCCACCGCGTCGGCACTCTCCATCCGGGTGGGCCGCCCATGGCCGAAGGCGGCGACGCGGGCGTACCAGCGGCCGAGCGCCGTGAACGGGTCCAGGATGCCGGCCAGCGGCGCCGCACGGCGCACGAACCACAGGCAGTGCACGACCGCGAAGTCGGCGATGGAGGCCTCGCCGCCGAACAGGAAGCCGCGGCCGTCGGCCAGTTGCGCCTCCAGCGTCGCCAGGTGGCGCTGAAGCTCGGCGGTGGCATCGACCGCGGTGCGCCGCACCAGGCCGGCGGTGAAGGGCTTGCGGTCGGCGGCGAAAGCCTGCATGGCCTGCACCGGCAGGCCGGCGAAGACATGGGCCACGCCGGCGGGCTGCATGGCGTACGGAATGACGGTCCAGAAGAGCGTGCTGTCGGCCCATTGCGCCAGCGGGCCTGCCAGCGGCGCCGAAGGCGGGAACAGCGTCGGCGCAGGCTGGCGCCTTTCGAGCACGCGCGCGATGAGCGCGGTGTCGCACCAGACGTCGGCCCCGGCCTGCAGAAAAGGCGTGCGCCGGTAGCCGCCGGTGAGCGCCACCACGTCGGGCTTGGGCAGGATGGCCGGCACCGTGACCGAGCGCCAGGCCAGGCCCTTGTAGCCCAGCATCAGGCGCACCTTCTCCGAGAAGGGCGAGCCTTCGTAGTGGTGCAGGATCAGTTCGTGGTTCATGCGGGGCTGCGCAGCATCTGGATGTGCGGGATGTTGTCTTCGGCGTAGGGTTCGCCCACGGCGGCGAAGGCATGGGCCGTGTAGAAGCGCTGCAGGTGCGCCTGCGCGCTGATGCGGATGCCCTGCCCCGGCCAGGCTTCGAGCGTTCGGCGCACGCCTTCGGCCACCAGCGCATGGCCGAGGCCGGTGCCGCGCGTCTCTGGGCTGGTGATGACGCGGCCGATCGAGGGTTCGTCGTACTTCAGGCCGGGGTCGACCACGCGCAGGTAGGCCTGCAGCACGCCGGCGCCGTCGCGGCCCAGCAGGTGCCAGCTCTGGCGGTCCAGCCCGTCGGGGTCCAGGTAGGGGCCCTGCTCCAGGATGAAGACGCGGCTGCGCAGCGCCAGGGCATCGTAGAGGTTGTCGACGCCCAGGTCGGGGAAGCGTTGCCAGGCCCAGGCGATCACACCAGCTTCACCAGCTGCTTGCCGAAGTTGCGGCCCTTCAGCAGGCCGAGGAAGGCTTCGGGCGCCGCGGCCAGTCCCTGGGCGATGGTCTCGCGGTACTTCAGCTGGCCGGTGGCGACACGCTGGCCCAGTTCCTTCAGCGCTTCGGGCCACACGGGCATGTGCTCGCTGACGATGAAGCCCTGCAGCTTGAGCCTCTGCGTCAGCAGCAGGCGCGGTTCGGCGATCGGGATGGCGGCGCCGTCGTAGGCGGAGATCATGCCGCACAGCGCCACGCGGCCGAAGGCGTTCATGCGGCTCAGCACGGCGTTGAGCACCATGCCGCCCACGTTCTCGAAGTTGCCGTCGATGCCCTTCGGCGCCGCCTGGTCCAGCGCCGCGGCCAGGCTGGCGGCGTCGCGGTGCTGCTTGTAGTCGATGCAGGCGTCGAAGCCCAGTTCCTCCACCACGTAGCGGCACTTGTCGGCGCCGCCGGCGATGCCCACCGCGCGGCAGCCGCGCGCCTTCGCGAGCTGGCCCACCACGCCGCCGACGGCGCCGCTGGCGGCGCTGACGACCACGGTCTCGCCGGCCTTGGGCTCGATGATCTTCACCAGCCCCAGCCAGGCGGTGACGCCCGGCATGCCGACCGCGCCCAGGTAGGCCGACAGCGGCACCACCGAAGCGTCCACCTTGCGCAGCAAGCCGGCGGCGCCCCCATCGACGACGGAGTACTGCTGCCAGCCGCCCATGCCCACCACCTTGTCGCCGGGCTGGAAGCCGGGGTGGCGCGACTCGGCCACCTCGCCCACCGTGCCGCCGATCATCGGCTGGCCCAGCGCCTGCGGCGCGGCGTAGCTTTTCATGTCGTTCATGCGCATGCGCATGTACGGGTCCAGGCTCAGGTAGTGGTGCCGCACCAGCACCTGGCCTTCGGCCAGCGGCGGCAGGTCCACCTCGACGAGCTTGAAGTTGTCCACCGTGGCTTCGGCCGCGGGGCGCGAGACGAGCAGGATCTGCTGGTTCTTCATCGAAAGGCTCTTCTAGTCGGAAGCGTTCGGTCGCTGCACCTTGCGCCCGCCCACCGGCAGCCCGCGCAGGTACTTGAAGGTGCCGGTGGCGTGGCCCACCAGCTCGCCCGCCTCGTTGCGCACCCAGCCTTCGCAGAAGGCCAGGGTCGAGGTCTTGTGCAGGCGTCGGCCCTCGGCCGTGAGGCGGCCGGTGCCGGGGCGCACGAAGCTGGTCTTCATCTCGATCGTGGCCACGCTGGGCGGCGGCTCGCCGCCGGGCGTGGTGGGCGTGCGTGCGGCGTGCGCCATCGCCACGTCCAGCAGCGTCATCGTCACGCCGCCGTGCGCGACGCCCCAGCTGTTGGTGAGCTCTTCGCGCAGGTCCAGCGCCAGTTCGGCCTGGTCGGGGTCGAAGCGCAGCAGTTCCATGCCCAGCAGGTGGACGAAGGGGATGCGGACCTTGAATTCCACGCTCAGCCGCCCCTGTGGACCGAGGACACGCCACCGTCGATGGCGAGGATCTGGCCGGTGATGTGCTTGCCGGCGGCGCTGGCGAACAGCAGCGCGGCGCCCTTCAGGTCGTCGTCGTCGCCGATGCGGCGCAGCGGCGCCGCCGCCGACAGCCTTTCGACGCCGAAGGCCTGCAGCGTGCCCTTGGTCATCTTGCTCGGGAAGAAGCCCGGCGCGAGCGCGTTGACGGTGATGCCGTAGGGACCCCACTCGCCGGCCAGCGTGCGCGTGAAGTTGACGACCGCGCCCTTGCTGGTGCCGTAGGCGATGAACTTCATCTCCGCGCTGCCGCCCAGGCCGGCGATGCTGGCCACGTTGATGATGCGGCCGCGCTTGTTCGGGATCATGCTGGCCTTGCCGACCGCCTGCGAGAACAGAAACACGCTGCGCACGTTCAGGTTCATCACCTTGTCCCAGGCTTCGAGCGGGTGGTCCTCGGCCGGCGCACCCCAGGTGGCGCCGGCGTTGTTGACCAGGATGTCGATGCGGCCCAGGCGCTGCATCGCCTCGTCGACCACCTTCTGCACCTGGGCCGGGTCGCTGGCGTCGGCGGCCACCCAGCGCGTGTCGATGCCCTTGGCCTGCAGGTCGGCGGCGGCCTCCTCCAGGTCGGCCGCCTTGCGCGAGGTGAGCAGGATCTTCGCGCCCGCCTCGCCCAGCGCTTCGGCGATCTGCAGGCCCAGCCCGCGCGAGCCGCCGGTGACGAGCGCGGTCTGGCCGCTGAGGTCGAACAGTTTCTGCACCGGGGTGCTCATCGGAACTCTCCTGGTTGGAAGAAGGAACAGCTCACATGCGCGAGCGCACGTAGACCAGCAGTACGCCCACCGCCGCCGCCGCGCCGCCCGCCACGCCCAGCGTCCAGCCCATGCCGGCACTGCGCGGGGCGACGAAGAGCGCCAGGCAGACGGCGAGCAGGCCGCCGTAGACCAGCACCCAGATCAGCGTCTCGACGCCGCGCTTGCTCATCGTCAGAACCACTCGTCCTGCATCGTGCGGCAGACGTCGCAGCGCGACGACACCACGGCCAGCCACGCGTCGATCTTGGGCAGTTCATAGGCGAAGAAGTAGCGCATCGCGGCCAGCTTGCCCGCGGCCAGCGTGCCGCCCCTGGCCCTGGCGGCCATCGCCACTTCCAGCCACACCCACGCCAGCACCACATGGCCGAAGGCCTGCAGGTAGGGCGTGGCGTTGGCCAGCGCCTCTTCCGGGTTGCCGGTGGCCCAGGCGGCCTTGGTGGCGGCGCCCAGCTTCTGCAGCGCGCCGGCCAGCGCGTTGGCTGCCTCCGCGAAACCGGTCCCGTGGCCGGCGCAGGCAATGGTGCCGCTCATCTTCGTGGCCAGCAGCTTGAGGCCGGCGCCGCCGTCCATCACCACCTTGCGGCCCAGCAGGTCCAGCGCCTGGATGCCGTGCGTGCCTTCGTGGATCATGTTCAGGCGCTGGTCGCGCCAGTATTGTTCCACCGGGAAGTCGCGCGTGTAGCCGTAACCGCCATGGACCTGGATCGCGAGCGAGTTGCCTTCCAGGCACCATTCGCTGGGCCAGCTCTTGGCGATGGGGGTCAGCACTTCCAGCAGCAGCGCGGCTTCCTTCGCCGCCGCTTCGTGGCCGGTGTGATGCTCGTCGACCAGGCGCGCGCAGTACAGCTCCAGCGCCAGTGCGCCTTCGGCATAGGCCTTCTGCGCCAGCAGCATGCGCTTGACGTCGGCGTGCTCGATGATGGGCACCTGCGGCGCGGCGGCGTTCTTGCCGGCGGCCGTCATCGGCCGGCCCTGCGGGCGGTTCTTCGCGTAGTCCAGCGCCGCTTCGTAGCCGGCCATGCCCAGCATGGTGGCGGCGAGGCCGACGCCGATGCGCGCCTCGTTCATCATGTGGAACATGCAGCGCAGGCCGTCGCCGGGGCGGCCCACGAGGTAGCCCACGGCACCCGCCTGACCCTGCGGCCTGAACTTGCCTTCGCCGAAGTTGAGCAGCGTGTTGGTGGTGCCGCGCCAGCCGCACTTGTGGTTCAGGCCGGCCAGCGCGACGTCGTTGCGTTCGCCGGTGAGGCGGCCTTGCGCATCGACCAGCTTCTTGGGCACGATGAACAGCGAGATGCCCTTGGTGCCGGGAATGGTCTTGCCGTCTTCGCCCGGGATCTTGGCCAGCACCAGGTGGATGATGTTCTCGGTGAGCTCGTGCTCGCCGGCCGAGATCCACATCTTGTTGCCGCGCAGGCGGTAGCGCGGGCCCAGGGGGTCGGCTTCGAAGTCCGCGCCGTCAGGCACCGCACGCGTCGCGACGTCGGAGAGGCTGCTGCCAGCCTGCGGCTCCGACAGGCACATCGTGCCCGACCAGCGGCCGGCGAACTCGTTCTTCGCGAACACGCGGCGCTGCGCCTCGGTGCCGTGCACCATCAGCAGGTTGGCGTTGCCGGTCGTCAGCATGCCGGAGCCGATGCTCACCGAGGCGCGGGCGAAGAAGGCGTTCGCCGCCGCCTCCACCGTGTAGGGCAGCTGCATGCCGCCGTGTTCGTAGTCCTGCGCGGCGGCGAGCATGCCGCTTTCGGCATAGGCCTTCCAGGCTTCGTGCGTGGCCTGCGGCAGGATGACCTTCTCGCCGTCGAAGCGCGGTTCTTCGGTGTCGACCAGGCGGTTGAAGGGCGCGTACTTCTCGCGCGCGATGCGTTCGCAGGTGTCCAGCACCTGCGCGAAGGTCTCGGCCGAGTGGTCGGCGAAACGCGCGCGCTGCGACAGCGAGGCCACGTTCAGCCAGTCGTGCAGCAGGAAGTCGATGGTCTCTCGCATGTTCAGTCCTTGGCCACGGCCAGCGCCATGGTGGCGGAAGCCTTCATCACCAGGGTGCGCTGGCCCGAGGTCTCGGCCCAGACCTCGGCTTCGGTGAAGCTGATGTTGCGCCCGGGCTTGAGCACGCGCGCTTCGCACACCAGGCGCTCGCCCTTGCCGGGGCGCAGCTGGCTGGTCTTCAGTTCGGCGGTGAGTGCCCAGCGGCCCTCGGGCGCCAGCGTCTGCGCGGCGGCACCCATGGTGTGGTCGGCCAGCGCCGCCATCACGCCGGCGTGCACCTGGCCGGTGTGCTGCAGGTGGCGGTTCGCGATGACCAGCCGCGTGCCCATCGTGCCTTCGCCCACCGCGACCGGCTCCACGCCCAGGTCGACCATGAAGGGCGAGCGGAGGAAGAAGGCGCGTGCCGTTTCGAGGTCCACCTTCATGCCAGGCCGAAGTGCTTCAGCGCCGCGCGCGCGATGGGCGCGCCCCACTCCTGCACGAAGTGGCCGGCCTCGGCCACCTCCAGCGGCGGCGGGCAGCCGCGGATGATCTTCTGCAGCGACTTCATCGGCGCTTCGCCCAGCACCGGGTCCTGCATGCCGATGGCCATGAAGCTCTGGCCGGCCCAGGTGTCGCGCCAGAACGCCAGCGCCTGACGGCCCAGGCGCGCGCCGGGCGCGTTCTCGCCGTCGGGCACCAGGTTCGGGAAGGCGCGCAGCGCGGCCTTGTGGCTGGCGTCGGGGAACGGCGCGTCGTAGGCGGCGACCTCGGCTTCCGTCATGTCGGGCTTGCCGCGCCTGAAGAGCTTGCCCACCGCCAGGTCGGGCTGCGCATTCGAGTAGGCGCGCCACTGGCGGAAGCCTTCGGTCACCTCGCCGGTGCCCAGGCCGGTGTTCATGACCAGCAGGCGGGTGAAGCGCTCGGGCTGGGCAAAAGGCAGCGTGAGGCCGAAGATGCCGCCCCAGTCCTGGCAGGCCAGCATCACGTTCTTCAGGTCCAGCGCTTCCACCAGCGACAGCAGTTGCCCGCGGTGGAAGGCGAAGCTGTGGAACGCCGGGTCCGCCGGCTTGTCGGAACGGCCGAAGCCCACCAGGTCGGGCGCCACCACGCGCAGGCCTGCACCGGTGAACACCGGGATCATGTGGCGCCACAGGTAGGCCCAGCTCGGGTTGCCGTGCAGCGCCAGGACGGTGACGGCGGCGTCGCGCGGGCCCTCGTCCACGTAGTGCACGCGCAGGCCGCGGTGCTGGATGTAGTGCGGCGCGAACGGCCAGCCGGGCAGCCCGGCGAAGTGTTCGTCCGGCGTGCGCAACGCGCCGGCGGGGCTATCGGTATTCAAGCTGGAAGACAAAGTCCCACTCCTGCTTCCAGGCCGGGTCCAGCCCTTCGGGGTGAGGATAGCGGCGCAAGGCCCGTTCGCCGATGTCCGTGAGGTAGCGGCGCAATTCGTCGCGCATGAACTTCGAGTTCTGGTCGCCCACCTTGTCGGCCGACACCACGCCCTGCAAGGGCTTGGTCTCGCTCTCGGCCACCGTCCACTCGATGCGGGGCGCCGCCGGTGCGAAGCTGCCGTGCACACGGCCCGCCAGCCCCAGGGCGGCCGCGCGGCCCGGGTATTCGGCATCGCCGAAGACCGCGGCCGTGACACCTGCGGCATAGGTGCAGGCCGCCAGCTGTTCAGCGGGCCAGCCGCGCAACGCGGCCACGAAGGCCTCCGGCTGCTGGCGCACCGTCTCCGACACCCGGCAGGCCCCGGGCAGGATGTTGAAGCCTTCGGTCGCCGCCCACCACAGGGCTGCCGCGGCGTCGCGCCCCGGCAGCGCGTACAGGGCCACCAGGCGGTAGAGGCCGCTGCGGTGGCCACCTTCCCAGGCCCGCTGGTACAGGCGCGCTGCGCGTTCGGGGTTCGGGCGCAGGCACAGGCCTTCCTGGTACATGGCGCCGGCCAGCAGGTAGATGCCGGTGTACTTGCGCGCCAGGCCTTCGTTCAGGCGCGAGACCGCACGCTCGCAGTCCTTGGCCTCGACGGCGCCCACCACGCCGCCGACCGTGTCGCGTTCGGCCAGGGACTCCGGCGGCCGGTCGGCCGCGCCGGCGGCACCGGCCAGGACCAGCAGGGCGGCGGCGACCCGTCGCCTCACAGCACCTCGAACACGCCGGCCGCGCCCATGCCGCCGCCGATGCACATGGTGATGCAGACCTTCTTCGCGCCGCGCCGCCTGCCTTCGATGAGCGCATGGCCGGTCAGGCGCTGGCCGCTCATGCCGTAGGGGTGGCCGATGGCGATGGCGCCGCCGTTCACGTTCAGCCGGTCCATCGGGATGCCCAGCCGGTCGGCGCAGTACAGCACCTGCACCGCGAAGGCCTCGTTGAGTTCCCAGAGGTCGATGTCGCCCACCTTCAGGCCCAGGCGCTGCAGCACCTTGGGCACCGCGAAGACGGGGCCGATGCCCATCTCGTCGGGCTCGCAACCGGCCACCGCGAAGCCGAGGAAACGGCCCAGCGGCTTCAGGTTCTTCTGCTGCGCGTAGGTGTCGCTCACCACCACGCAGGCGCCAGCGCCGTCGGAGTACTGGCTCGCGTTGCCGGCCGTCACCACGCCGCCGGGCATCGCCGTGCGGATGTCCTTGATGCTTTCGTAGGTGGTGCCGGGGCGCAGGCCCTCGTCGACGCTGACGGTGACTTCCTTGCTGCGCAGGCCCAGCTGGGCGTCGGCGACGCCGGCGATGGTGGTCACCGGCACGATCTCGTCCTTGAACAGGCCCTTCTCCTGCGCCGCGCAGGCCTTCTGCTGGCTTTCGGCGCCGTAGCGGTCCATGCGCTCCTTGGGCATGTTGTAGCGCTTGGCCACCGTCTCGGCGGTCTGCAGCATGGGCCAGTAGATCTCTGGCTTGCTGTCCATCAGGCCCGGGTCCTGGAACATGTGGTGGTTCATCTCGTTCTGCACGCACGAGATGCTCTCCACCCCGCCGGCCACGTAGACGTCGCCTTCGCCGCTGATGATGCGCTGCGCCGCCATCGCGATGGTCTGCAGCCCGCTGCTGCAGAAGCGGTTCACCGTGGCGCCCGCCACCGTGACCGGCAGCCCGGCGCGCAGGCCGATCTGGCGTGCGATGTTCCAGCCGGTGGCGCCTTCGGGGTTGGCGCAGCCCATCAGGATGTCTTCGACCGCGCCGGGGTCGATGCCGGCGCGTTCGACCGCCGCCTTCACCGCGGCGCCGCCCAGCGTGGCGCCATGCGTCATGTTGAAGGCGCCCTTCCAGCTCTTGGCGAGCGGGGTGCGGGCGGTGGAGACGATGACGGCTTGGCTCATGGCTGGGTTCCTTGTGGAGCGGGACCTGCGGCCAGGTGCAGCAGGCGGTGGTAGAAGCGAACCATGTCGCCCAGCTGATCGACACCGATGCGTTCGTCGGTGCCGTGCGGCCGGGCCAGGTCCTCGGGCTTGAAGCGGATGGGCATGAAGCGGTAGCTGTTCTCGGCGATGGGGTCGAAGTGGCGCGCGTCCGAAGCCGCCAGCATCAGGCCCGGAGCGACCAGCGCGTCGGGGAAGATCTCGCGCACCGCGCGTTCGATCGTCTTGTAGCCCGCCGCTTCGGGCGACGCCAGGTGCGAAGGCTCGAACGGCGCGCCCAGCGGCTGCACCTCGATGCGGTCGTCGGCGATCACGCGTTTCACGTGGGCCTGGATCGAAGCCGCCGTGTCGCCGGGCAGGATGCGGAAGTTCACCACCGCGTCGGCGCGGCCCGGCAGCACGTTCTCCTTGTTGCCCGCGTTCAGGATGGTCATCGCCGTCGTCGTGCGCATCATCGCGTTGGTGGCGCCACCCTTGCCGAGCATGCGTTCCACCAGCGGCCGCGTGAGCCACAGGTTGGACAAGGCCACGCGCTGGCCGAACGGCATCTCGGGTGCGACAGCGTCGAACATGGCGCGCGCCGCGCCGCCTTCGATGCCGCCGGGCAGCGGGTTCCGGTCCAGCTTCGCGAGCGCGGCGCTCAGCATGCCGATGGCGCTGTTGCCCGGCGCCGGCGGCATCGACGAATGGCCGGGCGCCGCGGTTGCGCTGAGCTTGAGCGAGACCGAGCCTTTCTCGGCCAGGCCGATCAGCGCCAGCGGCTTGGCCACGCCCGGCAGCACGCCTTCGGTGACGGCCAGGCCTTCGTCGACCACCCAGTCGAGCTTCACGTTGCGCTGCTGCAGCAGCTTGACGATCTGCCGCGCGCCCTGGGCGCCACCCACTTCCTCGTCGTGGCCGAACACCAGGTAGACGGTGCGCTGCGGCTGGAAGCCTTCCTTCAGCAGGCGTTCGACCGATTCGAGGATGGTGACCAGGCAGCTCTTGTCGTCCAGCGTGCCGCGGCCCCACAGGATGCCGTTCTCGATCACGCCGTCGAAAGGCGGCTTCTTCCACAGCGATTCGGTACCGGGCGCGATGGGCACCACGTCCTGGTGCGCCATCAGCGCGATCGGCTTCGCCTGCGCGTCCGTGCCCTTCCAGGTGAAGAGCAGGCCGTGGCTGCCGACGACTTCACGTTCCAGCTTCGAGAAGACCAGCGGGTAGCGCGCCTTCAGGTGCGCGTGCAGCTGGTCCAGCGCCGCGGCCAGCCCGGCGGGGTCTCCCAGGCCGGTGACGGTCTTCGCCTTCACCGCCTGCGACAGCGATTCGGCCACCGCGGCGGCGTCGACCTCCAGCTTCGCCAATGGCGGCGCCGCCAGCTGGCGCGAACCCTGGCGCAGGGTGTTGGCCACCAGCACCACGGCCAGCGCGATCAGCAGCGCCAGCAGCCCGCCAGCGGCACGCAGCAGGAACTTCAAGCGTGCCTCAGGGGTTGAAGGTCTTGCCTTCGGCGGCCAGCTTCGCCAGCAGTGGCGCCGGCTGCCAGAAGGCGGCGTCGTCCAGCGGGTTGGCGGCGAAGCGCTTCATGGTCTGCACCACGTTGAACAGGCCCTGGGTGTCGGCATAGCACATGGGGCCGCCGCGGAAGAGCGGGAAGCCGTAGCCGGTGAGGTAGACCATGTCGATGTCGCTCGCCTTGCTGGCGATGCCCTCTTCCAGGATCTTCGCCGCCTCGTTCACCAGCGAGTAGACCAGCCGGTGCACGATCTCGTCGTCGCCGATCTTTCGCGGCGTGATGCCCAGCGCCTTGCGGTGGTCCTCGATCATCTTGTCGACCACCGGCGAGGGAATGGCGTCGCGCTTGCCGGCCTGGTAGTCGTACCAGCCGGCGCCTGTCTTCTGGCCGTAGCGCCCCATCTCGCACAGCAGGTCGGCGGTCTTGCTGTAGCGCATGTCGGGCTTCTCCTGGTAGCGGCGCTTGCGGATGGCCCAGCCGATGTCGTTGCCCGCCAGGTCGCCCATGCGGAACGGGCCCATCGCGAAGCCGAAGCGTTCGATCGCCTTGTCCACCTGCGCCGGCGTGCAGCCCTCTTCCAGCAGGAAGCCGGCCTGGCGGCTGTACTGCTCGATCATGCGGTTGCCGATGAAGCCGTCGCAGACGCCGGACACGACCGCCGTCTTCTTGATCTTCTTGCCCAGCTGCATCACGGTGGCCAGCACGTCCTTCGCGGTGGCCTTGCCGCGCACCACCTCCAGCAGCTTCATCACGTTGGCAGGGCTGAAGAAGTGGGTGCCGATCACGTCCTGCGGCCGCTTTGTGAAGGCGGCGATCTTGTCGACGTCGAGCGTGCTGGTGTTGCTGGCCAGGATGGCGCCGGGCTTCATCACCTCGTCCAGCGTCTTGAAGACCTTCTCCTTGACGCCCATCTCCTCGAACACGGCCTCGATGACCATGTCGGCGTCCTTGATGTCGTCGTAGCTGAGCGTGGTCTTGAGCAGGCTCATGCGCTGCTCGTACTTGTCCTGCTTGAGCTTGCCCTTCTTGACCTGGGCCTCGTAGTTCTTGCGGATGGTGGCGACGCCACGGTCCAGCGCCTCCTGCTTCATCTCCAGCATCGTCACCGGGATGCCGGCGTTGAGGAAGTTCATCGTGATGCCGCCACCCATGGTGCCGGCGCCGATGACGGCCAGCTTCTCGACCTTGCGCACCGGGGTGTCTTCCGGCACGTCGGGGATCTTGCTGGCCGCGCGCTCGGCGAAGAAGGCATGGCGCAGCGCCTTGCATTCGGGCGTGAGCATCAGCGCGAGGAAGATCTCGCGCTCGTAGACCATGCCGTCGTCGAACTTGCGCTTCACGGCGGCTTCGACCGCGTCCACGCACTTGGCGGGCGCCGGGAAGTTCTTCGCCATCGCCTTCACGGTGTTGCGGGCGAACTGGAAGTAGGCGTCGGCGTTCGGGTGCGTGCACTTCATGTCGCGCACGCGCGGCAGCGGCTTGCCGCTGGCGGCGTGGTCGGCCGCCACCTGTTCGGCGAAGGCGCAGGCGCCGCCGAGCAGGTCTTCGGTGATGATGCGGTCGAACAGCTTCTGCCCCGGCACGCTGGCCAGCAGCTCGCTCTTCACCGGCTCGCCGCTGACGATCATGTTGAGCGCCGTCTCCACGCCCAGCACGCGCGGCAGGCGCTGGGTGCCGCCGGCGCCGGGGATGAGGCCGATCTTCACTTCCGGCAGCGCCACGCTGGCGCCCGGCGCGGCGACGCGGTAGTGCGCGCCCAGCGACAGTTCCAGCCCACCGCCCATGCAGACGCTGTGCACCGCGGCCACCACCGGCTTCGTGGCGTTCTCCAGCTGGCGGATCAGCGACAGCAGGTTCGGCTCCGCGATCGCCTTCGGGCTGCCGAACTCCTTGATGTCGGCGCCGCCCGAGAAGGCCTTGCCGGCGCCGGTGATCACGATGGCGGCGATCGCCGGGTCGGCCAGCGCGCGGTCGACCCCGGCCGAGAACTCGCGCCGCGTGTCGTAGCCCAGGCCGTTGACCGGCGGGTTGTCGAGCGTGATGACGGCAACCTTGCCGCGCACTTGGTAGCTGGCGCCCATGGCGTCTCCTGCAGGGGTTCTGTGGGGAAATGGAACGGTCGTTCGATTCTAGGCAAGCCGCGCGGGGCGGTCCTGTCCCTGCCGCGACAGCAGCCGGCCTGACGCCGGTCAAGCCCCTGCCGCGGGCCGGCCGCTATGGTGCGGCAGCTTCCGCAACCGCCACAAGACGATGAACCCCACCCCCGATGTGCTGATCTGCGGCGCCGGCCCCGCCGGCCTGGCCCTGGCCACCGCGCTGGCGAAGCAGGGCCGCAGCGTCGCCGTGTTCGAACAGCAGCCGCGCGCCGCCGTCGAGGACCCCGCCGACGACGGCCGCGAGATCGCCCTCACCCACCGCGCCCGCCGCGTGCTGGAAGGGCTGGGCCACTGGGAACGGCTGCCGGAAGACGACATCTCGCCACTGGTGGAAGCGCGCGTGAGCAGCGGCACTTCGCCCTTCATCCTGCCCTTCGAGGCCAGGGCCACCGGCCATGACGCGCTGGGCTGGCTGGTGCCGAATCGCCTGCTGCGCCTGGCCGCCTGGCAGGCGGCGGCGGCGGAACCGGGCGTGAGCGTCGTCTTCGACGCCCGCGTCACCGGCTTCGACCATGCCGCCAGCACGGGCACGCTGCACTTCGCCGATGGCACGCAGGTCAGCGCGCCGCTGGTGGTGGCCGCGGACAGCCGCTTCTCGGGGCTGCGCCGCCTGGGCGGCATCGGCGCGGACATGCTGGACTTCGGCCGCACCGCCATCGTCGGCCCGCTCGCGCACAAACGCGAGCACGGCGGCGTGGCGCACGAATGCTTCCGCTACGGCAACACGCTGGCCACGCTGCCGATGGCGCGCCAGCGCTCCTCCGCCGTGGTGACCGTGAAGTCCGACGAGGCCGCCGCCTGGATGGCGCTGGACGACGAGGCCTTCGCCCGCCGCGTGCAGGCGCAGCTGGCCGGGCGGCTGGGCGACATGCGCGCGGCCGGCCCGCGCCACGCCTACCCGCTGGTGGCGGTGTTCGCGCACCGCTTCGCCAAGCCGCGCTTCGCGCTGGTGGGCGACGCCGCGGTGGGCATGCACCCGGTCACCGCGCACGGCTACAACTTCGGTCTCTACGGCGTGGAGGTCCTGGCGCGCGAGATCGGCGCCAGCGGCGACCCCGGTCGCGAGGCGGCGCTGCTGCGCTACGCCGAAGCCCACCGCCGCACCACCTGGCCGATTTATGCCGGCACGAACGCGGTGGTGCGCCTGTTCACCGACGACCGGCCGCCGGCGCGCCTGCTGCGCGGCGCCGTGCTGCGGGCGGCGAAGGCCCTGCCACCGGTGAGCGGCTTCATCCGCCGCCAGCTCACCGGTGCCGCGTAGTCAGACCTCGAGCCACTCCTTGCGCACGTAGGCGTTCGCCCGCAGGTCGGCGGGCGTGCCTTCGAACACGATCTGGCCGTGGCCCATGACCAGGCAACGGTCGGCCACCTCGAGCGCGATGGTGAGCTTCTGCTCCACCAGCAGCACCGAGATGCCGCGCCGCTTGAGTTCGCGCAGGTACTCGGCCACCAGTTCGACGATCTTCGGCGCCAGCCCTTCGGTGGGCTCGTCGATCATGATGAGGTCGGGGTCGCCCATGAGCGTGCGGCACAGGGTGAGCATCTGCTGTTCGCCGCCCGAAAGCACGCCCGCTTCGGTGTGCTGGCGCTCGCGCAGGCGCGGGAACATCTGGTACATGTCCTCGAAGCCCCAGCGCGGGCTCTTCGCGCCCGACTTGCGGCCCAGCGTCAGGTTCTGGTGCACCGTCAGCGTCGGGAAGATGTCGCGGTTCTCCGGCACGTAGCCGACGCCCGAATGGGCGATCTCGAACGGCTTGCGGCCCAGCACCTCGGCTTCGCGCCAGCGGATCGAACCGGTGCCTTCGACCAGGCCCATGATGGTCTTCACCGTGGTCGACCGGCCGGAGCCGTTGCGCCCCAGCAAGGCCACGATCTCGCCCGGCCGCACCTCGAAGTGCACGCCGTGCAGCACGTGGCTCTTGCCGTAGAACGCGTGGACGTTGTCGAGTCTGAGCATCGCCGTCAGTGCCCCGCGCCTTCGGCCTGCTGCGCCGCCAGCACGCTGCCCAGGTAGGCTTCCTGCACGCGCGGGTTGGCGCGCACCGCGGCCGGTTCGTCGAAGGCGATGACCTCGCCGTAGACCAGCACCGCGATCTTGTCGGCCAGGCCGAAGACCACGCCCATGTCGTGCTCCACCGTCAGCAGCGTCTTGCCGACCGTGACCTCGCGGATCAGGTTGACGAAGCGCGCCGTCTCGCTGCGGCTCATGCCGGCGGTGGGCTCGTCGAGCAGGATCACCTTCGGGTCGCCGGCGATCGTGATGCCGATCTCCAGCGCGCGCTGCTCGGCGTAGGTCAGGTTGGTGGCCAGCACGTCGCGCCGCTTGTCCAGCTTGATCATCTCCAGCACCTGCTCGGCGCGGTCGTTGGCGTCGTCCAGGTCGGCCAGGAACTTCCAGAAGGCGTAGCGGTAGCCCAGGCTCCAGAGCACCGCGCAGCGGATGTTCTCGAACACCGACAGGCGCGTGAACAGGTTGCTCACCTGGAAGCTGCGCGCCAGCCCGCGGCGGTTGATCTGGAACGGCGTGAGCCCGTCGATCGATTCGCCGCCCAGCAGGATCTGCCCTGAAGTGGCGCCGAAGCGCCCGCTGACCAGGTTGAACAGCGTGCTCTTGCCGGCGCCGTTGGGGCCGATGATGGCCACCCGCTCCCCCGGCGCCACCGCCAGGCTGGCGCCGCGGATGATCTCGGTCTTGCCGAAGCTCTTGCGGACGTCCTTCAACTCGAGCGCCAGGGCCGGGCTCACAGGGCCTCCCGCCGCTTGATCTCGGACTCGATCTCGGCCTGGATCTCGCCCCACTGGTGCACGAAGTGGCGGCGCGTGAACTCGAACAGCGCCGCCGCCGTGACGACCAGGAAGATGGCGCCGGCCCAGCTGTCCACGCCCTTAGCGTCCAGCCCCGCGCCCAGGTAGGTGAGCTTGGGGCCCAGCGCCTGGTTCAGCTGCAGGTGGTAGACCATCTCGATCATCGCGCCGGCGCCCAGCAGCATCAGCGCCGCCAGCCCGCCCAGCGCCAGGTACGAGGTGGCGATGCGCGACAGCTTGCCGAACGCGGCCAGGCGCAGGTTCATCATCACCAGGCTGGCGAAGCCGCCGGGGGCGTACATCACCATGAA
This sequence comes from Rubrivivax sp., assembly GCA_044224175.1. GTDB lineage: Bacteria > Pseudomonadota > Gammaproteobacteria > Burkholderiales > Burkholderiaceae_C > Rubrivivax. The sequence continues at coordinate 1,983 of JBGAKY010000067.1, read as the reverse complement.
GAGGAAGACCAGGCCCAGGTACAGCAGCCAGGCCAGGGTCAGCTCGGACAGCAGCACGCCGGCCAGCACCATCAGCACCGCGCCGACGATGGGGCCGAAGAAGAAGCCTGCCCCGCCCAGGAAGGTGAACACCAGGTAGGCGCCGGAACGCCCGGCGCCCACCACCTCGGCCGTCACGATCTCGAAATTCAGCGCGCCCAGGCCGCCGGCGATGCCCATGAAGAAGCCGCTGGCGATGAAGGCCAGGTAGCGCACGCGCTGCGTGCTGTAGCCGATGAACTCCACCCGCTCGGGGTTGTCGCGCACGGCGTTGAGCATGCGGCCCAGCGGCGTGCGGGTGAAGGCGAACATGGCCGCCGTGCAGACGAAGGTGTACAGGGCGATCAGGTAGTACAGCTGGATCTGCGGGCCGAAGCTCACCCCCAGCACCGCCTTGCCGACCACGCGGTTGCTGCTGATGCCGCCTTCGCCGCCGAAGAAGCCGGGGAACATGAGCGCCATCGCCGCCACCAGTTCGCCCACCCCCAGCGTGATCATCGCGAACGGCGTACCGGCCTTCTTCGTCGTCACGTAGCCCAGCAGCCCCGCGAAGACCGCGCCCGCCAGCCCGCCCAGCACCGGCAGCGTGCTCACCGGCAGCGGCAGCGTGCCGGCGCCGGCCATGTTGAGCGCATGGATCACGAAGAAGGACCCCAGCCCCGAGTACACCGCGTGCCCGAAGCTCAGCATGCCGCCCTGGCCCAGCAGCATGTTGAAGGCCAGGCAGGCGATGATGGCGATGCCCATCTGCGAGAGCATGGTCAGCGCCAGGCTGCTCTTGAACAGCAGCGGCGTCGCCGCCAGCAGCAGCGCGTAGAGCCCCCACACGGCCCAGCGGCCGACGTTGTACGGCCTGAAGTGGACGTGCGGGCGCGATTCGTGGATGTGCACCATGGCCGCGTCAGCCCTCCCGCGTGCCGAGCAGGCCCTTGGGCCGGAAGATCAGGATCAGCACCAGCAGCAGGTAGGGCAGGATCGCCGCCACCTGCGAGATCTTGACGCTCCACACCACGTAGCCGAAGGTCTGCGGGCCGACCGTCAGGTTCAGCGCGCGCAGCCCGTCGGCGATGCTGCGGTCGCTGCCCACCGCGAACGAGTCCAGCACCCCCAGCAGCACCGAGGCGATGAACGCGCCCGCCAGCGAGCCCATGCCGCCGATCACGATGACGGCGAACACCACCGCGCCCACGGCCAGCGCCATCGAAGGCTCGGTCACGCGCAAGGCGCCGCCGATCACGCCGGCCAGCGCCGCCAGCGCGGTGCCGCCGCCGAACACGCCCATCAGCACGCGCGGCACGTTGTGGCCCAGCGATTCCACCATCTCGGGGTGGGTCAGCGCGGCCTGGATCACGAGGCCGATGCGGGTGCGGGTGAGCAGCAGCCAGATGGCCACCAGCATCGCCACCGCCACCCCCATGCCGAAGGCCCGGAAGGCCGGGAAGGTGGTGCAGATGGCGCCCGCCACCGCCTTGCACGAAGCCGGCGGCTCGCCCCACGAGATGCCCAGCGAACCGGGCAGCTCGACGATGGTGAACAGCGGCCCGCCCAGCGAGGCCGGCGGCATGAAGTTCAGCGCCTGCCGGCCCCACACCAGCTGCACCAGTTCGAGCGCGATGTAGCTCAGGCCGAAGGTGATCAGCAGCTCGGGCACGTGGCCGAACTTGTGCACCCGGCGCAGCGCGTAGCGCTCGAACGCGGCGCCGGCCATGCCGACGATGGGCGGCGCCAGCAGCAGGCCCCACCAGAAACCCACCAGCTGGGTGATGGACCAGGCCACGTAGGCACCCAGCATGTAGAAGCTGGCGTGGGCGAAGTTGAGCACGCCCATCATGCTGAAGATCAGCGTCAGGCCCGAAGCCAGCATGAACAGCAGCAGTCCGTTGGACAGGCCGTTGAGCAGCGAGATCAGGAAATAGGAGGCATCCATCCGGGCGCTCGTGATGT
>JBGAKY010000066.1:0-32824 GCA_044224175.1 Rubrivivax sp. | reverse complement strand
AGCGCGTCGTCATGGGTCGTCTCCTGGGCGGGGTCTCGAGTAGGGATCTGGTTGTGGCGGTCGTGGCCGGCGCGGCCGTCAGCCGCGGAAGTAGCGGTGCGGCGTGAAGGGCATCGCGTGTACGCGCATCGGGACCTTCTGCCCCCGCACTTCGGCGTAGACCTCGTGGTTCAGCTGCGCGTGGTTGATCGCTAGGTAGGCCATCGCGATCGGCTTGCCCACCGTGGGCCCGAGCGTGCCGCTCGTGACGAGCCCGATCCGGCGCCCGTGGGTGTCGCTGAGCTGGGCGCCTTCGCGCACCGGGACTTGCTCGAGGCCGATCAGTCCGACCCGCTTGTGCGGAACACCGGTCACCAGTTGGGCGTCGATCACGCTCGCGCCCGGGTAGCCGCCCGCGCGCTCGCCACCCGCGCGCCGCACCTTCTGGATCGCCCACGTCAGGCCGGCGTGGACCGGCGTCACGCGGGTGTCGATGTCGTGCCCGTAAAGGCACAGCCCAGCCTCCAGGCGCAGCGTGTCGCGTGCGCCGAGCCCGGCGGGCTTGACTTCGGGCAGCGCGAGCAAGCGCCGTGCGAGCGCCTCGGCCCGGTCCGCCGCGACCGAGATTTCGAAGCCGTCCTCGCCGGTGTAGCCCGATCGCGTCACGAAGCACGTCGCGCCATCGAGCTCGAACCACCCGCCGCTCATGAACGTGAGCGCGGCGACACCCGGATCGAGGTTGATCAGCGCGGCCACCGCCTTCGGGCCCTGCAGCGCGAGCAAGGCCTGCTCGGGCAAGGGCTGGACGCGGCATCGATGCCCGAGATGGGTCGAGAGATGCGTGATGCCGGCCGCCTTGCCGGCAGCGTTGACGACCAGCAGCAGATCGTTGCCTGCGTCGCCGCCTGCGCTGCGGCGCGCGATCATCAGGTCGTCGAGGATGCCGCCCGCGGAGTTCGTGAAGAACGCGTAGCGCTGCCGATCGACACCCAGGCCGATCACGTCGACCGGAACGAGCGTCTCGAGCGCGCGGTCGGCGTCGTCCCCGGTCAGGCGGACCTGGCCCATGTGCGAGACATCGAACAGCACCGCCGCAGTGCGGCAATGACGGTGTTCGGCGAGGATGCCGCCGGGATACGAGACCGGCATGTCGTAGCCGGCGAACTCGACCATGCGGGCGCCGAGTTCGGTGTGCAGCGCGTGCAGCGGGGTGCGCTGCAGCGGGGTCGACGAGGTGGAGGCGTCGTTCATCGCGGACCTTTCGAGGGCATGACCATCATCGCACTGTATGCCGATGCACAAGCCCTCCCTGTCCGCTTTACCTGAGAGATTGGCGGCGGGTGATCGGTTCACCCACCGCTTGCCCCTTCGGTGGGCCGGCTCGCGGCCGGCCTCTCTCCAGTGAGGAACGCCCGGCGTTGCCGCCCGGCGCTTGCCAGTCCTTTTGCCTGAGCGTTCGGGGATGCCCCCTGCGCCGTCGGCGGCTTGCGGACTTGCGTCCCCGAGCTCTCTCCTGGCGAGCGAAGTGTAGCAGCGGCTTCGCACCGCCCTGGGCCGCTGCATGGACGCGGCACGGGCCGGAACGCGCTTCGACGTTGCGCAGACTCAATCGGCTGCGTGACTCGTGCGCACAGGATGCGTTCATGACGCTGCTGTGGGAACGACGTACTTTGCAGGGGATCCGGGTGCGCTTTTGCGTCGGCGGCGCGCCTGCACGCGCCGTGGTGCGGCGCAGCCCGGCTTTATTTCGCGCCCCCCACGCCCGGCGGCGCCGCGCCGGGGGGGGGGGGGGGCCGGGGCGGCGGCGCTTCTGCTTCTCGCTGCCTCTGCTTCTTGGCGGCCTGCGCGATCGAGGCGCCGCCCCGGGGCCGGGGCGACCTGCTCGACTTCATCGTCGATGGGCAGACGCCGGCGAGCGACGTCTACCTGCGCCTCGATGTCCGCGCGGACCTTCGAAGGCGGGCGCATCGCGACCTGGCGTCTCGCCCGCGATGCAGCCGGGCTGTACGTCGTCGCCGCACATCAGGACGGTTGGCTGGGGGTGCGCTTCGAACTCTCGTCGAGTTCTCCGAGGCGCGCCTCGTTCAGCGCCACGCGCTGGTCGAGGTCCACGCGCCGTGAACGCGCTGCGGCGCGTGCGGTGGGCCTGCGCGCTGGCGGCCTTGCTCGTCGTGTCCGGCTGTCTGCCGGTGCCGATCCCGCCGCTCGGTATCGCGCCGGACTCGCGCAGCAACCTGCCGCCGACCCGGCCGGGCTTCATCCACGAGGGCGAGACGCAGCGCGCCGACGTGCTGCTCGCGCTCGGCGCGCCCGATCGCGCCGGTGCGGACGAGCGCTGGTTCGCGTACGCGAGTGCGGCGCACCAGGGCGGCGTCGCGTTCGTCGTCGGGAGCTACGGCGGCGCCGGCGGCGTGCTGGTCGAGGGTTATCTGGAGCGGCGCCTAGTCATCCGCTTCGACGAGCACGGCATCGTCGAGTCGGTCGAATTCGAGGAGAAGGTGTGCCCGCGAGTCGGTCTCAACGAGCACGGCAGGACGGCCTGCCTCGACCTGGCCGCGCTCGACCTGAGCGACAAGGGGTCCGCCGCGGCCGAATCGGTCCTGGACCGCTTCGAGCGCGTCGTCTGGCTGCGATCACGCGGCTGCATCGATCCGGCGACGCTGGGGTCGAGCCGGGCGCCCCCGGCGCTCGCCTTTCGCGGCACGCTCCTCGTCACCGAGCGTTCGCTGGTCTTCACCGGGCATCGCATCTGGACGCTGTTCGCGGACGACGCCGAGGTCACGGCGCGGATCCCGCTCTCGGCCGTCGCGGGCCTGTCGCTGTCGGCGCTTGGCCGCGACGACGCGCTGGACCTGCTTACCGCCGAGGGGCTGTGTTATCGCATCGTCGTCGAGGGAGCCGGTGCTCCGCGCAGCGACGCCGAGGCGAATGCGCGCCTGAAGGCCGTCCTCGAGGCACACCTGGGCACGACCGCGCGGCCGCCGTGACACCGTGCGTTCGGGCCGCGGCGCGCCGGCCTCGGGGCGGCGGGACCGGGTGGTCGGCCTTGGCGGGCCCCGCGGATCGCCGGTCGCCGCCGGTCGCGCGATGGCACTGCCGCCGCTAAGATGGGCGCGAGACGGGGAGTCAGGCCATGAGCATCTACGACCAGGAACTGGCGCGCAACGCCGCAAATTTCGTCGCACTCTCGCCGGTGAGCTTCGTCGAGCGCAGTGCCGAAGTCTTCGCCGACCTGCCGGCGGTGATTCACGGCGCGCGCCGCTACACGTGGGCGCAGACGCGCGATCGTTCGGCGCGGCTCGCTGCGGCGCTGCGTGCGCTCGGCGTCGTGCGCAACGGCACGGTCAGCGTGATGCTGCACAACACACCCGAGATGGTCGAGGTGCACTACGCGGTGCCGGCGCTGAACGCCGTGCTCAACACGCTCAACACGCGGCTCGACGCCGCGCTGCTCGCATGGCAGATGAACCATTGCGAAGCGCACGTGCTCATCACGGATCGCGAATTCGCGCCGGTGATCGGCGAGGCGCTGCGCATCCTGAAGGCCGAGCACGGCCGCGCGCCGGTCGTGATCGACGTCTGCGACGCCGAATACGGCGGCGCCGGCGAGCGCCTCGGCGCGCACGAATACGAGGCGCTGCTCGCCGCGCACGCGCCGTTGCCGCGCCTCGAGGGCCCGCTGGACGAATGGGATGCGATCGCGGTGAGCTACACGTCGGGCACGACCGGCGACCCGAAGGGCGTCGTCACGCACCACCGCGGCGCCTACCTGAATGCCGTGTGCAACGCGGCGACATGGACCATGCCGCACTTCCCGCGCTACCTGTGGACGCTGCCGATGTTCCACTGCAACGGCTGGTGCTTCCCGTGGACGGTCGCGATGCTCGGCGGCACGCATGTCTGCCTGCGCGGCGTCGTCGCGAAGAACATCCTGGACGCGATGCGCGAGCACAAGGTCGATCACTACTGCGCAGCGCCGATCGTGCACAACCTGCTGATCGCCGCGCCACCCGAACAGCGCGACGGCATCGCCCAGAAGGTGCGCGGCATGGTCGCCGGCGCGGCGCCGCCGGCATCGATGATCGAAGGCATGGCGGCGATCGGCTTCGACATCACGCACGTCTACGGCTTGACCGAGGTCTACGGGCCGGCGGCGGTCGCGGTCAAGCGCGGCGGCTGGTCCGACCAGAGTGTCTCCGAGCAGGCGCGGCTGAACGGCCGCCAGGGCGTGCGCTATCCGCTGCAGGAGGGCATGACGGTGATGGACGCCGAAACGATGACGGAGTTGCCGGCCGACGGCGAATCGATGGGCGAGATCATGTTCCGCGGCAACATCGTGATGAAGGGCTACCTGAAGAATCCGAAGTCCACCGCCGAGGCGTTCGCCGGCGGCTGGTTCCACACCGGCGACCTCGCGGTTATCGAGCCCGACCGCTACGTGAAGATCAAGGATCGCAGCAAGGACATCATCATCAGCGGCGGCGAGAACATCAGCTCGATCGAGGTCGAGGATGCGCTGTATCGGCATCCGGCGGTGCTGGCGTGCGCGGTCGTCGCCAAGCCGGACCCGAAATGGGGCGAGACGCCGCTCGCGTTCGTCGAACTGAAGCCCGGCGCGAGCGTGACGCAGGCCGACCTGATCGCGCACTGCAAGGGCCTCCTCGCGAGCTACAAGGCGCCGAGGGAAATTCGCTTCGAGGAGATTCCGAAAACGGCGACCGGCAAGATCCAGAAGTTCCAGTTGCGCGAGCGCGCCAAGAGCGCTTCCGCCATCGAATGAGGAGCGCGTGATGACGACCCACGAACCCCTGGTGCTGCGCGAGACCGACGCGCGCGGCGTGGTGAAGCTGACGCTGAACCGGCCGAATGCCTTCAACTCCTTGTCCGAAGCGATGCTCGCGGCGCTGCTGGCCGAGTTCGAAGCTACGCCCAAGGACGACGCGGCGCGCGTGGTGGTGCTGGGCGCCGCAGGCAAGGCCTTCTGCGCCGGCCACGACCTCAAGGAGATGCGCGCGGCGCCTTCGCTGGACTACTACGAGCGGCTGTTCTCGCAGTGCGCGCGCCTGATGATGACGGTCCAGAAGCTTCCGTTGCCGGTGGTGGCGCGCGTGCACGGCACCGCCACCGCGGCCGGCTGCCAGCTGGTGGCCATGTGCGACCTGGCGGTGGCTTCGCAGGAAGCGCGCTTCGCGGTGAGCGGCGTCAACCTGGGGCTGTTCTGCTCCACGCCGGGCGTGGCGCTGTCGCGCAACCTGTCGCGCAAGGCGGCCTTCGAGATGCTGGTCACCGGCGAGTTCATCTCGGCCGACGAAGCGAAGGCCAAGGGCCTGGTGAACCGCGTCGCCGCCGCCGACGCGCTGGACGCCGAAGTCGAACGCCTGGTGGCCAGCATCGTGGCCAAGCCGCGCGTGGCGGTGGCCATGGGCAAGTCGCTCTTCTATCGCCAGATCGAGAAACCCATCGCCGAGGCCTACTTCGACGCCAGCAGCACCATGGCCTGCAACATGATGGACGAGGCGGCGCTGGAAGGTGTGCAGGCGTTCATAGAAAAGCGACCGCCCCGTTGGCGCCAGGGCGGCTGAAGCTCGCCGGTTCCCAAACTTCTGCACTCAAGTAGTGCGTTGGCGGTTCGATAACAACTGACATCAAATCGTCAGTTTCCCTGAATCGGGCCGGTCGATGTCTGCGGCCCCAGGGAGCACCGCCATGTTCATGCACAGACTTCCTGGCCGCGCCGCGGCCGCCGTTTGCCTGTTCGTCGCTGCCGCCGCCTGCCAGGCGGGCCGGCCGCTGCAGACCGAAGACGCGGGCGTGATCGCTGCCGCCGACTGCGAAGTCGAAGGCGCGCGGCTGCTGGAGCGCACCGACGGCGCCACCGAAGCCGAGAACGGCCTCGCGCTGGCCTGCGGCGTGGGCCTGCGCAGCCAGCTGGCGCTGGGCCTGGCGCGCGCCGGCTCCGGCGACGCCGCCACCCGGCTGCAGCAGCTGGGCGGCAAGACGGGGCTCTGGCGCGATGGCGACGAAGGGCCGGCCCTCACGCTGGCCTGGTCGGTGGGTCGAGCGAAAGAAGCCGGCGGCGGCTGGCGTCACGACAGCCGCGAGGCCAGCCTGGTGGCCAGCCTGCCGGTGGACGGCGCCACCGTGCACCTGAACCTGGGCCATGCGCGCGAAGTGCCGACGCGGCTGGTGGCCACCACCTGGGCGCTGGCCTGGGAACGCGACCCCGAAGCCCTGGGCGCGATGGCGTGGGCGCCGATGGCCGAGCTCTTTGGCGACGACCACGGCCAGGCCTGGTGGAACGTGGCCGCGCGACTGACCCTGCTGCCGGGCCGCGCGTTCGTCGACCTGTCCTTTGGCCGGCGCTGGCAGGGGGGGCCTTCGCGCCTGGCCACCCTGGGCTTCAAGCTGGCCTTCTGAGCCGCCCACCGTTCCCATCTCCAACGGAAGACAAGACCCATGAGACTCCTGGCCCGACTCAGCATCCGCGGCAACGTGCTGCTCTTCGCCAGCGCGGCGGCCTTCGGCGCGCTGCTGCAGGGAGGCGTCTCGTTCCAGCTGGGCCGCGACGCCGAGGACGTGAGCGCGCGGCTGCTCACCGCGGTGCAGGTGGCCCGCGCCGCCGGCAGCGTGGACATGATGCACGACGCCCTGCGCGCCACCACCATGCGAGCCCGCCTGGCCGGCGCCGCGGCGCCGGCGGCCGAGAAGCAGGACATCCTGGCCGAACTGGAACGCTTCGGCAGCACGCTGCGCGAGTCGCTCGACGCGGTGGCCCAGGGCAGCGCGCAGGCCGAGGTGGGTGCCGCGGTGGCCGAGGTCCGGCCGGTGGTGCAGCGTTATCACGACGCGGCCAAGGCGCTGGTCAGGGCCTCGCTGGAAGACCCCGCCCAGGCGGCGCCGCTGCAGCCGGCCTTCGACGCCGACTTCAGGCTGCTCGAGGCGCGGCTGGAGACGCTGAGCGGCGCCGTGCAGGCGGCGGCCGAAGCCGACAGCCGCGCGCGCGACGCGATGGTGGCGCGCACGCACTGGCTGGTACCGCTGTCGGCGCTGTTCACCGCCGGCCTGGTGGCCGGCTTCGGCCTGCCGTTCGCGCGCCGCCTGATTCACCGCCTGGGCGCCGAGCCGGCCGAGCTGCGCGAATTCGCCAGCCGCATCGCCGCCGGCGAACTGCACACGCGGCTGCAGTCGCCGCGCGTGCCCGAAGGCAGCGTGGCGGCCGCGATGGCGGCGATGCGCGACCGCCTGGCCGCCGCCGTGGGCGTGATCCGCAGCGGCGCCGACAGCGTGGCCAGCGGCAGCGAGCAGATCATGATCGGCAACCAGGACCTGGCGCTGCGCACCGAACAGCAGGCCGCGCACCTGCAGCAGACCGCGGCCAGCATGGAGCAGGTGATCGGCGGCGTGCAGCAGACGGCCGATCACGCCCAGACCGCGCGCACGCTGGCCGCCGACGCCAGCCAGGTGGCCACGCGCGGCGGCGAGGCGGTGCGCCGGGTGGTGGAGACCATGGGCCGCATCCAGCAGTCCAGCCACCGCATCGCCGAGATCATCAACGTCATCGACGGCATCGCGTTCCAGACCAACATCCTGGCGCTCAACGCCGCGGTGGAGGCGGCACGCGCCGGCGAGCAGGGCCGCGGTTTCGCGGTGGTGGCCGGCGAGGTGCGCGCGCTGGCGCAGCGCAGCGCCGAGTCGGCGCGCGAGATCAAGGCCCTCATCTCCGGCAGCGTGGCGCAGGTGGAAGACGGCAACCAGCGCGTGGCCGAGGCGGGCGCCACGATGGACGAGATCGTGCTGCGCGTGCGCCGGGTGCACGAGCTCATCGGCGAGATCAGCGCCGCCACCGGCGCGCAGACGCAGGACATCGGCTCGGTCAACGCTTCCGTGAACACGCTGGACCACTCGACGCAGCAGAACGCCGCGCTGGTGGAGGAGAGCGCCGCCGCCGCCCGTTCGCTGGAGCAGCAGGCGCGCCGGCTCGCCGAGGCGGTGAGCGCGTTCCGCCTGCAGGCGGCCTGATCAGCCCGCCTGCGGCTCGGGCGGAGAAGCGGTGTCGCACCACTGCCGTTCGGTCGCCTCGTACTCCTCGGGCGTGGAGTCGATCACCTGGACCGCTTCGCGCAGTCGGGCTTCGGCGGCACGTTCGCGCTCCTGTTCGCGCAGTTCGGCGCCCACGTGCAGCAGGCGCAGGCGGTCGACCAGGTGGGCCAGCGCCGGCGAGGCGACTTCGTGCATGAGCATGCGCGCCTGGCGCAGGGCGCGGGACAGCTCGACCGAGGACATCGCCTCCACCGAGCGCCACCCCTTGCGGCCCAGCGCGTCGTGCACGCGGCCGAGGGCGGACATCGAGGCCGCGCCGCCCTGGGCCGTGTGGGCCAGCAGGCGGGCGCCCAGTTCGTCGCGCAGCAGGGCGATCTTCAGGCCCAGGTCGGGGCGGCGCCGGCGTTCGACCAGCACCAGGTGCAGGCGCCCTTCGCGGCGTTCGAAGCCGATCGGGCGCCCGAACAGGCCCTTCAGCCAGCGCAGGCTGCCGGGCGTGGGCGGCGGTGCGCGCCGGTCCTTGAGCGGGCGATGGCGCGACGGCTTGCGGCTCGACGGCAGGGCCATGGCGGTCGTTCTCCGTGGCTTCGACGATCGGGGTATCGGCCGCGGCCGGTGCCGGCTTGAGGCCATGCCGGGGCGTGCCGCGGACGCCGCCGCTCAAGCCGTGAAGTGCAGCGCGGCCGCCGTGTAGAGCGGGATCCCGACCAGGATGTTGAACGGGAAGGTGATGCCCAGCGAAAGCCCCAGGTACAGCGAGGGGCTGGCCTCGGGAATGGCGTGGCGCAACACCGCCGGCACCGCGATGTAGGAAGCGCTGGCCGCCAGCACCATCAGCAGCGCGGTGTCGCCGGCCGGCAGGCCGGCGACCCGGGCCAGCGCCAGTGCCGCCGACGCATGCACCAGCGGCGCCAGCAGCGCGTAGCCGGCCAGCCCCGAAGAGACGTCGCGCAGGCGTGGCATGCTGCGCGCGGCCAGCAGGCCCATGTCGAGCAGGAAGAAGGCGAGCATGCCCTTGAACAGGTCGCCGGCGAAGGGTTGCAGCGCCGCCTTGCCGGCTTCGCCGGTGATCAGGCCGACGGCCATGGAGCCCAGCAGCAGCAGCTGGGCGCCATCGGTGAACGACTCGCGCAGCAGCGCGCCCACCGAGGGCCCGCCCGCCGCCCGGGGACCGCCCGCGACCAGCGCGCCGCCGCCGGCCAGCGCCGACACCACCGGGCGCGCGAGGCGCAGCCGGTGCGACAGCAGCACGGCCATCACGATGGCGGGCGACTCCATCAGCGCCATCGCCGCGGCCATGTGGCCGCCGTGGGCGATCTGCTGCTGTTCCAGCGACTGCACCGCGGTCACGAAGGTGACCGCGCTCACCGAACCGTAGGTGGCGGCGATCGCCGCCGCGTCGAAGCCCGATGTGAAACGCCGCAGCAGCGCGTAACCCAGGGCCGGCACCGCCACCGCCAGCAGCACGGCGCAAGCCAGGCCGGTGGCCACCTCGGGCGTGAAGCCGGTGTGCGCGAGCGCGAAGCCGCCCTTCAGGCCCAGCGCCATCAGCAGGTACAGCGACAGGAAGCGCGAGATCGGCGGCGGGATCTCCAGGTTCGAGCGTGCGAACGCGGCCAGCGCGCCGAAGCCGAAGAACAGCACGGTGGGGTCGAGCAGGGGTTGCATGGCGGGAATCTCCTCCGGCGCCATGCTAGGGTGGCATATGCATCGAGTAAAATCGATTGTTCATGCACAAAACATAGACACAAGACTATGAACGTCACCTTTCGCCAGCTGCGCCTGCTGGTGGCGCTGGCCGAAAGCGGCAGCGTCAGCGCCGCCGCCCGGGTGATGCACGTGACGCAGCCCACCGCGTCGATGCAGCTGCGAGAGATTTCGCAGGCGGTGGGCTTGCCGCTGTTCGAGGTCATCGCGCGCCGTGTCCACCTGACCGACGCCGGTCGCGAGCTGGCGCAGACCGCACGCACGATGCTCGGCGAGTGGGAATCCTTCGGCCAGCGCATGCACGCGCTGCGCGGGCTCGAGCGCGGCCGCCTCACGGTGGCGGTGGTCAGCACGGCGAAGTACTTCATCCCGCGCCTGCTGGGGCGTTTCTGCGCCGAGCATCCGGAGATCGAGGTCGCGCTGGAGGTGCAGAACCGCGACGGCGTCGTGCAGCGCCTGCACGACAACCGCGACGACCTCTACGTGATGTCGATGCCGCCCGCGGGGCCCGGCCTGGAGGAGCGCGCCTTCCTGCCCAACCCGCTGGTGCTGGTGGCGCCGGCGGCGCACCCGCTGGCACGGAAGCGGCACCTGACCCTGGCCGACCTTCGGGGCGAACGCTTCGTGCTGCGCGAGGCGGGCTCGGGCACGCGCCTGGCCGCCGACGCGCATTTCCGGCGCGCGCGCTTCAAGCCGCAGATCCGTCTCCAGCTGGGCAGCAACGAGGCGGTCAAGGCCTCGGTGGCCGGCGGGCTGGGCGTGGCCGTGCTCTCGCGCCACGCGATCGACGCCGATCCGGCGCGCGACGGCGTGGCGCTGCTGGACGTGCAGGGCTTCCCGATCCGCTCGCAGTGGTACGTGGTGCGCCACAAGGGCAAGCGGCTGTCGCCGGCCGCCGAATCGTTCCAGCGCCACCTGCTGGAGGCGGCCGACCTCAGCGCCGCCGTTCGCGCAGCGGCTCCAGCGCGTCCAGCAGCGCACGCACGCGCGGCGGCTGCAGGCGGCCCGAAGGCATGAGCACGCTGATGGGCATGGGCGGCGGGCGCCGGCCGGGCAGCACTTCGACCAGACGACCTTGCGCCAGTTCGTCGGCGACCATGTTGTCGGGGATCTGCCCGATGCCCAGGCCCTGGCAGGTGGCGACGACGATGCCTTCGCCGTCGTTCACCTGGGTGCGGCAGGGCGGCTCCAGCGTGATCTCGCGCCGCCCGTCGCGCAGCTGCCAGGGGCGGTTGCGGCCGCTCGTGGGCATGCGGAACACCACCGCGGCATGGCCGGCCAGGTCTTCCACCCGGCGCGGCGTGCCGTGCGCTTCCAGGTAGGCGGGGCTGGCCACCAGCACCAGTTCCTGCCAGTCGAAGCGGCGCGCCACCAGCGACGAGTCGCGCAGCGCGCCCACGCGGATGGCGGCGTCCAGGCCGTCCTTCACCAGGTCGGCGTAGCCGTCGCTCAGGCGGGCGTCCAGCGCCAGCTGCGGGTGGCGCTGCAGCAGCCCGGCCAGCAGCGGCAGCACCACGCGGCGGCCGTAGGTGACGGGCATGTCGACGCGCAGCGTGCCGACCACCGCGCTGCGCGTGCCGGCGGCTTCGGCCTGCAGGTCCTCCAGTTCGGCCAGCACGCGTTCGCAGCGGCGGAACAGGCGCTCGCCGTCGGGCGTGAGGCTCACCTGGCGCGTGGTGCGGTGGAACAGCTTCACGCCCAGCGAGGCCTCGAGCCGCGCCACGCTCTTGGCCAGCGTGGAAGGGGCGCCGCCGATGTCGCGCGCAGCGGCCGCGAAGCTGCCCCGGCGCGCCGTCTGCGCGAAGGCCACGAGCTGCTGCAGTCCTTTCATGCGCGCCGCCTGATTGAAGAAGAAATGTCCTCAATGTTACGGCTTTGGCGCATCTTCTCCTTCAGCCCACCGGCCGCGACACTGCCGTCCATCCGAGGCGCCCCGGATCCCGATTCAACCTTCCCTCTTGGAGAGACCCCATGCACGTGATCGAGCAATCCCGCCCGGCGCCGACCCCCATTCCCGGCGTCGCCCATGCCACCTGGGCCGGCCAGGACCAGGGCCTGAGCCAGCTGTCGATGTGGCGCCAGACCCTGCAGCCCGGTGCCGCCACGCCGCCGCACCGGCACGACTGCGACGAGGTGGTGCTGTGCATCGCCGGCTGGGGCGAACTGGTGGTCGAAGGCCAGGTGCAGCGCTTCGGTGCCGACTGCACGCTGGTGCTGCCCAGGGGCCGCGACCACCAGATCTTCAACCCCGGCCCGCAGGTGCTGGAGATCCTGGGCGTGTTCGGCGGCACGCCGGTGGGCACCTTCCTGCCCGACGGCCAGGCGATCGAGCTGCCCTGGCGCAGCTGAAGGCAAGAGGGGCCGCCCTCGGCGGCCCCTTCCCGATGCCGGTTCAGTGGATCGGCTTGAAGCGCATGCGCTTGGGCCGCGCCCCTTCCTCGCCCAGGCGCCGCACCTTGTCGGCCTCGTATTCCTGGTAGTTGCCGGGGAAGAAGACCCACTGGCTGTCGCCTTCGGCGGCCAGGATGTGGGTGCAGATGCGGTCCAGGAACCAGCGGTCGTGGCTGATCACCATCGCGCTGCCGGCGAATTCGAGCAGCGCCTCTTCCAGCGCGCGCAGCGTTTCCACGTCGAGGTCGTTCGACGGTTCGTCCAGCATCAGCACGTTGCCGCCCTGGGCCAGCGTCTTGGCCAGGTGCAGGCGGCCGCGTTCGCCGCCGGAGAGCTGGCCCACCAACTTCTGCTGGTCGTTGCCCTTGAAGTTGAAGCGGCCCAGGTAGGCGCGGCTGGGCATCACGAACTGGCCGACGATGATGTTGTCCAGACCGCCGGAGACGTCTTCCCATACCGTCTTGTCGGCCGCCAGGCTGTCGCGGCTCTGGTCGACGAAGGTGGGCTTGGCCGTCTTGCCGATGACGACTTCGCCGCTGTCCGGTTTCTCGGTGCCCTGGATCATGCGGAACAGCGTCGACTTGCCGGCGCCGTTGGGGCCGATGATCCCGCAGATGGCACCCGCCGGCAGCTTGAAGCTGAGGTTGTCGATGAGCACGCGGTCACCGAAGCTCTTGGTGACGTTCTTGAATTCGATGACCTCGTTGCCCAGGCGCTCGGCCACCGGGATGAAGATCTCGTTGGTCTCGTTGCGGCGCTGGTATTCGACGTCGGACAGCTCCTCGAAGCGCGCCAGGCGGGCCTTGCTCTTGGTCTGGCGCGCCTTGCTGTTGCTGCGCACCCACTTGAGCTCTTCCTTCATCGCCTTGATGCGGGCGTCTTCCTTCTTCTGCTCGACCTCCAGGCGCTTCTCCTTCTGGTCCAGCCAGTCGGAGTAGTTGCCCTTCCAGGGAATGCCCTGGCCGCGGTCGAGTTCGAGGATCCACTCGGCCGCGTTGTCCAGGAAGTAGCGGTCGTGGGTGATGGCCACCACGGTGCCGGGGAAGCGCTGCAGGAAGTGCTCCAGCCATTCCACGCTCTCGGCGTCCAGGTGGTTGGTGGGCTCGTCCAGGAGCAGCATGTCGGGCTTGGACAGCAGCAGCCGGCACAGCGCGACGCGCCGCTTCTCGCCGCCGGAGAGGTTCTTGATCACCGCGTCCCAGGGCGGCAGGCGCAGCGCGTCGGCGGCCAGTTCCAGCTGCAGGTCGGTGTTCTCGCTGCCGGCGGCGGCGATGATGGCTTCCAGCTCGGCCTGCTCGGCGGCCAGCTTGTCGAAGTCGGCGTCGGGCTCGGCGTATTCGGCATAGACCTCGTCCAGGCGCTTCTTGGCCGCCAGCACGCCGCCGATGCCCTTTTCCACCGCTTCGCGCACCGTCTCGTCGGGCGCCAGCTGCGGTTCCTGCGGCAGGTAGCCGATCTTCAGGTCGGGCATCGGCACGGCTTCGCCTTCGATGTCCTTGTCGAGGCCGGCCATGATCTTCAGCAGCGTGCTCTTGCCGCTGCCGTTGACGCCGAGCACGCCGATCTTCGCGCCGGGGAAGAACGAGAGGTTGATGTTCTTCAGGATCTGCCGCTTCGGCGGCACGATCTTGCCGACGCGGTTCATGGTGAAGACGTACTGGGCCATGGGGGAGCTCGCTGCGAAAGGAGGTAGACAAGCGAAGACGCCGCCCGCGGGCGGCGCCGGTCAACCCTGCATTGTCGCCTACACGGCGCTGGCGCTCGTCGCCCGCACCCGCGGCCGGCCGGTCACGGCCTCGTGCAGGCGCGAAAGCGGCAGCACCTCGTCCACCGCGCCGGCCCTGATCGCCTCCTTGGGCATGCCGAAGACCACGCAGCTGGCCTCGTCCTGGGCGTAGGTGGTGGCGCCGGCCTGCTTCATCTCCAGCAGGCCGCGCGCGCCGTCGTCGCCCATGCCGGTCATGATGATGCCCACCGCGTTGCGGCCGGCGGCCTGCGCGACGCTGGAGAACAGCACGTTCACGCTCGGCCGGTGGCGGCTCACCGGCGGCCCGTCCTTCACCACCGCGTGGTAGTAGGCGCCCTGGCGCCGCACCTGCAGGTGGCGGCCGCCGGGGGCGATGAGCGCCTGCCCCGGCAGCACGCGTTCGCCGTCGGTGGCCTGGCGCACGCGGATCTCGCACACCTGGTCCAGCCGGTTGGCGAAGGCCTGGGTGAACTGTTCGGGCATGTGCTGCACCACCACGATGCCCGGCGCGTCCACCCCCAGCCGGCCCAGCAGGTCTTCCAGCGCCTGCGTGCCGCCGGTGCTGGTGCCCACGGCGACGATGCGGTCGGTGGTCTGCACCATCGCGCGCGGCGCGGCGGCGCGCGCCGGCTCCGGGGCCTCGGGTCCTTCGGCCGCCCGCGGCCCGCGCCGGCCCGCCAGCGCCTGCAGGTTGGCGCCGGCGGCCTGGCGCGCCACCTCCAGCAGGTGGCGGCCCTGGGCCTGCAGGTGGTCGCGCAGGCCGCTGCCGGGCTTTTCAACGATCTCGAAGGCGCCGGCCTGCAGCGCTTCCAGCGTGGTGGGCGCGCCGCGGGTGGTGAGGGTGGAGCAGACCACCACCGGCGTCGGCCGGTGCGACATCAGCCAGCGCAGGAAGGTGATGCCGTCCATGCGCGGCATCTCCACGTCGAGCACGATGACGTCGGGCCAGCGCGGCGTCTGCGCCAGCGCGCGCTGCGCGAACACGGGGTCGGAATGGGCGCCCAGCAGCTCGAAGCCGGGGGCGCCGGCGAACAGGCGGCCGACGACCTGGCGCACCACGGCCGAGTCGTCGATCACCATCACGCCGATGGTCGGACGGGTCATGCCGGGTCTCCGCCGGCGGTGAGCCGGCCGCCATGGGCGACGGTCAGGCTGCCGTCGACCAGGTTGAAGGTCAGGCGGCGCACGACGCGGCCGCCCACGTCCTGCTGCACGAAGTCGATGCCGCGTTCGGCGGCCCAGCGCTGTGCCCAGGCGATGTTGGCCGGCCCGATGCCGGCGTTGCCGCTGCTGGCGCCGCCGGCCAGCGAAGCGATGAGCTCGCTGCTGTCGCAACCGGCGTCGGCGAAGCGCATCTCCATCCAGCGCGCGGCGTCGCTGCCGTAGCGGCCGTCCAGCGTGGCCGTGCCGCCGCCCGGGCGTTGCGGCAGCAGGCAGTGGCAGGCGGCGCCCGCGCGCAGGCGCGGCGACCACAGCACCAGCGCGACGCAGGAGCCCAGCAGGGTGGACACGCGCATCGCGCCGCGGCCGAACAGCCAGTCGCCCGGCCGCAGGAACACGCCGCGCTGGCCCAGCGCGTCGTCGTCGACGACGCCGGTGGTCACCAGCTGCGGCAGGTAGGGCCGGCGCCGCCGCGCAGGCGTGACGAGGGCGTTCATGCGGGCCGCCGGTAGACGGTGGGCACGACGGGCGCCAGCACGTCGGTCACGCCCGACAGCGTCTCGGCGTGGCCGATGAAGAGCAGCCCGCCCGGCCGGATGCGCTGCGCCACCGCTTCGACGATGCGCTTCTTGGCCGCGGTGTCGAAGTAGATGAGCACGTTGCGCAGGAAGACGAAGTCGAACGGCTCCATCGCCGGCAGAGGCTCCATCAGGTTCACCTGCGCGAAGCGGGTGCGCTGGCGCAGCGCGCCGTCCACGCGGTACTGGCCCGCGTACTCGTCGATGCCTTCCAGCAGGTACTTGGTGGCCAGCGCCGGCGGCACTTCGGAGGCGCGCTGGCTGCCGTAGATGCCGGCGCGCGCGTCGTCCAGCACGCGGGTGGACAGGTCGCTGGCGAAGATCTCCCACGGCCGGTCGCCCCACTCCTCGGCCAGCGTCATGGCCAGGCTGTAGGGCTCTTCGCCGGTGGAGCAGGCCGCGCTCCAGACCCGCAGCGTTCCGCGCTGGCTGCGCAACGCCGGCGACTTCAGCTGCGCGCGCAGGAATTCGAAGTGGCGCGGCTCGCGGAAGAAGTGCGTCTCGTTGGTGGTGAGCAGGTCGACCGCGGTCTGCCGTTCTTCGCGGCCGGCCGGCGCCTCGATGAAGTCCATGTAGGCCCGGTAGCTGGCCAGCCCCAGCTCGCGCAGGCGCCTGGCCAGTCGGCCGCACACCAGCACCTTCTTGGTGTCCGCCAGGCGGATGCCCGAAGCGGCCAGGAAGAAGCGGCGCAGGCGCTCGAACTCGGTGTCGGTGATGGAGGAACCGGTCATGGCTTCTCGTCCTTCGGGGCCCGGGCTCAGCGTGCCGCGCGCTGGCGGCGGAACTTGCCGTCGTCGGCCGCGGCGGCCGCGGCGGCCGGTGCCAGCCGGCGCGGCATTTCGCGCTGGGCCGGGGCGGCGCGCTGGTCCTCGCTTTCGCCGGTGTTGAAGAAGGCCATCATCTGGCGCAGCTTCTCCGCCTGGGCGGTCATCTCCTCGGCGGTGGCGGCGAGCTCCTCGCTGCCGGCGGCGTTCTGCTGCGTCAGCTGGGTGAGCTGGCTCATCGCGGTGTTGATCTGCGCCACGCCCGAGCTCTGTTCGTCGCTGGCGGCGGTGATCTCCTGCACCAGGTCGCTGGTCTTGCGGATCGCGGGCACGATCTCGGCCAGCAGCGAGCCGGCGCGTTCGGCCGTCTTCACGCTGCCGCTGGCGAGTTCGCCGATCTCCTGCGCCGCCACCTGGCTGCGTTCGGCCAGCTTGCGCACCTCGGCGGCGACGACCGCGAAGCCCTTGCCGTGTTCGCCGGCGCGCGCCGCCTCGATGGCGGCGTTCAGCGCCAGCAGGTTGGTCTGGTAGGCGATGTCGTCGATGATGCCGATCTTGTTGGCGATGGACTTCATCGCGTCGACGGTGGCGCCCACGGCCTGGCCGCCTTCGGTGGCTTCGCCGGCCGCCTTGCGGGCCATGCCGTCGGTGACCTTGGCGTTGTCGGCGTTCTGGCTGATGGAAGCGCTCATCTGCTCGACCGAGGCGCTGGTCTCCTCCACGCTGGCGGCCTGCTCGTTGGCGCCCTGCGACAGGCTCTGCGAGGTGCCGCTGATCTGCGTGGCCGCCGAGGCCAGCGAATCGGCGTTGCTGCGCACGTCGGTGATCACCTGCTGCAGCCGTGCCAGCGTGGCGTTGACCGATTCGCGCAGCGTCTCGAAGACGCCTGGCATCGGGTGCTCCAGCAGCTGGGTCAGGTCGCCTTCGGCCATCGCGCCCAGCGACTGGCGCATCTCGCCGATCACGCGCTCAAGGGTCTGCACCGTTTGGTTCGCGTCGTCCTTCAGGCGACCGAACGAGCCGCCGTACTCGGCCGTCACGCGCTCGTTCAGCTCGCCACGCGCCAGTGCCGCCAGCACGCGCGCCACGTCGGCCAGCCCGGTCTCGGCGGTGCCCATGAGCTGGTTCACGCGCTCGGCCAGCTGCAGAAAGAAGCCTTCCTTGCCTTCGGTGGCGATCCGGCGCGTGAAGTCGCCCCCCGCGGCGGCATCGACGACGGCGGCGACGTCGTGCTCGGCCAGCACCTCGTCGGTACGGTCCTTCCACTCGACGACCGTGCCGACACGGGTCCCGGCAGCGTCCAGGATGGGCGTGGCGATGAGAGAGAAGTGCAGCTGCCCGATGCGGATCTGTGCCCGGTGCGGCGCGCGCAGGTGCTCCAGCATGCTGCGCTGGTGAGCTGGGTTGCGGTGGAAGACGTCAATGCTCTCGCCCACCAGTCGCGAGGCGTCGAAGCGCGGCAGCGTCTTGCGCAACTCGGCTTCGTTGCGCGCCAGCATCTCGGCCACCGAACGGTTCAGGTAGACGATGCGGTTGTCCTTGTCGGCGATCATCACGTTGGTGGTGCAGCCGTCCAGGGCGGTGCGCACGCGGGTGTTGTCCAGCGCCAGGCGCTCGGCGGCGATCTCTGCCGTGCGGTCGCGCCATTCGACGACGGTGCCCACGCGCCGCCCTTCTTCGTCCTTGATCGGATTCGCAATCAGGCTGAAGGTGACGGCGCCGATGGTGATCTCGGTCTGGTGCGTGTTCTCCAGGCGGGCGAGCATGCTGCGCTGGTGCGCCGGGTTGCGGTGGAAGACGTCGATGCTGCTGCCCACCAGGTTGCGCGAATCGAAGGCCGGCAGGTGGCGCCGCAGCTCGGCCTCGACGCCGGCCAGCATGGCCTGCACCGAGGGGTTCACGAACACGATGCGGTTCTCGGCGTCGGCCAGCATCACGTTGCCGCTCAGGCGTTCGAGCGCGCCGTGCGACATCGCCAGCGCGGCGCGGCTGCGCTGCAGTTCCTCGCGCAGGCTTCCCAGCTCGCTGCTGGCGCGTTCGTCCAGCGTCTGCAGCCGCCGCTCGGCTTCGGTGCGCGTGCCGGCAAGCTCCTCCCGCGCCCGGCGCAACTCTTCACGCAGGCCGGCGGCGGCGTGCTGCCAGCCACCCAGCAGTTCGGCCGTACGGCGCGCGCGGCCGGACAGCGGGCCGTGGTCCAGCGCGGGGACGTCCTCGCCGCGCGCGATGGCGGCCAGGGCCCGGTTCGACCAATCGGCGATCGGATCGTGTTGCTGAAGCAGGAAGAGGTCGAGAGCGCCCATGGTGATCGGTCCGGAGGTTGGAGGTTGGGGTTGAAGCAGGTTCAGTGAAGGAGGTGACCGCCCGCGGCGGCCGCGGCCAGCCGGGCGGCACGGTCCACCGAGCCCTGCAAGAGCTGGTGGACGTCGAGGATGAGCGCGATCTCGCCGCTGCCCAGGATGCTGGTGCCGCTGACGCTTCGCAGGTGGCGGAAGATGCGCGAGAGAGGCTTGATGACGGTCTGGATCTCGCCGTGCAGGCCGTCGACCAGCACGCCGGTCTTCAGCTCGCCCGAACGCACCACCACCACGCTGGGCCGCTTGACCGGCGCGCCTTCGATGCCGAAGTGGGTGCGCAGGTCCACGTAGGGCAGCACCTCGCCGCGCAGGTTCAGGTAGCGCGGCGCGTCGGCCGACAGCGCGTCGGCCGGCAGCTCGATGCACTCGACCACCAGGTCCAGCGGCACGATGAAGCGCTGCTCGGCGACGCCGACCATGAAACCGTCGATGATGGCCAACGTGAGCGGCAGCCGCAGCTGCACCAGCGTGCCCTGGCCGGGCTGGGTGGACAGCGTGATGGCGCCACGCAGCGCTTCGACGTTCTTCTTCACCACGTCCATGCCGACGCCGCGGCCGGACAGGTTGGTCACCTGCTCGGCGGTGGAGAAGCCGGGCTCGAAGATGAGCTGCCAGACCTCGTGGTCCGACAGGCCTTCGCCCGAGGCCACGAGCCCGCGTTCGACGGCCTTTGCCAGGATGCGCTCGCGCGCCAGGCCGCGGCCGTCGTCGCTGACCTCGATGACCACGTTGCCCGAATCGTGGAAGGCGCGCAGCCGCAGCGTGCCCTGCCCGGGCTTGCCCTGGGCCACGCGCTCGGCCGGCGTCTCCAGGCCGTGGTCCATGGCGTTGCGCACCAGGTGCATCAGCGGGTCGCCGATGCGTTCGACCATCGCCTTGTCCAGCTCGGTGTCGCCGCCCACGATCTCGAGCGCGATGTCCTTGCCCAGCTCGAGCGCGACGTCGCGCACCACGCGCTGGAAGCGGTTGAAGGTCTCGCCCACCGGCACCATGCGCAGCTGCAGGGTGCCGGACTGGATGCTGTCGATCAGCTGCGTCAGCTGGCCCACGGCCTCCTGCAGCCTTGCGTGGCGCGTCTCGCGCGCCAGCACGTCGACGCTGGCGCCGGCGATCACGAGTTCGCCGACCTGCACGATCAGCTCGTCCAGGCGGTCGGCCGGCACGCGCAGGAATCGCGGCGCGGCGGCGGCCTTGGGCGCGGCGGCCGCGATGGCGGACGGTGGGGCTGCTGCGGCGGCGGGTGCGTCTTCGCGGCCCTGCCATTCGGCTTCGCTCAGCAGCCCGGCGGCGCGCCAGGGCGCGAGTGCGGCGTCGCCGGCGGCTTCGCGCAGCGGCCGCAGCGCGGCGTGCACGGCGGCGGCGTCGTCGGCGGCGGTGCAGGTGGCGATGAGCGTGCCGTCGCCGAAGAATTCGAAGGCCTCGCGCGCCAGCGCGGGACCGGCGCCCTGCATCTCGAAGCCGAGCGCGAGCCAGCAGTCCTCGGCGTCCAGTGCCTCCAGCGCCGGCACGCGTTCGGCCAGCAGCGCGCGCCTGCCGACGGTGGCGCGTTCGCCGATGAACTGCATCGCGGCGGCGGGGTCGATGCCGTTGCGCAGGCAGTCGCGGCCGAAGAGGGCGAACACGCGCGTGCCGCCTTCGCTGCGTGCGGCCGGGCTCTCGGCACGGGCGGCCTCGGGCGCGGCGGCGGACGGCGCGGCCAGGCCTTCCAGCAGCATCGACTCGGCCGGCGCGATCGAATGGCCGTCGGTGTCGCCGGCTTCGGCCAGGTCGAGCAGGCGGCCGATGTGATCCACGCAGCGCAGCAGGCGGCCGAGCATGGCGTCGTCGAGCAGCGGCTCGCCGGCGCGCACGCGGTCCAGCAGCGTCTCCACGTGGTGCGTGAAGCGCACCAGGCTGCCGATGCCGACGATGCCGGCCGAGCCCTTGATGGTGTGGGCGGCGCGGAACAGCGCGTTCACGGTCTCGGCGTCGCCGCGGTCGGCGCCGGCTTCCAGCGCCAGCAGGCCCTGTTCCAGCGATTCGGCCAGTTCGCGCCCTTCGACGATGAAGGCGGCGAACGCGGCGCTCAGGTCGATGGCGGACATCAGCAGGCTTCCTCGACCGCGACGCCCAGCGCCCGCGCGGCGCGCTGCACCTCGGGGCTGCTGGCGCCGAAGCGAGGCGCATGGCCCGCGGCCTGCAGGCTGCGCGTGGCCGAGACCAGCAACTGCACGCCGGCGCCGTCGGCTTCGGCCACTTCGGCAGTGTCCAGCAGCACCGGGCCCGCGGGCAGGTCGGCCAGCAGCGAAAGCAGGTCGGTGCGGCCGGAGGCGGCGGCGGCGATGGTGAGCGAACCGGCGAAGCGCAGTTGCGCCGGCAGTGAAGCCAGGTCCAGGCGGATCTGCATCATGCGGCCACCAGCTTCTGCACCGCCAGCAGCATCTGCTCGGGGCGGAAGGGCTTGGTCATCCAGGCGCGCGCGCCTTCGTTGCGACCGATGGCCTTCTTCTCCTCGCCGCCTTCGGTGGTGAGCATCATCACCGGGGTGAACTTGTATTGCGGGTGCTTCTTCACCTCGCGCAGCAGCGTCAGCCCGTCCATCGCGGGCATGTTCACGTCGCTGATGATCAGGTGCACCTTGCGGCCGTTCAGCTGCTGCAGGGCCTGGGCGCCGTCGTGGGCCTCGATCACGTCGTAGCCGGCGCCGCGCAGCGCGATGCCGACGACGGTGCGGACCGAACTGGAGTCGTCGACGATAAGCACGCTCTTGGACAAGGGAGTCTCCTTCTCTCGATCTCTCAGAAAAAGTCGATGCCGTCGCTGCCGGCGCCGGGCTCGGCCTCGCCGCGATGCAGCCGGCCTTCCTCGGGCATCGTGTAGCTGGCCTCGAGCGCGGCATCCAGCGCGGCCACGGCGTCGGCGGTGGGCCAGCCTTCGGCTTCCAGCGTGGCCGCGAAGCCTTCGACGCTGGCCTGCACGTGGGCCAGGCGCTGGCCCACGCGGTCCTGGAACTGCAGGCGCGTCAGCGCGTCGGCCACCGAGGCGCGCGTCTCGCGGCCGATGCCCGCCAGCGCTTCCGAAGCGCCCAGCAGGCGCTGCGTGCCTTCGCCGAAGCCGTCGATGACCTCGGACATTTCCGCGCGGCAGCGCTGCATGAGTTCGTCGTCGCGCCGGCGCAGGCCTTCGGTGGCGGCGGCGGCGTCGCCGATGACGCGGCCGATGCGCTCGACCCGGCCCAGGATGGCCTGCGAGTCCAGCCGCGCCTGGGCGGCGAGCTTGCGCACCTCGTCGGCGACGACGGCGAAGCCCTGGCCGGCGGGGCCGGCGCGCGCGGCCTCGATGCGCGCATTGATGGACAGCAGCGTGGTCATCTGCGCGATGCGTTCGACCGACTGCGCGGTCTCGCCCAGTTCGCGCGTGGCCTGCACGGCCTGGCCCACGCTGTCCATCAGCGCGTGGTTCGCGGCGACCGCCGATTCGATGTGCGACAGCACCTGCTGCAGCCGCGTGCGTGCCGCCTCCACGGTGGCGGCCATGCCTTCGTCGCCGCCGAAGGAGCGCGCCGCGTCCTCGGCCGCCTGCAGGGCCTGCGAGAGCTGGCCTTCGATGGTCGCGAAGCCGCTGGACAGCGCGTCGACCGACTCGCTGGCGTGACCGACGGCGGCGCCGACCTGTCCCGCCCACACGCGCGCCAGCGGCGCCAGCGCTACGGCGCCGTCGGCGGCCGGCTGCAGCGCCGCGGGGGCAGGGCGCTGCCAGCCGAAGGCGGACAGGGTGCGGCGGGCGATCGAGGCCATCGGCGTGTCTCGTTCAGACGCGCGCTTCGGCGCGCAGGCGGGCGAGGTCGGAGACCTCTTCGATCGACAGCACCTGCTCCAGGCGCATCACGATCACGAAGCGGCCGCGGATGCGCGCCATCGCCTCGATGAAGTCGCTGCGGATGGCGGCGCCGAAGCTGGGCGCGGGCTCCAGGTCTTCCGGACCGAGTTCGAGCACCTCGCTCACCGCGTCGACGACGACGCCGAGATCGAAGCGCTCCTCGCCGTGTCGCATCTCGACGATGACGATGCAGGTGCGGCGGCTCGGCACCGCGGGTTCGAAGCCCAGCCGCGCCGCCAGGTCGATGACCGGCACCACCGCGCCGCGCAGGTTGATGACGCCGCGGATGAAGGCGGGCATCAGCGGGATCGTGGTGATCGTGCCGTACTCGATGATCTCCTTGATCGACGCGATCCCCATCGCGTAGGTCGAACCGGCGGCACTGAAGCACAGCACCTGCTGGCCGCCGGCACTGCGCGCCGCGGCCAGGGCGGCGGCGGCGGCACGCGTGGCGGCATGCCGCACCGGTTCGGGAACGTTCATCTCCATGCAGCGCCTCCCTGTGATGGAAGGCATTCTGGAGAGCGGGGGCCTGCGGCGGTATCGACGCTTCGCCCGGGCGGGACCCCGGGTCGTCACCCGGGGTGCGGCGTGCTCAGCCCTGCGCGATGGCCTCGGCGCTGGCGATCAGCGCCGCCACCGGCAGCGCGGCCGCCGGGTGGCCGGCCAGCAGGCGAACAGCGCGCGCAGCGAAGGGCCCGCGGTGGCGTTCGGTACCGGCTGCACCGGGGCGGGCGCGCGTTCGTGCGGCAGCGGCGCCAGCAGGGCGCGCAGCTCGTCGGGGTCGAAGGGCTTGCTCACGCAGGCCAGCGCGCCCAGGCCGGCCGCCGTCATGCGGTCTTCCTCTTCGAAATGTGCGCTGAGGAAGATGACGGGCAGCGCGGCGCCGGCCGGCGTGGCGCGCAGCGCCTGCGCCAGTTCGAGGCCGCTTTCGCGGTCGAGCTGCAGGTCCAGCAGCGCGACGTCGAAGCGCGCCGTGGCCAGGCGTTCCAGCGCCGGCGCGCCGGCGGCGAACAGCTCGACCTCGGCGCCCAGGTGGCGCAGGAAGCCGGCGATGACCTGGCGATTCAGTTCGTTGTCTTCCACCACCATCACGCGCAGGCCGGCCACGCGCGGGTCGGCGGCCAGCGCATGGCCGCGCTGGCGGGCGAAGACGGCGGCCGCCAGCAGCGGCAGTTCCACCGCCGGGCGGCCCGCGGGCGCGGGGCCGGCGCTGACGACGACGCAGTCGTGGCCGCCGCGCCGTGCCTGCGCGATGCGTTCGGCCGCCTCGGGCAGCGCCGCGTCCACCACCCAGCGGCGCGCGCGGCGGGCCTGCGAGGTGTTGCGCAGCGCGTGGCCGTGCACCCGCCACTGCGCGGCCACGGTCTCGGCCAGCTTGCGGTCGGTGCTGAAGACCACGGTGTCGGCCACCGGAGTGGGCTGCACGGCGGTGGGGTCCAGCGCCAGCGTGAGGTCGAACCAGCAGATCGTGCCGCCGCCTTCGACCGAAGCCACCTGCAGCTGCGTGCCGTGCAGTTCCAGCAGCCGGTTCACCACCGACAGGCCCAGCCCCGAGCCGGCGGCGCGGCGTGTGCTGCGCTCGAAAGGGCGGCCGATGCGCTGCAGGTGGTCCAGCCCGATGCCGACGCCGGTGTCGCTCACCGACAGGCGCAGCGTCACCTCGTCGTCGCGCCGTTCGCGCAGCTTCACCCCCAGCACCACCATGCCGCGTTCGGTGAACTTCAGCGCGTTGCCGATCAGGTTGGCCAGCACCTGCTCGATGCGCACCGCGTCGCCGCGCAGGTGCTGCGGGCATTCGGGGTCGACCGTGGTGTACAGCCGGATCGGCTTGCCCTGGCGCAGGCCGCTGGCCAGCACGCCCGCGCGCACGGCCAGCGCGTGCAGGTCCAGCGGCTGGTCGGGTTCGATCTCCAGCCGGCCGGCTTCCAGCCGCACCAGGTCGAGCAGGTCGTTCACCACGCGCAGCATCAGCTGCGAGGCCTGTTCGATGTGGTCGACATGGCTGCGGTCCACGCCGGGCGGCAACTCGGCGCGCGCCAGGTGGGTGAAGCCGAGGATGGCGTTGAGCGGCGTGCGCAGCTCGTGGCTGATGCCGGCGAACAGCTCGTCGCGAGCGCGCGGCGTGGCGTCGCCGTCGGCGGTTTCGGGCAGTTCCAGCGCCAGGCCCTGCCACGCGCCCGCGGCCCAGCCGCCGCGCAGCAGCAGGCGGCGGCCACCGGGCGTGACCACGGCCGCCAGCGGCGCGGCGGCGTTGTCCAGCGCCGCGGCCAGCGCGGCCGCTTCGGCGGCGGGCAGACGGCGCAACCAGGCCGCGAGCGAGATCTCGTGTTCGGCGGCACCGAAGAGCGGCAGCGCGGGCGCGTCGAGCAGGAGCCGGCCTTGTTCGATGCGCCAGCAGCCCGCTGCGGCTGCCTGGACGAGGTCTGGGTTCGCAGCCTTCGAAAGATGAGTCAGATCTGAAGCGTTCAAGCAGCGGGAGGAGTTCACGAACCGGGCATGCGGAGGCGCCGGTCCGGTGCCGAAGATTCGACCATGCCCCGGGGAGAGGCGTCAGTGAAGGATTCGACAACGACCGTGATGGTGGCCGACGACCAGGTGCTGGTGCGTGCGGGCGTCACGGCCCTGCTGGCGCAGCTGCCCGGCTTCGTCTGCATGGCCGCGGTGGAGGACGGCGAACGCTGCCTGGCCGCCTGTGCCGAGCGCGCGCCCGACGTGCTGCTGCTCGACCTGGACATGCCCGGCCGCGACGGCCTGGAGATCGCCGCGCTGGTGCGCGAGCGGCACCCGCAGGTGCGCATCGTCATCCTCACCGGACGCGCCGAGGCGGCGCTGGCGAAGCGCGCCCTGGCGCTGGGCGCGGCCGGCTTCGTCTCCAAGGACTTCGTGCTCGACGAACTGGGCATGGCGCTGCGCAGCGTGGTCGCCGGCCGGCCCTGGCTGAGCCCGGAGATCGCGATGGCGGCGATGGGCGGGGAACCCGAGCCCGCGCCACCGCTTTCGCCGCGCCAGCGCGAGGTGCTGCGCGGCATCGCGCGCGGAGCCTCGAACAAGGTGATCGCGCGCGAACTGGGCCTGAGCGTGAAGACGGTGGAGTACCACCGCGCCGAACTCATCGGCCGCCTGGACCTGCACGACGTGGCCAGCCTGACACGCTACGCGGTGGCCAACGGCCTGGTCGACTGAAGCGTCATCGCGGGGCCGGTAGCATCGGCTCCCCATGAACGACCCATCCCCGGCCTTCGAACTGGCCAAACCCGACCTCGGACCCTGGCGCGCCGGCAACACCGGCTGCGAGGGCGTGTGGCGCTTCGATTCCGGCGCCCCCGGGCGCGAGGTGCTGGTCACCGCGCTCGTCCACGGCAACGAACTCTGCGGCGCCTGGGCGGTGCTGGCGGCGCTGCAGGTGGGGCTGCGTCCACGCCGCGGCGCGCTCACCTTCGCGTTCTGCAACCTGGCGGCCTTCGACCGCTTCGACCGCGAAAGCTTCATCGCCTCGCGTTTCGTCGACCAGGACCTGAACCGCGTCTGGGGCCCGATGGCCTGGCGCGACGCGCCGGCCACTTCGGAACAGCGGCGCGCGCTGGAACTGCTGCCCTTCGTGGAACGCGCCGACTGGCTGCTGGACCTGCATTCGATGCAGGACGCCGGGCCGGCGCTGGTGCTCACCGGCACGCAGGCGCGCCACATCGACCTGGCACGCCGCATCGGCGCGCCGGCGCTGGTGGTGGCCGACGCCGGCCACGCCGAAGGCCGGCGCCTGCGCGACCATGGCCGCTGGGGCGAGGCAGCGGAAGACGACAGCCGTTCCCTGCTGGTCGAGTGCGGCTTCCACGGCGAGCTGAAGGCGCGCGAGGTGGCGCTGGACATGCTGGGCCGCTTCCTGCAGGCCGCCGGCAGCGTGGACGAGCTCGACGTGCCCGGCGGCTGGTGGCGCCCCAAGCAGCTGGCGCAGACGGTGCTGGAGGTGACCGAGGCCGTGACCGCGCTGCCCGGCGAGCCGGTGCGCTTTGCCGAACGCTGGAGCACCGGCCAGTGCGTGCCCCAGGCCGGCACGCTGCTGGGCTGGAACGGCGGCCGGCCCTTCGTGACGCCCTACGACGACTGCTGGCTCGTCATGCCTTCGGTGCTGCGCGTGCCCACGCCGGGCAAGACGGTGGTGCGGCTGGCCCGCGAAACAGGCGCATAAGCGCACGTTATTCGCGCCCGGCACGATCGGAGGGCAGCCGCTAGAATGCGGCCCATCGATGCAGCCTCCAGTCGCTGCATCGGCGTCGCTCCCGACACCGCATTCGCGGTCCTCCCCCCTGACGCCTGCGACTGGCGCCCCGGCAACGCGGGCGACAGGCCGTCTCTCCGAAGAAAACGAATGAACTTCAAGGACCTCGGCCTGGCCGAGCCCCTGCTGCGTGCCGTGCACGAACAGGGCTACGAGAACCCGACCCCGATCCAGGCGCAAGCCATTCCGCAGGTGTTGAAGGGCGGCGACCTGCTCGCCGGTGCCCAGACCGGCACCGGCAAGACCGCCGGCTTCACGCTGCCCATGCTGCACAGGCTGATGCAGGGCAAGCCGGTGCGCGACGCGCGCGGGCGCGTCGCCATCCGCGCGCTCATCCTCACGCCCACGCGCGAACTCGCGGCGCAGGTGGAAGAGAGCGTGCGAACCTACGGCAAGTACGTGCCGCTCACCAGCATGGTGATGTTCGGCGGCGTGGGCATGCAGCCGCAGATCGACCGCCTTCGCAAGGGCGTCGACATCCTCGTGGCCACCCCCGGCCGCCTGCTGGACCACCACCAGCAGGGCACGCTGGACCTGAAGCACGTGGAGATCTTCGTGCTCGACGAAGCCGACCGCATGCTCGACATGGGCTTCATCCACGACATCAAGAAGGTGCTGGCGATCGTGCCGCCGAAGAAGCAGAGCCTGCTCTTCAGCGCCACCTTCAGCGACGAGATCAAGGCCCTGGCCGACCGGCTGCTGAACCAGCCCGGCCTGATCGAGGTGGCGCGCCGCAACGCCACCGCCGAGAACATCGCCCAGAAGGTGCACCCGGTGGGTCGCGAGCGCAAGAAGGAACTGCTGGCGCACCTGATCAAGCAGGGCGACTGGCACCAGGTGCTGGTGTTCACGCGCATGAAGCACGGCGCCAACCGGCTGACCGACTACCTCAACAAGGAAGGCATCAGCGCGATGGCGATCCACGGCAACAAGAGCCAGGGCGCGCGCACCAAGGCGCTGGCCGAGTTCAAGAGCGGCGACCTGCGCGTGCTGGTGGCCACCGACATCGCGGCGCGCGGCATCGACATCGACCAGCTGCCGCACGTGGTGAACTTCGAGATGCCCAACGTGCCGGAAGACTACGTGCACCGCATCGGCCGCACCGGCCGTGCCGGCGCCACCGGCGAGGCGATCTCGCTCGTCTGCGTCGACGAGGAGATCTTCCTGAAGGACATCGAACGCCTCATCAAGCGCGAGATCCCGCGCGAGACGGTGCGCGGCTTCGAGCCGCCCGTGGGCGAGAAGGCCGAGCCCATCGTGCTGGGCCGCATGACCATCGGCGTCGGCGGCACGCGCCGCGGGGCCGGCGGTGGCGGCGGCGGTGGCCGGGGCGGCCGCCCCGGCGGTGGCGGCGGTCAGCGCGGTGCCAGCAGCGGCGGCGGGGGTGGGGGTGGTGGTGGCGGCGGCGGCCGTGGCGGCCCGCGCCCGCCGCGCCGCGACGGTGGCCGTCCTGCGCCGGCGGCCGGCAGCAGTTCCCGCGGCAGCGGCGGCCCGCGCCGCTGAGGCGGCGGCCCGGCGCTACGAACTGACGCGGTTGCGGCCGCCGTTCTTCGATTCGTAGAGCTTGCCGTCGGCCGCCTTGATGAGGTCGATCGGGTCGGCCATCGAAGGCGCCAGCGCGGCGACCCCCAGCGAAACGGTCTGGCGGTGGATCACGCTGCCGGGCCCTGGCACGCCCTGGTCGCCGAGCAGGAAGCGGTGGTCGGCCACCGCGGCGCGTGCACATTCGGCCACTTCCGCGGCCTTGGCCAGCGTGTGGTGGGGCAGCACGATGCCGAATTCCTCGCCACCCAGGCGGCCCAGCATGCCCACGCCGGCCAGCGCCGTGCGCACGAGTCCGGCGCTGTCGCGCAGCACCACGTCGCCGGCGGCGTGGCCGAACTGGTCGTTCACCTTCTTGAAGTGGTCCAGGTCGTAGATCACCACCGCCAGCGGCACGTTGTGCTGGCGCGCCAGGCGCATCTCGCGCTTGAGGGCGTCGAACAGGTAACGGCGGTTGAAGACCTCGGTGCCGGGGTCCACCGTGGCGGTGCGGTAGATGCGGTCGTGCAGCGCCGCTTCCAGGCTCTGGCTTTCGTAGAAGCGCAGCACCAGCACGCCGAAGCGCACCACGTCGCCGCCGCGCAGGCGCACGGGGTCGGTGATGCGCACCTCGTTGACGAAGGTGCCGTTGCTGCTGCCCAGGTCGGCCAGCAGAACGGTGTCTTCGCTCACGCGCAGTTCGGCGTGGCGGCGGCTGATGCCGGGGCTTTCCAGCTGCAGGCTGGATTCGGGCGCCCGGCCCACCGTGTAGACGCCGGGCTCCAGGTCGAAGGGCAGGCCGGCGTCGGCGCCGCTGTAGAGGATGAGGCAGGGCCGCCGCGCAGGACCGACGACGTCCTGCAGCAGCGACATTCCGCTGCGGGTGACGGCGATGGTGGGCGAGTCGGACATCTGCCTCGGTGGGTGGCCCGCCGACCGCGGCGGGCTGTTTACTGGCCTGCGAACTTGTAGTCGGTCTTGGCCTTCTTGCGAAGGTCTTCCTGGTACTGCTGCAGCTTGGTCTGCTCCAGGCGCTGCTTGATCTGGCCCTTCACGTCGTCGAAGGCGGGGAACGGGGCCTCGCGCGTGTCCTCCAGCTTGATGATGTGCCAGCCGAACTGGCTCTTCACCGGCGTCTCGGTCATCTCGCCCTTCTTGAGCTTGACCATCGCGCTGCTGAACTCCTGCACGTAGCTTTCGGGCTTGGCGAAGTCGAGGTCGCCGCCGTTGGCGCCGGAGCCGGGGTCCTTGGAGTTCTTCTTGGCCAGTTCCTCGAAGCTGCCGCCCTTCTTGATCTGCTCGATCAGGGCCTTGGCCTCGTCTTCCTTCTCGACCAGGATGTGGCGGGCGCGGTATTCGGTGCCGGTGGCCTGGGCCTTGAACTTGTCGTACTCGGCCTGCGCTTCGGCGTCGGTGACTGGGTTCTTCTTCTTGTAGTCCTCGAACAGTTCGCGGATCAGGATGCTCTGGCGCGCCAT
Organism: Rubrivivax sp.; assembly: GCA_044224175.1. Classification (GTDB taxonomy): domain Bacteria; phylum Pseudomonadota; class Gammaproteobacteria; order Burkholderiales; family Burkholderiaceae_C; genus Rubrivivax. Next base: position 2,967 of record JBGAKY010000066.1, on the reverse strand, counting down.
CTCCATCTGGGCACGGAAGTCGGCGTTGGCGCCGATGCCGCGCTTCTCGGCTTCCTGGGCGAAGATCTCGCGCATCACGACTTCGTCCTTGACGCGCTGCTGCATCTCGGGGCCGATCTTCTGGCCGGCGCGTTCGACCTGGGTCACCAGGGCGTCGACCCGTGCCTTGGGCACCGGCTTGCCGTTCACGATCGCCAGGTTCTGGGCCTGCGCGGCAGCCGCGCTGAGCGCGAACACGGCGATGGCGACGAGGGTCTTCGACTTCATGAGTGGAGAACTTTCCGGGTGGGGGCCGCGGCGCAATGGCGGCGGCGGATCAGGCGTCTTCGGGAGTGCGCGCATCGATCGCAAGCGCATGGATCCGGCGGGCCGCCAGCGAGCCCAGGGCATCATACACGAGGCGGTGTCGCGCCACGCGGGCCAGGCCGCGGAAGCGCTCGCTCGTGATGCGCACGCTGAAGTGGCCGCCTTCGCGCGCCCCGGCATGGCCGGCGTGGGCCGCGCTGTCGTCCTGCACCTGCAGGCTGGCGGGCGCCAGCGCCGCGCGCAGCAGGGCTTCGATCTCGGCGGCCGTCATCGTGCTTCGGGCGGGCCGGACTGTTCGGAAGCTGTCGCCGCGCCGTCTTCCAGGTAACGCGCCAGGTAGAAGCCCTGTGCCAGCGTGAACACGATCACCAGCCCGGTGCTGCCGAAGGCCTTGAAGCTGGCCCAGGTCTCGGTGCTGAACGTGTAGGCCACCCACAGGTTGACCAGGCCCATGCCCGCGAAGAAGGCGACCCACGCGAAGTTCAGCCGGTGCCAGACGCGGGCGGGCAGGCGCATCTCGTCGCCCAGCATGCTCTTGAGCAGGTTGCGGCCGGTCAGCAGCGGGGTCAGCCACAGCGCCACGCCGAGCGTCCAGTAGACGGCGCTGGGCTTCCACTTGATGAAGGTCTCGTTGTGGAACCAGATCGTCAGGCCGCCGAAGACCACCACCAGCACCAGGCTGATCCACAGCATCAGGTGCACCTTCTGGCGCGTCGCCTTGAGCACGCCCACCTGGGCAAAGGTGGCGGCGATGACGACGATGGTCGCCAGCAGCACCGGCGCCTCGGTCGGGCCCACGGCGCCGCCCGAGACCAGGCCGCCGAAGTGGCGGGTCGCGAAGTCGGCTGCCCAGTCCTTGTGGCCGTCGGCCAGCTTGAAGGTGGTGAAGAACAGCAGCAGCGGCAGGAAGTCGAGCAGCAGTTTCATGCGGGTGGCCATTGTGCCTGCGCCCGTGGCGGCGCCGGCGCGGGCATCAGGCCTTGGGCTCGAAGTCGATCGCGGCCGAGTTGATGCAGTAGCGTTCGCCGGTGGGCTCGGGGCCGTCGGGGAAGACGTGGCCCAGGTGGCTGCCGCAGCGCCTGCAACGCACTTCCACCCGTACCATGCCGTGGGTGGTGTCGCGCACTTCCTCGATCACGTCGGCGTTCAGCGGCGCCCAGTAACTGGGCCAGCCGCAGCCGGCGTCGAACTTGGTGCCGCTTTCGAACAGCGGCGTGCCGCAGCCCACGCAGTTGTAGCGGCCGTCCTTGAAGTGGTCCCAGTACTTGCCGGTGAAGGCGCGCTCGGTGGCGGCGTGGCGCGCCACCTGGTACTGCATGGGGTCGAGCTGGGCGCGCCACTCGGCGTCGGACTTCTTCACCTCGTAGCGGGGGTCGTCGTGCGAGTGGACGGGTGGGGTCTTGGAGAACAGGCTCATGGCAGGCGGGAGGTGTTCGAACCGGGAGGATCGGGATTGTCCCTTGGGCGACAGAACTTCGGGGTAGTCCCTCACCCCCGTTGAAGGGCCTTTCCGCTACTTTCGCCCCACCCGACAAGACCCCCGGAATCGCCACTTTTGGAGACCAAGACATGAAGTTCCATCACCGCCTGTTCGGCCTTCCCGTGGCCGCCACCCTGGCCCTCGTGTCGGGCATCGCCTTCGCCCAGAAGGGCGAAACGGTCAAGATCGCCTTCATCGACCCGCTGTCGGGCCCGTTCGCCAACGTCGGCCAGAACCAGCTCAAGAGCTGGCAGTTCACGGCCGACCAGTTCGCGAACAACGCGGCGGGGGTCAAGTTCGAGTTCGTGCCCTTCGACAACAAGGGCAGCCCGCAGGACAGCCTGACGGCGCTCAAGAGCGCCATCGACCAGGGCATCCGCTACGTGGTGCAGGGCAACGGCTCGGGCGCGGCGGCCGCCATCCTGGACGGCGTGGCCAAGCACAACGAGCGCAATCCGGGCAAGGAAGTGCTCTACCTGAACTACGCCGCGGTGGACCCGGCGCTCACGAACGAGCGCTGCAACTACTGGCACTTCCGGCTGGACGCCGACACCTCCATGAAGATGGAGGCGCTGACCAGCTTCATGAAGGACCAGCCCGACGTGAAGAAGGTCTACATCATCGGCCAGAACTACTCGCACGGCCAGCAGGTCTCCAAGTACTTCAAGGAGACGATGGCGCGCAAGCGGCCCGACGTGCAGATCGTCGGCGACGACCTGCACCCCATCGGCCAGGTGAAGGACTTCGCGCCCTACGTGGCCAAGATCAAGGCCAGCGGCGCCGACTCGGTGGTCACCGGCAACTGGGGCCAGGATCTGACGCTGCTGATCAAGGCCGCCAAGGAGGCGGGCCTGAACGCCAACTTCTACACCTACTACGCCGGTGTCAGCGGCACCCCCACCGCGCTGGCCGCGGGGGTGGGCGGCGCGGTGCGCGTGGTGGCCTACAGCCACAACAACCTGCCCGACCCGGTGAAGACGCTGCAGGACAAGTTCAAGAAGCAGTTCAACGACGACTGGTACACCTCGGCCACCTACAACGGCATCGCGATGCTGGTCGAAGGCATGAAGGCGGCCAAGAGCACCGACCCGGTGAAGGTGGCGCCGATGATGGAAGGCCTGAAGTTCAAGGGCTTCCAGGGCGAGGTCGAGATGCGCAAGACCGACCACCAGCTGCAGCAG
>JBGAKY010000065.1:0-32858 GCA_044224175.1 Rubrivivax sp. | reverse complement strand
CGAGTGCGGCATGGGCCCGCGCCGCGCGCAAGGCCATCAGCGGCACGCGCAGCGAGGCGATACCGAGCGCGAAGGCCGCCTCGCACAGCGCGCGGACCACGGCGTCGTCGGCCTGCACGGCACCCAGCCGCGCGCGTGCCGCGGCCACTTCGGGGTCGTGCACCGGCGCCGCTTCGCGCGCCGGCAGCGTGGACAGGTCCAGCACGAAGGCCAGGCGTTCGGTGAGCGGCGCCGCCCCCTGTTCGTCGCCCTCGCCTTCGTCCAGCGCCACCAGGCCGATGCGGGCGGCGTCGACGCGCGCGATGCCGTCGCGTTCCACCGGCACCTCGCCACGGTCCAGCGCCGCGGTCAGGCGGGCGACGAGTTCGCCACTGGCGCGTTCGGCCATCGGCAGCAGCAGCAGGCCACCGTCGGCTTCGGACAGCAGCCCGCGCTGCGCCACCGGCCGGCCGGCGCGCAGCGTGGCCGCCAGGTCCAGGCCGCCCAGCAGGCGGTCGTCCGCGATCGACAGCGGCACCTTGCGCGGCGCCGAAGGCAGCGAAGCCGCCAGCGTGTCCAGCCACGCGTCGCGCACCGGCCCGGCGCCGGCGCGCAGCACGGCCCCGGTGCCCCGCGGGTCGACCCCGATGAGCGCCGCGGCGAGCGTGGCGTCGGCCCAGCTCGTCATCTCAGGCCGCGAAGACTTCCTCGACCGCGCGTTCGACCCGCGTCGTCGACCCGGCATCGTCCAGCGGATTGCGCCGCAGCCGGTGGCGCAGCGCGGGCGCGGCGACGCGGCGCAGCTGCGCGTCGGCCACGGTCTTCGCGCCTTCCAGCGCCGCCAGCGCGCGCGCGGCGCGCATCAGCGTGAGTTCGCCGCGCAGGCCGTCGGTGCCCAGCTTCAGGCACAGCGTGGCGGCGCGTTCGAGCGCGGCGTCGGGCACCTGCACGCCTTCCAGCCGCTTGCGCGCGGCGACGATCTGGCGCCGCAGCCTGTCGTCTTCGGCCGCCCAGCGGGCGATGAAGTCCTCGGGGGCGCGGTCGAAGGCGTCGCGCCGGCGCACGACCTCGATGCGGGTGGCGATGTCGGTCGGCGTCTTCACCTCGACCGACAGGCCGAAGCGGTCCAGCAGCTGCGGCCGCAGCTCGCCTTCTTCCGGGTTGCCGCTGCCCACCAGCACGAAGCGCGCGGGGTGTCGGATCGACAGGCCCTCGCGTTCGACCACGTTCTCGCCCGAGGCGGCGACGTCGATCAGCAGGTCGACCAGATGGTCTTCCAGCAGGTTGACCTCGTCGATGTAGAGGAAGCCGCGGTTGGCGCGCGCCAGCAGGCCGGGTTCGAAGGCCTTCACGCCCTGCGTGAGCGCGCGTTCCAGGTCGAGCGCGCCGACCACGCGGTCTTCGGTGGCGCCCAGCGGCAGGTCGACCACCGGCACCGGAATCAGGTGCGTCTTCGCCTTCGGCGCGCCAGGTGGTTCGAGCGCGGGGTCGCGGTGGTAAGGGCAGCCGACCACCGCGCGCATGGGCGGCAGCAGCGCGGCCAGCGCGCGCACCGCGGTCGACTTGCCGGTGCCGCGGTCGCCGAACACGAGCACGCCGCCGACGCCGGAATCGACGGCGGCGATCATGATCGCCAGCTTCATCTCGTCCTGGCCGACGATGGCGGAGAAGGGAAAGACGGGAGCCATTCGTGTACTGCTTCAGTGCGGTGAGCCGCCGTCGGCGGCCGTGATGCGGTGGCGCGCGCGCCGGATCACGAAGAAGAAGGCGGCGGCGATGAGCGGAATCGCGATGCCGGTGACGAGTTCGGGATCGAGCTTGACGCCGGCGGCCTTCACGCCCTTGGCCAGATAGCCCACGAGGCCGGCCACGTAGTAGACGATCGCGGCCACCGAGAGCCCTTCCACCGTCTGCTGCAGCCGCAGCTGCAGCTTGGCGCGCCGGTCCATCGAGGCCAGCAGCGCCTGGTTCTGCTTCTCGCGCGCGATGCCCACCCGCGTGGCCAGCAGGCCGCTGGCCTGGTCGACCCGCTCCGAGAGATCGTGCAGCCGCTGCGAGACGGTGGCACAGGTGGCCACCGCGGGCGCGAAGCGACGCGCCATGAATTCCTCGATCGTCTGGATGCCGGGGATGCGCACCTCGCGCAGTTCGGCAATGCGCGTGCGCACCAGCTCGGCGTAGGCGCGCGTGCCGCCGAAACGGAACTGGCTGGCGGCGATGCCGCTTTCCACCTCGGCCGCAAGGCGCGTCAACTCGTGCAGCAGCGCCTCTTCGTCGCCGCCTTCGCTGGCGATGCGGCCGGTGAGTTCCGCCAGCGCGCGTTCGATCTCGGCGCTGCGGCCACCCTGCTGGCGCGCCTGCGGCAGGGCCAGCAGCGCCAGCATGCGGTAGGCCTCGATCTCGAACAGGCGCTGCATCATGCGGCCGGCCTGGCGCTGCGTGAAGCCGCGGTCCATCAGCAGGAAGCGCGTGCAGCCGTCGGCGTGCAGGCGGAAGTCGGTGAAGGCGAAGCCCACCCCTTCGCCGATGGCCGAGCCGACGACGATGTTGCCTTCGAAGTGCTCGGCCACCGCGGCCAGGTCGGGCGTGCCCTCGGGTGCCGGCATCAGCTTGGCGTGCGCGGCCACGATGGTCTGGCCCGGCAACGCCTGCAGCCAGCCTTCGGGCAGCAGCGAAGAGGGCGGCTCGCTGAAGGGCTGCGGGCTCAGGCCGCGTGCGATGAAGGTGTAGCCGGAGAACTCGCCATGGCGCTCCCACTTCAGACGCAGCACACCCAGCGAGACGCTGAACTGCGTCACCCGTGCCGGCGGCGGCGCGACCCCGGCGTCCCGGCACAGACTCGTGACGTGGGCGTGTTCGCGCTCGCGGTTGCCGGGCTCCACCAGCAGGGCCACGTAGCTGGCGCGCGAGGGCATTTCCAGCGGCTCGGGCGGCCGCGCATGCACTTCGTCGGCGAGTTGCAGGCGCTGCGGGTGGTCGGGTGGAAGTCTTGACACGGCGGGTCGTCTGGAGTCGCGGACACAGTATGTCACCCGTGCCGGAACGGCCTTCGGACGGGCCGGCAGGCGGCCGGGTCGATTTCAGCGGACAATATGGGGTTAGCGTCCAATGCCGGCCCTCCCCGGCCGACCATCAGCCCCATGGCCAATCGCCGCCCTTCCGCCCCGCCAGTCCCGGCCGAACCGGCCGATCCGGTCAACGCCGCGCCCGGCCCGAAGCTGCGCCAGACCCAGGCCGAGTACACGGCCGCGCGGCCCAACGCCGAGCCCGGCGTGAAGCCGATGATGTCCAGTTCCAAGATGTACGTCTGCATCCGCTGCCACGCCAACTTCAAGACCGGCGACGGCAAGCCCGACCCGCGCCTGCGCGGGCTGGGGCGGTGCAACAACTGCCTTGGCGCTGCCGCCTCGGCCGCGCGCGCACCTACTGCTTGACCAGGCTCGAGACGACGCTCTGCGTCGCCTCGCCCAGCTTGGTCTTCGCGAGCGCCTTGCATTGCTCGGCCGAAGCGCCGCTGGCGGCGTCGAACGCGGTGGCGATCTTCTCCGGCCGCAGCAGCGGCGCCTTCATGGCCTGCGTCAGCGGCACCATCATCACGCGCGCCGTCACCACGCACATGCCGGCCGGCGTGAGGCCGCCTTCCACCTGGCTGGCGAAGCCCCACTTGGTGGGCGGGTAGACCTTCCACACCTTGGCCGGGATGCCCTCGGCGAGGATGGCCTTCGCAGCCACGGCGTCGATCAGCGTGTCCCGCGAGAAATCGAGCAGCACGGCCTTCCTGGGCGTCTCTGCGAAAGCGGTGGTGGCGGAAACCAGCGCGGCCAGCGCCAGCAGGGGGCCAATCTTCATGCGGTACCTCGGGAGGCTGGGGGTTCTTGTCGGTGTGACCAGGGCGCCGCGGTGAGAAACCGCAGCGGCGGCGCGAAGCAGTGTACCCAGCTTGCGGGCGGCGCCGGATCGGCGGGCGCCCGCGGAACCGCGGGATTGCGCGTTTCAGGCGCGCAGGTCGTCCAGGGTCTTGCCCGCGGCGAGCGCCGCGTTCAGCCACGCCGGCCGGCGGCCCCGGCCCGACCAGGTGTTGCCCTCGGCGTCGCGGTAGGCGGCGGCGCGCCCCGGCTTGGACGACTTGCGGCCCTTCGCCGCGCGCGGCGCGTGGGCGGCCTTCAGCGCCAGGCCCAGATCGTCGGCCGTGAGCTGGTAGGTCTGGATCGCGACCTTGATGCGGTCGATGACGCCGGCCACTTCCTTCTGGCGCAGCGATTCGGCGGTCTTTTGCAGGTCTTCGATCCGCTTCTGGATATCGGCGTAGGTCTTGGCCATGTCTTATCTTCACGAACCCGGGGAAATGGATTTCCGGGCGGGCGCAAGCTTATCGCCGTGACGCCACGATTCAATGGATATCCGATATTCGAGGCACACAATTACATCCACTGTTGCCGCGACGCTGCGAATGCCCCCTGAAACTCCCGACAAACCCGAACGCTGGCAGGCCATCGCCGAAGGCCAGCCGGTGCTGCGCCTTTTGATACCCGCCGACCTGCACCGCGAACGCCGATTCGAAATCAGCATCGCGCTCAGCGTGCGCGCGCTGGATCCGGTCGCCGGATCGCACCATGCGCTGAAGGTATTCGCCGACGGCCAATTGCAGTGGCAACGCCGCATTGCCACCGCGCGTGGTGAACCCTGGGACGGGCTGGATGTCCGTTTCTCGCGCGACGTGCCGGTGGGCCGGCCGCTGCTGCTGCTGGCAGAGGCGAAAGGCGAAGGCGCGAAACTGCTGCGCCTGATTATCGAGGCCGACGAAATCTAGCGGTGCATCGCCGGCACCAGCCGGTCGCTCGGGTCCAGCGGGGCGCCTGAATCCAGTTCGATCGCCACCTGCGTGCACACCGCGCGGCACAGCGTGGCCACGCGTTCGCTCTGGAGCCGGTAGTACACCTGCGTGCCTTCGCGCCGCTTGGCCAGCACGCCGCTGCGGTACAGCGTGGACAGGTGCTGCGACATGTTGGGCTGCGTGGTGTCGATCTCGGAGAGCAGTTCGGAGACGTTCTTCTCGCCGTTGCAGACCGCGCTGATGATCTTCAGGCGGATCGGCGTCGAGAGCACCGAGAAGAGTTCGGCCACCGATTCGAACACCCGGTCTTCGTTGTCCTGAGTTTCCATCGCCCTTCAACCTCCACTGGACGCTCCGCTGGACGTCTGGTGAAGGATTCTATTCGCATTCACGGATATCTTCCGCGGCGCCGGGCTGGCGACAATCGCGCCATGACCGAGTCCGACGTCGCTTCCCTCACCCGCCTGGTGCTCTGGTGCGCCTTCGGCCTGGCGGTGGTCTTCGGGGCCGTGGCCCAGCGAACGCACTTCTGCACCATGGGCGCGTTGGCCGACGTCTTCAGCATGCGCGACTTCACCCGGCTGCGCATGTGGGCGCTGGCGGTGGCGGTGGCGGCCGCCGGCTTCAACGCGATGGTCGGCCTCGGCTGGGTGCAGGCGTCGAGCAGCGTCTACGCAGGCGAGCGGGTGCTGTGGCTGTCGTCGCTGGTCGGCGGCTTGATGTTCGGTTTCGGCATGGTGCTGTCCTCGGGCTGCGGCAGCAAGAGCCTGGTGCGCGTGGGCGGTGGCAACCTGAAGTCGCTGGTGGTCGTGCTGGTGCTGGGGGTCGCCGCCTTTGCCACCCTGAAAGGGCTGACCGCGGTGTGGCGCGTGGCCACCGTGGAGCAGGTGTTCTTCACCCTGCGTGGCGGCCAGGACCTGCCCACCTTGCTGGGCGGCGCGGTCGGCCGCTCGCCCGCGTCGGTGGCGCCCTGGGTCGGCGCCGCGGTCGCGCTGCTGCTGCTGGGCTGGGTGCTGCGGCGGCGGGACGGCCGCAGCGCCGAGGTGTGGCTGGGTGGCGTGGGCATCGGCGCCGCCGTCGTCGGCTTCTGGTGGCTTTCCGGGCGCCTGGGCCACCTGGCGGAAGACCCGCGCACGCTGGAAGAGGTGTTCCTGGCCACCAGTTCCCGCCGCATGGAAGCCATCAACCTGGTCTCGCCGGTGGCGTATGCGCTGGACTGGCTGATGTTCTTCAGCGACTCCAGCAAGGTGCTGACGATCGGCATCGTCAGCGTGGCCGGCATCGTGGTCGGCTCGGCCGTGGTGGCACTGGCGCAGCGGACCTTCCGCTGGGAAGGCTTCGGCGGCGTGGAGGACACCGCCAACCACCTGCTGGGCGCGGTGCTCATGGGCGTGGGCGGCGTGGTGGCGCTGGGCTGCACCGTCGGCCAGGGCATCTCGGGCGTGAGCACCCTGTCGGTGGGCAGCTTCATCGCGCTGGCCGCCATCTGCGGCGGCGGTTTCCTGGGGCTGCGCTGGCAGTCCTGGCGGCTGGAGCGGATGCTCTGAACCGCTAGTCGCCCTGCTGCTCCATCAGCAGGTAGGTGTTGTACGCGTTCATGCGGTTGGCCACCTTGAACAGCGGCAGGTGCTCGAAGCGCGACCAGTCGGTGCGGGCGTAGGCCTCGTCGAACGGTTCCATCGACCTGGCAGCCGCGCCCATGGTCTTTCGCAGGTGCACCAGGTAGTCGCGCGTGAGCTGCAGGTCGGCCAGCGGCGCGGTCGATGCCGGGCCGTGCCCCGGCAGCACGATGCGGGGCGCGAAGGCGATCAGCCGGTCCAGCGAGGCGATCCAGCGCCGGCTGTCGGCCTGCCCCACGAAGGGCACGCGGCCGCGGAACACCAGGTCGCCGACGAACAGCGCGCCGGCCGAAGGCACGAAGACCGCGATGTCTTCCGGCGTGTGTGCCGGCCCCAGGTGGCGCAGCCGGATCTCGGTGCCGCCGAGCACGATCGACGCTTCGTCGCCTTCGAGCCAGCGGGTGGGCGCCACCAGGTGCGTGTCGGCGTCGATCCACGGTGCCAGGTCCTGGCGGCTCGCTTCCAGGCGGCGTTCCGCGGTGTCGGAGTTCAGGTACTCGTGCGCCGCCGGGTGGGCCCAGATGGTGGCGCCGGCATCGCGGAACACCTGCAGGCCGTAGACATGGTCGGCGTGGTAGTGCGTGAGGATGACGTGCTTCACCGGCTGCGGCGTGACACGGCGGATCTCGGCCAGCAGTTCGCGCGCCAGCGCGGGCGAGCCGAGCGCGTCGACCACCACCACACCGTCGTCGGTGACCACGAAGCCTGCGTTGCTGATGAAATTGCGGTTCGCCGGCGAGCCCAGCGCCGAGACGCCCTGCACGAACCACACGCGCTCGGCCACCGGCTCGGCCTTCACCGCCTGCGCCTGCGCAAGCCCGCAGGCCAGCGCCGCGAGCAGGAACACGCACGCGCCCAATGCCCGCGCCGCGACCGTCGTTCTCACCCCGTCGATGATCGTGAAAGTCATGAGGCACCCGCCCGAATCAAGGTCTCAGGGTTCACCAAGGGGACACCGGCACGGCGACGATGGTGCAATCGTGCCCTTTCGAGAATCTGCCCGGAGAACATCGCGATGAACTGGCTGCGATCCTGGCCCGCCACCCTGCTGCTGGCCGCCCTGCCCGCCGCCCATGCGCAGGACCCGCTCCTGGCGCGCAACCTGGCGGCCACCTGCGCCAACTGCCACGGCACCTTCGGCCAGGCGCGCGGCGAGATGAAACCGCTGGCCGGCCAGCCGGCCGAGAAGATCCTGGCGTCGATCGCCGATTTCAAGAGCGGCGCGCAGGCCTCCACGCTCATGGGCCAGATCGCCAAGGGCTACACCGAAGAGCAGCTGCGCCTGATCGCCGGCTGGTTCGCGGCCCAGAAGCCGAACTGAAGGAGACCTGCCGATGAACACGGGACACCTTCCGCGCCGCCGCCTGCTGGGCGCCGGCCTGGGCGCCCTGGCGCTGGCCGGTTGCGCCACGCCGGCGCCGGGCCCTTCGATCGGCCGTGTCGTCGTGGTCGGCGGCGGCTTCGGCGGCGCCACCGCGGCGCGCTACCTGCGCCTGTGGGGCGGCAACATCGACGTCACGCTGGTCGAACGCAACGCGAGCTTCGTGTCCTGCCCGCTGTCCAACCTGGTCGTCGGCGGCTTGCGGCAGCTGGCCGACATCACGCGCGGCTACGAAGGCCTGCGCGCCGCCGGCGTGAAGCTGGTGCAGGCCGAGGTGGTGGCCATCGACCCGGCGGCGAAGAAGGTACGTCTGGCCGGCGGCACCGAGCTGCCCTACGACCGCCTGGTGCTGTCCCCGGGGATCGACTTCATGTTCGAACAGGTCGGCGGTCTCGAGCCCGCGCTCGCCGCCGGCACCGTGACCCACGCGTGGAAGGCCGGGCCGCAGACGGTGGCGCTGCGCCGCCAGCTGCAGGCCATGCCTGACGGCGGCGTCGTCGCGATCACGGTGCCGAAGGCGCCCTACCGCTGCCCGCCCGGGCCCTACGAACGCGCCTGCACCATCGCCGCCTACCTGAAGGCGGCGAAGCCGAAGTCCAAGCTGCTGCTGCTGGACGCCAACCCCGAGATCCAGTCGAAGAAGGCGCTTTTCGAGCGCGCCTTCAAGGAGCACTACGGCAGCCTGGTCGAATACCGCCCGAATGCCGAGCTGAAGGAAGTGGACGGCACGCTGGCGAAGCTGGAGTTCGAGGACGTGAAGGCCGACGTGCTGAACGTGGTCCCGCCGCAGCGGGCCGCCGACATCGCCAGGGCCGCGGGCCTGGTCACCATCAACGGCCGCTGGGTGGGCGTGAACTGGCTGACGATGGAAGCCGCCACGGCACCCGGCGTGCACGTGCTGGGCGACGCCGTGTTCCCGGCCGCCCAGATGCCCAAGTCGGGCCACATGGCCAACCAGCAGGCCAAGCTGGTGGCGGCGGCCGTGGTCCAGCTGCTCAAGGGCGAAGCGGTGAACGCCACGCCGGTGCTGATGAACACCTGCTACAGCTTCGTCACCGAACTCGAGGCCATGCACGTGGCCACGGTGCACCGGTACGACCCCGGTGAGAAGACCTTCAAGCCGGTACCGGGCGCGGGCGGCCTCTCCGCCGCGGCCAGCGCGGCGGAAGGCCGGTTCGCGCTGGGCTGGGCCGAGAACATCTGGGCCGACGCGCTGGCGCTGTGACCGGCTAGGCATGCCGCACCGCTCCTGAAATGGGCTGGTCCTGCCAGCCGACGGGGTGCTGGTCGAAGAAGCGATCGGTCAGCGCCGCCGAGGCCCACATGGCCGCCAGCGTGATCCAGGCGGTGGCGGTGAAGATGGCGGCGCCGGAGACGCCGGCACCCACCGCGCAGCCGCCGGCCAGCATGCCGCCGAAGCCCATCAGCACCGCGCCGGCCAGGTAGCGCCGCATGCTGCGGCCGCCTTCGAAGCCTTCGAGCTTCAATTCGCCGAAGAGCGCCGCCGACAGGAAGGAGCCCAGCACCACGCCGGGCATCAGGCCCATGTCGAAGGTGGCCGGCTTGCCGCTGGCGAAGAGCACGCGCGACAGCACCTCGGCCGAGGGTCCGGTGAAGGACAGCGCCTGGATCGGCACCGGGTCGAAGGCCAGCCTTGAAACGGCGTAGGTGGCCCACCACGCCGCCGTGACCGTGAGGCCGACGCCGATGGCGCCCACCCAGCCCCAGGCCGACACGCGCTGGCGGCGGGCGAAGAAGATCGCGGCCGCGAACCACACCAGCCCGAACACGATCGCGCCGCCGTGGCCGATGCCGCTGCGCGCGACCAGGTCGCGCGTGGGGCCGCCTTCCACGGTCCACCAGCCGCTGATGGTTTCGCGCAGCGGCGCCAGGGCCCCGGTCCACGAGGCCTGCGCGGTGACCGCGAACACCAGCCCCGACATCACCGAGCGCAGGTTGCCCTGCGCCGCCAGCACCAGCAGGCGGCTGGCGCAGCCGCGCGCCAGCACCATGCCGCAGCCGAACAGCGCGCCGCCGACCGCCGCCCCCGAAAGGCTGCCGCGCGCCGCGATCTGGCGCGCGTTGCCGGCGTCGAACCAGCCCGCCCAGGCCAGCGCCTGCGTCGCCACCACCGCGCTGGAGAACGCGAACAGCCACACCGTGAGCTTGCCCCCGGGCTGGCGGCGCGCGAACTCGATCACCGCGCTGCGCAGGCAGAAGCGCGAGCGCTGGGCGAAGAAGCCGAACACGAGGCCGATGCCCAGGCCCAGCAGGGCCAGGGTCCAGGGCTCGCCGAGGCGTTCGATCAGGGCTTCGAGCATGGCCGCCCCCGCAGGGCGGGTTCAGGGCTTGATGTAGGCGGCGCCTGCCTTCTGCAGCTTGGCGATGCGCACCACGCCCGAAGGCGTGAAGTCGGCTTCCTGGATGAACTGCTCCTTCTTCAGGTTGCGGTTCTTCAGGGTGATCTCGCAGACCTCGAACTTCACGCCGCGCGCCTTCAGCGCCGCCACCGGGCCGGCGTATTCGCCGCCGTTGCGGTCCTTCGCGCCTTCCATCAGGAAGTCCACCCCATTGGCGTGCGTCACCACGGTGATCTGTGCCGAAGGATCGGTGTCCAGGTGGTTGCGCACGTTGCGCAGCCCTTTCAGCGCCTGCACCTCGGCGTCGTCGATGTGGTAGACCACCTTGTCCTGCGCCAGTGCGCCCAGCGAAGCGAGGCCGAGCAGGACGGCGATGAGGACTTTCACGATGCGGCGCATGAGGTCGTCTCCTTGGGCGGCGGCGGGCCGTTCAGGCCAGCCCGGGGTTGCCCTGCACGCCGATCAGGCGCGGCAGGTTCGGCTGGCGCGGCGTGACGCGCTTCTGGCTCTTGAGCCAGGGTTCCACCACGTCCCACACCATCTTGTTGCCGGCGGCCCGGGCCTCTTCGGCCACCGGGGCCCAGCCGGCCACCTTGTAGGTCTTGCCAGCCTCGATGGGCCGGCCGCCCAGGCGCATGTCCTGGATGCGGCGCCCCATCGGGGCCGCGGGTTCGCAAGCGTAGGTCAGGCCGCCGACGCGCACCATGTCGCCGCCCTGCTGGTAGTAGGGGTCGGGGTTGAACAGGTTGTCGCAGACGTCCTCGAGCACGGTCTTGATCGTCTCGCCGCTCATCGGCGTGACGGTGGCGTACGAATAGGTCGTGGCCAGCTGGTCCATCAGCAGCTCGCGCGTGATGGTGTCGCCCGGCAGCAGCGAAGTGCCCCAGCGGAAGCCCGGCGAGAAGGCGATCTCGGCGTCCTGCGCCGCCATCAGCGCGTCGCAGACCAGCTGGTCCCAGCTGCCGTTGAAGTTGCCGCGCCGGTACAGCGCGCCTTCGGTGACGGCCAGCGGCTCGGCCAGCTTCGCTTCGTACGGGGCGCGGATCTTCGTGATCAGCGCATCCATCGCCGCGTCGGGCCGGAGCAGGTTGCTGAACACCGGCAGCAGGCGCCAGCGGAAGTCGGCGACGCGGCCGTCCTTCACGTCGAAGTCCATCACGCCCAGGAACTTGCCGTTGCTGCCCGCGTTGGCCACCAGCGTGGTGCCACCGCCGTTCTTCACCGGCACCGCCACCGGCACGCCGTCGTGCGTGTGGCCGCCCAGGATGGCGTCGACCCCGCGCACCCGGCCGGCCATCTTGAGGTCGACGTCCATGCCGTTGTGGCTGAGCACGACGACGACCTTGGCGCCCTTGGCGCGTGCCTCGTCGACCATCTTCTGCAGGTTGTCGTCCTGGATGCCGAAGGTCCAGTCGGCCACCATGTAGCGCGGGTTCGCGATCGGCGTGTAGGGGAAGGCCTGGCCGACGATGGCCACCGGCACCCCGTTGACGGGGCGGATCACGTAGGGCTTGAAGACGGGGTCGCCGAAGTCGGTGGTCTTCACGTTCTGGGCCACGAAGTCGACCTTGCCCGCCAGGTCCTTCTCCACCAGCTGCTGCACGCGCTGCATGCCGTAGGTGAACTCCCAATGGCCGGTCATCACGTCCACGCCCAGCAAGAGGCAGGCGTCGACCATGTCCTGCGCCTGCGTCCACAGCGAGGTCGCGCTGCCCTGCCAGGTGTCGCCGCCGTCGAGCAGCAGCGCGCCGGGGCGGCTGGCCTTGAGCCGTTTGACCAGCGTGGCCAGGTGGGCGAAGCCGCCCACCTTGCCGAAGCGCCGCGCCGCGGCGTCGAAGTCCAGGTAGCTGAAGGCATGTGCCTCGGCCGTGCCGGGGGCCACGCCGGCGGCCTTCAACAGGCGTTCGCCCACCAGGTGCGGCAGCCGGCCCTGCATCTCGCCGATGCCGATGTTGACGCTGGGCTCGCGGAAGAAGATGGGCTTTAGCTGCGCATGGCAATCGGTCATGTGCAGCAGCGAGACGTTGCCGAAGGGCTTCAGGTCGTACAGCGCCTGCTCCGCGGTGGCCGCGTCGGCCTCGGCCCAGCGGCCCAGCGGCAGGCCGGCCACCGAGGCGGCGCCCAGGACCTGCAGGAACTCGCGCTTCGAAAGATTCATGCTTCAGCAATCATGGATGCTTGCAGGCCGAAAAGGCGGGCCCGGGGGCCCGCCCTGACCTTCACTGGTTGACCGGCGACTTCGGGTCCAGCAGCAGCGCCATCAGGTCCTGCAGCTGCTTCTCGTCCAGCAGGCCGGCGTGGCCGAAGCGCGGCATGCCCGAGCAGGCGTTGAAGGCCTTCGCGTTCCACAGCTTGGTCCAGGTGTACTCGATGATCGGCTTCGCGGTGGCGGCCTGGAGGTCGGCCACGCCGCGGTTGCGGCCGTACCGGTACAGGCTGGGGCCGATGGTGCCGAAGGAGATCTCCTTCGGGTCCATCTGATGGCAGTTGTAGCAGTTGCCGCCGTTGGCGGCGGGCGCCGCCGAGGCGTCGGTCCAGGTCATGCCGCGACCGTTCTGGGCCAGCTTCTCGCCATCGCGCCAGTCGCCGATGTAGCGGCCGCTGGCGGGCGGCCGCACGGTCTTCAGCGCCGCTTCCTGCAGCACGCGCGCCTGCTCGTCGGGCAGCGGCTTTCCCTCGGCCTTCGAGCAGGCGGCGTTGGCGTCGTCCTGCTGCAGGCGGTCGACCTTGGCGATGCCCCGGTCGCGGAACGAGGTCTGCATCATCTTCGCGAAATCGGCGCTGACGTCGGGCACCGGCGTCGCGCAGCCGGCCAGCACGACGACGGCGGCGGCCAGCAAGTGGCGGGAGATCGGGTTCTTCATCGGTGGCGGCCCTTCAGCGCTTGATGGCGGGCGCGATCGACTGCGCGCCCTTGGCGTTGACGCCCATGTAGACCCCGAGCGCGATCGTCACGTCGGACGCGAAGCCGGGGTACGGGAAGCGCTGCTGGCGGTAGCAGTCGTTCAGGCGCCGCTGCATGCTCCACATCTCGCCGCTGCTCACGCGGTAGGCCGGCCAGGCGGCGAACCCGATGCCGTCACCCGGGTTGCCGGTGAGCTGGGGCAGGTCCTGCAGGCGGATGCGCTTGCCGGCTTCGCCGTGGCACGAAGCGCAGGAGAAGTCGTACGGCCCGCCGCGGAAGAAGAAGGCCTTCTTGCCCAGCTGGTAGAACTTGCGCTCCTCGGCATGACCCTGCGGCAGGTTCATGCGCAGACCGCGCGATTCGGCGCTGATCCAGGCTGCCAGCGCTTCCATGCCGGCCTGTTCGCCGCGGCCGAAGGGCGTCGCGGCGATCTCGGCGGCGTTCAGCCCCTGCAGCGTTTCCATGCAGGTGAGCAGGCGGGATTCCAGGTCCTGCACGCGGCCGGTGTCGGCGAACCAGCGCGGCAGCTCGACCCAGGCACCCTTCACCACGCCGGGTCCCTTGCCCAGGTCGCACTGCTCGAGCGAGGCGTTCTTGGGGCCGCGCTTCTTCTTCCAGAGGTCTTCGCCCTTGGCTTCGAACAACTCGGCCGGATTGCCGTCTTCCAGCATCTTGCGGTATTCGGCAATGCCGTCGGCGGCCGATTTCGCCGTCTGCGCGCACACGCTGCCGGCCAGCGCCGCCGCCGCGGCGGCCAGGATCCACTGCTTCATCGTCGGTCCTTCAGGACACCGTGGCTTCATCGGTGCGCTTGTCGCCCTTGTTGTCGGTCCAGCTGACGCTGACCTTGTCGCCCGCCTTGGCGCCCTTCACCACGAACTGGAGGAAGGGGTTCTTCGAGATCGAAGGGCCCCACTGCGCGGTGAACACCGGCTTGCCGTTGAGTTGCGCCGAAACCTCCTGGATGAACCAGGCCGGGATGGCCTTGCCGGCCGGGTCCTTGCGCTGGCCGGTCTCCATCTCGTGGCTCATCAGCACCCGAACGGTGGTCTTGTCGCCCGCGGACTGCGCGCGGATGCGCATCGGATCTGCCATGTCGTTTCGCTCCTGGAATGGGGGGAATCAGCCGCCGCAGCCGCCGAGGGTGACCTTGACTTCCTTCTGCGCGAACAGCACGCGGCCGTCGCCCATCATCGCGACAGCGATGACGTTGGAGGTCTGGCCCATCTTCACGCGCGTGTTGAAGCTGGGTTCGAGGGCGTCGTTCATCTCGAACACGGCCGACAGCACCGACGGGTTCTTCTCCACCAGCAGCAGCAGCCGCTTGACGCCCGCGGCGGTGGTGGACACGCCCACCGGCACGACGGCGCCGTTCTCGGCGATGTCGGGACCGGTGATGACGACGTCCTTGCTTTCGGCCGGGGCGTTGCCGCCCAGGGCCTTCACGGCTTCGGCCATGGTCTTCGCGTCGAACGCGGACTGCGCCCACGCGGCGCGTGCGGGCAGCGGCAACCAGCCTGCGGTGGCCATCAGCGCGGCGACCTTGAACGATCGCGCCAGCATCTCCCGGCGGTCTTGCATCGGTGACTCCTTCATTCGTGCATGCTAATGAACAGGCCCGATCCGGGCCGAGAGGGGCTTCCCTGAGGGATGGACGGTCAGCGCCGCGCGCCTTCGACCAGCCATTGTGCGATGGTCCGGGCGTCCTCGCCGGACAGGGACTGGGGTGGCATCAGCACCGGGCCCCAGACCCCGGAGCCGCCGTTGGTGATCTTTCTCGCCAGGTAGTCCAGCGCGTCGCTGCGGTCGGCATGCTTTCGCGCCACGTCGCGGAAGCCCGGACCGACGATCTTGTTCTCCACGCCATGGCAGACCGCGCAACCCAGCCGCTGGGTGAGCCCCAGGGCGGCTGGCTGCGGCGCCGCGGCCACCGGTGCCGCGGCCGCGACGGCGACCAGGGGCGCGGCACCCGGCGGCCGCGTGGTGTCGGCGCCGCGCTGGGCGCCGAATCCGCGCGTCTGCTCGGCCAGGTTGCCGTGCGCGTTGCGCGCGTGATCGGGCAGCATCGAGGCCACCTTCGTCTCCACCACACAGTCCTGCATGCAGGCCGTCGCCTGCACGTCCGGCCGGCCAGTGCCCAGGCCGCGGCCGGGCCACAGCCCGTGCGCGGTGCTGACGCCGTTGCGGTTGGGCAGCCGGGCCTGCACCTCGGCGATGTTGCGGTCGCTGAGCGTGTAGTTGTCGGGCACCACGCCGCCCAGGTTCAGCAGGTAGGCGGTGGCGGCATAGACCTCGTCCACCGTCAGCGACTTGGGTGCGTTCCACGGCATCGCGCGGCGGATGTAGTCCCACAGCGTGGAGACGGTGGACACCTTCATCAGCGTGGTGCGGCCGGGGAACGAAGGGTCCAGCAGCCGCGCCACGCGGCCGCTGGCCACGTCGGCGGCGGTGGTGCCGCCCACCAGCGGGCTGAAGACCTCGTTGCTTTCGCCGAACACGCCGTGGCAGGAGGCGCACTTCGCTTCCCAGAGCTCCTGGCCCTGGGCGACGCTGCCGCTGCCGGGCGGCAGACCCTTGAAGTCCGGCCGCACGTCGATGTCCCACGCCGCCAGTTCCTTCGCCGTGGCCGGGCGGCCGATGCCGGGAAAGCGCTCCTGGGCCGGCGCCGCGGTCGCCGCCGCCAGCGCCAGCAGCAGCACCCCCGCCTTAGGCCAGCTGGACATTGCGCACCTCCCCGTTGTCCTGCACCCACCAGGTCTGGATGGCGTTGTTGTGGTAGATCGAACGCGAGCCACGCACCGCTCGCAATTGGCGGTAGGTGGGCTGCACGTAGCCGGTCTCGTCGGTGGCGCGGCTCATCACCAGCGCCGCCTTGCCGTCCCACACCCAGTCCAGGTTGAAGCGGGTCAGGCACTTGGGCATCACCGGCCCTTCGAGCCGCGCACTGCGCCAGTTGCGCCCGCCGTCGACCGACACGTCCACGCGCTTCACGCGCCCGCGCCCGGACCAGGCCAGGCCGCTGATGTTGTAGAAGCCCTTGTCCAGCAGCACCTGCCCGCCGGAGGGCGTGGTCACCACGCTCTTGCATTCCTGCGTGCTGCTGTACTGCCGGTGGCGCCCGTCGGGCATCAGGTCGACGTAGTGGATCGTCTCGTCCTTGGTGCCATAGGGCTGGTCGCCCACTTCCAGGCGCCGCAGGTACTTGACCCAGCTGACGCCCTGCACCCCCGGCACCACCAGGCGCAGCGGGTAGCCGTTCTCCGGGCGCAGCATCTCGCCGTTCTGGCCGTAGGCGACCAGCACCTCGCCGCTTTCGACCAGTTCCATCGGCACGGTGCGCGTCATCGACGAGCCGTCGGCGCCTTCGGCCAGCACGTAGCGGCCGCGCTTCCAGTCGACGCCGCACAGTTCGAACAGGGTGCGCAGCGGCACGCCGGTGAACTCGCTGCACGAGAGCATGCCGTGCGTGTACTGGCAGGTGGGCACCGCGACGTTGCCCCACTCCATGCCGGTGTTGGCGCCGCACTCGATGAAGTGGAAGCGCGAGGCCGACGGCAGTCGCATCAGCTCGTCCATCGTGAACACGCGCGGCGTCTTCAGCAGGGCGGGGTCGCTGCCGTTGACCATCAGCCGGTGCTTCGAGGGATCGACGTCCCACCAGCCCTGGTGGTGGCGTTCGAAATGCAGGCCGCTGGGGGTGACGATGCCGAACAGCGACTGCAGCGGCGCGAAGGACACCGAGGCCTGCGTCGTCTGCGTGAGGCCGGGACTCTGGCGACGCTGCACGTTGCGTTCGTACTGCGAGGGCCGGCCGTAGCCTTCCGATGCCACCGGCTTGCCCAGGCCGCGGCTGTGCTCGGGCAGGTTCAGGATGGCGGGGTCGCCGTCGTCGGGGGCCGCCGGGCGCGCCTGCGCCAGCGCGGCGCCTGCCGCGGTGGCCGCGCCGGCTGCGGCGAAGGCCCGGCGCAGGAAGTCGCGCCGGCCTTCCTTCGCCTCGGCGAAGACCTGGCGCACGCCATCGGTGCTGATGAAGTTCTCCGGCGCCTTCTGCAGGCGCCCCGCGGGGACGGGCTCGGTTTGCAAGGGATTCCCTGTCGAGGCATCTATATCGTTGATGTCTAATATTAGCTTGCACTGAACTATAGATGCTTCCGGGCTTACCCTTGGTCCTGCACGGACGGGTCCGGTCCGCCCTGGCGCAGCACCAGCAGCGTGCCGGGCGCCAGCGGCTGCCAGGCCTCAGCGGTCAGAGGCACGCTGGCCACCAACCGCACCGCCTGCTCGTCCTGAGGCGTGTCGATCGTGACCCCCGGGGCTTCGAGGCGGCCGCCATGCGGGCAGTGGCGGCCCAGGCTCCAGAGGCCGGGCGGAGCGATCGAACCGTCGGCCTGCGTCCTGCGGTCCGCGTGCGCGAACAGGGCGTCGCCGTCGGCATAGAGGAAGTTGGCGGGGCCCATTCGCCGAAGTTCGGCCGCGAACGAGGCCACCACCTGGTGGCGGGCGGCCAGGGGCGGCAGGCCCGACCCGTTCCACAGCGGCGCCAGCCGCTCCAGCAGGTGGCAGAAGGCGCGCTCGGAGTCGGTTTCGCCGACCGGCCGGAAGCGGGGCGCCGCGCCGGCCGCGGGTCCGGCCCCGAGATGCCCGTTGTGCGCGAAGGCGTGCCAGGTGCCGCCGAGTTCGCGCACGAAGGGCTGGCAGTTGCGCGTCGCCACGTCGCCCAGGGTGGCCTTGCGGATGTGGCTCAGGACCAGGGTGCTCTCGAAGGGATGCTGCCGGACGAACCGCACCCAGGGGCTGCCCGCCGCCGGGCGGCTCTCCTTGATCACGCGAACGTCCCGGTCGTCGTACCAGGCGATGCCCCAGCCGTCCTTGTGCGGCCCGGTGAGACCGCCATGGCGCGAGAGCTCCTCCAGCGACAGGGTCACCGTCGCAGGATGGCGCGAGGAGAGGCCGAGCAGTTCACACATGGTGCGGCCGACGTGGCGGCCTGGTCCGCCTTCCGGGGCATGGCTTGAACATATACCCATACGGGTATAAAGTCCAGGCATCGGACGTCACCCTGCCGAATCGATCCCAGCCCGCCAAGAGGAGCCCCATGTCGCAGACCGCCACCGTCACGCTGACGCAGGAGCAGGACTTCAGGTTCGCCATCCGCTATGCCGAAGGCCAGCCCGTCTTCCATGGCGACGAGCCGCCGCCGCTGGGACAGGGACAGGGCCCCACGCCGGCCCAGCTGCTGGCCGCGGCGGTGGGCAACTGCCTTTCGGACAGCCTGCTGTTCGCGCTGCGCAAGTTCAAGCAGGCGCCCGACCCGATCACCACCGAGTCCGCTGCCGTCGTCGACCGCAACCCGCAGGGGCGCATGCGGGTCGTCGAGATCCGAGTCCGCCTGCGTCTGGGCGTCGCCGCGGCGGGCCTGCAGCACCTGGACCGCGCCCTCGCCCAGTTCGAGGAGTTCTGCACCGTGTCGCAGAGCGTGCGCCAGGGCATCCCGGTGAACGTCGAGGTCTTCGACACCGCAGGTGCCAGGCTCAAGTAGCGCCTCCGCGGCGACGCGCCGGCAGCCGCCCGCGGGTCCCTACCTGAATGGGTTAGCGCCCATCCCCCATCGCGGTAATAGACAGGCCTGGATGCCCCCAGCCCTAATGGGGGCACTGCTGAAAGCGCCTCAGGGGCCACCCGTTGCCCCAGGGCCCGGCGCCGCTGGAGACACGCATGAACTTCGACAAGGAATTCGACGCATCGGGGCTGTCCTGCCCGCTGCCCATCGTGAAGACCAAGAAATCGCTCGCCGACATGGCTTCGGGCCAGGTGCTGCGCGTGATCGCCACCGACCCCGGCTCGGTCTGCGACATGCAGGCCTTCGCCGAGCAGACCGGCAACACGCTGCTGCAGTCGGGCACCGAGAACAACAAGTACGTCTTCTTCCTGAAGAAGGCCTGAGCGAAGGGTCGACATGGCTGCCAAGAAGATGGCGATCATCGCCACCAAGGGTGCGCTGGACATGGCGTACCCGCCCCTGATCCTGGCCTCGACCGCCGCTGCGCTGGGCTGGGACGTGCAGGTGTTCTTCACCTTCTACGGCCTGCAGCTGCTGCGCAAGAACATCGACGACATCGCGATCAGCCCGATCGGCAACCCGGCCATGCCGATGCCGGTGCCGATGCCGGTGCTGGTCTCGGCCCTGCCCGGCATGCAGGCGATGGCCACCTCGATGATGAAGGCCAAGATGAAGAAGAAGGGCGTCGCCTCGCTGCAGGAACTGCGCAGCCTGTGCCTGGAAGCCGACGTCAAGTTCATCGCCTGCCAGATGACGGTGGACCTGTTCGAGTTCGACAAGGCCGACTTCATCGACGGCATCGAGTTCGGCGGCGCGGCCACCTTCCTGAAGTTCGCGGGCGAGACCGACGTCTGCCTGTTCATCTGAGCCGCCGTGGCGGGCCTGGCTGACCCGGCGACCCTGGTGGTGGCCGGCGGCTTCGCGATCGGCGCCGCCTTCGGCGCCATCGCCAGCAAGACCAATTTCTGCACCATGGGGGCGATCTCCGACGTGGTCAACATGGGCCACTGGGGACGCGTGCGCATGTGGCTGCTGGCCGTGGCGGCGGCGATCCTGGGCGCTGCCGTGCTGCAAGGGGCCGGCCTGGTGGAACTGGCCGACTCCATCTACCGCCGGCCCGCGCTGGCCTGGATGTCGCTGCTGGCCGGCGGCGCCGTCTTCGGCGTCGGCATGAGCCTGGCCGGCGGCTGCGCCAACAAGAACCTGGTGCGCCTGGGCGGTGGCAGCCTGCGTTCGCTGGTGGTGCTGGTCTTCGTGGCGATCTCGGCCTACATGACGCTCAAGGGCCTGTTCGGGCAGTGGCGCGCCGACTGGCTGGACCCGGTGCGCCTGGACCTGGCGCCGCGCGGCCTGAAGGACCAGGGCCTGCCCGCGCTGCTGGCCGCCGCCAGCGGGCTGGACGCGCGCACCGCGCTCGCGCTGTGCGCCGGCGCCGCGGCGCTGGCGATCGCGGCCTTCGTCTTCAAGGACCCGCGCTTCCGCGCCAATGCACAGCAGGTGGCGGGCGGTCTGGCGCTCGGCGCGCTGGTGGCCGGCGGCTGGTACCTGAGCGGCCACCTGGGGCACGGCGAGAACCCGGAGACGCTCGAGACGGTGTACTTCGCGACCAACACCCGCACCGTGGAATCGATCAGCTTCGTCGCCCCGCTGGCCTACACGCTGGAAATGCTGATGCTGTGGACCGACAAGTCGCTGCACGCCAGCTTCGGCATCGCCACCGCCGCCGGCGTGGTCGTCGGCTCGCTGGCCCATGCGCTGGTTTCGCGCCGCTTCCGCTGGGAAGGCTTCGCCTCGCTCGAAGACCTGCGCCGCCAGCTGCTGGGGGCGGTGCTGATGGGCTTCGGCGGCGTCACCGCGCTCGGCTGCACCGTCGGCCAGGGCATGGCCGGCCTGTCGACGCTGGCGCCGGGCTCGCTGCTGGCCACCGCCGGCATCGTGGCCGGTTCGGTGGCCACGCTGAAGTGGATCAACTGGCGCGCCGAGCGCGAAGCCTGATTCAGCAGCGCAGCCTTGCCAGCTGCTCGGCGAGCGCGGCATGCACCGCATCGCCCAGCCGGCGGTGCAGCGCCACGGCCTCCTCGGCGGCCTGCAGCCAGCGCTGGCGCCCGGCATCCACCGCCGAACGCAGCGCCGCACCGCCGTCGCCGCCCCGCCAGGCCGGGTAGGCGGCCGCGGCCGCCGGGAACATCGCCAGCCGCATGCCGTCCAGGCCGGCGAACCACAGGTTGATGGGCGCCGCCTCGCCGCGGTCCAGCAGCGCCGGCAGCGTGACCAGGCAGTCCGCCAGGTGGTCGCGCAGAGCCCGAAGGCGCGGCTCGATCCGGCGGTCGCCGCCGGTGGCCAGGCGCAGCGGCGCCCAGTCCGACCCCAGGCATTCGCCGGCGCGGTGTTCGCCCAGCTCGTGCAGCAAGAGCGATTCCATCTGCGCGTCGGCCAGCCGCTCGAGCACCTGGTCCGGCGTTCCGGCACCGGCCAGTGCCAGCGCGGCGCCGAAGGCATGCGACTCGCCGCGGGGCGCCCACAGCTCGTGCATCTCCCACAGCCAGCGCAGCAGCGCGTCGCGCCGCAGGACGATGCAGCGGCCGTCGAAGGCGGCCGGCGGGGCGGCCACCCCGCGCGCGAGTTCGCGCCCCGTCACCCGCACCGGCAGGCCTTCGCGCTCGAAGCGATTCGTCAGCTCGCCGACGAAGAAGAGAGGCCGGCCGCTGGCCAGCCGGCCGGCCCCGTAGTAGAGGCCGTGCGCGGCCAGCCGATCGTTCACCGCGCCGGCGTCGAAGGGGTCGAGCCCTTCGCCCTGCAGCGGCAGCGGCCCGTAGTCGGCCCCGGCCAGCCCGTCCCACAGCGCCTCGCGGCGGTCCAGCCAGGCCCCCACCTCGGCATGCGGCAGCGCCGCGCCCAGCGGCCGCTGCTGCTGCCAGCGGAAGAGCTCTCGCATCTGCAGCAGGTAGACGCACAGGCTCAGGTCGGCCGCGTGGCGCGCGTCGGCGATGTCGCAGTTGCGTTGCACCGCCTGCACGAAGGCGGCGGTGTTCACGGCGACGGGCTCCACTTCACTCGTCGCCCGCCGGCGCGGCGTCACGCGGCTGGCACAGAAGGTCCTCGGCCTGCGTCTCGTTCTCGGCGAAGATCAGCTTCACGCGGCTGCCGGCGGGCGCCTCCGCCTCGGAGCGCAGGGCCTTGGCCCGCGCCGAGGCGTCCTTGAAGGCCGGGAACTCGGCCAGCTTCTGCATCTGGGCGAAGGGCATCACGCGGTAGACGTAGTAGGGCATGGCGTTCAGACGTAGCGGCGGGCCAGCCGGCGCCGGCCCGGCACCGATTTCTGGATCACGACGCCGCGCACGGCGTCCAGGCCTTCGAGGGCGAGGTCGGGGATCGTGGGGTCCAGCGCGTGCAGCCGCCACGCGCCTTCGTGGCCGCGCAGCTGGCGCAAGGTCCACTCGCCACCGGCCCGCGCGACGACGTAGGAGCCGTCCTTCGCCAGGCCCTCGGGCTCGACGACGATGATGTCGCCATCGACGAATTCGGGCGCCATGCTGTCGCCCAGCACCTGCAGCGCGAAGGGCTCGGCGCCGCTGCAGTCCTGCAGCGCGGGGTCTTCGATCACGTCACCTCCAGCCGGATCTGGCCGGCCGCCACGCCGGCGGCGCGCAGCTCCCCGTGCAGCGCGGCGACGAAGGCTTCGGGGCCGGCCAGGTAGTAGTCGCAGGCGATGTCGAACAGGTCGGCGCGCATCGCCTGCGACATCTGGCGCGCGCCGGCGGACGCGTCACTGTGGCAGCTGAGCTGGAACTCGAAGGTGTCGAGCGCATTCGACCAGGCGCGGCACTGGTTGGCCATGAAGTGGCCGTCGGGCCGGGTGGCGAGCCAGAAGAGCGTGATCGAGGGCGACTCGTCGCGCGCCAGCGCATGCTCGATCAGGCTCTTCACCGACGCGAAGCCCAGGTCGCAGGCGGCGAACACCAGCGGCCGCTCGCCTTCGACGAGCACGAAGTCGCCGCTCGGCCCCGACAGGTTCACGGTCGCGCCGGGCTTCAGGCGGCCGTCGAAGACCTGCGTCGCGAACGGATCGGCCGCGTCGCGGGCGACGAAGAAGAGCAGGTTGCGGTCGTCGCAGGGGCAGCTGGCCACCGGCAGCGTGGCCCGCAGGTCGTCGGCCCCGCCCTCCCCCGGCAGCCCGAGCGTGACCCACTGGCCGGCCAGGAAGCGCAGCCGGTGGCTGCGCGGCGTCTGCAGGTGCACGAGCCGGGTGTCCGGCGCCAGCTCGCGCACCGCGCGCAGCGTGGTCACGATCTGCTGCGGCGGGATGTCTTCCGGGCCGCCGGCCTCCAGCGTCTCCAGCGTGAGCTCGCTGCTGGCCGCGGTGTGCGCGCACAGCAGCGCGTAGCCCTGCGCGCGCTCGGCCTCGGACAGCGGGTAGTCGGTGGCCATCACGCGCGCCACCTGTCCGGCGGTGACGCGCACCTTGCACATGCCGCAGGTGCCGTTGCCGCAGCCGTAGTTGAACTTCAGGCCCGCGTGCAGCCCGGCCTGCAGCAGCGTGTCGTGGCCTTCCACGCTGAACTGGTGGCCGCTGGGCCGCACGGTGACCTGGGCACACATGACCTTGAGCATGTCGTCCATCGCCTCCAGGGGGTTGACGGGTTCGGTGGCGAGCACGCGGGCCAGGCCCTGGCGGGCGCGCACCGACAGCGCCTGCAGCGCGGCGCTCGCGGGCTCGGTGGCGACGCCGTCGCCGATGGCTTCGCGCAGCTCCACCACCAGCGCGTGGTAGTGCTGCAGGTGGCGCCGCAGGTCGGCCAGCTCCTGGCTCTGGGCGAACAGGCGCTGGGCCAGCACCTCCTGGCTCGGCAGCACGCGTTCGCGCACGCGGCGGCCGAAGGCCGCGTCCTTGAGCGCGGCCACGTGCTCCAGCAGGCCCGATTCCTCCAGCCGCGCCTGCGGGTACAGCCGCAGCAGCGCGTCGGTGGAGACCAGACCGTCGTCGGCCAGCGCCAGTTCGCCGGCGCGCACGCGCTGCTGCAGCGCGCTGCGCGACACGCCCACCAGCTGGGCGGCACGCCAGACCGTGACCCGGTGCGACATCGGCGCTTCAGGCGGGCGGCGCCACGCGGTCGAGGTAGCGCGCCCGGTACAGCAGGCGCGGCCGTGCGGGGTCGTCGACGAAGGCGGCGCGGTCGTGCAGCACGTTGTTGGCGACCAGTCCCCAGCCCGGCTCCAGCCGCACCCGCAGCACGTGCGGCGCAGCGGCCAGCACCTGCTGCAGGCAGGCCACCGCTGCCGCCGTGGCCGCGTCGTCCTTCCACTCGATGCTGCGCGTGCGCGCGGTGTAGCGCATCTGCAGCCGGCCTTCGGCACCGACGCTGAACACCGGGCCGGCCCGCGCCGGCCGGGCGACGCCGTCCTCGTCGGTGCGCTCGGGGATGGTCATCGCGTCGGGCGCCATCAGCGCCTGCACGTGGGCGGGGTCGGCGTCGCGCAGCGCGATGTAGGCCAGCTCGGGGTCGAGCAGGCGGTTCTCGCCGCCGGCCGCCGCCGGCCGCACGCAGTGCAGGATCATGCCGCGGATGGCGCGTTCGGGCGGCTGGTAGTAGCCGTCGGTGTGCCACTTGATCGGCCGGTCGGTGTAGGGGATGAAGGCCGCCGCCGGGCCGCTGGCGGCGCGCACGGTGATCGGCGAGATGCCGTCGTCGTCGGCCAGCCAGTTGGTGTCCAGGCGCAGCAGTCCGAGCTGGCTGCCCAGCAGGCGGGGCAGCGACTTGTCGGCACCGCCGGCCGGGCCCCGGTAGAGCGCCATGTTGCAGCGCGCGCAGCGCTCCAGCAGGGCCTGGCGCTCGGCGTGGGTCAGCGCCGCCGGGTTGCGGACCTCCACCGCCAGCGCGCCGGCGTCGCGCGGGGCGTCGGCCAGCTTCGCTTCGCGCCAGGCCGCGTAGGCGGCAGGCCGGTCCAGGTCGAAGGGGTTGCCGGGCAGCGCCCGCGGCGCACGCGCCGGCCGGAAAGCCATCTGGACCTGCATCGTCATTCTCCGGACAGGCCGGCGCGGCGGGCACGCCGTGGTTCGGTCGAGAACAGGCCGTCGATCGCGCGCCGCAGCGTGGCGGCGGCTTCCGGGGCCTCGAAGGCGATCACCTGGTCGCCCACCCAGCGCCGGTCCTTGGCCGGCAGCCAGGCTTCGAGCCGGCTGCCCAGGTAACGCGCGAAGCCCAGGTCGGGTCCTTCGTCCTCGGACCAGCCGAATTCCGCGTAGTGGCCCACCAGTTCGTTGAACTGCTCGACGAAGCGGCCGCCGTCGTCGGCGCCGCCCAGCAGGTCGGCTTCGTTGTCGCGCAGGATCTCGGCACTGCGCCGCACCAGCGCGCCCAGGAACTCGGCGCGCGCGTCGGCCGACAGGCGGGCATGGGCCAGGCGGTCGGCGCCGGCGAGCAGGAACACGAGCAATTCGCGCACGACCTCGAAGTAGACCGGGCCGGCATCGATGTCGAAGCCCGCCTCGCGCAGGCGCTTCAAGATGTGCAGGGACAGCCGCCAGGCGATGAAGGCCATCGCGCCCGCGTTCTCGGCCGGGCTCTTCGCCTGTTCGGGCTTGAACCACTGGGACTTGACGCGCAGCGTGGTGGCCATGGCGGTGCCTTCAGTAGCCGCCCTTGCCCAAGGGTTGGGGCAGACCGGCCACCTTGGCGCCCTGCTTGGCCGGGCCGACGGGGAACAGCGCATACAGCGACTTGCTGTCGCAGCCCGGCAGCACCGCTTCCAGGCCCTTGAGCATGTTGCGGAAGTTGGGCGTGTGGCCGTGCTCGCGGAACTCGTCGCGCAGGTACTGCACGACCTTCCAGTGGTCGTCGGTGAGCGTGAGGCCTTCGGCGGCGGCGATCACGCGCACGACCTCGTCGCCGTAGTCGGGTTCGAGCAGGTAGCCCTGGTCGTCGGTCTCGACCTCCTGGCCGTTGACGGTGTAGGACATCGTCGTTTCGCTCCTTCAGGCCGCGACGGCGGCGGCCGATCGGTGGGGGATGAAGACGCCGCAGCCCAGCAGGCGGTGCCCGCCCAGGCCGCTTTCCAGCAGGCGCCGCGAGTCGGCGTTGCGCAGCCCGTGCAGCATCAGGCTGAAGCCGGCCAGCGGACCCGCAGGGCCGCTGACGCGCTGCGCGCGGCCGACGATGCGGTCGCAGGCGGCATCCAGCGCCGCCAGCTCGCCGGCCATCGCCGCCAGGAAACCGGCCTCGTCGGCACCGGCGGCGTCGACGAAGTGCGCATACAGGGTGCCGTGCGGCAGCAGCTCGCGCCGTTGCGGCCGCCCCAGCCGCAACGGGAAGTCGCCCAGCGCCAGCGTGCGGCCGGCAAGCGCTTCCGCTTCGGCGGCGCGCGCGCGCGGCACGCGCAGGACCAGGCGCGAACGCGGCGAGACCAGGCCCGGCTCGGCCTCGCCCGGCACCAGCTTCAAGGGCATCACGGCGGCGCCGGGCTCGGCGGCCAGCCAGGCGCATTCGCGCAGCAGCGCCTGCGCCAGCAGCCAGCGGTGGTCACGCGGCAGCGCCCGGCCCTGCACCTCGAAGGCCACGTCGACCATCGCCGGCAGGCTGTCCACGGCTTCAGCGGCCATCGCCCTGGGACTCGGCCCAGCGCAGCAGCGCCCGGCCCCAGGCGGCGGCGGTGCCGGGGTCGATCTCGAAGACCGTGAAGCGGCTCTTCTCGCGGATGCGCGTGCGCAGCAGCGGCATGCCGCCGGCTTCGTACTCGATCTGCTGGAGTTCGATCTCCTGCCCGCCCAGCGGCACGCGCAGCTTGTCCAGCGGCGTCACCTGCGTCATTGCCCAAGTCTCCTGATGCCCATTGGGCGCGGCGGGTCCACGCGCCGTCTATCACCGCGAAGGGTGGCCGCCGCATAACCCATCTGGGTAGTGCCGCGCTCCCAACCAGAGTGATGGCGCGCCGGCCGGCCGGCGCCGAAGATTCCGCGGCACATCAGGAGACAGTGCCGATGGCCAAGAAGATGCACGAGACACCGATGCTCGACGAGCTCGAGACCGGACCCTGGCCCAGCTTCGTGACCGGGCTCAAGCGCCTGGCGCAGGACAAGGACCTCATGGTCGACCTGATGGGCCAGCTCGAGACCTCCTACCGCACCAAGAAGGGCTACTGGAAGGGCGGCACGGTGGGCGTGTTCGGCTACGGCGGCGGCGTGATCCCGCGCTTCACCGAGCTGAAGGACGAGAACGAGAAGCCGGTCTTCCCCGACGCCGCCGAGTTCCACACGCTGCGCGTGCAGCCGCCGGCCGGCATGCACTACAACACCGACGTGCTGCGCAAGATGTGCGACATCTGGGAGAAGCACGGCTCCGGCCTGATCGCCTTCCACGGCCAGAGCGGCGACATCATGTTCCAGGGCGCCACCACCGCCAAGGTGCAGGACGCCTTCGACGAGCTGAACGAGCTGGGCTTCGACCTCGGCGGCGCCGGCCCCGCGGTGCGCACCAGCATGAGCTGCGTCGGCGCCGCGCGCTGCGAGCAGAGCTGCTTCGACGAGGCGAAGGCGCACCGCCAGGTGATCAACACCTTCCTGGACGACATCCACCGCCCCGCCCTGCCCTACAAGTTCAAGTTCAAGTTCAGCGGCTGCGCCAACGACTGCATGAACTCGATCCAGCGCGCCGACATGGCCGTCATCGGCACCTGGCGCGACAACCTGCGCACCGACGAGGAACTGGCGCGCAAGTGGTTCGCCGCCCACGGCATGGACGAGCTGGTGAACAACGTGGTGGCGCGCTGCCCCACGAAGACCATCATGCTGAAGGCGGTGAAGGACGTCGCCCAGGGCGAGCGCATCTCCAGCGTGAAGGTGAGCGACACCCACGCGCTGGAGATCGACAACAGCAACTGCGTGCGCTGCATGCACTGCGTGAACGTGATGACCGGCGCGCTGGCGCACGGCACCGACACCGGCGCCACCATCCTGATCGGCGGCAAGCGCACGCTCAAGATCGGCGACCTGATGGGCACCGTGGTCGTGCCCTTCATGCCGCTGAAGACCGAGGAAGACTACGAGCAGCTGGTCGACCTGGCGCAGCGCGTGATCGACTTCTTCGCCGAGAACGCGCTCGAGCACGAACGCACCGGCGAGATGATCGAGCGCATCGGCCTCGTCAACTTCCTCGAAGGCATCGGCGTCGAGATCGACCCCAACATGGTGTCGTCTCCGCGCACCAACCCCTACGTGCGCACCGACGGCTGGGACGAGGAAGTCGCGCGCCTCCAGGCCAAGAAGGCCGCCGCCTGAAGGGAACGAAGCCATGGCCCAGATGCGCACCCCCATCGAGAGCGGCGTCCCCGACAACCGCCCCTTCCTGCACCCCGTGCTGGCCCGGAACTACGGCCGCTGGCGCTACCACGACCGGCCGCGGCCCGGTGTGCTGCACCACGTGGCGCACAGCGGCGACGAGGTCTGGAGCGTGCGCGCCGGCACCCAGCGGCAGATGGACGTCTACACGATTCGCAAGCTCTGCGACATCGCCGACACCTACGCCGAAGGGCATGTGCGGTTCACCATCCGCAGCAACATCGAGTTCATGGTCTCCGACCCGGCCAAGGTGGAGCCGCTGGTCGACGCGCTGACCAAGTCCGGCTTCCCGGTGGGCGGCACCGGCAATTCGGTCTCGATGATCGCCCACACCCAGGGCTGGCTGCACTGCGACATCCCGGGCACCGACGCATCGGGCGCGGTGAAGGCGCTGATGGACGAGCTGCACGCCGAGTTCATCCGCGAGGAGATGCCGAACCGGGTGCACCTGTCCACCAGCTGCTGCGAGATCAACTGCGGCGGCCAGGCCGACATCGCGATCATCGTTCAGCACACCAAGCCGCCGAAGATCAACCACGACCTGGTGGCCAACGTCTGCGAACGGCCGGCGGTGGTGGCGCGCTGCCCGGTGGCCGCCATCCGGCCGGCGCTGGTGAACGGCAAGCCCAGCCTGGAAGTGGACGAGAAGAAGTGCATCTGCTGCGGCGCCTGCTACCCGCCGTGCCCGCCGATGCAGATCAACGACCCCGAGCATTCCAAGCTCGCCATCTGGGTCGGCGGCAAGAACAGCAACGCGCGCGGCAAGCCCACCTTCATGAAGATGGTCGCCAGCGGGCTGCCGAACAACCCGCCGCGCTGGCCCGAGGTGTCGGCGATCGTGAAGAAGATCCTCTACACCTACAAGGCCGACGCCCGTTCGTGGGAACGCGTCTCCGACTGGGTCGAACGCATCGGCTGGCCGCGATTCTTCGAGAAGTGCGACCTGCCCTTCACGAAGTACCTGATCGACGACTGGCGCGGCTCGCGTTCGAACCTGAACGCCTCGACCCACATCCGCTTCTGAGGCCGTCATGAAGTTCGGCATCCTCGTCAGCGAAGGCCCGTACACGCACCAGGCCAGCGACAGCGCGTACCAGTTCTGCAAGGCCGCGCTCGCGAAGGGCCACCAGATCCAGCGCGTCTTCTTCTATCACGACGGCGTCTACAACGCGACGAAACTCACCGAGCCGCCGCAGGACGACCGCCACATCGTCAACCGCTGGTCGGCGCTGAAGGCCGAGCACGACGTGGACCTGGTGGTCTGCGTGGCGGCGGCGCTGCGCCGCGGCATCAAGGACGAGGTGCTGGCGCCCGGCTTCCGCATCAGCGGCCTGGGCCAGCTGGTCGACAGCGGCATCAAGACCGACCGCCTGGTCACCTTCGGCGACTGAGGGGCGCGCGATGAAGAAGTTCATGTTCGTCAACCGCAAGGCCCCCTACGGCACGATCTACGCGCTGGAAAGCCTGGAGGTCGTGCTCATCGCCGCCACCTTCGACCAGGACGTGAGCCTGGTCTTCCTGGACGACGGCGTCTACGAGCTCGCCAAGGGCCAGGACACCGCGGCCATCGGCATCAAGAACCATTCCAAGACCTACCGCGCGCTCGACGGCTACGACGTCGAGAAGCTCTATGTCGAACGCGAGTCGATGGAAGCGCGCGGCCTGACCGAGGACGACCTGATCGTCGACGTCGAGGTGCTCTCCAGCACCGAGATGGCGGCGCTGATGGCCGAGCAGGACGTCGTGCTGAGCTTCTAGGACCGCCATGCTGCACATCGTCAACAAGTCGCACCGCCAGACCACCTCGCTGGCCAGCTGCCTGCGCCTGGCGCAGGACGGGCACGCCCTGCTGCTGATCGAGGACGCGGTCTACGCCGCCACCGCCGCCGGCGCGCCTTCGGCGGGCCTGGCCGATGCCCTGAAGCGGCTGAAGGTCTACGCCCTGCAGCCCGACCTGGCCGCCCGCGGCGTGGCCGGCGCGCTGGCCGAAGGCGTGACCGCCGTCGACTACGCCGGATTCGTCGACCTCGTCGCCGAGCACCCCAACAACCAGACCTGGCTCTAGATTCCCAAGGAGACCGCCATGCCCATCGAAGCCGCCGGCAAGACCTACGAGACCGACGAGGAAGGCTACCTGATCAACCTCGCCGAATGGAACGAGGACGTGGCCAACGTCATCGCCAAGACCGAGAACGTGGAGATGACGCCCAACCACTGGGAAGTCGTCAACTTCCTGCGCGACTACTACAACGAGTACCAGATCGCCCCGGCCGTGCGCGTGCTGACCAAGGCGATCGGCAAGCAGCTCGGGCCGGACAAGGGCAACAGCAAGTACCTCTACGAGCTGTTCCCCTACGGCCCGGCCAAGCAGGCCTGCAAGATCGCCGGCCTGCCCAAGCCCACCGGCTGCGTCTGAGCAGGCGGCACGGCGCGCGCGCGAGGCGGTTTCCATGTCGGCTCTCACCATCGCCTACGCGCTGCTGTTCTATGCGGCCACGGGGATGCTGGTCGTCGGGCTGGCGCTGCGCATCCGCCTCTACCTGCGCGCCCCCGCGCCGCTGAAGATCCCGACCACGCCGGCGCCCACCACGGGCAGCGGCGTGGCGCTGCGCATGGCGCGCGAGGTGCTCTGGTTCGAGAGCCTGTTCAAGTCGAACAAGTGGACCTGGGGCCTGGGCTGGCTGTTCCACGCGGCGCTGCTGCTGGTGCTGCTGCGCCATGTGCGCTACTTCCAGGAACCGGTGTGGACGCCCATCGTGCTGGTGCAGTTTCTCGGCACCTACGCCGGCTTCGCCATGGCCGCGGGCCTGGCCGGGCTGTGGGCGCGCCGCGTGCTGGTCGACCGCGTGCGCTACATCTCCACGCCGTCCGACCACCTGCACCTGGCGCTGCTGCTGGCCATCGCGGGCTCGGGCCTGGCGATGCGCTTCGTCGCCCACACCGACATCGTTGCGCTCAAGGCCTTCGTGCTCGGGCTGATGCGTTTCGACTGGCAGCCGCTGCCCGCCGATCCGCTGCTGCTGCTGCACCTGTCGCTGGTGATGCTGCTGATGGTCGTGTTCCCGATCAGCAAGCTGCTGCACGCGCCGGGGCTGTTCTTCAGCCCGACGCGCTACCAGGTCGACAACCCGCGCGAGGCGCGCCACGTGGCCGCCTGGGCCGCGGCTCTGGACAAGTAAGCGCATGGCCACCGCCGCCTTCGAAACGCCCACGCTCAAGCCCTACCCGGTGATCCCGCTGGTCGCCGAAGGGGCGATGGCGCACAGCAAGCCCTTCGTCGCCAGCGCCGCGATCCAGGGCAACATCGGCTTTCCCGGCGAGCTGGCCGAGGGCTGGGAGCAGCGCGCCATCGCCAAGATGGGCGAGCTGCTCGGCAAATACCGCAGCCTGCAGGTCTACATGGATGCCTGCGTGCACTGCGGCGCCTGCTCCGACAAGTGCCACTATTTCCTCGGCACCGGCGACCCGAAGAACATGCCGGTGGCGCGCCAGGACCTGATGCGCGCGGTCTACCGCCGCTACTTCACCTTCGCCGGCAAGCACTTCCCGAAGCTGGTGGGCGCGGTCGACCTCACGAAGGAAGTGCTGGACGACTGGTACGCCTACTACCACCAGTGCTCCGAGTGCCGGCGCTGCTCGGTGTTCTGCCCCTACGGCATCGACACCGCCGAGATCACCATGGCCGCGCGCGAGATCATGGATTCGGTGGGCCTGGGCCAGAAGTACAGCAACGAGATCATCGGCAAGGTCCACCGCATCGGCAACAACCTCGGCCTGCCCGGCCCGGCGCTGGAAGACACGCTGCTGGGCCTGGAAGAAGACGTCAAGGAAGACACCGGCGTCGACGTGCGCTACCCGCTCGACGTGCAGGGCGCCGAGGTGCTGCTCATCACGCCCAGCGCCGATTTCTTCGCCGAGCCGCATGTCGAGAGCCTGATCGGCTACGGCAAGGTCTTCCATGCCGCCGGCATCAGCTGGACGCTCTCCAGCAAGGCCAGCGAAGCCGGCAACTTCGGCATGTTCATCGGCAACTACGAGCAGCTGCGCAAGATCGCGCTGCGCATTCGCGAGGCGGCCCTCGAGCTGGGCGTCAAGCGCATCGTGGTCGGCGAATGCGGCCACGCCTGGCGCGTGGCCTACAGCTTCTGGAACACGCTGGTGGGCATCGGCGCCGGCGGCACCGACCCGTTCGCCATCCAGCTGCAGAGCCAGCTCGACGGCCGCTACAGGCAGCCCATGCACATCTGCGAGCTGACCTGGGACCTGATCGAACGCGGCGCGCTGAAGTTCGACAAGGAGAAGAACGACGATCGCATCGTCACCTTCCACGACTCGTGCAACGTGGCGCGCGCCTCGCGCATGGGCGACCTGCCCGGCGGCCAGTTCGCCATCCCGCGCAACATCATCAAGGCGGTGGCCAACAACTTCCACGACATGGCCCCCGGCACCACGCACGAAGCCACCTTCTGCTGCGGCGGCGGCGGCGGCCTGCTCACCGACGACCTGATCGAGCTGCGCGTCAAGGGCGCGCTGCCGCGCATGGAGGCGCTGCAGCAGGTGGTCGACCGTCACGGCGTGAACTTCATGGCGACCATCTGCGCCATCTGCAAGGCGCAGTTCAGCAAGGTGCTGCCCTACTACGGCTTCGACATGAGCATGGTCGGCGGCGTGCACCAGCTCGTCAGCAAGGCGATCCGGCTCGGCGAGCCGCACTGAACCCATTCCGAGGAGACCAGCCCATGTCCGCGCCCGCTGATTCGGTGAAGGCCCAGCCGCTCACCTTCCGACGCTTCAAGGACGGCGACGCCAAGGTCAAGCGCTGGCAGGACGAGATCTTCGACGCCGACCACTCGCACAAGTGCCCGACCTACATCCAGAGCACGCCGCCC
>JBGAKY010000064.1:0-35662 GCA_044224175.1 Rubrivivax sp. | reverse complement strand
ACGATCTTCAACGCCAGCGGCCGCGGCAGCCCGGCGGCCGCCGCCAGCACGCCTTCGGGCGTGGGCGGGGCCAGCACCGTGGGCACGACCGGGATGCCGTAGGCCGCCAGCACCGCCTTCGCCTCGGTTTCGGACAGCCATTCGCGCCCTTCGGCCAGCGCGGCCTCGAAGGGCTTGCGCGCGGCCGCCAGGTCGGGCGGCGGGTTCTCGCTGGCGGTGGGCGTCTCCAGCAGCTGGGCCTGGTTGCGGCGGTAGGTCTGCAGCAGGCCGAAGGCATGCACGGCTTCCTCGGGCGTGGCGTAGTCGGGCACGCCGGCGGCCACGAACAGGTGGCGCGCGTCGGCCACCGCGGCGTCGCCCAGCCAGCAGCCCATCACGCGCGAAGGGTGCTCGCGCAGCAGCGGCACGCAGGCGCGCGCGATGTCGTCGCTGCGCACGATGGCGGTGGGTGCGTGCACGAACAGCACCGCACCGGCCGCCTCGTCGGCCAGCAGCGCCGTGAGGGTGGCGGTGTAGCGTTCGGCCGGAGCGTCGCCGATGATGTCGATCGGGTTGGCACGCGACCAGTTGAAGGGCAGCGCCTGGTCCAGCCGCGCCAGCAGGGCGGCCGAAGGTTCGGCCAGCGCCACCTGTTCGCGGGCCGCGGCGTCGGCCGCCATCACGCCGGCGCCGCCGCCGTTGGTGAGCACGGTGAGCGTCTCGCTCTGGTTGCCGGCGAAGCGTGCCAGCGTCTCGGCGGCACTGAACAGTTCCTGCAGCGTGTCCACGCGCAGCATGCCGGCACGCCGGATCGCGGCGTCGTAGACGATGTCGGACCCCGCCAGCGCGCCGGTGTGCGAAGCCGCCGCCTTGACGCCGTTGCCGGCGCGGCCCGCCTTCACCACGATGACCGGCTTGTTGCGCGCCGCCGCGCGCGCGGCGGACATGAACTTGCGCGGCGCACTCACCGACTCCACGTAGAGCAGGATGGCGCGCGTGGCGGCGTCGTTGGCCAGGTGGTCCAGCAGGTCGCCGAAGTCGATGTCGGCGTGCTCGCCCAGCGAGACCAGGTGCGAAAAGCCGATGCCGCGGCTCTTCGCCCAGTCCAGCACCGCGGTGACCAGCGCGCCGCTCTGCGAGACGAAGGCCAGCTGGCCGGGCAGGGCGTCGGTGTGCGCGAAGGTGGCGTTCAGGCCGATGAGCGGGCTCATCGAGCCGATGCAGTTGGGCCCCAGCAGGCGCAGCACGTGCGGCCGCGCGGCGTCCAGCATGGCCTGCTTCTGCTCCGGCGTGAGCCCGGCCGTCACCACGATGGCAGCGCGGGTGCCGAAGGCGCCCAGTTCGGCCACCAGCGTGGGCACGCTGGCCGGCGGCGTGCAGATCACGGCCAGGTCGGGCACGCCGGGCAGCTCGGCGGCGCTGCGGTAGGCGCGCACGCCGTCGATCGTGTCGTGCTTCGGGTTGACCGCGTACAGCGGGCCCTTGAAGCCGCCGGCGCGCAGGTTGCGCCACAAGGTGGAGCCCACGCTGGCGTGCCGTTCGGAAGCGCCGAACACCGCCACCGAGGCGGGGCTGAGCAGGCGGTCGAGATGGCGGATGGTCAAGCGGGCTCCAGCAGTCGTTCGGTCGCGGCCGATGATGATGCCCGTCCGCGGCGCGACCGCTTGACAGCCGTCAATCCCTGCCGGACCTTGGGACATGGCCCCAGGTGCGCGCGGGCACAGAATGGCGCATGCGCATCGAATTCGTCGGCGCCACCGGCACCGTCACCGGCTCCAAGTACCTGCTGGACCACGCCGGCCAGCAGTTGCTGGTGGACTGCGGGCTGTTCCAGGGCCTGAAGCAGCTGCGACTGCGCAACTGGGACGACCTGCCCATCGCCCCGGACAAGATCGACGCCGTGCTGCTGACGCACGCCCACGTGGACCACAGCGGCTACGTGCCGCGGCTGGTGAAGATGGGCTTCCGCGGCCCGGTCTTCGCGAGCACGGCCACCTGCGAACTGGCGCAGCTGCTGCTGCCCGACGCCGGCCGCCTGCAGGAGGAGGAAGCCGACTTCCTGAACCGGCACGGCCGCAGCAAGCACCACCCCGCGCTGCCGCTGTACACCGAAGAGGAAGCGCGCGAGGCCCTGAAGCGCTTCCGGCCGCTGCCGCTGGACACCGAGGTCGAGCGCTGGGCGGGCTGGCAGTGGCGGCTGCAGACCGCCGGCCACATCCTGGGTGCCTGCAGCGCGCGCATCAGCTGGGGCGGCCAGCGCCTGCTGTTCTCCGGCGACCTGGGCCGCAGCGACGACCTGCTGATGCGCCCGCCCGCGCCGCCGCCGGCGGCCGACGTGGTGGTGGTCGAGTCCACCTACGGCGACCGCCTGCACCGCGACGGCGACGTTCTGGCCGAACTGGCGGCGGTGGTGAACCGCACCGCCGCGCGCGGCGGCGTGGTCGTGATGCCGGCCTTCGCGGTGGGCCGTGCGCAGACCGTGCTGCTGGCGCTGCACCGGCTGAAGGCGGCGCGCCGCATCCCCGACATGCCCATCTTCCTGAACAGCCCGATGGCGGCCGACGCCTCGCGCCTGTACCGCGAACATGCCGGCGAGCACCGGCTCGACGCCGCCGAGTGCGAAGCCTTCGGGCGTGCCGTCACCATCGTCAACAAGGTCGAGGACTCGAAGGCGCTGAACGCGCTGAACTACCCGTCGATCATCGTCTCGGCCAGCGGCATGGCCACCGGCGGGCGCGTGCTGCACCACCTGAAGGCCTACGCGCCCGACGAACGCAACACCATCCTCTTCGCCGGCTACCAGGCCGCCGGCACGCGCGGCGCTTCGCTGGTGGGCGGCGCGAAGGCGGTGAAGATCTTCGGCGACTACGTGCCGGTGCGCGCCGAGGTGGCCAACCTGGACCTGCTTTCGGCCCACGCCGACCGCCAGCAGCTGCTGGACTGGCTGGCGCAGCTGCCGGCCGCGCCACGGCGCGTGTTCGTGACCCATGGCGAACCGGTGGCGGCCGACGCGCTGCGGCTGGCGATCGAGGAACGCTTCGGCTGGGACTGCGTGGTGCCGGAGTACCGCGCGGCCTACGAGCTGTAGCACCCCGGTCGGCAGCGCCTGCGCCTACTGCCAGATCGGGCCCAGGAAGAGGTACAGGGTGCCGCCCGTGTGGCGCGTCGCGCCGGCGGCCAGGAAGAGCGGCCCGAACCGCGTGTCCACAGAGACAAACAGGCTGCCCGCCATGCGCAGCCGCGACCAGCCGTACGGCTCGCCTTCCTGCAGGCCGTTGCCGGCTTCGAGCGAAAAGCCGCCGCGCACCAGGCCACCCAGCGCCAGCGGCATCGCGGCCAGGCGCCGCGCCACCACCACGCGCCCGAGCACCACGCGTTCCCCCGAGACCGAGTTCGCCGGAGTCCCTGACAGGCGCAGGAAGCCGCCCAGGTTCAGGGGCGCCAGACCAGTCCCGGCGCGCGAGCCTTCGAAGAACACATGGCCGGCCCAGTCGCCGCTGCCGAAGGCCAGCAGCAGGGTGGCGTCGGCGCGGGTGAATTCGTCTCCTGTCGGCGACTGCGAGCGCTCCCAGTCCAGTCCCAGCAGCTGGCCGCGCATCGGGAAGGCCAGCGAGTCGAGCGTGTCGATGCGCAACTCGACGAATCGCGAGGTCTCGTAGCGGCGCACTGGCGCGTGGCTGCCGTCGTCGGGCACCAGCACGCGAAGGTCGGCACGGCCGCGCCCGATGCCAGCATGCAGGTCGCCCCAGTCGCCCAGCTGGCGGCCGAGGGTCAGGCCGGCACTCCAGGTGCGCACGCCCAGGCGCATCGTGCGGCGGCCTTCTTCGAACATGTCGTCGGCGCCGCCGCCGTGCTGCGCCGAGAGCGACAGGTACCACGGCGCGCCGGGGCCGAGCGATTGCCACCACTGGGTGCCCAGCTGGCGACGGGTGCCCACGCGGGCGAGCGTCCGCAGCTCGGCCCCCCAGTCGTTGAGCGACGACAGCACGTGCAGCAGCCCCAGGTTGAAGGCGCTGCCGTCGCCGAAGTCGGTCGCCAGCTCCAGGCCCAGTCGCACCCGACTGCGAGCCCAGGCGGCTTCGGTGGCCTGGATCGTGACGGCGCGCCCGTCATCTTCGTCGACGGCCCCGATCTCGACCCGTTCCAGGTCGGCGCGGCCGTACAGGCGGCGCGCGGCGTCGGCCAGCTGCGCGCGCGACGCGGTGGCCCCGGCCGCCAGGCCTGACTGGGCGCGCAGCACCTCGGAGGCGATGCGCGTCGTGCCCTGCACGTTCACCTGTGAGAGCCGCACCGGCGTGTCGGCGGTGGCGGGTCCGGCCAGCCGTGCCTGTTCGTGCACCGCGTAGGCGGCCGCCGGCACCGCCAGCGCGTGCAGACGCGCCGCGACCTGGCGCGCTGCCAGCGCGCCCTGCGCCATCGCGCGTTCGCTGGCCCGGAAGTCCATGAAGTCCACGCCCGCGAGGTCGGGGGCGATGAGCACGTCGTCCGGCCCCAGCTCGGCGATCGAACGCTGCACGTTCTGCTCTGTCAGGATGCGCAGCATCTGCTGCGCCACGCCGACGGCGTTGCCGAGCTCGCTTTCCGGCGCCAGCGGGGTGCCCACGTTGACCGCGATCACGACCTCGGCGCCCATCGCGCGCGCCAGGTCGATCGGCAGGTTGCGCACCAGCCCGCCGTCGACCAGCAGCCGGCGGTCGACCCGTATCGGCGCGAAGACGCCCGGCACCGAGAGCGACGCGCGCATGGTCAGGAAGAGCGGCGTGCGTGCCAGTTCGACCAGCTCGCCGGTGACCAGGTCCGAGGCCACCGATCGGGAAGGCAGCGCCAGCCGGTCCACCGGCCGGTCGCGCGTGTCGCCGGGCATCAGGCGTGCCAGCGCGAATTCGAGCGCGGCGTTGCCCGCCGCCGCCGGCGGCAGCACGACGCCGGCGGCGCCGACGCCGAACTCGATGCGTGAAGGCAGCAGCAGGTCGTCTTCACGCCGCCTGAAGGCGAGCTGGTCGCGCGCCGGGCGGTCGGCGATCACCGCCTGCCAGTCGGTGCTGCGCACCACCTCTTCGAGCGCCTCGACCGAATTGCCGGCCGCGAAGGCACCGCCGACGACGCTGCCCATGCTGGTGCCCACCACCATGTCGATGGGCACCTGGAACTCGCGCAGCACGCGCAGCACGCCGACATGAGCGAAGCCGCGTGCGCCACCGCCCGAAAGCACCAGCGCCACTCTCGGGCGCCGGGGTGCAGCTTCCGCTTCGGCCTGCGGCGCCTGGGCTGCCGCAGCAGGCACGGCCAGCAGGGCGGCCAGGGCGAGCGCGCAGGCAGGGCCAGGCTTCATGGGCGGGTGCCCTGGCGCCGCAGGGCCCAAAGCAAGTCATGCTGTGCCTTTCGACGCCGGCCGTCAACGTGGCCGGTGCGCGCGGCCGGGCAGATCCTAGGGCACCAGCACCGCCGCCCCCTGCAGGCGGCCTGCGCGCAGGTCGGCGAGCGCCTGGTTCGCGTGGTCCAGCGCGTAGATCGTGGTCTGCACGTGCAGGGTCATGCCGGCGGTCGCGCGCAGGAAGTCCAGACCGTCGGCGCGCGTGAGGTTGGCCACCGAAAGCAGCTGCCTCTCCTGCCACAGCAGGCGGTAGGCGAATGAAGGGATGTCGCTCATGTGGATGCCGCCGCAGACCACGCGGCCGCCCTTGCGCACGGCGGCCAGCGCGGCCGGCACCAGTTCTCCCGCGGGGGCGAAGATGAGCGCCGCGTCCAGTTCGCGCGGTGGTGCCTCGTCGGCGCCGCCGGCCCAGAAGCAGCCGAGCGCGCGCGCGAAGTCCTGGCTCGCGCTGTCGCCCCGGCGCGTGAAGGCGCAGACCTCGCGCCCTTCGTGGCGCGCCACCTGGGCGATCAGGTGTGCCGCGGCGCCGAAGCCGTAGAGGCCGACCACGCGGGCGTCGTCGCCCGCCAGGCGCAGCGTGCGCCAGCCGATGAGGCCCGCGCACAGCAGCGGTGCCTGCTTCACGGGGTCGGCTTCGGGCAGCGGCAGGCAGAAGGCCGCTTCGGCCAGCAGGTGGCTGGCGAATCCACCATCGCGCGAGCAGCCGGTGAAGCGCGGCGTGTCGCACAGGTTCTCGTGCCCGCTGCCGCAGAAGCGGCAGTGGCCGCAGGTGTGGCCCAGCCAGGGCACGCCCACGCGCTGGCCGGGCACCAGGCCCTGCACGCCTTCGCCCAGCGCTTCGACGACACCGACCACCTCGTGGCCGGGCACCACCGGGTAGCGCGCCTGCGGCAGTTCGCCGTCGACCACGTGCAGGTCGGTGCGGCAGACGGCGCAGGCCAGCACGCGCACGAGCACCTCACCCGGTGGCGGTGCGGGCGTGGTCCGTTCTTCCAGCACCAGCGGCCGGTGGGGTTCGCGCAGCACCATCGCACGCATCAGGGTTCCCCGCGTTCAGGCCGGCGCCACGCGCACGCGCAGGCCGCCCAGCGCACCCGGCGGCAGCAGCTCGATCTGCAGGCGCTGCACTTCGGCGATCCGGCGCACGATGGACCAGCCCAGCCCGCTGCCGCGCCCTTCGCTGCCGGTGGGGCGGAAGAAGCGCTCGCCCAGGCGCGAGCGCGAGGCTTCGTCCAGGCCGGGCCCGCTGTCTTCCACTTCACACGACCAGCCTGCCGCGCCTTCCGCCAGGCGCACCACCACCTGCGTGCCTTCGGGCCCGTGGCGCAGCGCGTTGTCGACCAGGTTGCGAAGCAGCAGGCCGAACAGGCCTTCGTCCACTGCGGCCGGCAGCGAGGCCGGGGCGTCCAGTTCCAGTTGCGCGTGGCGCTGGTTGGCCAGCGGCACCAGGTCGGCGATGACGCGTCGCGCCAGCGCGCCCAGTTCCACCGGCGCGGCGGGCGCGACGGCGGTGCTTTCCAGCCGCGCCAGCATGAGCATCTGCTCGACGAGGCGGCTCGCCCGGTCGCAGCCCTGGCGCGTGGCCTGCAGCGCATGGCGGCGCGAGGCTTCGTCCTGCGTGGTGAGTGCCACCTCGGCCTGGGCGGCGATGCCGGCGATCGGCGTGCGCAGCTCGTGCGCGGCGTCGGCCGTGAAGCGGCGTTCGCGTTCGAGCAGGCGGCCGATGCGGGCGAACAGGCCGTCCAGCGCGCTGGCCACGGCACGCAGTTCGGTGGGCGGGTCGGGCAGGTCGACCGGTCCGGTGGCTTCCGGGGCGCGCGTGGCCAGCTGGGCGGCCAGCCGGCGCAGCGGCGCCAGGCCGCCGCGCACGGCGACGAAGACCAGCAGCGCCAGCAGCGGCAGCGCCACCGCCATCGGCATGTAGGCGCCACGCATCACCGCGGCCAGGATGGAGGCGCGCGCGCCGATGCGTTCGCCCACGTAGACGCGGATGTCGTGTTCGGCGCCCCGCGCCGCGAACACGCGCCAGGTCTCGGGGTCGGGGCCGACGGTGGCAAAGCCTTCGGCCTGCGGCCCCATCGGCGTGGCCGGCGCGTTGGCCGAACGCAGCGTGAGCCGGCCTTCGTGCCAGACCTGGAAGGCCACGCGCGGGGCGTAGCGGTGCAGGGGCGGCGCGTCGTCGGCCAGGTCGTCTTCACCGTCGTCGGCGTGCGCCTGCTGGGCGATCAGCAGCGCGGCGGCCTGCGCCAGGTGGCCGTCGAGCAGTTCGTCGAGCTCGTGGCGCGCCTCGGCCCAGCTGTAGGCCGAGGCCGCCGCCCACAGCGCCAGCACCAGGCCCAGCACCAGCGCCAGCAGCCGCGCCTGCAGCGATTTCAGCATGCGTCGGCCGGGCCCAGCGCGTAGCCGACGCCGCGCACGGTCTGGATGAACTGCGGTCCCAGCTTGCGACGAAGGTGGTGCACGTGGACCTCGATGCTGTTGCTGTCGACTTCCTGCCCCCAGCCGTAGAGCTGCTGCTCGATCTGGTCGCGCGTGAGCACGCGGCCGCCGGCCAGCATGAGCACGTGCAGCAGGTCGAACTCGCGCGGCGCCAGGCTCACCAGCTCGCCGCGAAGCTGCACACGGCGCGCCGCCGGGTCCAGGCTGACCTCGCCGTGCAGCAGGCGGTCCTGCGGCTGGCCGGCCGAGCGACGCACCAGCGCGCGCAGGCGGGCCGCGAGTTCGCTGATGTCCACCGGCTTGATCACGTAGTCGTCGGCGCCGCGGTCCAGGCCTTCGATGCGGTCGGCCAGCGCGTCGCGCGCCGTGAGCACCAGGATGGGTGTGGTCAGCTTGGCAGCGCGGGCGCGCGCCAGCACGTCCAGGCCGTCGCGCCGCGGCAGGCCCAGGTCCAGCACGGCGGCGGCGTAGACACCGCTGCGCAGTTCGCGGTCGGCGGCCTCGCCGTCGCGCACCCAGTCGACCTGGCAGCCATGCTCGCGCAGGCCCGCCTTCAGGGCGTCG
This sequence comes from Rubrivivax sp., assembly GCA_044224175.1. Lineage (GTDB taxonomy): Bacteria > Pseudomonadota > Gammaproteobacteria > Burkholderiales > Burkholderiaceae_C > Rubrivivax. The sequence goes on along the minus strand of JBGAKY010000064.1, from coordinate 27,306 downwards.
CCCAGCAGCAGGTCGTCTTCGGCGAGCAGGATGCGCATGGCAGGTCAGTCGTCCTTGTCGTGATCTTCGTGGCCGTCGTGGCGCTGGTTCTGGCCCGCCGCCGCCTGCTGCGCGCCGACCGGCGCCTGCTGCCACTGCAGCGCCCAGAAGCCCAGCACGGCCACCAGCAGCGCCACGCCCATCACGTGACGCGGTTTCACGTCGGCTTCGGCCACCGCCTTGCGGCCGGTGACCATGGCGCGCACCAGATTCTCGCGGTGCAGCCAGCTGCTGACCAGCACGCCGGCCACGTGCACGCCGACCAGCGCCATCATCAGGTTGGCCGCCAGCTCATGGCCTTCGCCAAGCCAGTCGCCACCCCATTCACTGTAGGCGGCCCAGCCGAGCGCGGTCGTGACCGCGGTCAAGCCCAGCAGGCCCAGGATGGCCCAGCCGCCGGCCGGGTTGTGGCCGGCATGGTGCTCGGGGTGGCCGCCGGTGAGCGACTTCAGGTAGCGCAGCACGGCGCCGGGCCCGCGCACGAAGTCGGCGAAACGGGCGTGGCGGGTGCCGACGAAGCCCCACAGCAGCCGCCACAGCACCAGCCCGGCCATCGTGAGGCCCAGCGTCACGTGCACCAGGCGCCAACGTTCGCTCTCGGCGGTGATCCAGGCGCCGGCGAAGCTGGCGATCAGCAGGCCGTGGAAAACGCGCGTGGGCAGGTCCCACACGCGGGTGGCGGGCTTCGGGGTGGCAGTGGTCGTCATGATCGGGTTCTCCTTCAGCGCGGGATGCGCACGCCGTGTTCGCTGTAGTCGCCTTCGGCGGCGCCGGCGTGGCAGGCGCTGCAGTTGGCCGCGCTCTTCACCGACGCGCGGCGCCAGCCGTCGGCCGGCACTTCGCGGTGCTCGCGCACGAACCAGGCGCTCTTCGTGATGCGGTCCTGCGGCGGCGCTTCGGCGCGCCTGCGGCCGGCGTTGCCTTCGAGCCAGGTGGCGAGCGCCTGGCGTACCGGCGGCTCCAGCGTGGCGTCGCTGCCGAAGTGGTGCGGCAGGTCGGCCAACAGGCGCTGCCAGCTTTCGGCGGGCAGCAGGCGCGGCGGGTAGGGCACGTGGCAGGTGCCGCACTCGTCGCGGTAGGTGGCGTTGGCGGGCAGGCGGCTGCCATGTTCGCCGGCGCTGGCGGCGCCGGCGGCGATCGCCGCCAGCAGGAACAGGGTGGCGCGCTTCATGGCTTCAGCGACGCGAGCCATTCGCGCACGTCGGCCTTCTCGCCGGCCGTGCATTCGCGGCCGAGCACGTCGTTGCAGTTGCGGCGGAACCACTTCTCGGTCTTCGCCGCGTCGGTGAAGCGCGCCGGGTTGGCGGCCGGCGCCAGCGGCGAGATGGTCTTGCCGGTGTTGGCGTGGCGGCCGGCCACCGTGGGCTTCTCGGTGTGGCAGCTCGAGCACGACCACTCGCGGCCGTGCGTGGTGGTGAAGAACTGGCGGCCGGCGGCCACGTCGGCGGCCGCCGGGCCGGCGGCGGCCACGAAGGCGGCGGCGAGGATCAGGGTTCGCATGGGCACTCCTTTCATGGCGCCCATGCTGGGCTGCGCGGGTTAGCGCAGCCTTAAGGCCGGTCTAAGCGATGAAGCCGCGCTGGCGAAGCGTCTCGACGACGCGGTCGGCGGCGCGCTCGGCCGTGACCTCGGTGGTGTCGATGCGCAGTTCGGGGTTCTCCGGCGCCTCGTAGGGGCTGTCGATGCCGGTGAAGTTGCGCAGTTCGCCGCGGCGCGCCTTCTTGTACAGGCCTTTCACGTCGCGGCTCTCGGCCACGTCGAGCGGGGTGTCGACGTGCACTTCGATGAACTCGCCTTCCTCAACCATGCTGCGCGCCAGCCGCCGTTCGGCACGGAACGGCGAGATGAAGGCCGTCAGCACGATGAGGCCGGCGTCCACCATCAGGCGCGCCACCTCGCCGACGCGGCGCACGTTCTCCACCCGGTCGGCGTCGGTGAAGCCCAGGTCCTTGTTGAGGCCGTGGCGCACGTTGTCGCCGTCCAGCAGGTAGCTGTGGCGGCCCAGCGCGTGCAGGCGCTTTTCCACCAGGTTGGCGATCGTCGACTTGCCGGCGCCCGAAAGGCCGGTGAACCACAGCACCGCCGGCTTCTGGCCCTTGATGAGCGAACGCGCGGCCTTGTCGATGTCGACGTGCTGCAGGTGGATGTTGTGCGACCGGCGCAGCGCGAAGTGCAGCATGCCGGCGCCGACCGTGTTGTTGTTCAGGCGGTCGATGAGGATGAAGCCGCCGGTCTCGCGGTTGTCCTTGTAGGCGTCGAAGGCCACCGCGCGGTCGAGCGCGATGTTGCAGACGCCGATCTCGTTCAGCTCCAGCTGCTTGGCCGCCAGGTGCTCCATCGTGTTGACGTTCACCTTGTACTTCGGCTCGGTGATGCTGGCAGTGACGGTGCGCGTGCCGATCTTCAGCAGGTAGGGGCGGCCGGGCAGCATGGGTTCGTCGGCCATCCAGACGATGCTGCATTCGAACTGGTCGGCCACCTCGGCCGGGGCGTCGGCGCGGCTGATGACGTCGCCGCGAGAGATGTCCACCTCGTCGGCCAGCGTGAGGGTCACGCTCTGGCCGGCCACCGCCACGGCCAAGTCGCCGCCATAGGCGACGATGCGCCTGACGGTGCTCTCGCGACCTGAAGGCTGCACGCGCACGCGGTCGCCGGGCTTGATGCTGCCGCCGGCCACCATCCCGGCGAAGCCGCGGAAATCCAGGTTCGGCCGGTTCACCCACTGCACCGGCAGACGGAAGGGCAGGCCCTGCAGGCGTGTCTCGTCGACCTCGCAGGTCTCCAGGAAGCCCATCAGCGTGGGCCCGTGGTACCACGGCGTGCTGGCGCTCGGCGTGGTCATGTTGTCGCCCTTCAGCGCCGACAGCGGGATGGTCGTGATGTCCTCGATGCCAATCTGGCCGGCGAAGGCACGGTATTCCTCGTCGATGCGGTTGTAGACCTGCTGCGAGAACTCCACCAGGTCCATCTTGTTGATGGCCAGCACCACCTTGCGGATGCCGATCAGGCTGACCAGGAAGCTGTGGCGGCGCGTCTGCGTGAGCACGCCCTTGCGGGCGTCGATCAGGATCACGGCCACGTCGGCGGTGGAGGCGCCGGTGACCATGTTGCGCGTGTACTGCTCGTGGCCCGGCGTGTCGGCGACGATGAACTTGCGCCGGTCGGTGCTGAAGAAGCGGTAGGCGACGTCGATGGTGATGCCCTGCTCGCGTTCGGCGGCCAGGCCGTCGACGAGCAGCGCGAAGTCGATGTCGCCGCCCTGGGTGCCCCACTTCTTGCTGTCGGCCTCGATGGCGGCGAGCTGGTCTTCGAACAGCATCTTCGATTCGTAGAGCAGGCGGCCGATGACCGTGCTCTTGCCGTCGTCGACGCTGCCGCAGGTGATGAAGCGCAGCAGGCTCTTCTTCTCGTGCTGGGCCAGGTACTGCTGGATGTCGCTGGCGATGAGGTCGGAAACGTGCGCCATCTCAGAAGTACCCTTCCTGCTTCTTCTTCTCCATCGACGCGGCGGCGTCGTGGTCGATCATGCGGCCCTGGCGTTCGCTGGTGCGCGTGAGCAGCATCTCCTGGATCACGTCGACCAGGGTCTCGGCTTCCGACTCGATGGCGCCCGACAGCGGGTAGCAGCCCAGGGTGCGGAAGCGAACCTTCTTCACCATCGGCTGCTCGCCGGGCTTCAGGCGCATGCGGTGGTCGTCCACCATGATCAGCGTGCCGTCGCGGTCGACCACCGGCCGCTCCTTCGCGAAGTACAGCGGCACGATGGGGATGTTCTCCAGGTAGATGTACTGCCAGATGTCCAGCTCGGTCCAGTTGGAGATCGGGAACACGCGGATCGACTCGCCCTTGTGCTTGCGGCCGTTGTACAGGCGCCAGAGCTCGGGGCGCTGGTTCTTCGGGTCCCAACGGTGCTGCGCGGTGCGGAAGCTGAAGATGCGTTCCTTGGCGCGGCTCTTCTCCTCGTCGCGGCGCGCGCCGCCGAACGCGGCGTCGAAACCGTACTTGTCCAGCGCCTGCTTGAGCCCCTGGGTCTTCCACATGTCGGTGTGGATCTGGCTGCCGTGGTCGAAGGGGTTGATGCCGCGCTCGGCCGCCTCGGGGTTCTGGTAGACGAGCAGGTCCATGCCCAGCTCCTGGGCCATGCGGTCGCGCAGCGCGTACATGTCGCGGAACTTCCAGGTCGTGTCCACGTGCAGCAGCGGGAACGGCGGCGGCGCGGGATGGAAGGCCTTGCGCGCCAGGTGCAGCATGACGGCGCTGTCCTTGCCGATGCTGTAGAGCATCACGGGCCGGTCGGCTTCGGCCACCACCTCGCGCAGGATGTGGATGCTCTCGGCCTCCAGGCGCTGGAGGTGGGTCAGTTGAAGGGCTTGCGTCATGTTGGAGCGGGGCCTGGAACCCGGTTGCTGCGGTGCAACAATGCCCGGTACCGGGGCGCGATTGTCGCCCAAGGCTCCCGGCACCACGGCGGGTGCAGGTTAGAGTGCCGCCATGAATCCGCAACGCTTGCACGAACCGGGCCTGCTCGACGCCGTGGCCACGATCGCGCGCCGCGCCGGCGACGTGATCATGGAGATCTACCGCACCGACTTCGCCGTGCGCGGCAAGAGCGACGCCTCGCCGGTGACCGAGGCCGACGAGCGGGCCGAAGCCGCCATCGTGCCCGCGCTCGAGGCGCTGGCGCCAGGTGTGCCGGTGGTGGCCGAAGAAGCGGTGGCCGCCGGCCGCATCCCGCAGGTGGGCGAGTGGTTCTGGCTCGTCGACCCGCTGGACGGCACCAAGGAATTCATCTCCCGCAACGGCGAGTTCACGGTCAACATCGCGCTCGTGCACCAGGGCCGGCCCGTGCTGGGCGTGGTGCTGGCGCCGGCGCTGGGTCGGCTCTTCGCCGGCGTGGTCGGGCAGGGCGCCTGGCTGGAAGAGGGCGGCAGTCGGCGTGCCATCGGCTGCCGCGCGGTGCCCGTCGAAGGCCTGACCGTGGTGGCCAGCCGTTCGCACGGCGATGCCGCGGCGCTGGACGCCTTCCTCGCCGGGCGCCGGGTGGCGGCGCTGGCGAACGCCGGTTCCTCGCTCAAGCTGTGCCTGGTGGCCGCCGGTGAAGCCGATCTCTACCCGCGCCTGGGCCGCACCATGGAATGGGACATCGCTGCCGGCCATGCCGTGCTGGCGGCGGCCGGCGGGCGCGTGCACACGCTGTCGGGTGCACCGCTGGGTTACGGCAAGCCCGGATTCGACAACCCGCACTTCGTGGCCGAAGCCGCGGGCTGAGCCTGGCGTATCCGCCCCCGGTGTAGGGGGATGGCCCCCTTCTTGCTGGCCGGAATCGTGTCTTCTTGGGGGTGGGCGCGCGCAGGCGCCCGATAAGATCGTCCGGTGACACGCGCGCAGCATCAGACAGGCATGCATCGAAGCAACGGTTCCGCGTGGCGGCGCCTGTGGCGCGCCGCCTGCGCCCTGATGTGCATGGCGGCCCTGGCCGCCGGGTGTGGCGGTTCGCGCGAGGCTTCGGGCAACGACGTCGTCGTCGGGGCCAGCGGCCCTACCACTCCAGTGAGCCCGGGCGCCACCGTGACCTTCACGATGACGGTGGAAAACGCCGGCAGCAACACGGCGACGGACGTGCGCCTGGTCGACACGCTGGGTGCCTTCCTGGTGCTGTCGGACATCGGCTGCGAAGCGAGCGGGGGTGCGGCCTGCCCGTCGCCGCTGGGCACGTCGATGACGGTGAATTCGCTGCCGGTGGGCGGGCGCCTGGTGTTCCGCGTCAGCGCCATCGTCAACGCCATCAGCGCTGGCACGGTGAGCAACACGCTCACCGCGACGGCCGTCGACGACACCGGGCGCCTGAACAACAGCGCCACCGCCACCGTCAGCGTGGCGGGCGGCAGCAACACCCTGGGCGTGGCTCAGGACGGTGCCGCCACGGTGGCTGCGGGGTCCAGCGCCAGCTTCCGCGTGCAGGTGTCCAACCCCACCGGCAGCACGGTGGCGGCGAACGTGAAACTCGACTGGGGCGTGACGGCGCCCTTTGCCCCCGGCGAGGTCACGGTGTCGTGCACCGCCTCCGGTGGCGCTGCCTGCCCGACGCTGCCCGCGGCGGCCCCGGTGATGAGCATCGACGCCGGCACGCTGGGCACCGGGCGTTCGCTGCTCTTCACCTTCACGGTGGCGGTGCCGGCGGACGCGCGCGGCAAGCTCGTCAGCAACGCCAGCGTCAGCGGCGACGGCGACACCGACCTCACCAACAACAGCGCCCCCTTCACCACCTCGGCGGTCGACGCGCGCAACGGCGCCTACGAGGTCTACGCGGCCGACGGCCGCGCCTACCAGCTGACGATCGACTTCGACGCCGGCACCTACACCATGGCCGGCAACGGCGCCACCGACACCCGCAGCTTCACGGCCGACGGCAACGGCAACTACGTGGTGGCCGGCAACCAGCGCCTGCGCAGCGCGCAGGACATGGTGATCGGTGCCCACTCCTTCGCCACCGGCGTGCTGCCCTACGTGGCGGCGCGCAGCTTCTTGACCAGCGTGTCGTCGCTGGGCGGCGCCTTCAACCTGATGCTGCGCAACTCGCCGGCCGACGGTTCGGCGGCCACGACGCACGCCGGCACCGCGCGCGTCAGCGGCAACACGCTGCAGGTGTGCCTGGATGACTTCGAGGTGGTGCAGGCGCAGACCTGCAGCGTGGGTTCGCTCAGGAGCTACGTGCTGTCGATCAGCGGCAACGTCTTCAGCGCCGCCGACGGCAGCGGCGCCACCGCCTTCACCTTCCGCGTCGGTCGCACCGGCGCCGCCGACGTGGTGCTGGCCACCGGCAACGGCTGGGCCGGCGACGGTTCCCGCCAGTTCACCATCGGCCTGGCGGAAAGTGCCGGCCTCGTCGACAGCACGGTCTTCGGCCCCGGCGTCTACGCCGACGCCACCAACGACTGGCTGCAGATCGACCTGACGCGCAGCACCTACAGCGCCGACGGCACTTCGATCGCCGATGTCTCCGGCCTGTTCCGCCTGGACATCACCGACGCGCTCTCGCCGGTGGCCATGCTGGCCGGCGCGCCGCTGCCCACGCTGCAGGGCGCGCCGATCTGGGTGATGCAGAGTTATCCGCTGGTGGTGGTGGTCGGCGCGACGAAGAGCGGGCCGGAGGAGGCGAACGCGAGCGGCCTGCTACAGATCGGCGCGCCCTGAGTCCCCCGAAGGATCGGCCCATGACACTGAACCACATCGTCTTCATCGTGATGGACAGCTGCCGCTACGACAGCTTCACCGCCGCGAAGACCCCTCACATCGACCGGCTGGGCGAAGCGCAGAAGCGCTATTCGTACGCCTCCTGGACGGCGCCTTCGCACCACACCTTCGCGATGGGCATGATGCCGCACGCCAGCCCGAAAGAGGTCTTCGCCTCCGAGGTCTACAAGGATGAATACACCCAGTGGCGCGACCGCACCGGCGACGCCGGCATCGCCTTCAAGGAGTTCCTGCCCGACCTCTCGCTGCCCAAGCTGCTGAAGAAGATGGGCTACCGGACGGTGGCGCGCGTCTCGATGCCGGTGCTCAACAAGAGCACGCTCATCAGCCGCGACTTCGACGACTACAAGCTCATGGCCAACCACAACAACTTCAAGGGCATGATCGACGAGATGGAGTTCCCCGAGGACGAGCCGCACTACTACTTCCTCAACCTCGGCGAGACCCACTACCCGTACATGCTCTCGGGCGAGAACCTGCCGCACATCAGCGGCGTGCACGGCGCGCTCAAGGGCATGGACGACACCGCGAAGGCGACCACCGGCCTGCAGGGCTTCGCACCCGGCCAGATGGAGATGCTGCGCCAGCAGCAGGTGAAGTGCGTGGAATACATCGACGGCCAGATCGGCCGCCTGATGGCGATGACGCCGCCGAACACCCACTTCATCGTCACCGCCGACCACGGCGAGCTGTTCGGCGAAGACGGCTACTTCGGCCACGGTCCGATCATGCACGAGAAGGTCTTCGAGGTGCCCTTCGTCGAAGGGCGGCTGGCTTAGGCCTGCGCATGGCCGCACCGCTGTTCCTGCTGGCGCCGCCGAGGTCCTACACCTCGCTGATGAACGCCATGCTCGGCCAGCACCCGCAATGCTTCGGGTTGCCGGAGCTGTGCCTGTTCAACGTGGAGACGCTGGTCGACCTGTGGGTGCGCACCAGCGACGAGATGGGCAGCGAGGCCAAGACCCGCCATGGCCTGCTGCGCGCGGTGGCCGAGATCTACGCCGGCGAGCAGACCATGGACAGCGTGCGCATGGCCACCCACTGGTGCGCCGCGCGCCAGCACCGCAGCACCGGCGAGGTCTACCGGGAGCTGGTCGACAAGATCGACCCGCTGATCGCGGTCGAGAAGAGCCCGGCCTACACGGTGGACATCCAGCGCCTGTGGCGGCTGTACGAGACCTTTCCCGAGGCACGTTTCATCCACCTGACGCGCCACCCGGTGGGCCAGTGCAAGTCGGTGATGAGCCTGTACGACGGCACCTTCGCGCTGTTCGTCAACTCGATCGACTTCCTGGAGGACCGCGCCATCGTCGAGCCGCAGTTCGCCTGGTACGACCTCAACATCAACATCATGAACTTCCTCGACCACGTGCCGGCGGCGCAGCAGCTGCGCATCCGCGGCGAGGACGTGATGGGCGACCCGCCGAAGTGGCTGGGCGCCATCTGCCGCTGGCTGGGCATCCGCGACGATGCGCTGGCCATCGACGACATGATGCATCCCGAGCGCTCGCCCTTCGCCTGCTTCGGGCCGCTGGACGCGATGTTCGGCAACGACCCCAACTTCCTCTCCGGCCCCAGCTTCAGGCCGCACGTGGTGAAGGTGCCGCCGCTGGACAAGCCGGTGCCGTGGCGCGAGGACGGCCAGGGCCTCAAGCCCGAGGTCAAGGCGCTGGCCCGCGAGCTGGGCTACTGAGCATGGGCAAGCGCGACGATTCCCGCACCGAGGCCCGCAAGAAGCTGGGGCCGATCGACGGCCACCCCGTGACCACGCACCCCGACCTGTCGCGCCTGACGCCGGTGCAGCGCGGGCTGCGCGACGCGCTGCTGCGCGAGTTCAAGGCGCGCAAGGCGAAGAAGTTCGTCGAGAAGCAGGTCCAGTACATCAACGGCAACCGCCAGGTGGCCGAGGCGATCAAGATCCTGTTCGACGAGAACGGGCAGGCGCCTGCCAACGCGCCAATCGAGGACATCATCGAGGAACGGCGCCAGCTGGAATACCAGATCAAGTGGTTCGAGGCCATGGTGCTGGAGCTTCAGACGCGCCTGCTGCGCGTGCGCGAGATCGAGGCACTGGCGCTCGAGATCCTTGAACGTTCGCCGCGCGACTGAGCATGAAGACGCGCGTCGCCATCACCGCTCTGGCCGCCTGGCTGGCCGGCTGCGCCAGCGGCCCCGACTACCAGCGCCCGGCGGTGGAGCTGCCGCCCGCCTTCAGCGCCGCGCCGGCCGCGCCGGCGCCGGTGGGCGTCGAGCTGCTGGACACCGCGTGGTGGTCCTCGTTCGGTGACCCCAGGCTCGACGAACTGGTGGCCGCCGCGGTGGTCAGCAACCCCGACCTGAAGATCGCGGCCTATCGGGTTCAGCAGCACGACGCCTTCCTGCAGGTCTCGCAGTCGGCGGCCGGGCCGCAGGTGGGCTACGGCGGCTCGCGCCTGCGCAACACGCTGTCGGAAAACCGCCAGGTGCCGCTGGCCCCGGGCACGCGTCCGGTCGACAACGACTACGCCATCAGCCTGGCTGCAAGCTGGGAACTGGACCTGTGGGGCAAGGTGAGCCGCGCCAACGAAGCCGCCTACGCCCAGCTGCTGGCGAGCGAGGAGGACCGGCGCGCGCTGATGCAGTCGCTGATCTCCGAAGTCGCCAACGGCTACCTGCGCCTGTTGGCGCTGGACCGGCTGGTGGAACTGCAGAAGGCTGCGATCGAGACGCAGAAGGAACAGGTCGCGCTGGCCGAGCGCAAGTTCAAGGGCGGCGGCGCGAGCGAACTGCCGGTGCTGCGCGCGCAGGCCGAGCTGGAAGCCCTGGTGGCCGACCTGCCGGCGCGCGAAGCCGAGATCGCGGCGCAGGAGAACGCGATCAACGCGCTCATCGGCAAGCCGCCGGGGCCGGTGGCGCGCGGCCGCCGCTTTGACGAACTGAAGCTGCCGGCGGTGCCCGGCGGCCTGCCCGCCGGCCTGCTGGCGCAGCGCCCCGACGTGCGCAAGGCCGAGCAGGATCTGGTGGCGGCGAACGCGAAGATCGGCGTCGCCAAGTCGGAGTACCTGCCCACGATCAGCCTCACCAGTTCGTCAGGCTTCGCCAGCAACGACCTTTCCAAACTGCTGCAGCTCACGTCCAACTTCGGCAGCTTCGGCGCCGCGCTGCTGGGGCCGCTGTTCACGAGCGGCCGCATCTCGGGCCAGGTGCGCGAGGCCGAGGCCGTGCGCGCACAGGCCGAGATCGTGTTCCTCAACTTGGTGCAGGTGGCTCTGCGCGAGGTGGAAGACGCGCTCACCGGCCTGGCCAAGAGCGGCCAGCGCATCGCCTTGCAGGAACGCCGGCTGGCCACGCTGCGCGAACAGCGGCGTGTCGCGCAGCGGCTCTACGAAGGCGGCGGCAGCGCCTACTTCGAGGTGCTGGAGGCCGAACGCCAGCTCAATGCCGCGCAGCAGCAGGTGAACCAGGTGCGGCGCGAGCAGCTGGCCGCGCTGGTGTCCGTGTACAAGGCGATGGGCGGCGGCTGGTCGCTCGCCGAACTCAAGCCCGACCGTCCCGCCACCTTCGAAGACAGACGATGAGCGAACCCACCAAGCTGGTCGCGCTGCCGGCCTACCTGCCGCGCAGGCTGCAGGCCTTCCGCATCGTCCGCGGCGACCAGACCAGCTACGTGCTGCGCGACAAGCTGGCCGACCGCACCTACGACCTGGAGCAGTGGCAGTTCTTCGTGCTGGAGGTGCTGCCCGGCTGCGAGACGGCCGAGAAGCTGCTCTCGGTGTTCTCCGACCGTTTCGGGCGCGAGATCACCGAACGCGAGGTGATGGGCTTCTTCGCCGAACTGGCCGACAAGAAGCTGCTCGACGAGGAAAGCGCCAAGCACCCGCTGCTGAAGCCCTTCACGCGCACCGGCTATGCGCTGGAGCAGGGGCTGATCAAGCCCAAGTCGTTCGAGGAACTGGCGGCCAAGCTGGCTGCGCAGGGCGCTGCCGGCACGGCGGCCGCGCCGGCGCCGACCGCAGGCGCGAAACCCGCCCCACCGAAGTCCGAAGGGCCGCCGGCCGACGACGCCGACCAACCCGCCGGCGTGGCCGAAGCCGACGGCCTGGACCCGCGCAATTCCAAGCTGCTGCTGAAGTTTTTCCCGCTGCGGCCGGTGGTGGCGGTGCTGCTGCCGCTGGTGGAGCCGCTGAAGTACGGCGTCTACCTGCTGCCGCTGGTGGCGCTGGCGGCGATCATGCTGCTGATCCGCCACTCGGGCCTGGTCTGGGAAGATCTGCAGTCGCTGCGCGAAGCCACCGTGCTGGCGCAGCACGCGCTGTTCTCGCTGCTCACCATCAATCTCAGCGTGACGCTGACGCAGGCGCTGGTGGCGCAGAAGTACCGCGCCAGCGTGGGCCACCTGGGCATCGGGCTGCGCTTCGGCTTCTTCCCGCGTTTCATGGCGCCCATCGGCCACACCAAGCAGCTTTCGCGGCGTGAACGCATGTGGCTGCAGGCCGGTCCGCTGCTGATGCGGGTGACCTTGTTTTCCGCCGGCGTGCTGGTCTGGTACAACGCCCGCGACAGCCTGCCGCTGCTGTCCAAGGCCGGCATCGGCCTCGCGTTCATCTGCGCGGTGAACCTCATCGTCGAAGGCGGCAACCCGCTGGTGAAGGGCAACAGCTACCACCTGCTGGCCGCCTTCATGAACGAGCCCTATCTGCGCGGCAAGGCCTACAAGGCCTTCATGGACCGCGTGAAGGGTGGTGCCACCACCGAATCGGGGCAAAGCCTGCTGGCCACCTACGCGCTGGCGAGCTTCGTCTACGCCTACGTGGTGGTGCTGCTGATCATCGCCATCGTCGGCAACTTCCTGATCTACGAGCTTCGGCTGGGTGGGGCCAGCCTCATCGTCGTCGCGGCGCTGGGCATCTATCTCACGATGCGCACGGTGCGCCGGGCGCAGATGATCAGCCGTGCCTACGAACGTTCGGTCCAGTTCGAGCGCTGGCGCAAGCGCGCGCTGCCGGCCGAAGGCGGCGAGACGGTGCAGAAGGAACCCGAAGGCAGCCGCACCTGGTTCTACCTGTCGCGCGCGGCCCTGCTCACGCTGTTCCTGCTGCTCTTCCTGCCCTACAGCTACGACGCCGGCGGCAGCTTCGAGATCTACCCGGCCGACCGCCAGGTGATCACCAGCGACATCGGTGGCGTCATCGAGGAGGTCAACTTCGACGGCGGCGAGACGGTCAGGAAGGGCACCGTGCTGGCGCGCCTGGCCGCCACCGACCTGACGGCGCAGATGGCGGTGTTCGACGCGAAGATCGCCGAGCAGAAGGCCAACATCGCCGAGCTGAAGGCGCGGCCCAAGAAGGAAGAGATTGCGGTCGCCCTTCGCGAGCTGGAGATGGCGCAGAAGCGCGCCCAGTTCAGTGGCGAGAAGGTGCCGCGTCTGAAGAAGCTCTACGACGACCGAACCATCAGTTTCGAGGACTACGAGACCGCACGCCGGGAGCACGAGGTCGACCTTCGCGAGGTGGCCACCCGCCAGGCCACCGTGGCGCTGGTGAAGACCGGCACGCCGCCCGACCGCCTCTTGGCCGAGGAAGCCAAGCTGGTGGCGCTGGGCCAGCAGCGGGCGGAAATCGAAGGCAAGGCGGTGCGCACCGTGCTGCACATGCCCTTCGACGGCAACATCCTCAGCCTGCACCTCAAGCAGCGCCTGAACAGCGTGCTCGACAAGGGTGCGCCCTTCGCCACCGTCGAAAGCACGGGCCAGGTCACGGCCGAGATCGACGTGCCCGAGTCCGACATCGGTTTCGTGAAGCTGGGTTCGGTGGTGCGCGCCCGGCCGAACGCCTTCCACGACAAGACCTTCGAAGGGCGCGTGAAGACGATCGACCGCAACGTGAGCCAGAAGTCCTTCGGCCGCGTGGTGAAGGTGATCGCGGTGGTCGAGAACCCGCAGGGCGAGCTGAAGACCGGCATGACCGGCTATGCCAAGGTTACGGCGGGCACCATTCCGGTGTGGAAGGCCTTCTCGTTGGCGCTGGTGCGCTTCGTCGAGGTGCAGGTCTGGTCCTGGATCCCCTGACCGCGGCGCCGGGGTCGCCTAGTTCTTGGGCGGCCCCAGTTGCGTGTCGATGCGCCAGACGCCGTCGTTGATGCCTTCGGGAAAGCTGTCGGTCGCCGGTACCAGGCGGTTGTAGTAGATGAACGGCCCCTGCGCCGTGATGAAGAACTCCGGATCCAGACGCACGCGCGGCAGCGAACTGGCGTTGGTGAGCATGCGGAAGTCGTTGCGCAGCGGGTCGATGCCCGAGAGCGCGATGTGCGTGGGGATGCTCTTGTCGAAGAACTTGTTGCTGACGCTCACCTGCGTGAAGACGTAGCTGCGCCCGTTGTGCACGAACGGCTCGGGTGACCAGAAGAACATGTTCTTGGCGATGTCGGTCGGGTTCTTCGGCGCCTTGATCTTCTTCACCACCGTCCACACACGCTTGCCGCGCGGCGCCGCCAGGTTCCGGTAGACCCAGATCTCCTGGCGGAAGTTGGCCATCGTGAAGAAGACGTACTCGTTGTTGAACTCGGGCGCCCGCCACATGAAGCCGCCGGCCTTGGTGACCGGGTCGGTGGTCAGCTGCTCGCGCGTGCCGGTGTCGGTGTCGAACAGCCAGACCTGGTCGAGCAGGCGCGGGTCGGTCGAGACATGGCCCTGGAAGATGACCTTGCGCGTGCCCGGCACCCAGCGGCGCGAGTTGCCGCCGGTGAGGTCGTTGATCGGCATCTCCACTTCCACCGTGGGTGCCGAGAGGCGGCGCCAGTAGAGCGCGTCCTTGTTGGCCAGCACGTAGTTCACGCGCGGGTCGGTGTCGTCGTCCTCGAGCGAGCCTTCGGGCGTGGCGCGGTCCAGCGAATCCGGCAGCGGCGCCGTGCTCCAGCCGCCCGCGCCCTGCGTGGCCAGCACGATCTGCGGCCGGCTGGCGTTGCAGTCCAGCGTGCCGTCGGGCTTCCAGGGTGCGGCGTCCAGGAAGCGGGTGTAGGCCAGTTGCGAGCCGGCCTTCGAGGACACCCATTCGGGACCGTTGCCGAAGCAGGGCACGGGTGCGGTCAGCGTGTCCACCTTGGTGCCGCGGCCGTCGGAAGGAACGAAGTTGCCGGTGGTGTAGTCGACCGCGCCCACCCAGAGGTTGCCGTCCTTGTCGGTGAAGGCCAGGCGCGCATTGCCGCTGCCGTTGTTGCAGGTGCTGCAAAGGCGGCCGCGGCGGGCGCTGTCGAATTCGTAGTCGGGCACCGCGGCGGTGGTGACCTGCACTTCGGTGTAGGGCTGCGCCATCGCGGCGGGCGCCCACAGTCCCGCCAGGCCGGCGGCCACGGCCGCCAGCGTGTGGCGCGGCCGTCGCAAGGGCAGGTGGGGCAGGGGCACGGCGGGCTCCGTTGGTGCAGGCAGGCCGCGGCATCGTAGCAAGCCCGTCGCGCAAAGGAGTTGCTCCCCTGATTCGGGGGGAGGCCCTGAGCGTGGCGTTGTCGACGCGTGGGGCGGGCGTTACCGTTCGTCGCCATACGCCAGGGCGGGCCGTCAAGGGCGCGCTCGACCACAACGATCCCGAGGGCACGATGAAGCGACTGCATCAGGTTTCGACCGGCCGCCTGCGATGGCTGGCTGCCGCCGCGCTGGCCACCCTGGCCGCCACGGGCAGCGCGTGGGCGCAGGGCTGGGCCCCCAACGAGCAGCAGGCGTCGGCGCAGCCCGACCTCATCGACTACGAATTCAGTCAGTCGCGTGGCCAGTTCGTCTGGAACGACACCCTGGGCAATCTGTGGCTGGGCAGCGTGGACCGCGCCAGCGGCCGATTCCTGCCGGCCGACGGCCGCGGCGTCCTGATCGATGGCGATTCGATGACCTACCAGGACGCGCAGAAGACGAAGAACGGCCCCGAGTGGGTTCGCACGGCCTCGGGCGACGTGGTGGTGCACACCAAGTACGCTGGCCGCCACACCGACGGCAATTCGCGTCTGGGCCTCGCCACCGAGAACCCGGACGGCACCTGGACGAGTCTCGTTCTGGGGCCCGAGGTGCGCAAGGCGCCCTACGGCAGCGCGGTCGCAGGCGACGCGGCGCCCCGCATCAGCTACGTCGACAACCGGGAGGTGCACTACTGGCGCGAGCTGGGCAGCACCTCCAGCGAGCGGCCGATCTCGGACTTCCCGGCTTCGAACTATCCGGTGCGACACGTCATGTGCGACGTGCCCGGCGTGCCTGGCACTCGCGCGGTGCTCTACCCGGTCACCGTCAACGGCGTCGACCAGGTCTTCTACCGCGACTTCGATTCCAACACCTCGAGCCAGCTCACCTTCGACGCCGGGATGAAGTACGAGGTGTGGATGTGGTGCGCGCCCGAATTCGGCAACGAGCTGGTCTTCTTCACGCTTGTCGACCAGACCGAACTGCGCGTCTACCGCAACCTGCCCACCGGCCCCGGCGGCGAACTGCGCTGGACCACGGTCTACAGCCAGAAAGCCCCTGCGGGCAACCAGATCTTCTCGCCCGAGCCTTTCACCTACAAGGGGCGCTCGTACATCTTCATGGCGCAGACCGTGCGGCCGAACAAGTTCCGCTCCGAGATCTGGATCGCCAACATCGACGCTGCGTCGCCGGTTTTCAGGCGCATCACGCCGGCCGAGCCGCTGCGCACGCGCACCGACCCCGAGGTGTTCATCACCGATGCAGGGCCGATGATCTACTACAACCGCCTGGTGCCGACACTCACCGACAGCGGCCGCTACAAGCCCTGCCGTGACCCGGCGTGCTCGGACGGCGTGTGGTTCGCCGACAGCGGGCTGGGCACGCCCTGAGCGGCGCGCCGCGTGCACGGAACCTGCTTCATGATTCGGCGGCGCCGGCGCCGGCGCTGGCGCGGGTCGCGACAGCCATGACAACAGGGAGGAACGATCGATGGCGGAAGGAATGCTTCGTCGGGTTCCGCGCATGGCCGCCGCGCTGCTGGCGGCCCTGGCACTGGGCCAGGCAAACGCCGCGCCCGGGGTGCCGCGTATCCAGGGCGTGCCGACCAACCTTGCGAGCGACAGCGATCGCATCATCTCGTATCGCCACCAGGAACACCTGTGGCAGACCGCCGATGGCGCACTGCACGTCGTCATCAATCGCGGCTCGCTGACGCCTGGCCCCGGCCTGGCGCTCTTCAGCAGCTTCGACGGCGGTCTGACCTGGCAGTGGCAACGCTCCTTCGCGGACACCGACGGCGACTCGGTCTCCGACGGTCAGCTGATCGGGGACAGCCTGGCCTTCCTGCAGCAGACCGTGGGCGGCAATCTGGTCTTCCACCGGCTGACCTGGGACGCCGGGGCCCGCACCTGGAGCATGGTTCAGGAAGAGACGGCCTGGGCCTCCGAGCAGTTCACGGCCCTCAACGCCTCGGTCGCCGTCGATGCCCAGGGCACTTTCTGGTGCGCGTTCGATGCCCGCGACCGCGTCACGAACGACGTCAACATCCGCCTGCTGATGCGGCCGGCGGCCGCGAGCGGCTGGCAGGACAGCGGCCAGGTGTTCGGGCCCACCGACCACCGCAGCATCGAACGCAGCGCGCGGCCGGTCGCCGTGCCCGGTGGCATGGGGCTGCTCTTCACGGTGCGAGAGACCGTCTACTGGGCCGAACGCACAGATGAGATGGCGCCGGACGCACCGTGGCCCGTGTCGACGTTGTTCGTCGGCGCACCCACCGCGCGCCTGGTGGACCCCTATGCCAGCCACTTCAGCGTGGTGGCCGACGACGCCGGCTTCACCCACCTGTTCCTGATCGACAACTTCGACGTGCTGTACTTCAAGCGCGACCCGCTCACCCGCAGCTGGGCCGGCGGAGCGCGCGTCGACGACGACAAGAAGACCGCGTACACGCAGGGCGGCATCGTCAACGGCAAGCTGGCCGCAGCCTGGAGCGTGCAGCGCGGCGCCGGCTCGGCCGTGGTCAGTGCCGACGGGGGAACCACGTTCCAGGCCGCGGCGGCGCTGCAGCTGCCGCCCGACGCGCCCGGCGTCTCCTACGGTCAGGCGCGGGTCGAAATGCCCACACGCTCGACCGGGCCGCTGGTCATCCTGCAACAGTACTCCGACAACGGCCTGCAGCGCCTGATGGTCTTCCGGGTTCCCGCTCCCTGAAAGACGGGTTGTCTGCGGCATCGTGCTTGCTTGCCGCCAGCGCTGTGCGTGGCGGCAAAACCGGCAACAGTTCATGGCTCGAAGGGGCCGTTTCGCAGGAGCGTCATCGACGGCCGCCGATACTTTCACCCCGTGATCGGGGGCGTCCGATGCGGTGGCCTAGGGGTGTCGGCCGTCACGCCGCGGACTTATGGTCCGTGCTCAGGTGGTGCAGGGCGCGCCCGCATGGTGCGAAGTGCGGGCGCCGCAGGGATGGCAGAACAAGAAGAGGCGGTTGGGTGCGGGGAGGGGTTCGTCGCGGGGGCTGCTGGTCCGGCCCGGCGAGTGTCGGGACCCCAAGGGTCCCGCCTTGCCGGACGGCGCAGTTCCCTTGAGTTGGCAGGTCGGCACCGCGAGGTGCCGCGCATGAGAGGGCACCGATGACCGGGTTCGAGATCCTGGTGTTCACGCCGGCAGGCGACGCCACCGGGGCGCTGGCCGTTGCGGCCGCGCGTGCGGGTGCGCTGGGCGTGCTGAATTTCGAGCTGGGGGCCGAGGCACCCCTGTGGACCGCTGCGCTCGAGCGTGTGGCGGTCGCGGCATCGCGCCGTTTCGCCATCAAGCTGCCACGCGTCGGTCCGGCGGAAGCGCTTCGGCTGACGGCCTTTGTGGAGCACGGTCTGGAAGCGGTTCTCGCAGCCGACATCGACGCCTCCGCGGCGGCCGCGTTGCGGGCCGCCGGGGTGCGCGGCCAGCTGGCGCGGCGGGACGAGCACTGGCCCGAAGCGCTGCCTGCCGGCGCGGTCGACGCCCTGCTGCTCAAGGGCAACGAAGCCGGCGGTTTCGTCGGCGAAGACGCCGGCTTCATCCTGCTGCAGAAGTGGCTGGGCCGCACCGACCTGCCGATCTACCTGCGCGGCGGTCTCACGCCCGCGGTGGCCGCGGCCTGCCACGCGGTGGGCGTGCAAGGCGGTGTGCTCGACTCCCAGGTGCTGCTCTTCGACGAAGCGCAATTGCCGGAAGCGGCGCAGGCGCTCATCGGCGGCCTGTCGGGCAACGAGACGGTGGCGGTGGGCGACGGCGAACGTGGCGAGTACTTCCGTGTGCTCAGCCGTCCCGGCCACAGCATCGCGAAGGACTTCATCGCCGCGGGCGAGGGTTGCGGCTTCGAAGCGCTGCAACCGCTGGTGCAGGGCCGCGTTCAATGGGCCGACCCCAGGCGCGGCCTGTTGCCGGTGGGTCACGACGTCTGCTTCGCAGGCCCGTGGAAGCGCCGCCATCGCCACCTGCCGGTGCTGCTGAAGGCCTTCGGCGACGCGTTGAAGTCGCACCAGGCCGCGGCCACCACGCCCTCGATCGCAGAGAACGCGCCGCTGGCGCAGGCGCTGGGCACCCGCCTGCCGCTGATCCAGGGCCCGATGACGCGCGTCTCCGACAGCGCCGAGTTCGCGCGCGCGGTGGCCGAAGGCGGTGCGCTGCCCATGCTGGCCTTCGCGCTGCTGAAGGGCGAAGCGCTCGAACGCCTGCTGGCGAAGACGGCCGAACTTCTGGCCGGCAAGCCCTGGGGCATCGGCCTGCTGGGCTTCGCGCCGCAGTCGCTGCTGGACGAACAGCTGTCGGCGGCCACGAAGTACAAGCCCGGCTACGCCATCATCGCCGGCGGCCGCCCCGACCAGGCGGTGCGGCTGGAAGCGGCCGGCGTGCCGACCTTCCTGCACGTGCCTTCGGCGAACCTGATCCCGCTGTTCATCCAGGAGGGCGCGCGCCGCTTCATCTTCGAGGGCCGCGAATGCGGCGGCCACATCGGGCCGCTGTCCAGCTTCGTGCTGTGGTCGACCATGGTGGACAAGCTGGGCGACGAACTCGACGCGAAGAAGGTCGCGCCCGAGGAGCTGCAGCTCATTTTCGCCGGCGGCATCCACGACGCGCTGTCCTCGGCGATGGTGCAGGTCATCGCGGCGCCGCTGGCGGCGCGCGGCGTGAAGGTCGGCATCCTGATGGGAAGCGCCTACCTCTTCACGCGCGAGATCGTCGACAGCGGCGCCATCGTGCCGCGCTTCCAGCAGGAGGTCCTGGCCTGCACGCAGACGGTGAACCTGGAGTCCGGCCCCGGCCACGCCAGCCGCTGCGCCTACACGCCCTTCGCGCGCGAGTTCTTCGACCAGCGTGCGCGCCTGCGCACCGAACGCGTGGCCGGCGACGAGAGCCGGCGCGTGCTGGACGACATGATCCTGGGCCGCCTGCGCATCGCGTCCAAGGGCACCTGGCGCCAAGGCGAGAACGGCGCGCTGGAGCGGCTGGACGAGACGCGCCAGCACGCCCAGGGCATGTACATGCTGGGCCAGGTGGCGACGCTGCGCGACGAGGTCACTGCCATCGCCGACCTGCACGCGCAGGTGAGCACCGGCGCCGCCACGCTGCTGGCCGAGCGCCGCGCCGCGCAGGCCCAGGAAACGGCGCCTGCGGCGGCGCGCCCGGCCGACATCGCCATCGTCGGCATCGCCAGCCTGCTGCCGAAGGCGAACAGCACACGCGCCTACTGGCAGAACATCCTGGCCAAGGTGGACGCGATCACCGAGATCCCGTCGCACCGCTGGGACTGGCGCCTGTACTTCGACGCCGACCGCCAGGCCAAGGACAAGATCTACTCGAAGTGGGGCGGCTTCCTCGACGACCTGGCCTTCGACCCCACGAAGTACGGCATGCCGCCGAAGTCGCTCGAGTCGGTCGACCCGATGCAGCTGATGGCGCTGGAAGTCGCGCGCCGCACGCTGGCCGACGCCGGCTACGACCAGCGGCCCTTCGACCGCGAGCGCGCCTCCGTCATCGTGGGCGCCAGCGGCGGCACCGGCGACGTCGGCTCGCAATACGGCCTGCGCTCGGAACTGCCGCGCTTTTCAGGTCAGCTGCCGGCCGAGGTGGCCGAGCGCCTGCCCGAGTGGACCGAGGACAGCTTCGCCGGCATCCTGCTCAACGTGATCGCCGGGCGCATTGCCAACCGGCTGAACTTCGGCGGCGTCAACTTCACCACCGACGCGGCCTGCGCGTCTTCGCTGGCGGCGGTGTACCAGGGCGTGACCGAACTGGTGGCCGGGCGCAGCGACATCGTCATCGCCGGCGGCGTGGACACCGTGCAGGGCCCGTTCGGCTACCTGTGCTTCAGCAAGACGCAGGCGCTCTCGCCGCGGGGCCGCTGCAACACGTTCGACGCTTCGGGCGACGGCATCGTCATCAGCGAAGGCCTGGCGATGGTGGCCTTGAAGCGCCTGGCGGACGCCGAACGCGATGGCGACCGCGTCTACGCCGTCATCAAGGGCGTGGGCGGCTCCAGCGACGGCAACGCCAAGGGCATGACCGCACCGCTGCCCGCGGGCCAGCTGCGCGCGATGCGCCGCGCCTACGCGATGGCCGGCTTCGGTCCTTCCACCGTGGGCCTGTTCGAAGCCCACGGCACCGGCACCGTGGCCGGCGACACCGCCGAGCTGGAAAGCACCACGCGCCTGATCCGCGAAGAAGGCGGTGCGCCGCACAGCGCCGTCATCGGATCGGTCAAGACCATGATCGGCCACACCAAGGCCACTGCCGGCGTGGCGGGCCTGGTGAAGGCGGCGCTGGCCTTGCACCACCGTGTGCTGCCGCCGCACCTGGGCGTGAAGACCCCCAACGCCACGCTGCGCGCCCCCGATGCGCCGCTCTACGTGGTGGACGAGGCGCTGCCCTGGCTGGAAGGCACGCACGCGCGGCGCGCGGCGGCCAGCGCCTTCGGCTTTGGCGGCACCAACTTCCACGTCGTGATGGAGGAGTACCAGCGCGAGTACCGGCCCTGGCTGCGGCGCGCCGCCAGCGACCAATGGCCGGCCGAACTGCTGCTGTGGAGCGCGCCCGACCGCGCCGCCCTGGCCGCGCGCCTGGCCGCGCTCCAGAAAGCGCTGCAGGCCACGCCGGTGGTGGCGCTGCGCGACCTGGCCGCCAGTCTGGCCGCTCAATGGCAGCCGGCCGACGAGCGGCTCTTCATCGTGGCGAAGGACCGCGACGAACTGCTGGCGCGCCTGAATGCCGCGGCCGCCTGGCTGCGCGGTGAAGCGAAGGGCCTGCCGCCCGGCGTGCAACACCGCGGCGGCGCGCCGCTGGGAGGCAAGGTCGCGCTGCTGTTCCCGGGCCAGGGTTCGCAGTACGCGGGCATGCTGCGCGAAGCGGCGGTGCACCTGCCGGTGGTGGCCGAGACGCTGTCGGAAGCCGACCGCGCGCTGCGCGAGGCCTTCGGCCGGCGATTCGGGCGGCCGCTTTCGGAATTCCTGTTCCCGCGCGCCGCCTACGACGAAGCCGCGAAGGAAGCGGCCCAGGCCGCGCTCACCTCGACCGACGTCGCCCAGCCCGCGCTGGGCGCGGCGCAGGTGGCGCTGCTGCGCCTGCTGCGGTCGCTGGGCGTCGAAGGACAGATGGCCGCCGGCCACAGCTACGGCGAATTCGTCGCCCACCACGCCGCCGGCGCGATCGGCTTCGATGCGCTGATGCAGATCTCGGCGGCGCGCGGCCGCTTCATCGTCGACGCCGCCAAGGCCGCCGGGTCCGAGCTGGGCACCATGGCCGCGGTGCCGGCGCTGCGCAAGGACGTGGAAGACGCCATCGCCGACATCGACGGCGTCGTCATCGCCAACCACAACGCCCCGAAGCAGACCATCGTCTCCGGCACCCATGCGGCGGTGAAGGCCGCGGTGGCCAGGCTGGCCGCGGCCGGCATCCAGGCGCAACCCATTCCCGTGGCGGCCGCCTTCCATTCCAGCCTGGTGAAGCCGGCGCAACGCGAACTGGCGGCGCTGATCGAAGCCACGCCCTGGGAGCCGGGCGCGATGCCCGTGTATGCCAACGCGACGGCGCGCCCGCACGCGGCCGACGTGGCGCGCTGCCGCAAGGCGATGGCCGACCACCTGGTGCAGCCGGTCGAGTTCGTCTCCGAGATCGAGGCCATGCACGGCGACGGCGCGCGCCTGTTCGTCGAGGTCGGCCCGAAGGCGGTGCTCAGCAAGCTGGTGGGCCGCATCCTCGAAGGCCGGCCGCACGCAGTGGTGGCGCTGGACGACGGCAGCGGCCTGCTGGGCTTGCTCGCCGGCATCGGCGCGCTGGCGCTGGCTGGCGTGCCGCTGGACCTGGGCCCGCTCTTCGCCGGCCGCGACTGCCGCGTCGGCGACGCCGACACGCTGGCGGGACTGGACCGCCACGAGCCACCGCCGAAGACGGCCTGGATGATCAACGGCAGCGGTGTGCGCCGGCTGGCCGACCCGGTGCAGCAGATCGGCGTGACGCTGGAACAGGTGCAGCAGGCGCCTGCGCCGGTGCCTGCCGCGCCCGCCACCACGCAACCCGCCGCCATGGCGGCCCCGGCGCGCGCTGCCGTGCAAGCCCCACCGTTTCCCCAGAAGGACCGACCGATGGACGACCGACGACCACCCTCTGCAGCGGCCGATGCCGTGATGTCCGAGTACTTCGCCACCATGCGCCAGTTCCTGGAGACGCAGGAACGCGTGATGTCGGCGTGGATGGGCCAGCAGCCGCCGGCCGCTGCGATGCCTGCACGCCCCGCGCTGCGGGCGCGCGGCACGTCGCTGGTGCTGCCGCGGGTGGCCGAGGTGCCGCCGCCTGCCGCGTTGATGCCGGCCCCGCTGGCCGCCATACCGCCCGTGGCTGCTCCGGTGGCCGCGTCCCAGGTGGCGGCGGCACCCGTCACGCCTCCGGCGGCCGCCAGGCCCGTTGCGCCCGCGCCGAAGGCCGCCGAAGGCGGTGCGGTGCCGCGCGACAGGATGGTCGAGATGCTGCTGGCCATCGTCGAGGAGAAGACCGGCTACCCCAAGGACATGGTCGGACTCGACCAGAACCTGGAATCGGACCTGGGCATCGACTCGATCAAGCGCATCGAGGTCGTGGGCGCGCTGCTGCAGGCGCTGCCCGAGGCCTACCGCGCCGCGCTCACCGAAAGCCGCAGCAAGCTGAACACCCAGCCCACGTTGAACGGCATGCTGGACCTGGTGACGCAAGCCAAGGTGGGGGGCGCCGCAACCGTCCCTTTTGAATTGGCCGAGACGGGGAACACGAAGGCTGCCGCCGAACGCGCCAGCCTCCCGTCTCGGCATGTCATCGAAGCCGCGGCCGAGGCGATCGACGGATCGGCGCTGCGGCAGCTGGAAACGGGGCGCTTCATCGTCGCGCGCGGAGGCGGCGCGCTCACCGAGTCGCTTGTGCGGCGCCTGGGTGAGCGTGGCTGCCGCTGCGAAGTGGTGGAACCGCCCGTGCTGGCCGACGAGGCGGCACTCCTGGCCTGGTGTGCCGACCGGCGCGGCACTCCGATCGCCGGTGTGGTGCACCTTGCGGCGCTGGACTGCGCGCCGCTGGCTGGCACCGAAGGCCCGGCCGAATGGCGTGCGCGGCTGCAGGCGGCCGACAAGTCGCTCTTCCTGATGTTGCGCGAACTGGGTGCGGCCTTCGTCGAGCGTGCCCACGTGATGGCGGCGACGTCGCTGGGCGGCCTGTTCGGTCGCGGCGAAGCGCCCGCCAAGCTGGCGCTGCAGGGTGGGGCCGTCGGGATGCTGAAGTCGCTGCGCGAGGAGCGGCCTGCGCTGCGCGTGAAGGCCGTCGACCTCGACGCGGCGCAGCCGGCGGACGCCAACGCCGAGGCCTTGCTGGCCGAACTCGAACTCGACGGTGGCCGCCAGGAGGTGGGCTACCCGGCCGGCCAGCGCACGGTGTTCCGCACCGTGGCGCGGCCGGCGGAAATCGATGCGGCCCGCACCGCCGCGCTGCAGAATGCCGTGGTGCTGGCCACCGGCGGCGCCCGCGGCATCACCGCCGAGGTGCTGCGCGAACTGGCGCGGCCCGGCAACACGCTGGTCCTCACGGCCCGCAGTGCCCTGCCCGAAGCCGAAGCGGCCGACACCGCGGCCTGCGCCAGCGCCGAAGCGCTGCGCCAGCACTTCATCGCCCAGGTGCGTGCCGGCGCTTCGCAGCTGAAGCCGGGCGAGATCCAGCGCCAGGTGCAGCAGCTGATGGCGCTGCGCGAGATGCGCGCCAACCTCGCCGACTTCCGCGCCGCCGGCGCGGCGGTGGAATACCACGCGATCGACGTCACCGACGAAGCCGCGATGCGCAGCCTGGTCGAAGGCCTCTACGCGCGCCTCGGCCGCATCGACGGCGTGGTGCACGGCGCCGGCGTGATCGAAGACAAGCGTCTCGCCGACAAGGCCGGCGACAGCTGGTCGCGCGTGGTGGACACCAAGGTCATCGGCCTGCTGCTGCTGGTGAAGCACCTGCAACCGGCGCGCGGGCTGAAGTTCCTGTCGATGTTCAGCTCGGTCGCCGGCCGCTACGGCAACAGCGGGCAGAGCGATTACGCCACCGCCAACGAGCTGATGAACCGCATCGGCGAGCACCTGCGCGGGCGCTGGGGCCCGGCGGTCAACGTGAATGCGCTGTGCTGGGGTCCCTGGGGCGCGACGAAGTTCGGCGCCGGCATGGTGACGGCCGAGACCGAAGCCAAGTTCCAGTCCAAGGGCGTGACCCTGGTCAGCGCCGAGGTCGGCCGCCGCCTTTTCCGCGAAGAGATCGCGCGCGGCGCCGGTCCGGTCGAAGTGGTCTGCGGCGCCGGCCCCTGGGAAGCGCACGAGGCCGCCATCGGCGCCTGGCATGAACGCGCGGTGCCGCAGCTGGGCCCGCTGCTGGGCGCCGCCGCCGTGAGCGCGAAGCCGATGGGCGACCAGGTGGTGGCGCTGAATCTGGACACGCGCCACCTGTACCTGCAGGAACACGCGATCGACGGCACGCCGGTGCTGCCGGCGGCCGCCGCGCTGGAGATCGTCGCGGAGGCCGCTGCCACGCTGTGGCCGGGCTGGAAGGTCGTCGAGATCCGCGACTTCAAGCTCATGAAGGGCGTCGAACTGAAGGAGCCGACGCGGCGCCTGCAGGTGGTCATCAGCCCGCCACCCTACGGCAGCAGCGAGGGCTTCGAAGTCAACGCGTCGCTGCAGGGCGAACTGGCCGAAGGCCGCTGGCTCACGCATTACCGCGGCGTGGTGCGGCTGGAGCAGCAGCTGCCCACCGCCGAGCGCCAGCACGCCACGGCCCATCGCGAGAAGAGCCTGAGCACGGCCCGGGCCTATGGCGAGTGGCTGTTCCACGGCCCGCGCTTCCAGGTCATCGAGGACATCGCCGGGCTGTCGTCGAACGGCGCCGCCGCGCGCGTGCGGCCCAGCCATCCGTCGCAGTGGCTGCGTGGTGCGGCCGCCGACGGGGCCGGCTGGATCGTCGACCCCGGCCTGGTGGACGCCGCGGCGCAGATGGCCTGGTTGTGGGCGCGCGCCTTCCGCGAGGAATCGGCCCTGCCGGCGAAGTTCGGCCGCGTGGTGCGCTACCGCGAGACTCTGCCTTCGAAGCTGGTGATGGACTACCAGCGCGTGCCCACCGACGACCCGAGCCTGGTGCGCGCCAACGTGGTGTTCCTGGACGAAGCCGGTCTGCCGGTGCTGCTGATCGAGGACCTCGAAAGCATCGCCAGCGCGGCGCTCAACCGCCTGGGCGGCACGGCGCGCACGGCGGTGGAGGCCTGATGGGTCCGAACGAGCCGATCGCCATCATCGGCATGGCCTGCATCTTCCCGCAGGCCGGCGACCTGCAGGCGTTCTGGAACAACATCGTCGGCGGCGTCGACGCCGTCGGCGAACCGGTGGCCAGCTGGGATGCCGAGCGTTACCTCGCCACCGGCCGCATCAAGACGCCGATGGGCGGCTGGCTCAAGGACCTGTACCGCTTCGATCCGCGCGAGTTCGGCATCATGCCCAACAGCATGGACGGCGGCGAGCCGGACCACTTCCTGGCGCTGCGCGTGGCGCGCGACGCGCTCGTCGACGCCGGCTACGCGGGCGCGGACGTCGACCACCGCGACACCGGCATCATCCTCGGCCACAGCACCTACCTGCACCGCGGGCAGGTCACGGTGATCCAGAACAACATCGTGCTCGACCAGACGGTCGAGCTGCTGAAGGCCGCGCTGCCGGCGCTGGACGACGAGGCGCTGGCCGGCCTGCGCAGGCAACTGGCGGCCAAGCTGCCGCCCACCAACGCCGACACGGCGCCGGGCCTGGTGCCCAACGTGATGACGGGGCGCATCGCCAACCGGCTGAACCTGAAGGGCCCGAACTACCTGGTGGACGCCGCCTGCTCGTCTTCGTTGCTGGCCATCAGCGCGGCGATGGACGAACTGCGCGCCGGCCGCAGCCGGCTCATGCTGGCCGGCGGCGTGAACGCCTCGCTGCCGGCCGACGTCTCGACCATCTTCACCCAGCTGGGCGCCCTGAGCGCGCGCGGCAAGGTGCGCCCCTTCGAGTCCGGCAGCGACGGCACGCTGCTCGGCGAAGGCCTGGGCGTGGTGGTGCTGAAGCGCCTGGCCGACGCGCAGGCCGACGGCGACCGCATCTACGCCGTGCTGCGCGGCGTGGGCCAGGCCAGCGACGGCCGCGGCACCGGCCTGCTGGCCCCCAGCGTCGAAGGCGAGACGCTGGCGATCCGGCGCGCCTACGAAGGCAGCGGTGTCGACCCTTCCAGCGTGGGCCTGATCGAAGCGCATGGCACGGGCATCCCGCTGGGCGACCGCACCGAGATCGCGGCGCTCACTTCCGTCTTCGGCGAGCGCACGGCTCCGCAGGGCAGCATCGCGATCGGCTCGGTCAAGTCGATGATCAGCCACTGCATCCCCGCGGCCGGCGTGGCCGGATTGATCAAGACCGCGCTGTCGCTGCACCACCGCGTGCTGCCGCCCACGCTGTGCGGCGAGGTCAATGCCGAACTCGGCATCGACCGCAGCCGCTTGTACGTGAACACCGAGCCGCGGCCGTGGATTTCGCCCGCCGGCGCGCCGCGCC
>JBGAKY010000063.1:0-36364 GCA_044224175.1 Rubrivivax sp. | reverse complement strand
CGCGCGCTGCCGGCGCGCCGCCGCGGCCGACTCGCTGGCCGCGGCGCCCGCGATGGCCAGCCCCTGCAGCACCTGGTCGAAGGTGGCCTGCGCCGCCGCGGCGCGGCGCTGTGCCAGTTCGATGCTGCCGCGCACCGACAGGTGCGTGAGCCAGACGCGCGAAGCCCGGCCGGCTGTGCGCTCGTGGATGGCGAGCGAACGTTCGATGTTGGCCAGCGCCGCGTCCAGCTTGCCCAGTGCCAGCTGGCGCCGCGCCAGGTTGCCCAGCCGGTAGGCCGCGGTGTTGCTGTCGGCACCGAAGGTGAGCACCGTGTCCTCGGTCACCGCCTCCAGCACTTCCACGCTGCGCCGCACCTGGCCGGCGCGCGACAGTGCGCGGCCGTGGATGCTGCGTGCGTCCAGCATCTGCGGGTGGCGCGGGTTGTCGCGGTGCAGTTCGGCGCAACGCGCCAGCGCGCGTTCGGCGGCCGCCAGGGCCTGCTGCGGGTCGGTGTCGCCGTACTCCAGCGCCAGCGCGGCCAGCAGGGTCAGCGCCACCGAACGCGCATCGTTGGGCGGCCACAGCGGTTCCGCCAGCCGCAGCGCCTGCCGGCTGGCGGCCTGCGCCAGCGCGTAGTCGCCACGCTCGATGGCCGCATGGGCCTCGTTCTCGAGCAGGCTCACGTGCTCGGCGGCGCGCGCCGGCGGCGGCGGCAGCAGCGCGCGCAGGGCCTGCAGTTCGCGCGTCATCGCGTCCAGCCGGCCGCGGTAGCGGTGCACCGTGGCCAGCAGGGTGCGTGCGCGCAGCACCAGCGGGTCGTCGGGGCGCAGGTGCTGCGTCGCCAGCGGCACCAGCACGCCGGTCAGCGATTCGGCGGCGTCCAGGTCGTCCAGGTTGAGCTGCGCCTCGCCCACCAGGGTGAGCATCTCCACGCGCACCGGCTCGGCGAGCGCGGCAGCCTCGATGCGCGAGCGCGCCTGGCGCAGCAGTTCGCGCGCCGGCAGGTCGGTGCCCGGCTTCGCCGCCGTGCTGGCGTAGGGATCGGCCTCGCGGAAGATCGACGCCATCAGTTCCTTCGCCTGCTCGGCTCGTGCCTGGGCCGCACGCGCCTGCGCGGCCTGCCAGAGCGCGAGCGCGCTGCCGCCCAGCAGGGCCGCCAGCGCCAGCGATCCCGAGGCCACCGCCACGCGGTGGCGCACCACGAAACGGCGCACGCGGTAGGCCGCGCCGTCGGGCCGTGCCAGCACGGGCCGGTGGTCCAGGTGGCGCTGCAGGTCGTCGGCCAGCGCCTCGGCGCTGGCGTAGCGCTGCGCCGGGTCGGCCTTGAGCGCCTTGCCGACGATCGTGTCCAGGTCGCCCGCCAGCTGGCGGCGCAGGCGCGGGTCGGCGACACAGCGGCTCGGGGGCGGCGGATCGGCCGCATCCAGCGCCGCCGCCATGGCCTGCCGCGGGCCGCGCGGCACCGCGTGGGGCCTCACGCCGGCCAGCAGTTCGAACAGCACCACGCCCAGCGAATACAGATCGGAGGCGGTGCCGATCGGCCGCCCGGCCACCTGCTCGGGAGAGGCGTAGCCGGGCGTGAAGGCGGCGCCGTGGACCGCCGTGGTGTCGCCGGCCGAAATCGCGTCCGAAGCCAGCAGGTGGGCGATGCCGAAGTCGAGCAGCTTCACCTGGCCGTCGGCACCGACCAGGATGTTGCTGGGCTTGAGGTCGCGGTGCACCACCAGGCGCGCATGCGCATGGGCCACCGCGTGCAGCACCTGCAGCAGCAGGCGCAGGCGGGCGGGCACCGGCAGGTTCCGGCGGCGGCAGTGATCGTCGATGCGCTCGCCTTCGACATGCTCCAGTGCCAGCCAGGGCCGGCCCTCGGCGTCGATGCCGGCGTCGTACAGGCGCGCGATGTGCGGATGCTCCAGCGTGGCCAGGATCTCGCGCTCGCGCGCCAGGCGCTCGGCGAAACCGGCATGCGACCAGCCTTCGCGCGGCAGCTTCAGCGCCACCTGGCGGCCCTGCAGCATGTCGGTGCGCTCGGCCAGCCAGACATGCGACATGCCCCCGCTGCCCAGGTGGCGCAGCAGGCGGTAGGGCCCCACCCGATCGGGCATCGGCGGCACCGGCAGCGGGGCCGCGAACTGGTCGGTCTCGATCCTGGGCAGGGTGGCCAGCAGGTCGTCGAGCGTGTGTCCTTCGGCCTGCGCCAGCAGGGCCGCCAACTGGGGCGCGAGTTCGGCGTCGGGGCCCTGCAGCGCGCGCAGCCAGGCGCCGCGTTCGGCCTGCGGCAGCGCCAGCGCCGTTTCCAGCAGCGCCCGCAGCTCGGCGAATCGGCCGCGCTCCAGGCTGAAGAGCGGCGGCGCCATCAGCGCCCGGGCCGCGCGGGGCTAGCGAAGCATCGCGGCCAGGAACAGGCGGGCCTGTTCCCAGTCGCGCCGCACCGTGCGGTCGGCGACGCCCAACGCCTCGCCGATCTCGGCGTCGGACAGGCCGGCGAAGTAGCGCAACTCCACGACCTGGGCCATGCGCGGGTCGACCGCGGCCATCTTCTCGATCGCCTGGTGCACATGGAGGATGGTCTCCTCGTGGTTGGGCAGTCCATGGGCCTCGGCAACGTCGCCGGTCAGCGTCACGTGCAACACCTCGCCGCCGCGCCTTTCGGTCAGGCGCACGCGCACCAGGTCGACGATCACCGAACGCATCACCCTGCCGGCATAGACGAGAAATCGGGCCCGATCCGGAAACCGGCCCTGCGCCCGCGAGAGTTTCAGGTAGGTCTCGTGCACCAGCGCGGTGGTGTCCAGGCCGCCTTCGCGCCCGCCGCTGCGCAGGCGCGCGTGCGCCAGCCGCTTCAGTTCGCGGTAGGTGTCGGCGAACAGTTCGTCCACGTCCGCATCGGGCGGCGTCGGCGGGACCGTCGGAACCTGCGGGTCGGTCATGGGCGGGAAGCTCCCTGTGCGGGCGGCGGTGCGGCCATGATCACGTCGACCCGGCCGCCCACGCAACCGCTGTCCTGCCCGGCGGCGCAACCCGGCGCGTCGGCCGGCAGGTGCTTCACCCGCTTCACGCCGCCCGGCGGGTTCAGCAGGGTGCCGATGACGGCGAAGGCCATCGCCACCGCCAGCAGCGCCAGCAGCCAGCGCCGGCGCGCGTTCAGCGGCCGATAGCTCGGGGCGGGCGCTTCGCTGGGCTTCATGGCGCGGCGGACTATCGCACGGCGCGGGGGTGGAACGTTGATTCGGTCACATGATCATATCGATAAATATGATATCTTTGACCCCATTCGATTTCCGCGATCTCCGCCCGGGAGCCCAGCCGATGACCACCACCGCTCTGCCTGCCGCCGCCGCCGGACCTGCCGCACCGCATCGTGTCGCCGCCGAGCGGCGCCTGCGCGGCATGGCCGTGGGCGCAGCCTTGCTGCTGCTGGCGGTGGCCTGGGCGGCCGTCGGCGCCTTCCTCTGGTTCAAGTGGGACGACGCGCTGCGCGCCGAGGAACGCCAGAACACCAACCTGGCGCGCGCGCTGGAAGAGCAGACCGTGCGCGTGCTGGCCATCACCGACCAGGCCACCATCCGCGTGCGCGACACGGTGGCCGCCGGCGGCATGCCCGACCTGGTGCGCTACGCCAACGAAACCGGCCTGGCGCCCGGCATCCTGGTGCAGCTGTCGCTGGTGGACGCGGGCGGCCGTTTCATCGGCAGCAACATCGACCCCGACGGCAGCAAGACCGGCCCGGTGGACCTGAGCTCGCGCGAACACGTGCGCGCGCATCTGGCGCCGGCCACGCTGCCGGCGGTGGACCGCCTGTCCAGGCCCGACGCGCTGTTCATCGGCAAGCCGGTGCTGGGCAAGGTGAGCAAGCGCTGGACGATCCAGACCTCGCGCCGCATCGTCTCGCGCGACGGTGCGCTGGTCGGCGTGGTGGTCGCCTCGCTGGACCCGGCCTATTTCGAGGACGTGTACCGCCGCGTGCAGCTGGGCGCGGGCGGCGGCGTCACGCTGATCGGCAGCGACCGCAACATCCGCGCGCGCGTGATCGGCGCCAGGAGCAGCGGCATGGGCAGTTCGGTCGCCGCCGACGGCGCCTTCGCCCGCCTGGCCACCGGCCGCGAAGGCAGCTTCCGCGGCGCCAGCTCGATCGACGGCGTCGAGCGCATCTTCTCGTACCGCCAGGTGGCCGACTACCCGATGTACCTGCTGGTCTCCACCGCCACCGAAGAGGCGCTGGCTGGCTGGGTCTCGGCGCGCAACGTGACGCTGGTGCTGACGCTGCTGCTGTCGGCCACGGTGGCCGGTGGCACGCTGGCCTTCCTGCTCAGCCTGCGCCGGCTGGAGGACACCAACGCCGCGCTGCGCAAGTCCGAAGCGGCGGCGCAGTCGGCCAACCAGGCCAAGAGCGAGTTCCTGGCCGCCATCTCGCACGAGCTGCGCACCCCGCTCACCAGCATCCGCGGCTTCGCCGAGCTGATGGAGCACCGGCTGGACCACCCGCGCTTCCGCGAACAGGCCGGCCTCATCCGCAAGGGAGCCGAGTACCTGAACGAACTGCTGACGCAGATCCTGGACCTGGCCAAGGTCGAGGCCGGCCGCATGACGCTGGCGCCCGAGGCGACCGACCCGCGGACGCTGGTGCGCGGCACGATCGACTTCTTCGCCCTCGCCGCCGCCGACAAGGGCCTGCCGCTGGGCCTGACGGTCGACGAGTCGGTGCCGGCCACGATCCAGGTCGACCCGCTGCGCGTGAAGCAGATCCTGAACAACCTGCTGTCCAACGCCATCAAGTTCACCGACCACGGCGAGGTGCGCGTCGCGATGGAACAACGCGATGGCGAACTGCGCGTGCATGTCAGCGACACCGGTCCCGGCATCGCCGAAGGCATGCAGGAGACGATCTTCGAGAAGTTCCGCCAGGGCGATTCGCGCGTGAGCTACCAGCATGGCGGCACCGGCCTGGGACTGGCGCTGTCGCGCGCGCTGGCCGAGCTGATGGGCGGCCGCCTGCACGTGACCAGCCGGCCCGGCGAAGGCGCGCGCTTCACGCTGGCGCTGCCGCTGGGCCGGGCCTAGAAGAGCCTGGCGACCAGCGCGCCCAGGAACAGCACCGCCAGCACCACGATGGCCGGGCGCGACACCGCCGGCCGCGCCGACCCGGCGAACGCCAGCAGCGCCAGCACCACCAGGCCCAGCGCCCCCGCGCCCAGCACCAGCCCGGCCAGCCTGCCGTAGCCGTCGCCGCCGCCCAGCAGGATGGCCGCGATCACGACGCCCACCACGCCGGCCAGCGCCAGCAGCGCCCCCAGTGTGGCGCGGATCTGCTCCCGCCAGGGGGCCAGGCGGCGCCTCAGCGCCGCCATGCCGGCAACCAGCAACGCCAGGACCGCGAGCATCAGACCCCATGCCAGCAGGCGTCGGGGCGTGCCGGGCGGCACCAGCGGCGTCGGCTCGATCTGGAAGCTCATCTTGTGCAGGCGACCGGCCCGGAAGTCGAAGCTGGCCGACTGCGTCTCGCGCCAGCCCTGGTTGCGGCCGCCCCAGGTTTCGCCGCGCACCTGGCCGTGGTCGTAGGACAGGGCGATCTGGTAGCGCTTGCGATAGAGCGCGCGCAGGATCGGCAGCGCGTCTTCCTGCGGCATGCCCAGGTACAGGCCCTGCGGCGTGCGTTCCGCGAAGGGCAGGCTCGCCACCACCCAGCCGACAGGCGGGTTCACCTCGCTCGCATGCCGGGGGTCGAACTGGAACTGCAGGCCGCGCGACGGATAGTGCAGCACCAGCGTCCCGCCCGAATCGGCGCCGTCGGCCAGGGCCACCGACTCGGGGGCGCCGAACAGGGCTTCGATCTCGCGCCGGCGCAGCGCCGGCCGCCCCAGCCCGTCGGCGCCGATGAAGGCCGCGGTCGAGCCCTGCGCCGCCGCGGCGGGGTAGACCGGCGCCGGCTCGCCGCGCGCGGCGGCCGACGACAGCGACAGCAGCAACGCGAGCAGCAGCGCGAGGACGGACATCGCCCGATTTTCGCCGCACCCGCGGCCAGGGCGGCCCGGGCGGCCGCCCCGACCCGTCGCTTCAGCGCGGCGCCGGCAGCCCGATCACGGTGCCTTCGCGCCGCTTGTCGGCGGCGCCGTAGAGCGCGCCCGTCTTCGGGTTGCGCAGCACCGCCTGCACCGAACCGATGTCGGTGACGCTCACCGTGTAGCCCAGGGCCACCAGCGCGTCCAGCGTGGCCTGCGGGAAGCCCGGGTCCACCGAGAGGCCCGAGCCGGTGCCGGTGACCGACAGCCGCGGCGCGTCGATCGCCTGCTGCATGGGCATCCTGTGGTCGATCAGGTTGATCGTGACGTTGAGCACCGAGTTGATGATCGACGCCCCGCCCGGCGACCCGTAGGCCACCACCGGCTGGCCGTCGGGCGAGAACAGCATGGTCGGGTTCATGCTGCTGCGCGGCCGCTTGCCGGGCTGCACGTCGTTGTAGCCGGTGCTGCCGGTGAACGGGTTCGTGGTCGGCGTGGTGTTGAAGTCGGTCAGCTCGTTGTTGAGCAGGAAGCCGTGGTTGCGGAACGAGCCGTCGGCGTTCCGGTAGCCCGCGAACACGCCGATGCCGTGCGAGGACTCGATCGTGTTCGTGTAGGTCACCCAGTTGCCCTGGTGGTCGACGACCGCGAAGTGGGTGGTCGTCTCGCCCGGGCCGGTCACCGGTTCGGCGGCGGCGTAGCGCTTGCCGGGCTTGAAGCCGGCCACCTCGAACGGACGCGGATCGCCCGGCGTCGGGTTGGGCTGCAGGCGCGCGCCCGGCACGATGGCCGCGCCGCGCTGCCCCACGTAGGTGGGGTCGAGCAGGCCCTTCTTCGGTACCGGCACGAAGTCGGCGTCGCCCATCCAGATGCTGCGGTCGGCGAAGGCGATGCGCATCGCGTCGGCCATCACGTTCAGCGTCTTGGGCGAGCCGAAGCCGTAACCCTGCGTCGTGTCGCCCAGCGGGAAGCGTTCCAGCATGCGCAGCATCTGCAGCATGGTCAGCGCACCGGAAGACGGCGGCGCGGTGGACTTCAGGCGCCAGCCGCGGTAGGTGGCTTCGACGGGCTGCCGAACGTCGGGCGCGTAGGCCTCCAGGTCGGCGTAGGTCATGCTGCCGCCCTTGCCGCCGGGGGCCTGCGGGCGGTTGAAGAGCTGCCCTTCGACGATGCCCTTGGCGATGTCGCAGCCCTTGTCGGGCATCAGCCTGTAGAAGCAGTCCGGGCCGTTCTTCGCCAGCAGGCGGAAGGTCTCGGCCAGCGGCTTGTTCTGCACCAGCGAGCCCTCCACCGGCGGCCCGCCGTTGGGGCAGAAGAACGCCGCCGACTCGGGCGAGTTCTGCGAACGCGAGTTGCAGCTCACCGCCGCGTAGCGCGCGGTGGCGGCGAAACCTTCGTCGGCCAGTTCGATGGCGGGCTGGATCACGCGCGACAGCGGCAGGCGGCCCCAGCGTTCGAGCGCCAGCGCGGTGCCGCGCACCATGCCCGGCACGCCGACCGCCACGCCCTGCAACGAGGCATTGGGCACGCCGACGAACATGTCCGGCGTGGCGCCGGCGGGCGCCTTCTCGCGCGAATCGACGACGAAGGTCTCGCCGCTGTCGGCCAGGTGGATCATCATGAAACCGCCGCCGCCGATGCCGGCCGACTGCGGTTCGACGACGTTGAGCGCGTAGGCCACCGCCACCGCGGCGTCGATTGCGTTGCCGCCGCGCTGCAGCACCTTGGCCCCGGCCTGGGCACCGTAGGGGTTGGCCACGGCGACCACGCCGCGCCGGTAGGGCGTGAGGCCTTCCCAGGGCGTGATGCCGCCGACCGACGGACCGGCGGCGGCACGCTGTTCGTTGCCATCGGCCTGGACGGGCGCGAACAGCGCCAGCAGGGCTGCCGCGGCCACGCCGCGCAGCGCGAATGCATTCAGGGTCATGGGCTTGTCTCCTCGTTGGTGTTCTGTGCGCAGCCATGCTCGCGCGGGTGCCGCGGCGGCGCAAGCGAGGTCATTCCCGCATCGGGTGCGACCGGCCCGCCCGGCGCGGCCGGCTATCCTTGCGCGCCCGCGCCATGACCGACCACGCCCCCGGACCGCCCGCCGCCGCACTGCCCGGTGGCTTCGAAGCCCACACGCCGATGATGCAGCAGTACCTGCGCATCAAGGCCGAGTTCCCCGACACGCTGGTGTTCTACCGCATGGGGGACTTCTACGAGCTGTTCTACGACGACGCCCGCAAGGCGAACCGGCTGCTCGACATCACGCTCACGGCACGCGGCACGAGCGCCGGCGAACCGGTGGTGATGGCCGGCGTGCCGGTGCATTCGGTGGAAGCCTACCTGGCGCGCCTGCTGCGGCTGGGCGAAGCGGTGGCGGTGGCCGAACAGGTGGGCGACGTCGCCACCGCAAAGGGACCGGTCGAGCGCAAGGTGGTGCGCGTGGTCACCCCCGGCACCGTGACCGACAGCGAGTTGATGGCCGAACGCGCCGACACGCTGCTGCTGGCCGTCCACAAGGCGCGCGCCACCTGGGGCCTGGCCTGGCTGGGCCTGGCCAGCGGTCGCCTGGGCGTCACGGAATGCGGCGAACGCGAACTCGCCGGCTGGCTGGCGCGGCTGGACCCGGCCGAAATCCTGTTCGAAGGTCATGACCTGCCCGAAGCCTTCGCCGCCACCTCCGCGCCGCGAACGCCGCGCCCGGCCTGGCAGTTCGACACCGCCTTGGGCGAACGCAAGCTGCGCGAACAGCTCGGCGTCGCCAGCCTGGCCGGCTTCGACGCCCAGGACCTGAAGTGCGCGCAGGCCGCCGCCGCCGCGCTGCTGTCCTTCGCCGAACACACCCAGGGCCGCGCCCTCGCCCACGTGCGAACGCTCGAGGTCGAACGCGCGAGCGACCTGCTCGAACTGCCGCCGGCCACCCGGCGCAACCTGGAGCTGGTGCAGACGCTGCGCGGTGAGAGCGCGCCCACGCTGCTGTCGCTGCTGGACAGCTGCCGCACCGGCATGGGCAGCCGGCTGCTGCGCCACTGGCTCACCCACCCGGCACGCGAGCGCACGGCGGCCAGCGAACGGCACGACGCCATCGCGGTGCTGCATGCGCAGGGCTTCGAGCCGCTGCGTGACGCGCTGCGCGGTGTCTCGGACGTCGAACGCATCACCGCACGCACCGCGCTGCGCCAGGTGCGCCCGCGAGAACTGGCCGGCCTGCGCGCCACGCTCGCCGCCCTGCCTTCGCTGCGCGGCGTGGCGCCGGTCGGCGGCGCGCTGCTGGACCGGCTGCACCAGGCGCTGACGCCACCGCCCGCACTGGCGGCCACGCTGGCGGCCATCGCCGAAGAGCCGGCCGCGCTGGTGCGCGACGGCGGCGTCATCGCCGACGGCTTCGACGCCGACCTCGACGAACTGCGCACCATCGGCCAGCACGGCGACGAGTTCCTGCTCGCGCTCGAAGGGCGCGAGCGCGCGCGCACCGGCATCGCCAACCTGCGCGTGCAGTTCAACCGTGTTCACGGCTACTACATCGAGGTCACCAGCTCGGGCCTGGACAAGGTGCCGGCCGACTACCAGCGCCGGCAGACGCTGAAGAACGCCGAACGATTCATCACGCCCGAGCTGAAGACCTTCGAGGACAAGGCGCTGTCGGCGCAGGAACGCGCGCTGGCGCGCGAGAAGTGGCTCTACGAACAGCTGCTCGACGCGCTGCAGCCGCACCTGGGCACGCTGCAGGCGCTGGCGCGCGCGCTCGCCGCCTTCGACGCGCTGGCCGCGCTGGCCGAGCGCGCCGCCACGCTGGGCTGGTGCCGGCCCGAGTTCGTGCCCTACCCCTGCATCGAGATCGAAGCCGGCCGCCACCCGGTGGTGGAAGCGCGCCTGGCCGAGACCGGTGGCGCGCCCTTCATCGCCAACCACTGCCGGCTCGACGCGAAGACGCGCATGCTCGTCATCACCGGCCCCAACATGGGCGGCAAGAGCACCTTCATGCGCCAGGTGGCGCTCATCGTGCTGCTGGCGGCGATGGGCTCCCACGTGCCCGCCGCCGCCTGCCGGCTGGGGCCGGTGGATGCCATCCACACCCGCATCGGCGCCGCCGACGACCTGGCCAACGCGCAGTCCACCTTCATGCTGGAGATGACCGAGGCGGCCGCCATCGTGCACGGCGCCACCGAGCAGAGCCTGGTGCTGATGGACGAGATCGGCCGCGGCACCAGCACCTTCGACGGCCTGGCCCTGGCGGCCGCCATCGCGGCGCAGCTGCACGACCGCAACCGCGCCTTCACGCTCTTCGCGACCCACTATTTCGAGCTCACCGAGTTCGCGCGCGACCACGAGCGGGCGATCAACGTGCACGT
Source organism: Rubrivivax sp. (assembly GCA_044224175.1). Lineage (GTDB taxonomy): Bacteria > Pseudomonadota > Gammaproteobacteria > Burkholderiales > Burkholderiaceae_C > Rubrivivax. The sequence goes on along the minus strand of JBGAKY010000063.1, from coordinate 26,048 downwards.
GGGCGCGGTCGAGAGCGGGCACGACATCGTCTTCCTGCACCAGATCGAGCCCGGCCCTGCCAGCCGCAGCTACGGCGTGCAGGTGGCGCGGCTGGCCGGCATGCCACCGGCGCTGATCCGCCAGGCGCGCGCCACCCTGGAAGCGCTGGAAGCCAAGGCCGAGGCCGGCCATGCGCAGGTGGACCTGTTCGCCGCACCGCCGCCGGCCGCCGTTCCCGAAGGCCCTTCGCCGCTGGAACGCGCGCTCGACGCCATCGACCCGGACGCGCTGGCCCCGCGCGAAGCGCTGGACGCGCTGTACAGGCTGAAGGCCCTGCGCCGCTGATTGGCCGAGGCCGGCAGCGCTTAATGGCCCTTGCGGCCGCGGGCGGCTCTGCGGACCATGGGCCCACGATGTCCCTGCTCATCGAACGCCCGGCCGCGCCGCCGCTGCTGCGCCGGCTGGCGTTGTGGTCCGACGACGGCCCCGCCGCCGAAGGCTGGCGCCGCGCGCTCGAAGCCGAAGGGCTGGCGGTGGGTGCGCCTACCGCCCACGCGGCCGACGCCGCCGCCCTGTTCGTCAACGCTGGCCTCGCGGCCCAGCTCGGCCGCCTGCGCGAACTGCGCGCCGCCGCGCCCGCGCTGCCGCTGGTGGTGGCCTGCCGCGGCCTGCGCGAGCTCGACCAGGTGCTGGCGCTGGAGATGGGCGCGGACGACGTGTTCGACGCCAGCCTGGGCGCGCCGGTGGTGGCGGCGCGGCTGCGCGCGTTGTGGCGGCGCGCCGCCGGCAGCGCCGGCCCCGAGCCGGGCGAACTGGCTTTCGGCGCGCTGCGCCTGCTGCTGCGCGAGCGCCGCGTGCTGCTGCAGGATCAGCCGGTGCCGCTGTCCGAAGGCGAATTCGAGGTGCTGTGGCTGCTGGCCTGCCGCGCCGGCCACGTGGTCACGCGGCGCGAGATCCTGCGCCGCGTGCGCGGACTGGAAGACCACCCGACCGACCGCTCGATCGACAGCCGCGTCTACCGCATCCGCAGCAAGCTGGGCGACGGCGGGCGCGCGGCGCAGCGCATCCGCACCGTGCGCCACCAGGGCTACGCCTTCTCGCCGCTGGGCTGGTAGGCGCCGCAGGCTTCGGCCAGCGTGCGCGCCACGGCGCGCAGCGCCTGCGCCAGCGGCTCGTCGTCGAGCCCGCCGTAGCCCAGCACGATGCCGTTGCGCGCCAGCGCCTGCCAGGCGATGACGGAGAGCGGCTCCACCACCACGCGCTCGCGCCGCAGGCGCGCCACGATCTCGGTGTCGGGCTGGGCCGCCGGCAGGTGCAGGCACAGCGTGGCGCCCTGGTTCATCGGCCCGGCGTGCACCGCCGCCGGCAGCGCGGCCAGCAGTTCGCGGCGCACGATCTCGCGCCGCCTGAACAGGGCCGCGCGCTGCGCCTGCAGGTGCGCCGTCATGTGGCCGCGGTCGATGAACTCGGCCAGCGCCCACTGCAGCGGCGCCGCGACGTGCTCGCCCAGGGCCGCGGAAGCGCGCACGAAGTCGGCCGCAAGCGCCTTCGGGCACAGCAGGTAGCCCACGCGCAGGGCCGGGAACATCACGCCTTCGAAGGTGCCCATCATCAGCACGCGGCCGGTGGCGTCGTTGCTGATCAGCGCCGGCGGCTGCTGGGCGGCGGGCACCAGCTCGTCGTTCATGTTGCCTTAGACGATCCACGCGCCCAGCCGCACAGCCCAATACATCAGCAAGCTGCATCGGTCGGTGCGGGTGCGCTGGCCCAGCGGGTACTGCGTGAGCGGGTGCAGGTAGGCCAGCTTCGCGTGCGGCGCCAGGCGGCGGCCGGCCTCGACGTCGAAGCCTTCGCCGTCCAGCGGCACGCCCGTGACGTCGATGCCCAGCGTGCGCAGCAGCAGCGGCAGCGAGGCGTGGCCCGGGTCCTCGACCCAGGCCCTGTCGCCCGGCGCCAGCAGCAGCCGCGCCGCCAGCGGCAGCGATTCGCCGGGACCGTTGGTCACGATCACCTGCGAAGGCGAGACCACCACGCCGCGCTGCACCGCCAGGTGGCGCGCGATGGCGGCGCGCAGCGCCGGCAGCCCGCCCGCCGGCGGCGCGTCCAGCAGGGCGCGCTGCGGGTCGTCGTGCGCCTGCAGCAGCAGGCGGCGCCAGGTCTCGAAGGGGAAGCCGGCCAGGTCGGTGCTGCGCGGGTGCAGCGTGGGCAGCGGCAGCGAACGCCGGGCCGCGTCCAGCCGCGCCACCGGCATGCCCTGCAGGCGGCACTTCTGCAGCGCACGCTCGGCGTCCAGCGCGGGCACGCGGCGCCGCGCGGTCTGCGCGCGAAGGCTGACGTAGGTGCCGTCACCGATGCGCCGTTCGATCAGTCCTTCCAGCTGCAGCTGCGCGAAGGCCTCGTCGACCGCGCCGCGGGCGACGCGCCAGTCCTGCGCCAGCTGGCGCGCCGAAGGCAGGCGCGCGCCGGGCCCGAGGGCGCCGTTGTCGATGGCCTGGCGCACCGCGCCATAGACGCGACGCCATTGCGCCACGCCGGGCGTGCCTTGCACGGGCTGGATGAAAGCGCCATGGGCGGATTTCAAGCGCGGACTCCGGGTGATGACGGGGCTGCTTCGGAGCAGTCTGACTTGTCTGTGGATACGCACAACGGGGCGGCGACCATCCGCGCCCTGGCGGCATCGAAGCGCGGCCGGTGGCGACGGAACGCGCTCGGGGGCGGGGGTCAGGGCGCAAGGGCGAGCGCGATCTCGGCCACCGCGGCGTCGATCGCGGCCGTCTCGTCGGCGCCGTAGCCCAGCACCAGGCCGTTGCAGCCGCGCCGGTCCCAGGCCTGCTGCGACAGCGCCAGCGCGCCGACGCCGCGCCGGCGCAGCGCTTCCTGGACGCGCAGGTCGGGCCAGGCCTCGTGCAGCGGCAGGCAGGCGTGCAGTCCGCCGCCCATCGGCCCCGGCTTCAGCGCCGGCAGGTGGCGCGCCAGCGCTTCGCGCAAGGCGTCGCGCCGGGTGCGGTAGAGCCGCCGCTGCAGCCGCAGGTGCGAACCGAGCGCGCCTTCGTCGATGAACGAGGCCAGCGCCACCTGCTGCGCCACCGGGCCATGCTCGCCCAGCAGGCCGCGCACGGCGGCGAACACCTCCAGCAGCGGCTCGGGCAGCAGCAGCCAGGCCAGGCGCAGCGACGGGAAGGTCAGCTCGCTGAAGCTGCCCACGTGCAGCACCCGGCCCAGGCGGTCGGCCGCCGCCAGCGGCGGGGGCGCGGCGCCGTCGTGCACGATCTCGCCCAGCGCGTCCAGCTCCACGATCCAGGCGCCGCTGGCGTCGGCCCAGTCCAGCAGCGCGCGCTGGCGGGCGGGCGTGGTGCGCAGGCCGGTGGGCCACTGGTTGAGCGGCTGCACCAGCACCGCGGCGGCGTCGGCCAGGTGGCGGCGCACGAAGTCGACGTCGAAACCCTGTTCGTCCAGCGGCACGCCCTGCACGCGCAGGCCGGCCAGCGCCAGCAGGCGGGCCGCGCCCACCCAGCCGGGGTCGTCGACGCCGACGCGGTCGCCCGGCTGCAGCAGCACCTGCGCCACCAGCTGCACGGCCTGCAAGGGGCTGCCGACGATGAGCACCTGCTCGGGCCGGCAGTCGATGGAACGGGTCAGCGACAGGTGGCGCGCCGTCGCCGCGCGCAGGGCCGGCAGCCCGGCCGGCAGGCCATAGCTGAGCGCGCCGCGGTCGGCCGGGTCGAGCGCGCGTGCCAGTTCGCGCCGCCAGGCGGCGAGCGGGAAGCAGGCGGTGTCGGGCACGCCGGGGCGCAGGCGCAGCGCGGTCTCGCGGCCCTCTTCCTCTTCGGCCGGCAGGGCCAGCACCTCCAGCCGCTGCAAGGCCCGCTGGGTGGCCGGGTGCGGCGGCGCGGCCGGCGTCGAGGCCGCGGTCCGCGCGGCGCCGGGCAGGCGCCGGGCGACGAAGCTGCCGTTGCCCACGCGCCGTTCCAGCAACCCTTCGGCCTGCAGCTGCATGAAGGCGTCGTCGACCGCCGCGCGCGCCACCTGCCAGGCCGCGGCCAGCCGGCGCGCCGAAGGCAGGCGCAGCCCCGGCGCCAGGCGGCCGCCGCGGATCGCGTCGTACACGCGGCGGTAGATGCGGGTTCGCTGCGGCGTGTCCTCGTCGCCCGTGCCGGTGCAGGCGGCGATGAACGACTCGAACGCGGGGTCTTCCACTGCTGAGGCTCCGGCTGCAGGCGCGGCGATTGTGGTGGCCCCTTGGCCGGCAGCCAAATTGGCTGCCGGCAGCGGGGCGTAATGGTCCTTGCCCGCTGCGGGGCCGCTGCCCATCATCGGCGCCGCCATGCTGATTGCCGAGCCCCACCGCAGCCCCACGCCGCGCCCGCGCAGCGGCGTGACGGCGCGCCTGGTGCTCTTCGTCGGCGCCGACCTGCGCCCCGGCGAAGCGCTGGCCGAGACGCTGGCGCGCGAAGGCATGCGCTGCCTGTGGCTGGCCGGCCCCGAGCAGGCGCTGCGCGCGGCGCGGCTGGCACGCTTCGACGCGGTGGCGGTCGACGGCGCGCTGGTCGACGGCCGTGCGCTGGCCGAACTGCGCGCCGCGTTGCGCTCGCCGCTGCTGGTGCTGGCGCCGGCCGCCGACGAGATCGACGAGATCGTGGCGCTCGAGTCCGGGGCCGACGCCTTCCTGGCGCGCCCGGTGGCGCCGCGCCGCCTGCGCGCCCACCTGGCGGCGCTGATGCGGCGCGCCCCGCCCGCGCGGCCCGAGTCCGAGGCGGTGGCCATGGTGGGCGGCTGGTCGATCGACGCGCTGCGCCAGGCGCTGACCGACGGCGCGCGCGAAGTGCCGCTCACCGAAGTGCAGACGCTGCTGCTGCAGTGCCTGTTCGACGCCGCCGGCTCGCTGGTGGCGCGGGCGCAGCTGATGGCCGCGCTGCCGCGCGGCGAACGCCTGCAGGTGCGCAGCGTGGACGTCTACATCCACCGTCTGCGCCAGCGCCTGCGCGACGAAGGCGTCCAGGGCATCGCCATCGAGGCGGTGCGCGGGCGCGGCTTCGTGCTGCGCGCCGATACGTTGCAGGCCGCGAAAGCTGCCTGAGTCATTTGTAAGGCGCTGCAACACGTCTGCTTCGACCGGCGTCCGCGCGGCCGGGCGCCGGGACCATTCATTCAGGGGGATGCCGGGACCGCCCCCTGCCGCCTGCCGTATGGTGAAGCTCTATACAGGCCAACCGCGACGGACGTGCTGCCATGGCTGCCGAGAAGACGGTGTCGATGAGCTTCCGGGTCTCTCCCCGATTCAAGGCCCTGCTGGAAGCCGCGGCCTCGCGCGAGAACCGCAGCCTGACCAACACGCTCGAATCGCTGCTCTACGCGTACTGCGAGCAGCACGGCATCCACGCCCCTCCTTCGAAAGCCGCCGCCGGCAGCCGGAGAAGCGCCGCGTGAGCGCCCAGCGCGTGCTGGACCTGCTCGACTACATCGAGCAGGTGGAAAAGCTGAAGACCAGGCCGGCGTACACGCTGCCGACCGACTTCTTCGTCGCCCACCAGCGCGAGCTGACGGGCCTGCCGGAACTGCGCTTCAACCTGCAGTCCGAAGGCGACGACGTCTGGCTGCGGCTGCCGCGCCTGCAGGAGGTTCCGGCCCCCGAGCCGGACGACAGGCTCAAGCCCTGGATCAGCCCGCCGCGCAACCCCGAGCGGCCGCCCGAGCTGAAGGCCGAGGCCGTGTTCCACGAAGGCAAGCAGGAGATCGACCGCCAAGCGCTGAAGGACCACCCCGACATCCGCGAGCTGTTCGACGGGTACCTGCAGTGCCGGTGGCAGCCCTGGGCGGTGGCCGAGGCGCCGCGCCGGCGCGCCATCCACCGCTACAACCAGCTGTTCGCGCTGCAGCAGGCCATCGCCTCCGAAGGTGCCGAGACCCCGCTCGAACTGGTCTGGGGCATCGGCTACGCGGTCTGGAAGAAGGAAGGCCTGGCCACGCCGGTGCGCCACCCGCTGCTGGTGCAGGCCTGCGAGGTGACGCTCAACGAGAAGAGCTTCGACCTGGAAGTGCGCCCGCGCGACAGCGAGCCGCGGCTGGAAGCCGACTGCTATGCCGAGATGGGGCTGACCGGCGTGCGCCCTCTGGAAGCGTTCTGGAAGGGCACGCTGGACAGCGGCGCGCACCGGCTCAACCCGTTCGAGCCCGCCACCTGGGAAGCCACGCTGAAGGTGGCGGTCGGCCACCTGGACCCCGGCGGCACCTACGAGCCCGGCCGCGACGACGCGCCGCTGCCCCTGCCCGGCCCCGCCTTGCGGGTCACCGGCCAGTGGGTGCTGTTCGGCCGCAGGCGAAGCGGCGACGTCTTCATCGAGGACGTGCGCCGGCTGCGCAAGTCGGTGGCCGCGGCGCCGGAACTGCCGCGCGTGATCCGCAGCCTGGTCGAGCATGGCGACGACACCGTGCGCCTGCGGCCCGAGATCCCGTTCCGCGGCCTGTCTTCCAGCGACAGCCCGGAAGGCGCGCGCGAGCTGTACTTCCCCATGCCCTACAACGACGAGCAGGTCTCGATCGTGCAGAAGCTGGAGAGCAACGACGGCGTGGTGGTCCAGGGGCCGCCCGGCACGGGCAAGACGCACACCATCGCCAACGTGGTGTGCCACTACCTGGCGCAGGGCAAGCGCGTGCTGGTCACGGCCAAGAGCGAGTCGGCGCTGGCGGTGGTGCAGGAGAAGCTGCCCGAACGCATCCGCCCGCTGTGCGTCTCGCTGCTGTCGGACGAACGCGACGGCATGAAGCAGTTCGAGCACGCGATCCAGACCATCGCCACGCGGGTGGCGGCGCTCAACCCGCTGCAGGCCGGGCGCGCCATCGCGGCGGCCGAGGAAGGGCTGGACCAGCTGCACGCGAAGATCGCCCACGTCGACGCCACCGTGGCCGGCTATGCCCAGCGCCACATGAAGACCTACGCGCTGCAGGGCCGCCAGGTCACGCCGGAGGAGATGGCGCGCGTCGTGGCCGAGCAGGCCGAAGAGCACCAGTGGTTCGACGACGAGCCGCCGCCTTCGGAGTCGCTGCCCTTCGACGACGACGCCATCGCGGCACTGCGCGAGGCGCGCCGCCGCGTCGGGTCGGACCTGGCGGGCCTGGGCCGCACGCTGCCGGCGGTCGAAGCCTTTCCGCCCTGGGTCGAGATGCAGGCCCTGCACCGCGACCTGGCAAGGGCCAAGGCGATCGACGCCGAGGTGCAGCGCGGCGCCGTCTTCGCGCTCGCCGACCTGCGGCCGCAGACCTTCGAGCGCGCGCGCGCGCTCGACGAGTTCCTGGCCGAACGCCGGCAGCTGCTGGCCACGCTGGAGTCGCAGCAGCTGCCCTGGGTGGACGCGCTGCGCCAGCGACTGCGCGGCATGAAGCCGCAGGACCCGCTGCTGCAGGCACTGCTGGACCTGTGCGGCGAACTGGGCCGCCTGGAGCAGGCCCGTTCGAACCTGGTCGCGCAGGCGGCCGAGGTGCCGGTCGACGCCGAGCTGAACGACGACTTCGTCGAGGCCGCCACCCGCCAGGCCCAGGGCCGGGGCGCCTTCGCACTGTTCTTCGGCAAGGCCGAGGCACGCGCCCTGGTGGCCGCGGTGCAGGTGGCCGGCGTCGCCGCCACCCGGCCCGAGGACTGGCGGCTGGTGCTGGCGGTGGTGAAGTGGCGGCTGCAGGCGCGCAAGGCGCTCGCGCGCTGGTCTTCGATGGCGGGCGAGTTCGGGCTCGAGGCGCCGGGCCCCGGCGTCGAGCCGGCGCTGCGCGGCGTGGCGCCCTGGCAGACCGCCATCGAGGCGGCGCACCGCCTCACCTTCGAGTTCGACCAGGCGCTGCCCGAACGCGTGGCCGAAGTGCTGGGCAAGGCGGTGGCCGACCGGCTGGCGGTGGAGCCCGAAACCACGGTGGCCGCGGTGACCTCCAGCCTGCAGGCCCACATCGGCAAGGAGCGCCTGGGCTACGCGCAGCACCGCGTGCAGGAGATCGCGGCCGGGCTCGACGGCCATGCGGGCGCCATCGTCGACGCGATGCGCGACTTCCTGGGCGAAGCGCTGGGCCGCCCTTCGGCCGACGAAGGCGTGCTGCAGACCACCTGGATTGCGCTGCTGGCCGAACTGGCCCGCCTGCGCGACCTGGCGCCCGACCTCGAACGCATCCGCGACCTGGCGCTGGAAATCGAGAACGCCGGCGCGCCGAAGTGGGCCGAGCGCATCCGCACCGTGCCCGCCACCGGCGGGCCCGACCCCGTGCTGCCGGAGAAGTGGCGCCGGGCCTGGAAGTGGCGGCTGGCGGTGGACTTCCTGGACCGCATCGACGGCCACCACAAGCTGCGCGGCCTGTTCGAGGAGCGCCGGCTGCTCACCGCTTCGCTGGCGCGCATGGTGCAGAACCTGGTGGCCGACAAGACCTGGCTGGGCGTCTTCAACAATTCGCCCGACAGCGTGCGCCAGGCGCTGCAGGCCTACCTGAACGCGGTGCAGGCGATGGGCGCGGGCACCGGCGTGCGCGCGGTGCGGCACCGCAAGATCGCGCGCGACGCGATGGCACGCGCCTACAAGGCCGTGCCCTGCTGGGTGCTGCCGCAGTGGCGCGTGTCGGAGACCCTCCCGCCCGAGATCGGGTTGTTCGACCTGGTCATCGTCGACGAGGCCTCGCAGTCGGACATCTGGGCGCTGCCGGCGCTGCTGCGCGGCCGCAAGCTGCTGGTGGTGGGCGACCACAAGCAGGTCTCGCCTTCGGCCGTGGGCACCGCCGAGGAACGCATACGCGAACTGGTGAACCGCTTCCTGGCGCAGCAGCCGCACGGTTCGGAGATGACGCCCGACAAGTCCATCTACGACCTGGCGCGCGTGGTCTTCGCGGGCAATTCGGTCATGCTGAAGGAGCATTTCCGCAGCGTGCCGGCGATCATCGAGTTCTCGAACCGCGAGTTCTACGAGAACGAGATCCGACCGCTGCGCCTGCCGCGGGCCACCGAGCGCCTGGACCCGCCGCTGGTGGACGTCTACGTCAAGGGCGGCCACCGCAAGGGCGACGTCAACCTGCCGGAAGCGAAGGCGGTGGTCGACGAGATCGAGGCCATCCTGGCCGACCGCGTGCTGGCCGGCCGCTCGATCGGCGTCGTCACCTTGCTGGGCACCGAGCAGGCGGCCTGCATCCACCGGCTGGTGAGCGAACGCATCTCGCCGGTGGACGTGGTGGCGCGCCGGCTCGTCGTGGGGCCGCCGCCGGTGTTCCAGGGCAGCGAGCGCGACATCATGCTGGTGTCCATGGTGCTGGGGCCGGGCGACCGCGCCGCCGCGCACCGCGCCGACATGCACCAGCGCTTCAACGTGGCCCTGTCGCGGGCCCGCGACCGCATGATCCTGTTCCGCTCGGTCGGCGACCGCGAGTTCGACGAGGACACACTCAACGGCCGTGTCATCGCCCACTTCCGGCAACCCTTCCAGCGCGAAACGCAGCAGGTGGAGACGCTGCGCGACCGCTGCCTGTCGGCCTTCGAGCGCGAGGTATTCGACGAGCTGGTGGGCCTGGGCTTCCGCGTGCAGCCGCAGGTGCCCAGCGGCGGCTTCTTCATCGACTTCGTGGTCGAAGGCCACGAAGGCCGGCGCCTGGCCATCGAATGCGACGGCGACCGTTTCCACGGGCCCGGACAGTGGCAGGACGACATGGCGCGCCAGCGCGTGCTGGAACGCGCCGGCTGGACCTTCTGGCGCTGCTTCGCCTCCACCTTCCTGCGCCGCCGCGAGGAGGTGATGGCCGACCTGCTGCAGACGCTGCGCGGCCTGGGCATCGAGCCGGTGGGCGCGGCGACGATGGACAACACGGTGTGGGTGCGCCACAAGGTGGTGGACCCCTACGCGGTCGACATCGAGCTGAGCCCGGAAACGGCGTGACCCCCTTCCACCGCGGTGCGGCTCACTGGAAGGCCCAGTTCAGGTTGACGTAGACGAAGCGGCCGCGCGGGTCGGCGTACTGCTGGTCGTAGCCGGACTGGAACGAGAGCTGGCCGCCGGAATTGGTGTAGGGCGGGTCGCGGTCGAGCAGGTTCTTCACGCCCAGCACCAGCTTCAGCTCCTTCAGCGCGCGCCAGCCCAGCTGCGCGTCCACCGTGGTGTAGTCGCCCACGCGGCGCGGCCTGTAGGCGGGGTCGGATGGGTCCTCCAGCGAGCCGTTGAAGTCCCAGTAGTGCTTCTGCCAGTTCACGGCCAGCGTGGCGTCGACCGGGCCGCGGGCCCAGTTCACCGACTGGTAGGTCTTCACGCGCGGGATCACGCCGCCGGTGTTGGGGTTCACCTGGTCCACCGTGCCGGTGAAGCTGCCGTCGGGGTTCTGGGCGTCGAACTTGCTGAAGTAGGTGCCCGTGAAGCCGAGCGTGAAGGCGCCGATCTCGGCCGCCGGCAGGCGCCAGCGCAGATCGACGTCGACGCCGGCGACGCGCGACTCGCCGGTGTTCAGGTTGTGCTGGTCGATGGCGTTGATGGCCCCCGGCAGGCCCGGAAAGGCCGGGTCGGGCGCGCCCCGCTGGACATAGGCACCGTACTTCGCCAGGTCGGCCAGGATCACCGCGGCCGGGATGCCGTTGGCGATGGTGTTGGTGAGCTTGATGCGGAACGCGTCCACCGCCATCGACAGGCCCTTCACCGGCTCGAACACCAGGCCCAGGTTGACGTTGGTGCTCTTCTCGGCCTTCAACTGGTCGTTGCCGCCGTTGGCGGTGGGGAACTGCGTCTGGCAGTCGCGGATGGGGTCGTTGGTGGTGGGGCAGCGCTCCGGGTCCGACAGGCCCTGCACCGTGACGCCCGTGGTGGTGGGCGCGAACAGGTCGGCCAGGCTGGGGGCGCGGAAGCCGCGCCCCACCGCGCCACGCAGCACCAACTGCTCGACCGGCTGCCAGCGCAGGCTGGCCTTCGGCGTGGTGGCGTTGCCCACGCCCTGGTAGCGGTCGTAGCGCACCGCGATGTCGGCCTCCAGGCCCTTGGCCAGCGGCAGCGTCGCTTCGCCATACAGCGCCCCCACGGTGCGCGAACGGTCGACGAAGGCGAAGTTCCCGCCGTAGCCGGCGATGTCGCCCTGCTCCAGTTCGACGCTGGGGCTGAAACGGTACTTCTCCTGGCGCGCCTCGGCGCCGACCGCGAACGCGGCCATGCCGCCCGGCAGTTCGACCAGGTCGTGCGTGGCCTTGGCGCTCAGGCTGGTGAGCGAGGTCTGCACCTTGAACGCGTCGCCGGTGAAGTTGGTGGCGCGGATCTCGGCTTCCACCGCCGGCGTGCTGGGACCGAAGAAGTTGACGCGCCCGCTGTTGAGCAGCGGCATCAGCCTGGAGAGCACCGGCCAGCCGTCGTTGGTGTGTTCGCGCACCTTGCTGCCGCTGTAGAGCAGCGTGGTGTCGAAGTCCCAGCCGCCCGCGCTGCCCTTCAGGCCCAGCACGGCGCGCGGCGACTCGGCGGTGTCGGTGATGTCGCGGTTGCCGTTCACCGCCGCGCGGTAGCGCACCAGCAGGTCGGGCGTGGCGCCGCCGGTGAGGCCGGTGACGAAGGCGGTGGGGTAGTAGGCGCTGGCCGGCGTGAGCAGGATGGTGCTGGTGCTGATGCCGCCCGGCACCCGGTAGGGGTCCAGGTTGTACAGCGGGTTGTTCGCCGGCAGCGTGAACTGGTCCGAGATCGGCACCGGCTGCACCACCGTGCGCGCGCTGTTGCGGTTGTACGAGAGCTCGGCATAGCCCTCCAGGTCGCCACCCAGGCGCAGCCGCCCGGCGGCGAACAGGCTGGTGCGTTCGGTGGCCGGCAGCAGCGTCACCATCTGCGCCGGGTCGAAGCGGCAGGCGTTGGGCGACAAGAGCGGGTCGATGAAGGAATACGGCGCCACGCAGCCGCTGGCGCGCGTGGGGTTCACGGCGCCGAAGGAGCCGTCGGCGGCGGCGATGTTCGCCGGGAAGGTGTTGCCCGAGGTGGTGTCGTTGAGCGCGTCGACGTTGTAGCCCACGCTGGCGAAGGGGCGGTCGCGCCCGAACAGCGCGTCTTCCTTCTGGTACGAGGCCAGCGCCATGATCTGCCAGCCGTCGGTGGCCATGTCGCCGGCGCCCCAGGCGCCGTTCACCCGCTTGACGCCGCCGCCGCCCTGGGTGCTGGTGCCGGCCGACAGGCCCAGCTCGGCACCGCGGTAGTCCTTGCGCAGGATGAAGTTCACGACGCCGGCGATGGCGTCGGAACCGTAGAGCGCCGAGGCGCCATCCTTCAGCACCTCCACCCGCTCGATGGCGGCGACCGGGATGCTGTTCACGTCCACCGAGACCGAGTCGTTGGTGAAGCCGATGCCATAGGGCGCGAGCCGGCGCCCGTTCACCAGCACCAGCGTGCGCAGCGAGGTCAGGCCGCGCAGCGAGACCGACGAGATGCCGCCGGTGGTGGCGCCGGAGGCGGTGGACGACATCGTGGCGCCCGAACTGGCCATCGCGCTCACCGTCTGCAGCAGCTGTTCCACGTTGGCGGCGCCGGTGCGTTCGATCTCCTCTCGCGTGAGCACCTGAACCGGCAACGCGGTCTCGGCGTCGATGCGCTTGATGGCCGAGCCGGTGATCTCGACGCGTTCCACGGTCTGCGCCGCGGCCGGCAGCGCGGCCGCCGCGCAGGCCAGCAGCACGCCGGCGGCGATGGGGGTACGGGTGAACATGGTGGACTCCTCGTGGGGCGACACGTTCGGGGGTGTCGGGTCACGGGAATCTAGGCAGGGGGTGCGGTGCGGCTCGAAGCAGCGCATCGCCGCGCGGCGAGCCGCGGCGACATGGAGGCCCGTCGTGTCACGCCGCGTCGCAGCGTGTCACCGCCCACGAGCTTCGCGACCGGGCGCCACGCCCAACGGCGGCCCGGGCTTACCCGGGGTGTGGCGCGGCGTTCACGGCCGGCGGCCTGCTACGCTTGGCGTCTTGACGCCCACCCGCCCTGCCCGCCCATGACCTACTGTGTCGGCATCCGGCTCGATGCCGGACTCGTGTTCCTGTCCGATTCGCGCACCAACGCGGGGCTGGACCAGATCAGCACCTACCGCAAGATGATGATCTACGAGAAGCCGGGCGACCGCTTCATGGTCATGCTCTCGGCCGGCAACCTGTCCATCAGCCAGAGCGTGCGCGAGATCCTGCAGGTGGAGAAGCTGGACAACGGCCACGGCGAGCCGCTGACCATCTGGAACGCCACCAGCATGTTCGACGCCGCGCGCGTGCTGGGCAGCGCGGTGCGCCGCGTCTACGACCAGGACGGCCCCTCGCTCAAGCAGAGCGGCATCGATTTCAACACCAGCATGATCTTCGGCGGCCAGATCAAGGGCGAGGCGATGCGCATGTTCCTGGTCTACTCGGCCGGCAACTTCATCGAGGCGACGCGCGAGACCTGCTTCTTCCAGATCGGCGAAAGCAAGTACGGCAAGCCCATCCTGGACCGCGTGCTGACGCCGGCCACGCCGCTCGACGAAGCCGCCAAGTGCGCGCTGGTGTCGATGGACAGCACGCTGAAGTCCAACCTCAGCGTGGGCCTGCCGCTGGACCTGATGGTCTACCGCGCCGGCGCCTACGCGAGCAGCGAGTTCGTCTGCATCGACGACGCCAACCCGTACTTCAGGATGATCCGCAACACCTGGGGCCAGCGCCTGCGCGAGGTGTTCGAAGGCATCGACGACCCGCGCTGGGATGGCGGCGACTCGGCGCACCCGCTGCTGACGCGTTCTGAACGCTACGAGCCGATGCGCAAGATCACGCACCCTGGGGAACGCATCGTCTGAGCGAGATGCCGAGGACCCTGGTCTTCTGCCACGCGAACGGCTTTCCCGCCGGCACCTACGAGGTGCTCTTCAAGGCATGGCAGCAAGCCGGCTGGCGCGTGCTGGCGCCGCAGAAGCTGGGCCACGACCCCGACTTCAAGGTCACCAGCAACTGGCCGCACCTGCGTGACGAACTGCTGGCCTTCATCCGCCGCGAGGCGGATGGCGGGCCGGTGGTGCTGGCCGGCCATTCGATGGGCGGCTACATGAGCCTGCTCGCGGCCAGCCGCGCGCCGGCGCTGGTGAGCGCGGTGGTGATGCTGGACGCCCCCATCGTCGCCGGCTGGCGCCGCCACGGCTTCCGGGTGCTGAAGGCCACGGGGCTGATCCGCCGCGGCGGGCCCGGCCGCATCTCGCGCAAGCGGCGCCAGCACTGGCCTTCGCTGGAGGCGGTTCGCGAGCACCTGGCGCCGAAGCGCGCCTTCGCGGCCTGGGACCCGCGCTGCTTCGAGGATTACCTGCGCCACGGCTTCGAGCCCGCGCCCGGCGGCGGCGTGCAGCTGGTCTTCCGGCGCGACGTGGAAACGCGCATCTATGACACCCTGCCTCACCACGTGGAGCCTCTGCTGGCGCGCCACCCGTTGCGCTGCCCGGTAGCCTACGTGGCGGGCACGCATTCGCCGGAAAGCGCCCAGCTCGGCCTGCGTTTCGTGCGCCGGCTGGCCGGCCGCCACTGGCGCAGCATCGAAGGCGGGCACCTCTTCCCGATGGAAAGGCCCGAGGAGACGGCGGCGCTGGTGCTGCAGCTGCTGGGGCAGATGGGACCGATGGGGCGCTAGGCGTCCGGGCCGACGCGCGGTCTGCCGGCGCTGGCTCGACTTGTCCTGGATCAAGCCGGCGTGCCGCGAGTGCCTGTCTGCGGGTTCCCACAATGGACCCGCGCGCCGGCGCGCCGCAAGCTCTGGGCCCCTGGGGTGGTGCCGCCGGTGCCGCGCCGCCGGGTCCGACCCACGACTCAACCGGAGTGAGACATGAACAAGCGATCCCTCATCGTCGGCCTCGCCGCCGCCGCGTTCTCGATGCTGGCTGCCGCGCAGCAGCCCCTGGTCATCAAGTTCAGCCACGTCGTCGCCAACGACACGCCCAAGGGCAAGGCGGCCGACTTCTTCGCCAAGCGCGCCGCCGAGCTGACCAAGGGCAAGGTCAAGGTCGAGGTCTATGCCAACAGCACCCTCTACAAGGACAAGGAGGAACTGGAAGCGCTGCAGCTCGGCGCGGTGCAGATGCTGGCGCCGTCGCTGGCCAAGTTCGGCCCGCTGGGGGTGCGCGAGTTCGAGGTCTTCGACCTGCCGTTCATCTTCGACAACTACGATGAACTGCACAAGGTCACCGGCGGCCCGGTCGGCAAGCTGCTCTTCAACAAGCTCGAGACCAAGGGCATCCATGGTCTGGCCTACTGGGACAACGGCTTCAAGTCGTTCAGCGCCAACAAGCCGCTGAAGACGCCGGACGACTTCAAGGGCCTGAAGATGCGCATCCAGTCCAGCAAGGTGCTGGAAGCGCAGATGCGCGCGGTCGGCGCGCTGCCGCAGGTGATGGCCTTCTCCGAGGTCTACCAGGCGCTGCAGACCGGCGTGGTCGACGGCACCGAGAACCCGCATTCGAACCTGTACACGCAGAAGATGCACGAGGTGCAGAAGTTCGTGACGGTCTCCGACCACGGCTACCTGGGCTACGCGGTCATCACCAACAAGAAGTTCTGGGACGGCCTGCCCGCCGACCTGCGCGGCCCGCTCGAGCAGGCCATGAAGGAGTCCACCGAGTACGCCAACAAGATCGCCAAGGAGGAGAACGACGAAGCGCTGGCCAAGGTCAAGGCCTCGGGCAAGTCGCAGGTCGTGGTGCTGACGCCGGCCGAGCGGCTGGCGCTGAAGAAGGCGATGGTGAAGGTGCACAAGGAGATGGAATCGCGCATCGGCAAGGACATCATCGACACGGTCTACAAGGAGACCGGCTTCGACCCGGGCAAGCTCTGACGATCCGGCATCGCCGCCGGCACGCACCGGGCCGGCGGCGCGAGAAGAACGCGACGAGAGGAGACACCCGATGCTCAAGATCCTGGACCACCTGGAGGAATGGCTCATCACCTTCCTCATCGGTGCCGCCACGACCATCATCTTCGTGGCGGTGCTGCACCGCTATGCGTCGGGGCTGCGCATTCCCGGCGTGCAGGACTGGCTGCTCGGCCTGAACTTCGGCTGGGCCCAGGAGCTGTGCATCATCATGTTCGTCTGGATGGCCAAGTTCGGCGCCGCCTATGGCGTGCGCACCGGCATCCACGTCGGCGTGGACGTGATGATCAACCGGCTGAGCCCGGGCCTGCGCAGCCGCTTCGTCGTCATCGGACTCGGCGCCGGCGCGCTGTTCACCGGCATCGTCGCCACGCTGGGCGCGCGCTTCGTGTGGGAGAACGGCGCCCACTACGCGATCTTCCACCTGCTGGGCCTGGCCACCGGCGACCTGCCCGAAGGCCCGACGACGCCTGACCTCGAGTGGCCCACCTGGATGGTCTATTCCGCGATCCCGCTCGGTTCGTCGCTGATGTGCCTGCGCTTCCTGCAGGTGATGTTCTCGTTCGTGCGCACCGGCGAGCTGCCGCACCACGACCACGGCCATGTCGAAGGCATCGAGGAGGAGCCGATCAACGCCCCGGGCAACGAGGACAAGGTGTTCCGGATGGACGACGACCTGCACCCGCAGCAAGACGAACGGAAGGACCGGCAATGAACACCGCCATCATCTTCGTGCTGCTGGTGGTGCTGATGCTCACCGGCATGCCGATCTCGATCTCGCTCGGCCTGACCGTGCTGTCGTTCCTGTTCTTCCTGACCGAGGTGCCGATCGAGTCGGTCGCGCTGAAGCTGTTCACCGGCATCGAGAAGTTCGAGATCATGGCGATCCCGTTCTTCATCCTGGCGGGCAACTTCCTCACCCACGGCGGGGTGGCGCGCCGCATGATCCGCTTCGCCACCTCGATGGTGGGCCACTGGTACGGCGGCCTGGGCCTGGGCGGCGTGCTGGCCTGTGCGCTGTTCGCTGCCGTCTCCGGTTCCAGTCCCGCCACCGTGGTGGCGATCGGCTCGATCCTGATGCCGGCGATGGTGAAGGCCGGGTTCCCGAAACGCTTCGGCGCCGGCGTCATCACCACCTCGGGTGCGCTGGGCATCCTGATCCCGCCCTCGATCGTGATGGTGATGTATTCGGTCTCGACCAACACCTCGGTCGGCGCGCTGTTCATGGCCGGGGTGGTGCCCGGCATCGTGCTGGCGGCGATGCTGGGCCTCACCACCTGGTACCGCGCGCGCAGCAACCACTACCCGCGCCAGCCGCGCGCCACCTGGGCCGAACGGGCGAAGGCCCTGCGCGAGTCGATCTGGGGCCTGCTGCTGATCGTCATCGTGATGGGCGGCATCTACTCGGGCGTGTTCACGCCCACCGAGGCTGCGGCGATGAGCGCCGTCTGGGCCTTCATCACCGCGGTCTTCATCTACAAGGACCTGGGGCTCAAGGACGTGCCGCGCGTGCTGCTGTCGTCGGCCAACATGAGCGCGATGCTGCTGTACATCATCACCAACGCGGTGCTGTTCTCCTTCCTGATGACGCACGAGAACATCCCGCAGGCGATGGCCGACGCGATGATCGGCAGCGGGGTCGGCAAGATCGCCTTCCTGCTGATCGCCAACGTGCTGCTGCTGGCGGCGGGCAACTTCATGGAGCCGTCGTCGATCGTGCTGATCCTGGCGCCCATCCTGTTCCCGATCGCCACCAAGCTGGGCATCGACCCGGTGCACTTCGGCATCCTGATGGTGGTGAACATGGAAGTCGGCATGTGCCACCCGCCGGTCGGCCTGAACCTGTACGTGTCCTCGGGCATCACGAAGATGGGCATCACCGAGCTCACGGTGGCGGTCTGGCCCTGGCTGCTGACGATGCTGGTGTTCCTGGTCGTCGTGACCTACTGGCCGCCGCTGTCGCTGTGGCTGCCGAAGATGATCGGCATCATGTAGGGCAGCCTCCTAAAGCCGGGCCAGCGCATGTGCCAGCGCGCGCAGTTCGTCGTGGCGTGCCGTGCCGCGGTCGTGCACGCATTCGACGAAGGCCGACGGCAGACCCGCTTCGCCCACCGCCGCGCCGACGATGGCGCCGGTCATCGCCGCCGTGGTGTCGACGTCGCCCCCGGGGGTGATGGCGGTGGCGAGGGCCTCGACGATGTCGGCCGGGTGGCGCAGCGCCGCGTAGAGCGCCCACAGCACGCTGGGCGTGACATGCGGTGCGATGCCGAAGCGGCCGTCGCCCCGGTCGGGCGGCAGGCCGACGGCGGCGATCTGGAGCACGGCCTGATCGGGCGCCTGGGTCAGCCAGCGCGGCATGCGCCGCAGCGCAGCGGCGAGAACGCCGTCGAGCGCCGCCACTTCGTCCGCCAGCGTCTCGCACAGCCCATCGGCTTCGGCAAGCCTACCCTGCAACGCTGCCGCCACCGCGCCACCAACGGCCACGGCCCCGGCGCCGCAGCGCGGGTCGGCATGCGTGATGCGCGCCTGCTCGTCGGCGGCATGCGCCAGCGCGGCCGGGTCGTGCGCCAGGTGCAGGGCCAGCGGTGCGACGCGCATCGCGCCGCCGTTGCCCGCCACCGGCCCCGGCGTGCCGGCTTCGTGCCAGGCCACGCCGGCAGCGAGGCGGCGCGCGGCGGCTTCGGTGGAAGGGCCGGCACCGACCACACGCTCTTCGGCGAACAGCCTGGCCACGCGCTGCGCGTAGTCGGCCGGCCGCCAGCCGCCTTGCTGCACCAGGCTGGCCGCGAGTTCGCGCGCCAGCTGGGTGTCGTCGGAATACTGGCCGCAGTCGAACGGGCTGCGCGACCAGCCCTGGGTCCGCTGCGTCCGCCAGACGGCCGCCAAATGCGCTTCGCACGTCGCCGGCCCCTGCCCTTCGACCACGAAGCCCAGCGCGTCACCGACCGCCTGGCCGAGCAGGCTGCCAGCGAAACGTTCGGCGCGGGTCGGCATGGGGTTCAAGTGCGCAGGCCGATGGCCTTCGGGTCCGGCCCCGGGAAACGCGCCCAGGCCGGCAGCCTGGCGTGCGGCAGCAACTCCTGCACCGCCCGCGACGCCTGGTCGATGGCCGAGTGCGCATAGGCATAGGCCCCGCTGTCGCTGCCGGCAATCGCCACCCGACCCCAGCCACGACGCGCCGCCACGGCGGGCAGCGCACCTGCGGGCCAGTAGCGGTCCCAGGGTCGCATGTACTCGTAGGCATAGCCATGGGCCCAGCGGTTCACCGTGAGCGCTTCCAGATCGTGGGCGGCGTCGAAGCCGTAGGCGCCCAGGGCGCCCTGCAGCAGCGCGCGCGTCTCGGCCTCGAAACGTTCGAAGGGCATCGCCAGCAGCGCGGCGCGGCCGGCGGCCGACTGGCTTCGCGGGTCGCGGCCGTCCTGCGGCACGAAGACCTTGCCCAGGTGCAGCAGGATGGGTTCGTCGGGCGAAGCGGCGAAGCGCAGGTCGCCCATCGAGACCGGGAAGTCGAGCGAAGCGTCCTGCCAGAAGCCGCCCGGCGTGCCGATGGACGCCACGCCGGCGCGCTGCCAGGCGCGCCAGTTGGAGAGCAGTGCCGTGGCATAGACCAGCGGCACCTTGACCTGGTCGTCCAGCGCGTGGCGCTGCGCGGCCGGCAGCTCGTCGGTGAGACGCGCGACGACGCGGTGCCAGCAGGCCAGCAGCGCCTGGCGCGCGCGCACCACGCGCAGTCGGCCCTGCGCGTCGATGTAGCGCAGCTCCACCAGTTCGGCGCCGGCGGGCGGCCCCAGGTGGCGCAGGCCGACCACGGTGCTGCGCAGGCGCACCCGCAGCGCCGCGTCGGGGTCGTCGAGCGCGGCCCTGTCCAGCGTGGCGGAAGAAAGGCTTTCCATGCCCTGCCCCGGCAGCAGTTCGGGCCGCATCGCGCGCAGCAGCGCGCGCACCAGGCCGTGGTTGCCGTCGGGGAAGTGGTAGACGTAGTCGTCGCTGCCGGCCTTGAGCTGGCGGCCGCTGGGGCTCATGCGCGGATCGACACCGTCGCCCAGCGGCAGCGTGCCGAAGCCCGGCAGGCCGGCGGCCCAGGCGTCCAGCGCGGTGGTGGCTTCGATGCCGACACCGAAGTAGCCCATCGTCGCGTGGCCGTAGTACGCGGCCACCGCCGGGTGCTGGCGCCAGGGGCCGAGAAGGAAGTCGCGGTAGCTCAGGGCCGCCAGCCGCGCGCGCACGGCCGGCGCGGCCAGACCGGGCAGCACGTTGGTCTTGTCGGCCAGCAGGCGCGCCAGCGAAGCCTGGGCCGCCGGTGGCAGCGGCGTGCGCGGCAGCCAGTCGGCCGGCTGTTCGCCAGGGCGGCGGATCACGCAACGCTCTTCTCCCCAGGCTTCGCGGGCGAAGAACTCGGCGTGGTTCAGCAGGCCGTGGCGCTGGCGCCAGCCGTGGTCGAAGAACTCGGTCCTGAAGCGCTCCAGCGTGATGCCCACGCCTTCGAGCAGTTGCCTGGCTGCCGGAGAGAAGAGACCGGGCGTGTCCAGCGACTGCGAACCGCCGTAGCCGACCAGCCGGCGCCCGGAGCGCGAGACGAACTCGTTGCGGCGCGCGTGGCCGCCGGGCTCGTCCAGCGTGTCCAGCACCAGCGTGCGCACCGGGCGGCCGGCGTGGCGCTGGAACCACCAGGCGCCGGCCAGGCCGCTGATGCCGGCGCCGACCACGACCAGGTCCTCGACACCTTCGTCGCGTTCGGCCACGCCGTCGCGCCAGCGTGCGGGGTCGTCGCGGAAGGCATGGGCCGGGGCCAGCAGCTCGTCGGTCTGGCCGCCCATCGCGGCACGGGCGGCCGCGGGCGTGCCCAGCGTGAACGCGACCCCTTCGAGGAAATCGCGCCGGGTGATGGCAGGGAATCGGGGGGACATCGTGCGGACCCGGATGGTCCGCGCGATGTTAGTTCGGCCGCTGGCCGAGAAGGCGCGCGGGCAGGAAGAGCACGGCGCGCAGCAGGGCGAAGACGGCCTCGACCGCGATGCCCACCAGCCGGAAAGGCAGCGTCAGCAGCCACACCAGCGGCCACAGCAGCAAGGCCAGCAGGGCGACCGGCCAACACAGCAGGAACAGGATCACCCAGCCGACGAAGAGGACCAGGGTGCTCATCGCTCCGGCCTCAGGCATTGCCGGCGTTGGCGATCTGCGCCACCAGCGCCGCGGAGGGCTGGGCGGTGGCGATGGCGTCGACACCACCGAACACGCCCAGCGTCAGCAGAACGGCCAGCGCGAAGGCGGCGAAGCGATGGTCGGCGGTCTTGTAGGTCTTGCTCATGTCGGTCTCCAGCGGTGCAGGAAGCGATTCGATGAGCGTGAATGTAGGCAGCGGTCCCGTCCAGCGCGACCGCCTTGCGACCAGCCGCCGGCCGCGCGCGACGAACTGCAGCCGGGGACGACGAATGCTCAGGCTAGACGCGCGCCGCCCAGGCAGCGAAGCGCCGGTGCAGCTGTTCCAGCCCGTCGGTCAGCGCCGCCGGGCCGGGCTGCAGGATGTCGCAGCTCTTGATCTCGTGCAGCTCGCCGCTGCGCACCGCCGGCACCTCGCCCCAGCCGGGGCGCGCGGCCACCCGCTCGGGGCGGAACTTCTTGCCGCACCAGCTGCCGACCACGATGTCGGGCGCGCGCCGCGCCGCTTCCAGCGGGTCGGCGACCACGCGGTCGCGGCCCATGCGCTGGCGCGCCAGTTCGGGGAACACGTCGTCGCCGCCGGCCAGTCCCACCAGCTGCGAGACCCACTCGATGGCGCTGATGAGCGGCTCGTCCCACTCTTCGAAGAAAACGCGCGGCCGGCGCGGCCAGGAAGAGGAAGCCGCGGCGATCTCGGCATGGCGTGCCTGGCATTGCGCGATCCAGGCTTCGGCCTTCGCCTGCGCGCCCACCAGCGAAGCGACCAGCCGCAGGGTGGCGAAGATCTCGGCCAGGCTGCGCTGGTTGGTCACCAGCACGTTCAGGCCGGCGCGGATGAGCTTGTCGGCCAGCACCGCCTGCATGTCGGAGAAGCCGATCACCAGGTCGGGCTGCA
This sequence comes from Rubrivivax sp., assembly GCA_044224175.1. Taxonomy (GTDB): domain Bacteria; phylum Pseudomonadota; class Gammaproteobacteria; order Burkholderiales; family Burkholderiaceae_C; genus Rubrivivax. Next base: position 4,192 of record JBGAKY010000063.1, on the reverse strand, counting down.
GTTCGACGATGCGGTCGATCCTGCCGTCAAGGAACGCCGAGACGCGCGGCTTCTCGGCGCGCGCGCGTTTCGGCCGCACCGTGTAGCCGCTGATGCCGACGATGCGCGCGTCCTCGCCCAGCAGGTACAGCCACTCGGTCGTCTCCTCGGTGAGGCAGACGATGCGCTGCGGCCCGATGCTCATGCCGCCAGGTCGGGCAGCGCCACCGCGCGCCCGCCTCGCGCTTCGATGCGGATCGCGCCTTCGAACGCGGCCACCAGCGCCTGGTGCAGCGCCGCGTCGTCGTGTGCGCCTTCGGCATGCACGCGGCCACCCTTCAACACCAGCACGCGATCGGCGTGCAGCGCCAGCGGCAGGTCGTGCATCACGCTCACGATGGTGCGGCCCGCCGCCAGCCGGCGCAGCAGCTTCACCAGCGCCACCTGGTGCGGCGCGTCCAGGTGGGTGGTGGGCTCGTCGAGCAGCAGCACCGGCGCCTCGGTGGCCAGCGCGCGCGCCAGCAGCGCACGCTGGCGTTCGCCGCCGGACAGCGCGTGCAGCCGGCGGTGCTGCCAGGGCGTGCATTCGGTGGCGTCGAGCGCGGCGTCGACCGCGCGGTCGTCTTCAGGACCGGGGGTGCCGAACAGGCCCAGGTGCGGCAGCCGGCCCAGCTGCACCACTTCGCGCACCGTCAGTTCGCCTTCGGCTTCGCCCTGCTGCGCCAGCCAGGCGATGCGGCGCGCGCGTTCGCTGTCAGGCCATTCGTCCAGCCGGCGACCGTCCAGCACGACTTCGCCTTGCGCCGGCGGCATCAGCCCGGCCAGCACGCGCAGCAGGGTGCTCTTGCCGGCGCCGTTGGGGCCGACCACCGCGGTCCAGCCGGTGCCGAAGGCGGCGTCGACGCGCGTGAGCACCTCGTGCGCAGCGCGGCGGACGCCGAGACCGCGCGCGATCAGCATCAGCGCAGGTCCCGCCGGTGCAGCAACCACAGCAGGTAGCTGCCGCCCAGCAACGCGGTGAGCACGCCCACCGGCAGTTCCATCGGCGAGGTGAGGCAGCGCGCCAGCACGTCGGCACCCAGCAGCAGCACGCCGCCGGCGGCCGCGCTGGCGGCCAGCGTGAAGCGCTGCGGCGCGGGCGCGAAGCGGCGCACCAGGTGCGGCGACACCAGCCCGACGAAGGCCACCAGCCCGGCCTGCGACACCGCCAGCCCGGTGGCCAGCGCCAGCAGCACGACGAGCGCGAAGCGCAGCCGCGCCAGCGGCAGCCCCAGGCTGGCAGCGCTCTCCTCGCCCAGCGCCAGCGCGTCCAGCCCGCGCGCGAGCCGGGTGGACAGCGGCAGCGCCAGCGCCAGGCCCGCGGCCAGCACCGCCACGCTGCCCCAGCCCAGCAGGCCGGTGCTGCCCAGCATGAAGGCGGTCTTGCCGCGCAGCGCCGAAGGCGACCAGGTGGTCACGAGGTCGGCGCTGGCGCCCAGCACCACGCCCACCACCACGCCGGCCAGCAGCAGGCGCAGGGTCTGCTGCGCGCCGCGCGCCAGCAGCAGGGTGAGCAGCACGCCGCCCAGGGCACCGAAGAACGAGGCGCCGACCACGCCCAGGCGTGGCAGCAGCGGCAGCGTGGCCAGGGCCATGGGTTCGCCGATCAGCGAACCGGCCGCCAGCACCAGCACCACCGCCAGTGTGGCGCCGGAACCGGAGCCCAGCAGGTAGGGGTCGGCCAAGGGATTGCGGAACAGGCCCTGGGCCAGCGCGCCGGCCAGGCCCAGCAGTGCACCCACCAGCGCGGCGCCCAGCGTGCGCGGCAGGCGGATCTCGCCCACCAGCAGACCGGCCTGGCCGCTGGCGATGTCGTCGCGCAGGGCGGCGAAGTTCAGCCCTTCGCTGCCGGCCACCAGGCCCAGCACGCCGAACCCCAGCGCCAGCAGCACCAGCACCGAGAGAAAGCGCCGCCGCCGCGAGCGGTCGCGCCGCGCGGGCGCGGCGACGGTGTCGGAAGCGGTGAGCGTGTTCATCCTCACCTCAATGCTGACAGACAGTCGGCGATCGCGGCGGCGCCTTCGCCCAGCCGCGGGCCGGGGCGCACCAGCATCTCGCTGCGCGCGGGGTCGAAGGCGCAGACATGGCCCAGGCGCAAGGCCTCCAGGCCGCTCCAGCCGGGGCGTTGCACCATGGCTTTCACGTCGTCGGCGCCGGCCATCACCACCGCCGGCTGCGCCCGGACGATGAATTCCGGGTTCAGCTGCGGGAACGGCCCCAGGGCCGCCGGCACGATGTTGGCCAGGCCCAGCGCCGACATCGTCTGGCCGATGAACGAAGTGGCTCCGGCCGCGTGCGGCGTGCTCGCCACCTCGTAGTAGACGCTGCGGCCGCGCCAGCGGGACGGCACGCGCCGTACTGCTTCGGCCAGTTCGCGTTCGATGCCGGCCCACAGGCGTTCGCCTTCGGCCGGCGTGCCCAGCGCGCGGGCGACGAGGTCGATCGACCGCCTCACGTCGGCATGGCTGTCGGAGTCGAGCACCGCCACCTGCAGGCCCAGCGACTCCAGCCGTTCAACCACGCGCGAAGAGCGTGGCGCCAGCACCAGGTCGGGCTTCAGGGCCACGACGCGTTCGACCTGCGGATCTTCCAGCCCGCCCAGGCGCGGCAGCGAAGCCACCGAAGGCGGCCAGTTCGAGAAGCGGTCAACGCCAACCAGCCGCGCGCAGGCGCCGAGCGCGCACACCGTCTCGGTGAGCGAAGGCAGCAGGGTCACGATGCGCTGCGGCGGGCGCGCCAGCCGCACTTCGACGCCGCGGTCGTCGCGCAGCACGGTCTGGGCCGCCGCCGAGGCGGCGAGCAGCAGGCCGGCGACGACGAGCGCAGCGCCGCGCTTCACAGCGTGCCGCCGTAACGCAGGCCCAGCCAGGCCTGACGGCCCAGGCCCTGGTAGTCGCGCGCGGGCTCGATGCGCTCGTCGGTCGCGTTCAGCAGCTTCGCTTCCAGCGCCCAGCCCTTGGCGAAGCGCCAGGCCGCCTTCAGGTCCAGCGTGGTCTCGGCGGCGAGCGCGAGGCCGCCGTCGGGACGGGCGCCCAGGCGCAGCAGGGCGCCGCCGGCGCTCCACGCGCCTTCGCCCCAGTCCAGGCCCAGGTGTTCCTGGTGGGCGGCGCGGCGCTGCAGGCGCTGGCCGCTGTCGGCGTCCTTGGCGTCGAGGAAATCGACTCCGGCGCGGAAGGCGAAGGCGCCGGCGCGCAGCGAACCGCCCAGCGTGGCGCCGCTGAGGCGCGCGCGTGCCACGTTGCTGGCGCAGCCGAAGTCGTAGGCCGGGTCGGCGGGGCAGGCCGTACGGTCGGGCTGGTAGCCGATGAGGTCGCGCACGCGGTTGCGGAACACCGTGAGCTGCGCGTCGGCCATCTCGCCGCGCCAGCCGAGGCCGGCTTCGACGCTCCGGCCCTTCTCCGGCCGCACCGTCGCAACGCCATAGCCCGGGAAGTACAGGTCGTTGAAGCTGGGCGCGCGGTAGGTGCTGCCGGCCAGCGCGCGCAGCTTCCAGCCCGGCATGAAGGCCCAGGCGCCGCCCACGCGCGCGGTGGTGACGCCGCCGAAGTCGGAACTGTGGTCGCGCCGCAGATCGGCCTGCCACGACCAGCCCTGGGCGTCGCCGGTGAGTTCCACCACGGCGGCCCGGTTGCGGCGCACGGGTTCGAAAGCGAAGCTGCTGGCGACCGCCTTCTCGTCGGTGGCCTCGAGCGCGCCGACCAGCCGGCCGACGACGCCGGTATCCCAGGCGAGCTGGGCGCCGGCCTGGTCGCGCTTCGTGGTGAAGCGTTCGACCAGGTTGCCGCCGCTCTTCAGGTCGTCCAGGCCATGGGCCAGCTTCGCGCTGCCGGTGAGGCCGGTGCCGAGCGCGCCGCGCCAGTCCAGCGCCACCGTCTGCGTGACGCCGTGGTTGCGGAAGTCGGGCGTGTTGTCCTGCGCGAAGGTGGGTGGCGGGAATTCGCTTGCGTCGTACTGCGCGTTCAGCTTGTTGCGCGAGACGGCCAGCCCCAGGCGCTGGCCTTCGGCGGGTTTGAAGCCGACGCGCGCCTGCGCGCTGTCGAGCCGGTACCCGTCGCGGTCAGGGTTGTAGTTGCCGAAGGCGTCGTTCGGGCGCAGCGCCGAGACGCCGTCGCTGCCTTCGTGCGCCAGCGTGGCGGCCAGGTCCCAGAGCCCGAAGCTGCCGCCGGCCGAGGCC
>JBGAKY010000062.1:0-36782 GCA_044224175.1 Rubrivivax sp. | reverse complement strand
GCCCAGCCACTGGGAAGTCGTCAACTTCCTGCGCGAGAACTACAACGAATACCAGATCGCCCCCGCCGTGCGCGTGCTGACGAAGGCCATCGGCAAGCAGCTCGGCCCCGAGAAGGGCAACAGCAAGTACCTCTACGAGCTGTTCCCCTACGGCCCGGCCAAGCAGGCGTGCAAGATCGCCGGCCTGCCGAAGCCGACCGGCTGCGTCTGAGCGCGGCGTCCCCACCGCCACCGCACCACCGGGCCGCATGTCCGCGCTCACGGTCGGCTTCGCGCTGCTCTTCTACGCCGCCACGGCCGTGCTGCTGGTGGGCGTGGGCGTCAAGGTCGCGGGCTACGCGCGCACGCCGGCGCCGCTGAAGATCGCCACCACGCCGGCACCCACCACGCCGGCCGGCGTGGCGCTGCGCCTGGGGCGCGAGGTGCTGCTGTTCGAAAGCCTGTTCAAGTCCAGCAAGTGGACCTGGCTCTTCGGCTGGATGTTCCATGCCGGCCTGGCCCTGGTGCTGATGCGCCACCTGCGCTACTTCCAGCAGCCGGTGTGGACGCCGGTGCTGATGGTCCAGGCCTTCGGCACCTATGCCGGTTTCGCGCTCGTCGCCGGGCTGGCCGGGCTGTGGGCGCGGCGCTTCCTGGTCGACCGCGTGCGCTACGTGTCCACGCCTTCGGACCACCTGCACCTGGCGCTGCTGCTGGCGATCGGGCTTTCGGGCCTGGGCATGCGCTTCGTCGCCCACACCGACATCGTGGCGCTGAAGGCCTTCATGCTGGGCCTGATGCGCTTCGACTGGCAGCCGCTGCCGGCCGACCCGCTGCTGCTGCTGCACCTTTCGCTGGTCGCGCTGCTGATGTTCGTCTTCCCGATCAGCAAGCTGCTGCACGCGCCGGGCCTGTTCTTCAGCCCGACGCGCCACATGGTCGACAACCCGCGCGAGGCGCGCCACCTTTCCGCCTGGGCGGCGGCGCTGGAGCGCAAGTAGCATGGCCGCGCCCACCTTCGAGACGCCCAAGCTCAAGCCCTACCCGGTGATCCCGCTGGTGCAGGCGGGGGCGATGGCGCACAGCAAGCCCTACGTGGCCTCGGCCGCGATCCAGACCGCGATCGGTTTCCCGGGCGAGCTGACCGAAGGCTGGGAGGCGCGCGCGATCGCCAAGATGGGCGAGCTGCTGGACAAGTACCGCTCGCTGCGCGTCTACATGGACGCCTGCGTGCACTGCGGCGCCTGCAGCGACAAGTGCCACTACTTCCTGGGCACCGGCGACCCGAAGAACATGCCGGTGGCGCGCCAGGACCTGATGCGCGCCGTCTACCGGCGCCACTTCACCTTCGCCGGCAAGCACTTCCCCAAGCTGGTGGGCGCGGTCGACCTGACGAAGGACGTGCTCGACCAGTGGTGGAGCTACTACAACCAGTGCAGCGAATGCCGCCGCTGCAGCGTGTTCTGTCCCTACGGCATCGACACCGCCGAGATCACGATGGCGGCGCGCGAGATCATGGACAGCGTGGGCCTGGGCCAGAAGTACGCCAACGAGATCATCGGCAAGGTCCACCGCATCGGCAACAACCTGGGCATCCCCGAGCCGGCGCTGGCCGACACCCTGGCCGGACTGGAGGAAGACACCAAGGAAGAGACCGGCGTCGACGTGCGTTTCCCGCTCGACCAGGCCGGTGCCGAGGTGCTGCTCATCACGCCGTCGGCCGATTTCTTCAGCGAACCGCATGTCGAGAGCCTGATCGGCTACGCCAAGGTCTTCCACGCCGCCGGCATCTCGTGGACGCTGTCTTCCAAGGCCAGCGAGGCGGCCAACTTCGCGCTCTTCATCGGCAACTACGAGCAGATGCGCAGGATCTCGCTGCGCGTGCGCGAAGCGGCGCAGGCGCTGGGCGTCAAGCGCATCGTCGTCGGCGAGTGCGGCCACGCCTGGCGCGTGGCCTACAACCACTGGAACACGCTGATCGGCCCCTTCGACTGGCTGGACCCGCGCTACCCGGTGCCGCAGCACATCTGCGAGTTCACGCACGACCTCATCGGCCGCGGCGCGCTGAAGTTCGACAAGGACGCCAACGACGACCGCGTGATCACCTTCCACGATTCCTGCAACGTGGCGCGCGCCAGCCGCATGGGCCCGCTGCCGGGCGGCCAGTTCACGATCCCGCGCGAGATCATCAAGGCGGTGGCGAACCGCTTCCACGACATGTCGCCCGCCACCACCTGCGAGAGCACCTTCTGCTGCGGCGGGGGCGGCGGCCTGCTGACCGACGACCTGATCGAACTGCGCGTGAAGGGCGCGCTGCCGCGCATGGAAGCGCTGCAGCAGGTGGTCGACCGCCACGGCGTCAACTTCATGGCCACCATCTGCGCCATCTGCAAGGCGCAGTTCACCAAGGTGCTGCCCTTCTACGGCTTCGACATGAGCATGGTCGGCGGCGTGCACCAGCTGGTGAGCAAGGCCATCCGCATCGGCACGCCGCAATAGTGACCTCCAAGGAGACCCGCAAATGTCCTCCACCCCCACCGGCACGAAGGCCCTGACCTTCCGCCGCTACAAGGACGGCGACACCAAGGTGCGTTCGTGGCAGGACGAGATCTTCGACGCCGACCACTCGCACAAGTGCCCCACCTACATCCAGAGCACGCCGCCCTGCCAGGGTTCGTGCCCTTCGGGCGAGGACATCCGCGGCTACCTGAACATCGTGCGTGGCGTCGAGAAGCCGCCGGCGGGCATGCCGTGGCAGGAATATGCCTGGCGCCGCCTGACGGAAGCGAACCCGCTGCCTTCGGTGATGGGCCGCGTCTGCCCGGCGCCCTGCGAATCGGGCTGCAACCGCAACGAGGTGGAAGACTTCGTCGGCATCAACTCGGTCGAGCATTTCCTGGGCGAATACGCGATCGCGAACAAGCTCGCCTTCCCCAAGCCGACCTCGTCCAGCGGCAAGAAGGTGGCGGTCATCGGCGGCGGCCCGGCGGGCCTGTCGGCCGCCTACCAGCTGGCGCGCAAGGGCCATGCGGTGACGATCTTCGACGAACGCGCCGAACTGGGCGGCATGATGCGCTACGGCATCCCCGGCTTCCGCACCCCGCGCCCGGTGCTCGACGCCGAGATCCAGCGCATCCTGGACCTGGGCGTGCAGACGCGCATGAACACGCGCATCGGCACCGACATCACGCTCGAGCAGATCCGCCAGGAGTTCGACGCCCTCTTCCTGGGGCTGGGCGCGCAGTCGGGCCGGCCGCTGCCGGTGGAAGGCGCCGACGCCCCCAACGTCGTCACCGCGACCGCGTTCCTGAAGGCCTTCAACGACGGCCGCATGCGCCATGTCGGCAAGCGCGTCGTCGTGGTCGGCGGAGGCGACACCTCGATCGACGTCGCCACGGTGGCGCGCCGGCTCGGCCACATCGAGCAGGTGCACGAACAGGACCGGCCCGAATTCGCGATCGCCGGCTTCACCGCCCACGACGCCGCGGCCGTCTCGGCCCGCCAGGGTGCCGACGTGACGCTGACCTCGGTGTTCGCGATCGAGAAGATGCAGGCCAGCCCGCACGAGGTGGAGCACGCGCTGGCCGAGGGCATCGCCATCCGCGGCGGCCTGGCGCCGGTGAAGGTGATCCGCGACGCCGACGGCCGCGCGGTGGCGCTGCGCGTGGTGCGCTGCGAGGCGAAGATCAGCGGCGGCCGGCTCGAGATCAGGAACGTCGAAGGCACCGAGGAGGACATCCCGGCCGACCTCATCGTCTCGGCCATCGGCCAGGCGGTCGACCTGACGGGCCTGGAAGCGCTGAACAACGGCAAGGGCGGCGTCAGCGCCGACAAGAATTACCAGCTGCAGGGCCAGCCCGGCATCTTCATCGGCGGCGACATCGTGCGCCCGCACCTGCTGACCACCGCGATCGGCCACGGCGCCATCGCGGCCGACGGCATCGACCGCCACCTGCGCGGCGAGCCGCTGGACAAGCGGCCGAAGATCGACGTCCACACCTGGGACCTGAAGCGCAAGCTGCTCGAGAAGGGCATGGCCGTCTCCGAGGTGCACGAGCCGATCCGCGGCACCGACACCAGCGGCGCGGCGATCCACAACTTCGACAACCGCTCCGACCGCTACGTGATCCCGCACGAGGAACTGTTCCTCGGCCACTTCAGCTACACCGAGCGCAAGAAGCGCAAGGTCGTCACGCTGAACGCGCAGCAGGCGCTGGACAACTTCGACGAACGCGTGCTGCCGCTGTCCGAGGCCGAGGCAGTGGCCGAGGCCAAGCGCTGCATGAGCTGCGGCCTGTGCTTCGAGTGCGACAACTGCGTCGTCTACTGCCCGCAGACCGCGGTCTTCAAGGTGCCGAAGGCGAAGGCCACCACCGGCCGCTACGTCGACACCGACTACGACAAGTGCGTGGGCTGCCACATCTGCAAGGACGTGTGCCCCACCGGCTACATCCAGATGGGGCTGGGGGAATAACCGCCATGCCCGCACGGCCCGTCGTCGCGCTGCTGCTGGCCGGGGCCGCGCTGCTGGCCGTGGCCGGGACGACCGCCCCGCCGGTGGAGCGCGCCCAGGCCGGGCCCTGCGTGGCCGACCCCGCCGTGATGCGGCGCGAGCACATGGACCTGCTGCGCCACCAGCGCGACCGCACCGTGCACCTGGGCGAGCGCGGCGCACCCGCCAGCCTGCAGGCCTGCATAGCCTGCCACGCCAGCACCAGGACCGGCAGCGTGGCGGCGTCCGAAGGCGACTTCTGCGTCGCCTGCCACCGCTACGCGGCGGTGCAGATCGACTGCTTCGAATGCCACGCGAGCCGGCCGCAGACGAAGACGGCTCTGGCAGGGGCACGGCCATGACGAGCGGCGCGCAAGAGGTCCTGGCCGGCCGCCGCAAGTTCCTGGGCCTGGCCGCCGCGGGCGGCGGTGCGCTGGTGGTCGCGCCCGGCATCCACCTGATCGAGGTGGCGCAGGCGGCGACGACGAAGGCCGACGGCAGCGCGCGCTGGGGCCTGCTCATCGACACCACGCGTTGCCAGTCCGGCTGCAGCGACTGCGTGCAGGCCTGCAACGCCGAGAACGGACTCTCGGGCCGTACCGGCCCGACCGAACCGCAGTGGATCCGCAAGGTCGAGATCCAGGAGATCCGCACCGGCCGCAAGAGCTCGGCGCCGGTGATGTGCCAGCATTGCGCCGAACCGCCCTGCGTCGACGTCTGCCCCACCGGCGCCTCGTTCAAGCGCACCGACGGCATCGTGCTGGTGGACCGCCACCTCTGCATCGGCTGCCGCTACTGCATGATGGCCTGCCCCTACAAGGCGCGCTCCTTCGTGCACGAGCCGCTGACCGACCAGAAGGCCGCGGTGCCGCGCGGCAAGGGCTGCGTCGAAGGCTGCACGCTGTGTGTGCACCGCATCGACCAGGGCCAGGGCCCGGCCTGCGTCGAGGCCTGCACGAAGGCCGGCCATGGCGCGATGCTGTTCGGCAACCTGAACGACCCGCAGAGCGAGATCTCGCGCCGCCTGCGCGAACTGGCCACGGTGCCGCTGCGCGCCGACCTGAAGCTCGACCCCGGCGTTCGCTACGCCGGACTCTGAACCATGGCCAGCAACTCGTCCTTCTACACCATCGAGGAGCGCATCTTCTGGTTGCTGCTCCTGGCCGGCGGCGCCGTCACCGGCGCCGGCCTGTGGGCGGCGCACCGGATGGAGACGCTGGGCCACGTGGCCACCGGCATGACCAACCAGGTGGTCTGGGGGCTGCCGCACGTGTTCGCGATCTTCATGATCGTGGCCGCCTCGGGCGTGCTGAACGTGGCCTCGATCGGCTCGGTCTTCGGCCAGAGCGCCTACAAGCCGCGCGCGCCGCTGTCGGGTCTGCTCGCGCTGGCGCTGCTGGCCGGCGGCCTGATGGTGCTGATGCTCGACCTGGGCCGCCCCGACCGCGTGATCGTCGCCGCCACCCACTTCAACTTCCGCTCGGTGTTCGCCTGGAACGTGTTCCTCTACTCGGGCATGGCCGGCATCGTGGTGGTCTACCTGTACACGCTGTTCGAACGCGGCGCCTGGCGCTGGTCGCGGCCGGCCGGCATCGCGGCGCTGGTATGGCGCTTCGTGCTGACCACCGGCACCGGCTCGATCTTCGCGTTCCTGGTCGCACGCCCGGCCTACCAGTCGCCGGTGCTGGCGCCGCTGTTCATCGTGCTCTCGTTCGCCTGGGGGCTGGCGGTGTTCCTGCTCGTGCAGGCGGCGATGTTCGCCTGGGTCGGCCAGCCGCTGGACGAGGCGATCCGCCGCCGCATGGCACGCCTGCTGGCGGTGTTCGTCGCCGCCGCGCTGTACCTGGTCGCGGTGTACCACGGCACCGCCCTCTACTACGCACGCCAGGCCGACTTCGAAGCCTTCCTTCTGCTCGGCCGCGGCGACCCTTCCGGTCTGTTCGCGCCGCTGTTCTGGGTCGGCTACGTGGCCGCCGGCGCGCTGCTGCCGATGGCGCTTCTGTTCTGGCGCCCGACGGCGCGCGGCGTGATCGCCGCCAGCGTGCTGGTGGTGCTGGGCGCCTTCGCCTTCCTGTTCGTCTTCATCGTCGGCGGCCAGGCGTACCCGCTGGAGATCTTCCCCGGCCACCGGGTCAGCAGCGCCTTCGCCGACGGCACGGCCGAGGCCTACGTGCCGCGCGCCTACGAATGGCTGCTCGGCTTCGGCGGCCTGGGCGCCGCCTTCCTGATCACCACGCTGGGCGTGCGCGCGCTCGACTTCCTGCCGCAGGACGACCTGCCGGCGGTGGCCAAGGCCTGAAACGATGAGCGGCCTCTTCGTCTCGGCGGCGCACAAGTCCTCGGGCAAGACCACGGTGACGCTGGCGCTGGCGGCGGCGCTGCGCGAACGCGGCCATGCGGTGCAGCCGTTCAAGAAAGGCCCCGACTACATCGACCCGATGTGGCTCACGCTGGCCGCCGGCCGCGACTGCGTGAACCTGGACGCCACGCTGATGGCCGCCGGCGAGGTCGACGCCGCCTTCACCCGCCATGCCGCCGGCGCCGACCTGGCGCTGGTGGAAGGCAACAAGGGCCTGTACGACGGCCTGGCGCTGGACGGCAGCAACAGCAACGCCGCGCTCGCCAAGCAGCTGCAGCTGCCGGTGCTGCTGGTGATCGACGCCCGCGGCATGACACGCGGCATCGCGCCGTTGATCCTGGGCTACCAGGCCTTCGACCGCGACGTGCGCATCGCCGGCGTCGTGCTCAACCGGCTGGGCGGTTCGCGCCACGAGTCCAAGCTGCGCGCCGTGATCGAACACTACACCGACCTGCCCGTGCTGGGCGCGGTGCAGCAGGACCCCCGCCTCGAGCTGGTGGAGCGCCACCTGGGCCTGATGCCCGACCGCGAGCTGGGCGACGCCGCGGCGCGCGTGCAGGCGATGGGCCGCATCGTGGCGGCGCAGGTCGATCTGGGGCGCGTTCTGGAACTGGCGCAAAGCGCACCGCCACGGCCGGCGGCACCGATGGACCCGGCGCAGCCCGTGGCGCAAGGGCGGCTGCGCATCGGCATCGCGCGCGACAAGGCCTTCGGCTTCTACTACGCCGACGACCTGGCGGCGCTGCGCGCCGAGGGCGCCGAGCTGGTGCCGGTGGACACCTTGTCCGACCGCCGACTGCCACCGGACCTGGACGGCCTGTTCATCGGCGGCGGCTTCCCCGAACTCTTCATGGCCGAGCTGGCCGCCAACGTGGCGCTGCGCACCGAGCTGCACCGCGCCATCGTCGACGGGCTGCCCGTGTACGCCGAATGCGGCGGCCTGATGTACCTGGCGCGCAGCATCAACTGGCAGGGCCGCAGCGCGCCGATGGTGGGCGTGATTCCGGGCGACGCGGTGATGCACGAGCGCCCGGTCGGGCGCGGCTACGTGCGGCTGGAGGAGACGGCCGACTTCCCCTGGCCGGGCAGCGCCTGCGCCGGCGCCCTGCGCCTGGGCCACGAGTTCCACCATTCGAGCCTGGAGAACCTGGCGCCGGGCCAGCGCTTCGCCTACCGGGTGCGGCGCGGCCACGGCATCGACGGCCGGCACGACGGCCTGGTCGTGCACCACGTGCTGGCCAGCTACAGTCACCTGCGCGCCACCGGCGGCAACGAATGGCCGCGCCGCTTCGTCGCCCAGGTGCGCCGCGTGTGCGAAGGGCGCCGCCTGCCGGCACGGCACGAGCCGGCGCGCGCGCTGCAGCCGGCGGCGGCAGACTGATGGACACGGTCGGGCACGCCGTGGTCGTGGGCGGCCGCCGCATCGCGGTCGACTCCGAAGGCTACCTGCGCCGGCTGGAAGACTGGTCGGAGGACTTCGCCATCGCGCTGGCGCGGCGCGAAGGCCTGGCGCTGACCGACGCCCACTGGGAAGTGATCCGCTTCCTGCGCGAGTACTGGGCAGAACACCGGGTGCAGCCGCAGGTGCGCGTGATGGTGCGCCACTTCAGCGAACGCTGGGGCGCCGCGCGCGGCAGCAACCACCATCTGCACGAGATGTTCCCGCGCGGCGGCCCGCAGAAGCAGGGCAACCGCCTGGCCGGCCTGCTGCGGACCAAGGGCGAACACTGAACCCCGACGAGGAGCGATGCCGCGATGAACGCCTTCACCGACCCCCTGCCCGCCGGCCGCGTCTTTCTCGTCGGCGCCGGCCCCGGCCACCCCGACCTGCTGACCCTGCGCGCGGCGCGCCTTCTGGCCGCCGCCGAGGTGGTGGTGGTCGACCACCTGGTCTCGCCCGAGGTGCTGGACCTGGTGCCGCCGGCGGCCGAATGCATCTACGTGGGCAAGGAATGCGCGCACCACACGATGCGGCAGGAGGACATCAACGCGCTGCTGGTGCGACTGGGCCGCGAAGGGCGCCAGGTGGTGCGCCTGAAGGGTGGCGACCCGCTGGTCTTCGGCCGCGGCGGCGAGGAGATGCAGGCCCTGGCCGAAGCCGGCGTGCCCTTCGAGGTGGTGCCCGGCATCACCGCGGCCTGCGGCGTCTCGGCCTATGCCGGCATCCCGCTCACCCACCGCGACCATGCGCAGTCGTGCACCCTCGTCACCGGCCACCTGAAGGACGGCAGCCCCGACCTGGACTGGGCGGCGCTGGCGCGCCCGCGCCAGACGCTGGTCATCTACATGGGGCTGGGCGCGCTGGCGCAGATCTGCCGCCGCCTGATCGAGCACGGCCTGCCGGCCGGCACCGCCGCCGCCGTGGTGCAGCAGGGCACGCTGCCCGAACAGCGCGTCGTCGAAGGCACGCTGGAGAACCTGGCCGAGCGCGTGGCCGCCGCCGGCCTGGCCGCGCCCTGCCTCACCATCGTCGGCGAGGTGGTGCGCCTGCGCGGCACCCTGGCCTGGTACGACGCGGTGCCCGCGCAGGCGCTGGGCGTGGCGATGGAAGGCGCGCTCGAACGCTCGCTCAGCGGGGTGTGCGCCTAGCGGCGTCGACGAGGCTGCTGCCTTGCGTCGGCACCGCGGCCCGCTGCTCGACGGCGAACACCGCCGCCTCGACGCGCGAGCTGAGGTTCAGCTTGGTCAGGATGTGGCGCACGTGCAGCTTCACGGTGTCGTGGCTGATGTCCAGCGCGCGCGCGATGGTCTTGTTGCTCTCGCCGCGCGCCAGGTGCGACAGGATCTCGCGTTCGCGCTCGGTCAGCGTGCCCAGCAGGTCCTTGCGCTCCGTGCCGGCGGAGCCCGACTGCAGCATCTGCGCCAGCTTCAGCGTCAGCGCCGGCGCCACCACCAGTTCGCCGCGCGCGGCGCGCCGGATCGAGGCGATCACGTCCTCGGGCTCCATGTCCTTGAGCAGGTAGCCCTTCACGCCGGCCTGCAGGGCGGCGGCCAGGTCCTCGCGCGCGTCGCTCATGGTCAGCACCACGGCCGGCGTGTCCAGGCCTTCGGCGCGGATCTGGCGCAGCAGGGTGAGCCCGTCGAGCTGCGGCATGCGCAGGTCCAGCACCACCAGGTCGGGCCGGTGTTCGCGCAGCAGGCCGGGCACGGCCGTGCCGTCGCCGGTGGTCGCGGCCACGCGCATCTGGCCGCGGTGCTGCAGCAGGTCGGTCAGGCCGTTGCGGCACAGCGAGTGGTCGTCGACCAGCACCACCGTCAGCAGGGCTTCGCTCATGGGACGGCCCTCCGCCCTCCGGGCTCCGGGATGAGCGCTCGGGAACGGCCCGGCGCGCTCATCGGCCGGCTCCCGACGCTGCGGGCAGCTGCAGCCGCACCCGCGTGCCGCCGCCCGGGCGGCCGTCCACCGCGAGGGTCGCGCCCAGGCGGGCGGCGCGGTCGCGCATGATGGCCAGGCCGTGGTGACCGCCGCCGACGGGCGCATCGTTGGCCAGGCCGACGCCGTCGTCGCCGATCTCGACCTCGACGCCGTCGCGTCCGGCCTGCAGCCGCAGCCAGGCGCGCCGGGCGCCGGCGTGACGCTCGATGTTGACCAGCGCCTCCTGCACCACGTGGTAGAGCTCGGTGTCGCGTTCCGGCCCCAGCGACAGCAGGGGCAGGCCGTTGCGGTAGTCCAGTGCGATGCCGCTGCGCTGCGTGAAGCGCGCCGCCAGCGCGTCCAGCGCCGGCCCCAGGCCGCGCGGGTCGATGCGCGTGCGCAGGTGGTCGATGATCTCGCGCAGGCTGGCGTGCGCCTCGCCCACGGCCTGCCGCACGTCGGCCAGGTAGCGGCAGGAACGCGTGTCGTCGTGCGCCAGCAGCGCGTCCTGCAGCAGCGGCAGGCGCATCTTCACGAAGGACAGCGTCTGCGCCACCGAGTCGTGCACCTCGGCGGCCATCACCGCACGTTCCTTCAGCAGCGAAGCGCGCAGGTGCTCGGCTTCCAGGCGCGCGTTGTGCAGCGCCAGCCCCAGCAGTTCGCCCACCGACTTGAGCAGCGCGGTGACTTCGGTGCGCGGCGGCTCGTCGCCTTCGAAGAACAGGTTGTAGACCCCCAGCACGCGGCCGCGGTGCTGCAGCGGCACCGTGAGCATGCGCCAGCCGGCGTCCAGCCCGCGCAGCGAGCGATGGCAGCCGCCCAGGTCGCGCGCCCAGACCACGCTGCGCGTGTCGGCGGCCTGGCCGCAGAAGCCGCAATGGCGGTCGACCGTTCGCTCCACCTCGCACAGCCCCTGCGGCAGGCCGACCTGCCCGACCAGTTCCAGGCAGTCCTCGGCATCGTCGGCCAGCACGCGCACGGCGCCGGCACGCGCATCGGCCAGCCGTACCACGGGTTCCAGGAAATGCTGCAGCACCTGGTGGACGTCGTCGCCGCTGGCGACGCCGGCCGTGATCTCGGCCAGCAAGGCGGTGCCGTGCTCCCTCGGCGGGGTGTTCGCGGACTCGGAGCGCAACGAGATCATGTCCATGGCCAAGCTGCCCGCGCGGCTGCGAGCCCTGGCGCATTGCAGCGCTTCGGCGCAGGCCTGTCCATGGGACTTGCCCCTATACCCTTACTGGTATTTGCGATCCGGAACCCTCCGGACCCGCGGCCAGCATCTCGTCGAACAGCGCCCAGGCGCGGTTCGCGTCCTCTTCGGACACGCGGGACACGGCATGCCCCAGGTGCACCACCACCCAGTCGCCGACGGCGGCCCCTTCCGGCAGCAGCAGCAGGCTGGCACGGCGCTCGATGCCGCGTGCCTCGCAGCGCACCTGCAGGCCCTGCACTTCGCACACGCGCATCGGCACGGCCAGGCACATGGGGTTCGCTCCGTCTCCGCCCGCGGCGGCGACAACATCATAGTGATACGGTACCCCGTGTTCGCTTGACATTGCGCAATGGCAAGGGCGCGGCGCCCTTCTAGCGTTGCCGGCAATGCTGCGCGAAGCCGACGTGCTGGTGCTGGGGCTGGGCAACCGCCTGCTGGGCGACGACGCGGCCGGCCCCCTGCTGATCGACCGCCTGGTCGCGGCCGGCTGCCGCGCGCGCCTGCTCGACGGCGGCACGATCGGCCTGCAACTGCTGCCGGCACTGCAGGACGCCGCCGCGCTGATCGCGGTCGACGCCGCCCAGCTGGGACAGGCGCCCGGCACGGTGGGCGTGTTCGAAGGTGAGGCCATGGACCGCACGCTCGGCGGCCGCAAGTCCAGCGCCCATGAAGTGGCGCTGGCCGACCTGGTGGCCGCCGCTTCGCTGACCGGCACCCTGCCCGGCGCACGTGCGCTGGTCGCGGTGCAACCCGCCTGCTGCGACTGGGGCCTGGCGCCGTCGGCGCCGGTGGGGGCGGCGCTGCCGCGCCTGCAGGCGGCGGTGGAAGACCTGCTGGGTCGATGGGGATGCCGATGAAGACCACCGAAGACCGCACCCTGGGGCGAGAACTGGCCCGGCGCGGCATCAGACGCCGCACCCTGCTGCAGTACGCGGGGCTGATGAGCTCGCTGCTCGCGCTGCCGCCGGGCGCCGCCGGTGCGATGGCCGAAGGCCTGGCGCGGGCGCGCCGGCAGTCGGTCATCTGGCTCAGCTTCCAGGAATGCACCGGCTGCACCGAGTCGCTCACCCGCACCACCGGCCCCAGCCTCGAGGACCTGATCTTCGACTTCATCTCGCTGGACTACCACCACACGCTGCAGGCGGCTTCGGGCGAAGCCGCCGAGACGGCACGCCGGCAGGCGATGAAGGACAACGCAGGCCGGTACATCGTGGTGGTCGACGGCTCGGTGCCCACCGGCGCCGGCGGTGCCTACTCGGTGATCGCCGGCCAGAGCAACATCGACATGCTGGCCGAGACCGTGGCCGACGCCGCGGCGGTGGTGGCCGTGGGCAGCTGCGCGGCCTTCGGCGGCCTGCCGGTCGCGCAGCCCAACCCCACCGGCGCGGTGCCGATCTCGGCGCTGGTGAAGGGCAAGCCGGTGGTCAACATCCCGGGTTGCCCGCCGCTGCCGCAGGCGATGGCCGGCACGCTGACGCACCTGATCGCCTTCGGCCGCCTGCCGGAGCTGGACGCGCTGGGGCGACCGCGCGCCTTCTTCGGCGAGACCATCCACGACCGCTGCTACCGGCGCCCGTTCTACGAACGCGGCCTGTTCGCGAAGGGCTTCGACGACGAGGGCGCACGCGCCGGCTGGTGCCTGTTCGAACTGGGCTGCAAGGGCCCGGTCACCTACAACGCCTGCGCCACCGTGAAGTGGAACGGCGGCACCTCGTTCCCGATCCAGACCGGCCATGGCTGCATCGGCTGCAGCGAACCCGGCTTCTGGGACCGCGGCGGGCTGTACCGGCCGCTGTCGGCCGCGACGGTGCCGCTGGGCGCGGCCGCCGGCGGCGCGGCGGTCGTCGGCGTGGCCGCCGGTGCGCTGGCCGCCCTGCTGGCGCGGCGACGCGCGGCGCAGCACAAGGAGGCCTGACATGACAACCCCCTACACGCCTGCGGCGTGGTCCCCCCGAGGGGGATCAGGCCTTTCCGGGCGGCCGAGCGAGGCCTGACCATGGACCTGCTGGACTTCGCGCGCGGCCCGCTGCTGCGCTTCGCGGTGGTGATCTTCGTCGCCGGCACCTTGTGGCGGCTGGTCGGCGTGCTGCTGCTGCCGCGCCTGGCCGACCTTTCGCCGCCGCGCGAAGGCGCGCCGGCACCGGCGGCCGGCGCCCTGTACTCGATCATTCGCCGCCTGTGGCCGCGGCGCGCCTTCGCGGCTTCGACGCTGTTCGTCACCCTGAACAGCTACGTCTTCCACGTCGGGCTGGCGGTGGTGGTGTTCGGCCTGGCGCCGCACATCCTGTTCATCCGCCAGCTCACCGGCCTTTCCTGGCCCGCACTGCCCAGCAACGTGGTGGTCGGCTTCGGCGTGCTGACGCTGGCGGCGCTGCTGGCGCTGCTGGTGCGGCGCGCCCTGCACCCGGTGACGCGGCTGCTCTCGCACGCCGGCGACTACATCGGCGTCGTGCTCACCGCACTGCCGGTGGCCACCGGGCTGGCGGCCACCAGCCACCTGGGGGCGCGCTACGAGACGCTGCTGGCGCTGCACCTGCTGTCCATCGCCGCCTTCCTGGCCTGGTTCCCGTTCGGCAGTCTGATGCACGCGCTGCTGTTCGTCTTCTCGCGCGGCGCCACCGGCGTGCGCTTCGGCCACCGGGGGGTGAAAGCATGAACACCGCCACCGCGCCCTACGACAAGCAGGGCGAGCGCAGCGACGCCGACCGCGTCGAAGCGGCGATGAAGAGCTTCGCGCGCGAGTTCGGCCGCACCGCCGCGCTGCACATGGAAAGCTGCGTGCGCTGCGGCCTGTGCGCCGAGGCCTGCCACTTCTACCTGGCCACCGGGCAGGCGAAGTACACGCCGGTCTGGAAGCTGGAGCCGTTCCGCCGCGCTTACTTCCGCGAGGCCAGCCCCTTCGCACCCTTCATCCGCGCGCTCGGCCTGCAGCGCCGGGTGACCGCCGAGGAACTGGAGCAGTGGCAGGAGCTGGTCTACGACTCCTGCACCATGTGCGGCCGCTGCACGCTGGTGTGCCCGATGGGCATCGACATCGCCGAGCTGGTGAAGGAGGCGCGCCACGGCATGTACCAGGCCGGCCTCATCCCCGAGCGGCTGGCGCTGATGGACCGCACCGCCGCGCAGTGGGGCAGCCCGGCGACGCCGGCCGAGGACCTGCCCGACATCCTGCAGGAAGTGTCCGAAAAACATGGCGTGCCCATCCCCTGCGACCTGCCGCAGGCCGACCTGCTGGTGACCGCGGCGCCGGCCGAGCTGGGCGACCACACGAAGGCGCTGGCGGCGGCGGCGAAGATCCTGAACCACGTCGGCGTCAAGTGGACGATGCACCAGGGCGGCTTCGACGCCAGCAACGTCGGCTTCAACAACGGCGACCTGCGGCTGCAGGAGAAGCTGACGCGCGCGCTGGTCGACACCGCGATCAAGATCGGCGCCAGGACCGTTCTGCTGCCCGAGTGCGGCCACGCCTACGGTGCGGCGCGCTGGGAAGCCGCCAAGTGGTACGGGCAGGCCTTGCCGGTGCGCATCGTGCACATGACCGAATACCTGGCCGAGCTGGTCGAGGCCGGGCGCATCCGGCTCAAGCCCGTCGGCGAGACCGCGACCTTCCACGACCCCTGCCAGATCGTGCGCCGCGGCGGGCTGGAGAAGGCGGCCCGCACCGTGATCCAGGCGCTCGGCTTCGAACTCATCGAGATGCAGGACCACGGCCTCGAAGGCCTGTGCTGCGGCGGGGGCGGCGGCGTCGTCTCCAACGTGCGGGCGACGGCACTGCGCCACCGAGTGTTCGAGATCAAGAAGCGCCAGGTCGAGGACACCGGCGCCAGGCGCTTCGTCACCAGCTGCGGGCAGTGCCGCATCACGCTGGAGATGGGGGCCAAGCACGTGCACTGGGACCGCAAGGTCGAGAGCCTGCTCGAGCTCGTCGCCGACCGCCTCGAACCCTGACGGAGAAAGACCATGGACAAGCGCGTCGTGGTGGACCCCATCACCCGCATCGAGGGGCACCTGCGCATCGAGGCCGCCACCGACGAGCAGGGCCGCATCACCGGCGCCTGGAGCTCGGGCACCATGGTGCGCGGCATCGAGCTCATCCTGAAGGGCCGCGACCCGCGCGAGGCCTGGGCCTTCGCGCAGCGCATCTGCGGCGTGTGCACGCTGGTGCACGGCATCGCCTCGGTGCGTGCGGTGGAGAACGCGCTCGGCTGGACGATCCCGGCGAACGCGCAGCTGATCCGCAACCTGATGATCGGCGCCCAGTACGTGCACGACCACGTGATGCACTTCTACCACCTGCACGCGCTGGACTGGGTGGACGTGGTCTCGGCGCTGAAGGCCGACCCGCAGGCCACGTCGACGCTGGCGCAGTCGCTCTCGGGCTGGCCGAAGTCCAGCCCGGGCTACTTCGCCGACGTGAAGAAGCGCGTGCAGCAGTTCGTCGACTCGGGCCAGCTGGGCCTGTTCGCCGGCGGCTACTGGGGCCACCCGGCCTACAAGCTGCCGCCCGAAGCCAACCTGATGGCCGTGGCGCATTACCTGGAGGCGCTGGCCTGGCAGCGCGACGTGGCGCGCCTGCACGCCATCTTCGGCGGCAAGAACCCGCACCCGAACTTCCTGGTCGGCGGCGCGGCCAGCCCGGTGAGCGCCGGCCCCGGCAGCGGCGACGCCGCCGCCACCGCGGTGAACGTGGTCACGCTGCAGGAGGTGCGCAGCATCATCCGGGCCATGCAGGCCTTCGTCGACCAGGTCTACCTGCCCGACACGCTGGCCATCGCCGGCTTCTACAAGGACTGGTTCGCGCGCGGCGAAGGGGTGGGCAACTTCCTCACCGTGGGCGACTTCCCGTCCCGGGGCATCGACGACGCGGCCTCGCGCCTGATCCCGGCTGGCGTCATCCTCGGCCGCGACCTCTCGCGCGTCGAGCCGCTGGACCTGCGCGACCCGGCGCAGGTGCAGGAGTTCGTCGCTCATTCCTGGTACGACTACGGTCGCGGCAAGCAGGCCGGGCTGCACCCGCACGAAGGCGAGACCACGCTGCACTACACCGGCCCGAAGCCGCCCTACGAGCAGCTGGACGTCGACGCCGCCTATTCATGGCTGAAGTCGCCGCGCTGGCGCGGCAAGGTGATGGAGGTGGGCCCGCTGGCCCGCGTGGCCATGCTCTACGCGACCGGGCACGAACCGACGAAGGCGCTCGCGACCCAGGCGCTGCGCCAGCTGGACCTGCCGCTTTCGGCGCTGTTCTCCACCCTCGGCCGCACTGCGGCGCGCGCGCTGGAGTCGAAGATCATCGCCGACCAGATGCCGGCCTGGCTGGACGCCCTGATGGCCAACCTGAAGGCCGGCGACGCCGCGGTCCACAACCCGGCGCTGTGGGAACCTTCCACCTGGCCGGCCGAAGCGAAGGGCGTCGGCTTCATGGAAGCGCCGCGCGGCGCGCTGTGCCACTACGTGGTCATCAAGGACGGCCTCGTCGACAACTACCAGGCGGTGGTGCCCAGCACCTGGAACGCCGGCCCGCGCGACGCCGCCGGACAGCCCGGCCCCTACGAGGCGGCGCTGATGGACCGCCACGCGCTGCACGACGCGAAGCAGCCGATCGAGATCCAGCGCACGATCCACAGCTTCGACCCTTGCATCGCCTGCGCGGTCCATGTTCTGGACCCGCAGGGCGACGAGCTGACGCAGATCGCATTGCGCTGACAACGACCCCATACCCCTTATGGGTTAGTTGCCATCACCCGTCCCGGTAATAGACGCCCCAGGGGCCGCTTCAGCCTAATGCGCCGGGGGGAAAAATGCCCGGGCAACCACTTCACGACCCGACGGCTTCGCCGCTGCCGGACGCCAGCACCGAAGTGCGCACGACCACGTGCTACATGTGCGCGTGCCGCTGCGGCATCCGCGTGCACCTGCGCAACGGCGAGGTGCGCTACATCGAGGGCAACCCTGACCACCCGCTGAACCACGGCGTCATCTGCGCCAAGGGCAGCTCGGGGATCATGAAGCAGTATTCGCCGGCGCGCCTGACGGTGCCGCTGAAGCGCAAGCCGGGCAGCGAACGTGGCGCCGGCGAGTTCGTCGAGATCTCCTGGGACGAGGCCTTCCAGACGCTGGAGGAAAGGCTCGGCCACCTGCGCGCCACCGACCCGAAGAAGTTCGCCCTCTTCACCGGGCGCGACCAGATGCAGGCGCTGACCGGCCTCTTCGCGCGCCAGTTCGGCACGCCCAACTACGCGGCGCACGGCGGCTTCTGCAGCGTGAACATGGCCGCCGGCATGATCTACACGATCGGCGGCAGCTTCTGGGAATTCGGCGGTCCCGACCTCGACCGCGCGAAGCTGTTCGTGATGATCGGCACCGCCGAGGACCACCACAGCAACCCGCTGAAGGTGGCGATCTCGAAGTTCAAGCGCCAGGGCGGCCGCTTCGTCGCCATCAACCCGGTGCGCACCGGCTACGCGGCGATCGCCGACGAGTGGGTGCCCATCCGCCCCGGCACCGACGGCGCGCTGCTGCTGGCACTGGTGCACGAGATCATCGCGCTCGGCCTCTACGACCGCGAGTTCCTGGCCCGCTACACCAACGCCGGCCAGCTGGTGAACCAGGACGAGGCCTCCGACGACTTCGGCCTCATGCTGCGCAACGCCGAAGGCGATGTCGTCAACCCGCTGCGGCCGCACAACTTCTTCTGGTGGGACCGCCTCACGCAGCGGCCGGTGGCCGACCATGCCGAGGGCGCCGACCCCGCGCTGCTGGGCCGTTTCCAGCTGCCCGACGGCACGCCCGCGGTGCCGGCCTTCCAGCTGCTGGAAGAACGCGTCCGGCCCTACACGCCCGAATGGGCCGCCGGCATCACCGGCATCCCGGCCGCGACCATCCGCCGGCTGGCGCGCGAGATGGGCATCACCGCGCGCGACCAGAAGATCGAGCTGCCGATCGCCTGGACCGACTGCTGGGGGAAGAAGCACGACACGGTCACCGGCAACCCGGTGGCCTTCCACGCGATGCGCGGGCTGGCGGCGCACAGCAACGGCTTCCAGACCATCCGCGCGCTGGCCATCCTGATGAGCCTGCTGGGCACGATCGACCGCCCGGGCGGCTTCCGCCACAAGGCGCCCTACCCGCGCGCCGTGCCGCCCAACGCGCGCCCGCCCAAGGGCCCGGAAGCGGTGAAGCCGGACACGCCGCTCAACGGCGCGCCGCTGGGCTGGCCCGAAGGGCCCGAGGACCTGTTCGTCGACGCCGAAGGCCAGCCGGTGCGCATCGACAAGGGCTTCAGCTGGGAGCACCCGCTGTCGGCGCACGGGCTGATGCACAACGTCATCACCAACGCCTGGCGCGGCGATCCATACCGCATCGACACGCTGCTCATCTTCATGGCCAACATGGCCTGGAACTCGACGATGAACACGTCCGAGGTCCGCAAGATGCTCAACGACAAGGACGAGCAGGGCGAATACCGGATTCCCTTCCTCGTCGTCTGCGACGCCTTCGCCTCGGAGATGACGGCCTACGCCGACCTGCTGCTGCCCGACACCACCTACCTGGAGCGGCACGACTGCATGTCGCTGCTGGACCGGCCGATCAGCGAATTCGACGGCCCGGTCGATTCGGTGCGCGTGCCGGTGTTGCCGCCCACCGGCCAGTGCAAGCCCTTCCAGGAGGTGCTGGTCGAGCTGGGCTCGCGCCTGAAGCTGCCTGCCTTCGTGCATGCCGACGGTTCGCGCAAGTACCGCGACTACCCGGAGTTCATCGTCAACTACGAGACCGCCCCCGGCTCCGGCATCGGCTTCCTGGCCGGCTGGCGCGGCAAGGGTGGCGAGAAGTCCATGCGCGGCGAACCGAATCCGCGCCAGTGGGAGATGTACGCCAAGCACAACTGCGTCTTCCAGCACCGGCTGCCGCCCACGCTGCAGTACATGCGCAACTGGAACCAGGGCTACATGGACTGGGCGCAGCAGGTGGGGCTGCGGCGCGACCGCGACCCGGTCGTGATCCACCTCTATTCCGAATTCCTGCAGCGTTTCCGGCTCGCCGCGCAGGGCAGGCACAAGGGCCGGCAGCCGCCGCCACGGCTGCGCCAGCGCGTGGCCACCTTCTTCGACCCCCTGCCCTTCTACTACGCGCCGCTCGAGCAGCAGGCCACCGACACGACGAGGTTCCCGCTTGCCGCCGTGACGCAGCGGCCGATGGCGATGTACCACTCGTGGGACTCGCAGAACGCCTGGCTGCGCCAGATCCACGGCCACAACCAGCTGTTCGTCAACACGAAGACGGCGCTCGCCGCCGGCATCGCCGACGGCGCCTGGATGTGGGTCGAATCGCCCTGGGGCAAGGTGCGCTGCCGCTGCGCGCACACCGAGGCCGTCGAGCCCGGCACCGTGTGGACCTGGAACGCGATCGGCAAGGCCAGCGGCGCCTGGGCGCTGGACCCGGTGGCCGCCGAGGCGCGCCAGGGCTTCCTGCTCAACCACCTGATCCGCGAGGAACTGCCGGCCGCCGACGGCGGCGCGCCGCTGTCCAACAGCGACCCCATCACCGGCCAGGCCGCCTGGTACGACGTGCGGGTGCGCATCGCGCCGGCCGCGGCCTCCGAACCGGCCGAGAGCTGGCCGCAGTTCGCCGCCCAGCCGCGCGCGCCCGGCATGCCCGAAGCGCCGAAGCGCCACCTCGCCTGGATGGCCGGGCGCCCGAAGGACCGGGCATGACGCAGCTCGCCCTGGTCATCGACCTCAACGTCTGCGTCGGCTGCCATGCCTGCGTCACCAGCTGCAAGCAGTGGAACACCTCGGGCGCGGCCGGCCCGCTGACCGACCTGCACCCCGGCGGCGAACACGCCAGCGGCACCTTCTTCAACCGCGTGCAGACCTTCGAGGTGGGCGAGTTCCCGCTCACGCAGACGGTGCACTTCCCCAAGAGCTGCCTGCACTGCGAGGACCCGCCCTGCGTGCCGGTGTGCCCCACCGGCGCCAGCTACAAGCGCGCCGAGGACGGCATCGTGCTCGTCGACGTGGACAAGTGCATCGGCTGCAAGTACTGCAGCTGGGCCTGCCCCTATGGCGCACGCGAGTTCGACGAAGAGCGCAAGGTGATGACCAAGTGCACCCTCTGCGTGGACCGCATCACCGACAAGTCGTTGCCCGAAGCCGAGCGCAAGCCGGCCTGCGTGCTGGCCTGCCCGCCGGGGGCGCGCCTCTTCGGCGACCTGCACGACCCGCAGTCGGCCGTCTCGACCGCCATCAACGAACGCGGTGGCTACGCGCTGATGCCCGAGTGGGGCACCCGGCCGGCCAACCACTACCTGCCGCGCCGCCGTACCCAGATCACGCTGCACCCGGAAGACCTGCAGCGCGCCGACAACCCGCTCAAGGTGGACGGCAAGGCGCCCCCGCCACAGGTGCCGGGGCGCGAGGACTACGCGACCTGAAGCCGCATGAATCCCGCCTACTCCGTCATCTTCCTCACCACGCTCATCGGCGCCGGCCAGGGCCTGTTCCTGGCGCTGTTCGCCGGCGAGCTCGGCGCCTTGCCCGCCGGCGAGACACGCAACGCGCTGCTGGTCACGGGCGCCGCGGTCTCGGTGCTGCTCACCGGCGGGGGCCTGGTGGCCTCGTTCTTCCACCTCGGGCACCCGGAACGCGCCTGGCGGGCCGCCACGATGTGGCGCACGTCCTGGCTGGCGCGCGAAGTGATCGCGCTGCCCGCGTTCATGGCCGCGGTCTTCGCCTGGGGCGCGATGCACGCGCTGGGCCTGCCGGGCACGGCCTGGGCAGGCGCCGTCGCCAGCGTGCTGTGCGTGGCGCTGTTCGTCTGCACCGGCATGGTCTACGCGTCGATCCGCTTCCTGGCCGAATGGGCCAGCCCGCTCACGCTGCTGAACTACACGCTGCTGGGCTGCGCCTCGGGCACCACGCTGGCGGCGGCGCTGCTGGCCGACGCGCGCTACGGCGTCGCGGCGCTGCTGCTCACGCTGGCGGCCTGGGGCGGACGCGCCGCCGCGCTGCTGCGCAATGCGCGCCTGGTGCCGCGTTCCACGCTGGCCAGCGCGATCGGCATCCGGCATCCGGCGATCCGCCAGCGGGCGATGGGCTTCACCGGCGGCTCGTACAACACGCGCGAGTTCTTCCACCGCCGCGAGCCCGGAACGCTGCGTTCGGTGAAGTGGTTCTTCCTCGGCGCCGCCTTCGCGCTGCCGGCGCTGCTGCTGGCCGCGGCGCCGGGTTCGGCGCCGGTGGCGATGGCGGCCTTCGCGGTGCAGTACGTGGGGCTGCTGGCCGAACGCTGGTTCTTCTTCGCGCAGGCCAACCACCCGCAGAACCTCTACTACCAGGCGGTGTCCTGAGATGACCGCCGCCTTGCCCTCTCGCGTCTTCGTCGCCCGCCTGGGCACGGCCCTGGTCGTCGCGGCGGTGGCGGCTTCGGCGCATGCGGCGGCCGGCGCGGTGGGCAGCGTGGCCTGGTGGGTTTGGCCGCTGGCGCTTTTCCTCACCTGCTTCGCGATCGGCGTCGTCGCGGTGCCGGCGGGCATCGGCGGCGGCACGCTTTACGTGCCCATCGTCGCCGGCTTCTTCCCCTTCCACCTGGACTACGTGCGCGGCGCCGGCCTGCTGGTGGCGCTGGCCAGCGCGCTGGCCGCGGCGCCGATGCTGCTCAAGAGCGGCCTGGCCGACCTGCGCTTGGCGCTGCCGCTGGCGCTGCTGGCGTCGGCCAGCTCGATCGTCGGCGCGCTCATCGGGCTGGCGCTGCCGCCTTCGGTGGTGCAGACGGCGCTGGGCGCCGTCGTGCTGGGCATCGTCGCACTGATGCTGGCGGCGCCGAAGTCCGAACGCCCGCAGGTGCACGCACCCGACCGTCTGGCACACGCGCTCGCGCTGGGCGGCGTGTTCGTCGACGGCGCCACCGGGCAGCGCGTGCCCTGGCAGGTGCACCGCACGGGCCCCGGGCTGGCGGTGTTCTTCGCCATCGGCGTGATGGCGGGCATGTTCGGCATCGGCGCCGGCTGGGCCAACGTGCCGGCGCTGAACCTGCTGATGGGCGCACCGCTCAAGGTGTCGGCCGGCACCTCGGGGCTGGTGCTGTCGCTCGTGGACTCGGCGGCGGCCTGGGTCTACCTGAACCGCGGCGCGGTGCTGCCGATGGTCGCCGTGCCCTCGGTGGTGGGCATGATGCTGGGCGCGCGCATCGGCGCGCGGCTGCTGCACGTGCTGTCGGGCAGCGTGATCCGGCGCATGGTGATCGGCGTGCTGCTGTTCGCCGGGCTGCGCGCGCTGGGCAAGGGCACGGGGGTGTGGGCGTGAGCCGCATCGCGCTGGGCGCCACCACCGCCGAGCCGGCGCACGCCGGCGAGCAGCTGCGCTACGCACGCTGGCTGGACGGCGGGGCCCGCCTGGGCTTCGTGCTGCTGGTGCTGGGCTTCGGTGCCTATGCCAGCGGCCTGTGGCCGGCCCACGTGCCGCTGGAGCGGCTGCCGTCGTTGTGGTCGCTGCCGGTGGACAGCTTCCGCCAGGCCGCGGGCATGCCCGCCGGCTGGCATTGGCTGGGCCTGGTGCACCGCGGCGACGTCGTCAACCTGCTGGGCATCGCGCTGCTGGCCGGTTGTTCGCTGCCGCCGCTGCTGGCGCTGCTGCCGGCCTACGCGCGGCGCGGCGACCGCGCCTTCCTCTTCATCTGCCAGGCCGAGATCCTGGTGCAGCTGGTCGCTGCATCGGGCCTGGTGGCCGGCGGCCACTGAATCGCGGGCGCAGGGCATGTCGGCCGTCTTCTCCAGGCTGCTGCTGGCCACCGAGCATTCCGAGTTCGACAGCGGCGCCGAGGCGCTGGCCTGGGCGATGGCCCGGCGCTGCGAACTGCCGCTGCAGGTGGTGCTGCCGCTGGCAAGCAACCCCGAGTACGAGGCGATGGCGCCCGAAGTGGCCGCGCGCGAGGAAGCGCAGGCCGCCGCGGCGCTGCGCTCGCTGGCCGGACAGGCCGCGCGCGAAGGCGTCGCAGTGCAGCTGCAGGCGCGGCGCGGCCCCGATCTCGCGCGCGAGATCGTCGACGAGGCGGTGGAATGCGGCGCCGACCTGCTGGTGATCCGCCGCCGCGGCAAACGCGGCTTCCTGGCCAGGCTGCTGCTGGGGCAGATGGTGCGCGACGTCGTCGTGCGCTCGCCCTGCAGCGTGCTGGTCGCGCCGCGCGGCGCGCGCATGTGGTCGCGCGGCGTGCTCGCCGCGCTGGACCCTTCGAGCCGCGACATGACACCGGTGGCCACCGCGGCCGCCATCGCCGCCGAATGCAGGCTGCCGCTCACGGTGGTGTGCGTCGGCGCCGCCGAGGAGGCCGTGCCCGAGCACGTGCGCAGCACTGCGCGCGCGCTGGGCGTGCAGGCCCAGGTGCTGTGGCGCAGCGGCCGGCCACACGAGCAGATCGTGGCCGCCGCGCGCGAGGCCGGCGCCGACCTCGTCGTCATCGGCCGCCGCGGCGACGAGACCCTGGCCCATGCCTGGCTGGGCGGGGTCGCGCAGAAGGTCATCGGCTTCGCCGACGTACCGGTGCTCGTGGCCGTCGGACCCACCTCCACTCCTGCAGGCTCCCCATGAGCGACGCGCTGAACTACCTCGTCAAGGCCCGCCCCGAGGCGATGGGCCACTACTTCAGGTTCCTGAAGGACTGCGGCACGCGGCTGGACCCGAAGACGCGCAGCCTGATCTCGGTCATCACCAAGGTGCACGCGCAGACCGAACGCGGCCTGCGCCAGTACCTGTTGCGCGCGCTGGCCGACGGCTGCACGCCGGCCGAGGTGCTGGACGCGCTGCTGATGGCCTTCCCGGCGCTGGGCCTGGCGAAGATCGTTTGGGCGGTCGACGTCATCCTGGCCCTGGACCTGCCCGAGTTCCAGCCCGCCGCCATGGGCGAAGGCGGCGCATGGCACGACGTGATGGCAGCCGACGCGCTGGCACCAGGCGAGACACGGCGCGTCGACTGCGACGGCCGCGCGCTCTTCGTGCACCGGGCCGGCGACGAGTGGCGCGTCTTCGACAGCCGCTGCCCGCACCAGGCCACCGACATCCCGCACCTGGCGCTGAGCGGGCACGAATTGCGCTGCCCGAAGCACGAGTGGACCTTCGACGTGCGCAGCGGCGAATGCACCGCCAAGGGCACGCGCGGCCTCAGGCGCTGGGAAAGCCGCGTCGAG
The DNA here is from genome assembly GCA_044224175.1 of Rubrivivax sp. Lineage (GTDB taxonomy): Bacteria > Pseudomonadota > Gammaproteobacteria > Burkholderiales > Burkholderiaceae_C > Rubrivivax. The sequence continues at coordinate 12,207 of JBGAKY010000062.1, read as the reverse complement.
GCGGGCCGCCTGCTCGCTCGCTGGTGAACCCCCGCCCATCCCTCAACAACCCCGGAGACCCGACATGACCCGACCCGCCTTCCGACTCCACCCCCTGGCCCTGGCTCTGGCCCTGGCGGCCGGCCCGGCCTGCGCCACCAACGGCTACTTCCCCCATGGCTACGGCATCATCGCCAAGGGCATGGGCGGCGCCTCGGTCGCGATGACCGAGGACGCGCTGGGCGGCGCCAACAACCCGGCCAGCGCGGCCTTCGTGGGCTCGCGCATGGACCTGGGCCTGGACCGCTTCGCGCCCAGCCGCGACGCCGAACGCAGCGGCGCCGGTTTCCCCACCCTCAACGGCAGCGTCGACAGCGACAAGCCGGCGTTCTACGTGCCCGACTTCGGCTACACGCGCACGCTCAACCCGCAGCTGTCGTTCGGCTTCACGCTCTACGGCAACGGCGGCATGAACACCAGCTACCCGCAGGGCAACTTCAACTGCGGCAACGGACCGGCCAACATGCTGTGCGGCAGCGGCGAGCTGGGCGTGGACCTGTCGCAGCTGGTGCTGGCGCCTTCGATCGCCTTCAAGCCGGCACCGGACCACGCGATCGGCGTCGCGCTGCTGCTGGGCTGGCAGCGCTTCAAGGCGAGCGGCCTGCAGGCCTTCGACAACCCGGGCGCGCCTTTCCCCGACTTCACCTCGTCGCCCGGCCATGTCACGAACAACGGCTACGACGATTCGCACGGCGTGGGCCTGCGCATCGGTTACCTGGGCCGCGTCACCAGCATGCTCACCATCGGCGCCGCCTACGCGCCGAAGATGAACATGAGCCGGTTCAAGAAGTACGCCGGCCTGTTCGCCGACCAGGGCGACTTCGACATCCCCGCCCACGGCGCGGTGGGCGTCGCCTTCATGCCGATGCCGGCGCTGACGCTGGCGCTCGACTACGAACGCATCCAGTACAGCGGCGTGGGCGCTGTGGGCAACGCCAGCTCGGTGCAGCTGCCGCTGGGCGCCAGCGGCGGCCCGGGCTTCGGCTGGAAGGACATCAACGTCTGGAAGCTCGGCGCCTCCTGGCGCGTCACGCCCGACTGGGCGCTGCGCCTGGGCTTCAACCGCGGCGACAACCCGGTGAGCTCGAACGACGTCACCTTCAACATCCTCGCCCCGGGCGTGATGACGAAGCACTACACGGCCGGCTTCAGCTGGAACGCTTCGCCGCAGGACGCGGTGAACGGCTTCCTGATGATCGCGCCGCGCCAGAGCGTGAGCGGGCCTTCGCTGTTCAACGCCGTGATGGGCGCGGGCGCCGGCGGCAACGAGACGATCCGGATGAAGCAGTCCTCGGTCGGCGTCTCGTGGAGCCACAAGTTCTGAACCGCCGCCTGCGGGCGACACGACCACAAGGAGACAGGCAATGGCACACATCGTCGTCATGGGCGCCGGCATCGGCGGCATGCCCGCCGCGTACGAGCTGCGCTCCCTGCTGCCGCGGGAGCACCAGATCACGGTCGTCAACGCGACCGACTTCTTCCAGTTCGTGCCGTCGAATCCCTGGGTGGCGGTGGGCTGGCGCGAACGTTCGCAGGTGACGCTGTCGATCGGCCCGCTGCTGCAGAAGAAGGGCATCGACTTCATCGGCCACGCGGTGACGGCGATCGACGCCGTGGGCAACAAGCTCACGCTGGCCGACAGCCGGACCGTGGCCTACGACTACCTGGTCATCACCACCGGCCCCAAGCTCAGCTTCGACGAGGTGCCGGGCGCAGGGCCGAACGGCGGCCACACGCATTCGGTGTGCACCGTCGGCCACGCCGAGAAGTTCTGGGAGGACTACCAGAAGTTCCTGCACGACCCGGGTCCGGTGGTCATCGGCGCGATGCCGGGGGCCAGCTGCTTCGGCCCGGCCTACGAGTTCTCGCTCATCCTGGACACCGACCTGCGCCGCCGCAAGCTGCGCCACAAGGTGCCCATCACCTTCGTCACCGCCGAGCCCTACATCGGCCACCTGGGCCTGGGCGGCGTGGGCGACAGCAAGGGCATGCTCGAATCCGAGCTGCGCAGCCACGACATCAAGTGGATCACCAACGCCAAGACCACCAAGGTCGAGGCCGGCAAGCTCTTCACCACCGAGGTCGACATGCACGGCCAGACGGTGAAGGAACACGAGCTGCCGTTCAAGCTGTCGATGATGCTGCCCGCCTTCAAGGGCGTGGACCCGGTGGCCGCGGTGCCCGAACTGTGCAACCCGCGCGGCTTCGTGCTGATCGACGAATTCCAGCGCAGCAAGAAGTACAAGAACATCTTCTCGGCCGGCGTGTGCGTCGCGATCCCGCCGGTGGAGGTGACGCCGGTGCCCAGCGGCGCGCCCAAGACCGGCTACATGATCGAGACCATGATCACGGCGATCACGCACAACATCGCCGACGAACTGGCCGGTCGCCCCGCCACCACCAAGGCCACCTGGAACGCCATCTGCCTGGCCGACATGGGCGACACCGGCGCCGCCTTCGTGGCGCTGCCGCAGATCCCGCCGCGCAACGTGAACTGGTTCAAGAAGGGCAAGTGGGTCCACCTGGCCAAGATCGCCTTCGAGAAGTACTTCATGCGCAAGATGAAGACCGGCAACTCGGACCCGATCTACGAGAAGTACGTGCTGAAGGCCCTGGGCATCGTGCGCCTGGCCAAGTAGCGCGGCCGGCCCATGGGCCGGCGCCTCGGGTCCGCTTGACGTAGGTCAGCACCGCCGGGCGCGAGCTGGATCAAGATACCTTATAGGGTATTTGTCGATCGCGCCGCGCGGCCCTCCTGCGCGACCGGCCGGCATGTGCCGCCGAATCGCCATGGGGAGCCACGACATGAAGAGCCGATTCCCGCGCTGGATCTTCGGGCTGGGGGTCATCGGCCTTCTGATCGTGCTGCCGTTCCTCTACCTGCAGCCCACGCGCGCGCCTGCCGCGGCGGCTGCGGCGGCCGCTTCGCACCTGCCGGTCAAGCCGGCGCATGTCGACCACCGCGACATCGTGAAGGGGCCCTTCAAGACCGGCCAGGACGTGACGCGCGCCTGCATCGCGTGCCACCCGGACGCGGCGCAGGACCTGATGAAGACGACCCACTGGACCTGGGAATCGAAGGCGGTGTCCGTGCCCTGGCGCCCGCAGCCGGTGACCATCGGCAAGATCAACCAGATCAACAACTTCTGCATCGGCGCCCAGGGCAACGAGAACAAGTGCATGACCTGCCATGCCGGCTACGGCTGGGAAGCGGGCAAGGCGGCGCAGCAGTCGCGGCCGGAGAACGTGGACTGCCTGGCCTGCCATGCCGAACCCGCGACCTACGGCAAGGGCCTGTACGGCAACCCGGCGCCCACGGTCGACCTGCTGGCGGCGGCGCGCAGCGTGCGCGCCACCACGCGCGAGAACTGCGGCAAGTGCCACTTCGACGGCGGTGGCGGCAACGGCGTCAAGCATGGCGACCTGGACGAGAGCCTCTACTTCCCGGCGCGCAGCCTCGACGTCCACATGGGCGGCAGGCACAACCTGCAGTGCAGCGACTGCCACGTGACGCGCCGGCACCAGATCCTGGGCCGGATGGTCGCCGACAACTACACGATCGACGCCGCCGAGCAGGTGTCCTGCGAGCAGTGCCACCAGGGCCGGGTGCACCAGGACCAGCGCATCGGCACGCACCTGAAGGCGGTGGCCTGCCAGACCTGCCACGTCCCGGCGCTGGCGCGCGAAGAGCCCACCAAGGTGACCTGGGACTGGTCCAAGGCCGGCCAGAAGGGCCGCGAGGACGACCACTACACCTACCTGAAGATCAAGGGCGAGTTCAGCTACGAATCGAACTTCACGCCCGCCTACCGCTGGTTCAACGGCAGCAACGAATACCGCTACCTGATGGGCGACCCGGTCAGCCGCCAGGGCCCGACCTACATCAACAAGCCGGCCGGCTCGATCCGGGACCCGAAGGCACGCATCTTCCCGTTCAAGGTGCATACCGCGAAGCAGCCCTACGACCCCGTCAACGGCTACCTGCTGCAGCCCATCACGGCCGGCAAGGACGGCTTCTGGACCCACTTCGACTGGAACCGGGCCTTCGAACAGGCCGTGCCGGTCACCGGGCTCGCGTACAGCGGCCGCTACGACTTCACCGAGACGGTGATGTTCTGGGCCAGCACGCACATGGTGCAGAGCGCCGACCAGGCCCTGCAGTGCGACGCCTGCCACTCGGCGACCGGCAAGCCGGGCCGCATGGACTGGGCGGCGCTCGGTTACCCCGGCGATCCGATGCAGTGGGGCGGGAGGAAGCTGCCATGAAGATCCGCCGCCTGATGGTCGGGTTCGGCCTGCTGCTCGCGAAGGCCGCCCTGGCGGCGGCCGCCACCGCCGCTGCGCCGGCATCGCCGGCCCCGGGACCCGCGCTCAAGACCCTGCATCCCAACTTCGCTCTGCTCGACGCGCGCGGCACGAACGTGCTGTCCAGCGGCCAGCCGGTCTCGACGATGAAGACCTGCGGGCAGTGCCACGACGCGGCGTACATCGCCAGCCACGCCTTCCACGTCGACCTGGGCCTGAAATCATTCGCCGCGTCGCCGAAGGACTGGAACACGAGTCCGGGCCTGTTCGGCCGCTGGGACCCCTTGCGCCTGCGCTACCTGAGCCAGGCGGGCGACGAGCGGCTCGACCTCTCGACACCCGAATGGCTGATGCGCAACGGCGACCGCGTGGTCGGCGGAGGTCCGGCGACGACCTCGCGCAAGGGCCTGCCGCTCACCGCGCTGAAGCCGGACGCCGGCGACCCGGAGACTTCGCTGCTCGCCGAAGATGGCACACGCAGCGCCTGGAACTGGGCCGAGTCGGGCACGATGGAGACCAACTGCTTCCTCTGCCACATCGAGCGACCCGACCTGGCCGCGCGCTCGGCGGCCCTGCGCGCCGGCCGCTTCGGCGAAGCCAACACCGCCACGCTGTCGGGGCTGGGCGTCGTCGACGCCGGCCCTGCCGGCTGGCGCTGGAACCGCGCCGCGTTCACCGCCGACGGGCTGCTCGACAACCGCAAGCTGTCGATCCAGGATCCCACCAACGCCAATTGCGCTGCCTGCCACGGCGAAGTGCACCCGGCGGGCGCTGCGCCACTGCAGGTCAAGGCCTGCGACCTGGACCAGCCGCAGACCGCGACCACCGGGCAGGTGGTGGCCTCGCAACGCATCAACGCCTCGGGCCTGAACCTGGCGGGCAAGAGCGCCCTGAGCCGCTCGTGGGACATCCATGCCGAACGCCAGCTGCAGTGCACCGACTGCCACCACGCGCTGAACAACCCGGCGCATGCCAGCGGCCTGCGCAGCAACCGGCAGGCCCACCTGCGCTACGACCCGCGCACGCTGGACATCGGCCGCTACCTGCAGCAACCCGACCACGACTTCGCGCGCGGCCAGAGCGCGCAGTTCCACCTGGCGCCGCAGGGCAAGGGCTCGATGCGCCGCTGCGAAGGCTGCCACGACGCCGCCGCCAGCCACGCGAACTGGCTGCCCTATGTCGAGACCCACATGGCCACGCTGGCCTGCGAGAGCTGCCACATCTCGCGCCAGCATGCGCCGGCGATCGAGGCCTTCGATTGGACCGTGCTGCAGGCCGACGGCCAGCCCGCGCGCAGCTGCCGCGGAGTGCAGGGCCCGCCGGGCGACGTGCGTTCGCTCGTGACCGGCTTCGAGCCGGTGCTGATGCAGCGCACCAACGTCGACGGCGCGTCGCTGCTGGCGCCCTACAACCTGATCACCAGCTTCTACTGGGTCTACGACGACGCCCAGGGTCACCGGCGGCCGGTGCGCCTGGCCGACCTGCGGGCCGCCTTCCTGGACGGGCAGCGCCACGCGGCGCCCATCGTGGCGGCCTTCGACGCCAACCGCGACGGCCGCGTCGACACTGCCGAACTGAGGATCGACTCGCCGCAGAAGGAAGCGGCGGTGAAGGCCCGGCTTGCCGCGCTGGGGCTGCGCAACGCGCGCATGGAAGGCCAGGTCCAGCCCTTCAGCATCAACCACGGCGTCACGCGCGGCGAATTCGCGCTCAACGACTGCCAGGCCTGCCACCAGGCCGCTTCCCGCGTGAGCCAGGGCATCCAGCTCGCCGGCTTCGCGCCGGTGACGCCGGCGTTCGAGGCCGGCAACAACGTCGCGGCCAGCGGCGACGTGGTCCGGCGGCCCGACGGCTCGCTGTTCTACCAGCCGGCCCCCGGGCGCGACGCGCTCTACGTGTTCGGCGCCAGCCGCCTGCGCTGGGTGGACGCCTTCGGCGCCTTCGCCTTCGTGGCCACGCTGGCGGGCGTGGCGGGCCACGGCCTGCTGCGCTTCATCGCCTACCGCAAGCGCCCGCCGATGCCGGCACCGACGCGGCGCGTGCAGATGTACGACGCCTACCGGCGCTTCTGGCACTGGCTGCAGGCCGTGAGCATCATCGTGCTGCTGGCGACGGGGATCATGATCCACCGGCCGGACCTGTTCGGCGCGTTCACGTTTGGCGGCATGGTCACGCTGCACAACGTGCTGGCCGCGATCCTGGTCCTGAACGCGGCGCTCTCGCTCTTCTATCACCTGGCGACCGAGCGCATGCGCGAGTACATCCCGCGGCCCTACGGCTTCTTCGACGACTCGATCCGCCAGGCCCGCTACTACGTGGCGGGCATCTTCAAGGGCGAACCGCACCCGTTCGAGAAGCGCCCCAACGACCGCATGAACCCGATCCAGAAGCTCACCTACTTCGGCATCCTGAACGTGCTGCTGCCGCTGCAGATCCTGACCGGCGCCCTGATGTGGGGTGTCCAGCGCTGGCCCGAAGCGGCGGCGGCGCTGGGCGGGCTGCCGCTGCTAGGGCCCGCGCACTCGCTGCTGGCCTGGCTGTTCGGCTGCTTCATCGTCGGCCACGTGTACCTCACGACGACGGGCGCGACGCCGCTGGAGGCGATCCGCGGCATGGTCACCGGCTACGAGGACGTCGAGGTCCACGACGCCGCGGCCAGCCACTGAAAGGCCGAGCCCGGCAACGACACAAGGAAGGAAGACCCCATGCGCTGGCTTCGATCGATCTTCAACCGGCCCGAGAAGGCCTACCTGCACCCCTACCTGGCGGGGGCCGTGCTGGGCGTGGTGCTGTTCACCGCCTTCCTGCTCACCGGCAACGGGCTGGGGTCCTCGGGCGCGACGAGCCGCCTGGACGCCGCGCTGGTGGACGCGGTGGCGCCGGCGCATGTCGACCGGACGCCCTACCTGCTGAAGATGGCCGGCGGCGACCGCAACCCGCTGGACGACTGGATCGTGCCGGTGTTCTTCGGCGCGCTGCTCGGGGGCTTCGCCTCCGGCGCGCGCCATGGCCGCCTGAAGCTGACCACGACCAAGGGCCCGGGCATCTCGGACCGCACGCGCTGGACCATGGCCTTCGCGGGCGGCGTGATCTTCCTCTACGGCGCCCGCATGGCGCGCGGCTGCACTTCGGGCCAGGCCTTGTCGGGCGGCGCCACGCTGGCCGCCGGGTCCTGGCTCATCATGCTGTCGATCTTCGGCAGCGCCTACCTGCTGGCGTACTTCGTCAGAAGGCTCTGGCTCTGACGGGAGCACGCGATGGAATTCCCCCTCGAAGCGCTGTCGGCCGTGAGCGCCGCGCACCCGGAGTCCTACCTCGTCTTCGGCGCCATCGGCTTCGCCTTCGGCTACACGCTGGAGATGGCCGGCTTCGGAGATTCACGCAAGCTGGCGGCCCAGTTCTACTTCCGCGAGATGACCGTCCTGAAGGTCATGTTCACCGCCATCGCGGTGGCGATGGTGCTGCTGTTCGGCGCCGTCGGCCTGGGCCTGATCGACTTCAGCCATGTCTGGGTCAACCCCACCTACCTGGGCTCGGGCGTGGTCGGCGGCCTGATCATGGGCGTGGGCTTCATCGTCGGCGGCTTCTGCCCGACGACCTCGCTCGCGTCGGCGTCCACCGGCCGGATCGACGGCATGTTCTTCATGGCCGGCGGCTTCGTCGGCGCGTTCCTGTTCGGCGAGACCGAGGCGCTGTTCGACCACTGGTACAACAACGCCGGCTACCTGGGCCGGCTGACCCTGGACCAGGTGTTCGGCGTGCCCGCGCCGGTGGTCGTGCTCGTCGTGGTGCTGGTGGCACTGCTCATGTTCTGGGGCGCCGAACATCTCGAAAGGGTCGTCGCCGGCAAGGACCTGGGCCGCGAGCCGCGCGGGCGCCGCTACGGCGCCGCCGGCCTGGCGGCGACCGCGCTGCTGGTGCTGGCCATCGGGACGCCGTCGATGGAAGACCGCTACCAGCGCCTGAGCTTCAAGCGCAGCGAGGTGGTCAAGGAAGGCGACGCCAAGCCGCAGACGGTGTCGCGCGTCTACAGCGCCGACCAGATGCTGGAGAAGCGCCTCGTCTTCATCTCGCCGGCCGAAGCGTACAAGGCGCGCTACCTGCAGGCGATCAAGCCGGTCTACCTGGACGTGCGCAGCGAGTCGGACTTCAACCTGTACCACATCGCCGGCTCGACGCATGTGCCGCTGGATCGTCTGGACCGGCTCGTGCCCGACCTGCTGGCCGAGCCGCCGGCCAACACGGTGTTCATCGCGATCGGCAACGACGAGGCGGCCGCGGTGCAGGCATGGAAGCGGCTGGTCGCGGCCCGCGTGCAGAACGTCTACGTGCTGGAAGGCGGCCTCAACCGCTGGATCGCCACGTTCGGGGCCGACGACCCCGCCTTGAAGCCTTCGGGCGTCGCCGGCGCGGACCGCCTGCGCTACGAGTTCCCGGCGGCGCTGGGCGACCGCTACGCTTCGTGCGCGCCCGATCCGCTGCACCACGAGAAGCTGGACTTCCAGCCGCGCATCGTGCTGCAGCTCAAGCGCGACAAGTCCGGTGGGGGCTGCGGGTGAGGTCCTGACCGGCCGGGTGGAAGGCCCGGCGGTCAGGATCGTCAAAGAGGGGTGGGGTGGCTGATGGGACTCAAAACGGCGACCTAAGCTGTTGATCTCATTAAGAAAACTGCCGAGAGAAACTGCGCTGTTCCCCTGTCTGTTCCCCCTGTCCACGCGGGACGTCTTGAGACCACCAACAGCGCTCATTCTGGTGCGAACCCGCGGCCGTCGCAATGACTCTTGCCTGCCATAACGACGTCAGTGAGTCCTGGTAGACGCAAGCTCAGTCTGCTGCCCCGAACCCGTTGCGAACCAGGTCCGCGATCCGAACCGCCATGCTGCGCGCAGGATCGAATGGAAGGTCCTCGAAGCCAAAGGACGCGTAGAGCGCACGCACGTCATCGTCCAGCGGATGTGTGAGCACGCAGAAGCAGCCTACTTGGTCGGACAGGCGCACTGCGGTGGTTAGCGCATAGAACATCAGCGATCGCGCGATGCCCTGCCCCTGCCACCGCTGGTCGACCGCCAACTGACCCAGAAGGACTGCGGGCAGTGGATCGGGTCGATTGCGTTGCTGAGACTTGGGCAACCAGGCTCGCTCGATCTGCGCCGTCGACAGGCTCACGTAGCCGACGATGCCGCCAGCTTCCGCATCGCAGATCACGGTCGTCCGCGAGACCCCCAGTTCCTGGTTGCGCCAGGCGTGACGACGGAACCACTGGTTCAGCGCGTCGCGCCCGCAATCGAACGCTGCCGTCTCGTCATCGGCCGCCAGAGGTCGCGGCGGCGTGAAGGCGGCCGTTGCGCCGGAGGTCACTTCTGCCAGACGGGATGGGTCTTGGACAGTTTCCGAAGTGCCGGCACTTCCCTCGCCGGAACACTGGCCCAGGCCTCGAACCTTGCCCAGTCTTTCGCCGGAATCGTGACGATGCGACGGTTGAGCAGGTCGGTCTCCGCCGCTTCGAGCGCACGCCGCCGCACAAAGTCGCTGAGACTGGTACTGGCCTGTTCGGCCGCGGCCTCCAGCAAGGCACGTTCGCTGGCATTGACGCGAACACTCAGAACGGCGGCGGAGGCGGTTGGCATGACGACATCTCCCAATGAATGTATGACAATAGCATACAAGACCACGAAGCGCCATGCGCCTGCAAAAGCTCCCGCCTTCGACGAGCAACGTGCCGTGACCTTGTTCGACAACAGCTCGCACAGCTTCATCCACCGCACCTGACATCAACCATGAACGTTCATCCCTTGCGCCCGCGCGATCACGAAGACGCGGCCCGCGTGGCCATCTCCTGGCTGACCGAGCGTCATCGCAAAGGCTGGCGCAACGCCTTCGAGGCTCTGCTGGATCTCTGGCGGCCCGAGGGACCGCGGGACGGCTGGCAGCTGGACGAAGACGGCATGACCATGGTGTCGATCAACGCCGGCGAGTGGTTGATCGCCCGCGGGGAGATCCACGCCCGTGGTGGCCCGCGCGAGATCAACGCCTACCTGCTGGGGCGCGATGGCCCGTTTCTCACGCCCGGCCAGCGCGACTGGATCGCTCAACTGCGCGCACGGCCCCTTCGCCTGTACCGGGTCACCGATGTGCAGCCTGGCGCCGGCATGACCCTGATCGACGAGTTCGACCCGCAGGCCGATCCGCAATCGGTGCGCGAGATCAGCGGCAGCCGCACCGCGAGGCCGGGCATGCTGATGGGCGCTCGCATCATGGAGGTCGCTGCCGGCGCCGGCGTCGAAGGGCACCGAGAGCTCTCGGGGGCCATCTATCCCTTCTCCAAGCTGACCGAGTCGGCCGTGCTGGCGCAGGTCCGACAGGTGCTGGCGGGCTCCGCCGGACTGGGCCTCCACAGCGACAACCAACGCGATCTGTTCGAGTTCGCGATCGCCCGGGCCTGGCTGGACCAATGGTTCGCGCCCGCACCGCTGCCGCAGATTCAGGATGCGTCGACCGGCGATCCCCTGCTCCTGGTGACCGACCATTACCGCGTGCTCGATGCGGCGGCGCTCACCGCCGCCCTGGCCTCGCAGACCGACGTCGGCGCCGATGCGCAGCAGGGATGGAATCGCATGATCGAGGGCGCCGACGGCGCGCACCGCAGCCTGTCGACCGTCAACCCAGGACGAAGCACCGACCGCATCGAACTTTTCCACCGCACCCAACGTCTGGCCGACGAAGGCCGCGCGTGGTTCGAAGGCGTGGCCGGCGCGACCGTGCAGCACCTGACCCGCGAGATCACCGATCCGGCTGGCCATCTCGCCCGAGCGGGCGGCGGCGACAACGGCCGGACCCCGCGGTCCTCCTCCGCAGGCACACCGGACCTGCCGCCCGAGGTCATCGCACAGGCCATCGAGCAAGCGCTCCACCGCCACTACGCCAACTGGGTTGACGAGACCATTCCGGCCCTGGGCGGACGAACCCCGCGCCAGGCCATCACCACCCTGGCAGGCCTGGAGCGCGTGAAGGGCCTGCTGCGCGAGTACGAGGAAGGCGAGCGGCAGCAGTCCGCCGCCCAAGGGCGGCCCGCCGTGTCCTACCAGTTCTTGTGGGACGCCTTGGGGATCATGAGATGAGCCTGGACGACACCCCGCCCGGCTGCGGCGGCGATGCGGCACGGGTACTGACCATCGACCTCGAAGAGTTGATCTGGGCCTTGAACTCGCGCGATCCACTCGGGGAGAGCAGCCACTGGCTGAACCTCGAGTCCGGCATGGTCCAGTCCCTGATCGGCCTTGATGCCCTCGACGAAGCCGACGAGGGTCCGCGCGATGATGACCGCTGGCTGTTCATTGAACCCATCGAGTCGTCCGAGGCCTTCCGCGTCATGGAGGACTTCGTCGATCAGTGCGGCGACGACCGTCTCGCCCGGGCCCTCGGGCAGGCGCTGCAACAGCGCAAGCCGTTTCGTCGCTTCAAGGACGTGCTGGCCGCGCACCCCGCGCAGCGCGAGGCCTGGTTCTCCTTCGAGCGACAGGCGATGGAGGTGATCGCACGGCGGTGGTGCGAAGAGCATGACATCACACCTCGGTGGGCCATCCGGCCGAACAGGCCTACGCCTTGAGCCGTCTCAGGTCTTCAAGGTCCGCCCGTCGCTGCGCGACTCTGCGCTCGTAGCTCGCCTGGTTCTTGGTGCACACGAGCACATGCGGACTGCCCTTGCGCTCCGTGCTGCAGTCGACGTCGCACCGCCCCTGACGGATCGAATCCTCGACATGGCGCCGCTCAGCTTCGCGCGCCTTGAAGCGCCAAGCCTCCTGGTCGGCACTTTGCATGAAGCGGTCCAGGGCCAGGCAGTGCTCGCAACGGCAGCTCAGGCGG
>JBGAKY010000061.1:0-37313 GCA_044224175.1 Rubrivivax sp. | reverse complement strand
GAAGGCTCGCCGCTGGTGATCGACGGCACGATGTACCTGCACTCGCCGTTCCCGAACAAGGTCTTCGCGATCAACCTCGACACGCAGAAGATCGTCTGGAAGTACGAGCCCAAGCAGGATCCGGCGGTGATCCCGCAGATGTGCTGCGACACGGTGAACCGCGGCCTGGCCTATGCCGAAGGCAAGGTCATCCTGCAGCAGGCCGACTCGAACCTGATCGCGCTGGACGCCAAGACCGGCAAGCTGATCTGGAGCGTGAAGAACGGCGACCCGAAGCTCGGCGCCGTCAACACCAACGCGCCGCACGTCTTCAAGGACAAGGTCATCACCGGCATCTCCGGCGGCGAGTGGGGCGTGCGCGGCTTCATCGCGGCGTACAACCTGTCGGACGGCAAGCTGGCCTGGAAGGGCTACAGCGTCGGCCCCGACGCCGAGATGCTGATCGACCCGGCCAAGACCACGACGTGGACGGACGGCGCGGTCAAGCCGGTCGGCCCGGATTCCTCGCTGAAGACCTGGAAGGGCGATCAGTGGAAGATCGGCGGCGGCACGACCTGGGGCTGGTACAGCTACGACAAGGCGCTCAACGCCATGTTCTACGGCACCGGCAACCCCAGCACCTGGAACCCGTCGCAGCGCCCCGGCGACAACAAGTGGTCCATGTCCATCTGGTCGCGCGACGTCGACACCGGCAAGGTCAACTGGGTCTACCAGATGACGCCGTTCGACGAGTGGGACTTCGACGGCATCAACGAGATGATCCTCGCGGACATCAACGTCAAGGGCAAGCCGACCAAGGCGCTGGTCCACTTCGACCGCAACGGCTTCGCGTACACCCTGGACCGCACCAACGGCGCGCTCCTGGTGGCCGAGAAGTACGACCCGAAGGTGAACTGGGCGACCCACGTCGACATGAAGACCGGCCGTCCGCAGGTGGTGAAGCAGTACTCCACCGCGCAGAACGGGCCTGACGTCAACACCAAGGGCGTGTGCCCGGCCGCGCTGGGCTCCAAGGACCAGCAGCCGGCGGCGTTCGACCCCGAGACCAAGCTCTTCTACGTGCCGACGAACCACGTCTGCATGGACTACGAGCCGTTCAAGGTCGAATACACCGCGGGCCAGCCGTACGTGGGCGCCACGCTGTCGATGTTCCCGGCCCCGGGCAGCCACGGCGGCATGGGCAACTACATCGCCTGGGACGCGGGCACCGGCAAGATCGTGCAGTCCAAGCCCGAGAAGTTCTCGGTCTGGAGCGGCGCGCTCAACACCGCCGGCGGCCTGTCCTGCTACGGCACGCTCGAGGGTTACCTCAAGTGCGTCGACAAGAAGGACGTCAACAAGGAACTTTTCAAGTTCAAGACGCCCTCAGGCATCATCGGCAACGTGTTCACCTACGAACACAAGGGCAAGCAGTTCATCGGCGTGTTCTCGGGCATCGGCGGCTGGGCCGGCATCGGCATGGCGGCAGGTCTCGAGAAGGACACCGACGGCCTGGGTGCCGTGGGTGGCTACCGTGAGCTGAACCAGTACACGGAACTGGGCGGTTCGCTGACCGTGTTTGCGCTGCCGAACTGAGCACTGAAGCTGGGAAGGCCGGGCTCCCGAAGAGGAGCCCGGCCGGAAGACCAGGGGGATGGTGCCATTCGGCCCCGTCCCCTTTTTTCGAGGAAATCCGATCCATGATCCGCAAGTCCCTCATGCTGGCCGCGCTGCTGGCCGCCTTCGGCGCCCACGCACAGAGCAAGCCCCTGTACACCGTGGTCGACGGCTACAAGGTCGACGAGGATACGATGAAGGGCTTTCGCACGTGGCGCCAAGCCGCCTGCGACCGCTGCCACGGCGCCAACCAGGAAGGCATGGTCGGCCCCTCGCTGGTGAACAGCCTGAAGACCCTGACGAAGGAGGAGTTCGTCACCACCGTCACCAACGGTCGCCTCGACAAGGGCATGCAGAGCTTCAAGACCAGTCAGGTGGTGATGGACAACATCGATCACCTCTACGCGTACCTCAAGGGTCGCTCGGACGGTGCCATCACACGCGCGAAGGTCGAGCCGATTCCGAAATGACGGTTCACCGAGGTGCTCTTGCGCGTTCCTGCGCGGTGCTGGCCACCGCCTGGGTGGCGTGCCTGCCGCCGGCAGCCGCGCAGGACGGGCCGCCGCCGCGGCGCGAGGCCCTGCGCGTCTGCCAGGACCCGAACAACCTGCCGTTCTCCAACACCGGCGGCGAAGGCATCGAGAACCATATCGCCGAACTGTTCGGCAAGGCGATGGGGTTGCCGGTCACCTACTACTCGTTCCCGCAGCGGATGAACTTCATCCGCAACACGCTGCGCTACAAGCTGCCGGGACAGGACTTCCCTTGCGACATCGTGATGGGCGTGCCGGTGGGGTTCGACCAGGTCTCGGTCACCAAGCCCTACTACCGCTCCACCTACGCGCTGGTGGTGCCGCAGGGCCGCGGGCTCGACGATGTGCACACGCCGCAGGACTTCCTGGCGCTGGACCGCGCAAAGCTGCAGAAGCTGCGCATCGGCCTCTACGACCGTTCCCCGGCGTCCGAGTGGCTGGTCAAGCACGGCCTGGTGGACAGCGGCGTGCCCTACGCCATGCTCAACGCCGACCCGCAGCAGTACCCGGGCGAGATCATCGAGCGCGACCTCGCCGCCGGCAAGATCGACGTCGCCGTGGTGTGGGGCCCGATCGCCGGCTACTTCGCACGCCGCGTCAAGTCGCCCGCGATGACCGTGGTGCCGCTGCGTTCCGAGCCGGGCGTGAACTTCGAATACGAGATGGCGATGGGCGTGCGCTACGGCGAACGCGAATGGAAGCAGCAGGTCGAGCAGCTCATCGAGAGCCAGCGCCCGGGCATCGTCGCCATCCTGAAGGAATACGGCGTGCCGCTGGTCGAAGGACCGCCCGCCGCGGCGCGTCCCTGAGCGGCGCCCGCGCCATGTTCCGCTGCCCGCCGCTGCTGATGTTCCTGGCCGGCGTCCTGGGCGCCGCCCGTGCCGCCGCGGCGCCGGACCCGGCGGTCTTCGTCGGCCTGGTCGCCAGCGTGCTGCGCGTGGAAGCGCCGCGCGCCGAAGGCGGCTTCGCGCTCGGCTCGGCGGTCTCGGTGGCGCCCGAACTGGTGGTCACCAACTGCCACGTCACGCGTTTCGCGCGCCAGGTGTCCATCGTGCGCGGCGGTGCGCGCTGGGCGGCCGACCTGCAGGCGGCCGAACTGGAACGCGACCTGTGCCTGCTGCACGTGCCCGGCCTGAAGGCCACGCCGGTGCCGCTGGCCGACAGCAGCGCACTCGCCTTCGGACAGAGCGTCACCGCCCTCGGCTTCACGGGCGGCATCGGCATCCAGAACAGCCGAGGCGAGGTGACCGAACTGCACCGCCACGGCGGCGCGCGCGTCATCCAGAGCAGCAACTGGTTCACCAGCGGCGCCAGCGGCGGCGGCCTGTTCGACGACAGCGGCCACCTGGTGGGCGTGCTGACCTTCCGTCTGCGGGGCGGCGAACGCCACTACTACGCCGCGCCGGCCGAGTGGGTGCGCCAGCTGATCGACGGCGCCGCGCGCGGCGACCTGCGCCCGGTGCTGCCGCTGGAAGCCTACCCGCTGCCCTACTGGGAGTCGGCCGCGCCGCCCTTCTTCCTGCGCGCCGCCGTGATGCAGCGCGACGGCCGCTGGGGCGACCTGGCCGCGCTCGCGGCCCAGTGGGCGCGCGCCGACCGCGACGACGCCGAAGCCTGGTTCGTGCTCGGCCAGGCCAGCCAGCACCTGGGCCAGCTGACACAGGCGCGCCAGGCGCTGGCCTGCTCCCTGCGCCTGCAGCCCGACCGGGCCGCCGCGCGCGAGGCGCTGGCCGCGCTGGCACCGCCGCCCGCTCCCGGCGCCGATAATTCCTTCCTCGATTGCCCGCCCCCGCAGCCGGGCTGAAGACCTCCTCCATGAGCTTCCGACCGATCTCCGCCCTGCTCGCCGCGCTGGCCCTGCTGGCCAGCGCGCCGCTGCAGGCGGCCGACGACTTCTCGCCTGCCGAGCGCGCGCTCTTCATGAGCAAGCACCTGGCCAACGTGAAGCCGCCCTCCACGCTGCGCTACAGCTATGCCAAGCGCGGTTCGCTGGAGCCGGGTTTCGAGGACGTCGTCAAGGTCGAGCTGAAGCCCCGCGCCGACCGCAGCTGCTGCCTGGCCAGTTCAGAATTCCTGAGCGGCGCGCGCAGGCTGGCGCTGCCCGAGGTGGAAGCCGCCGACGGCAACCCGGTGGTGCTTTATTTCCTGGAGCGCGACATCCGCGAGATGAACCGCCTCACCAAGGGCCAGGCGGCCTACTTCCGCAAGCGCATCCGCATGGCGGTGTACCAGGGCGCCGAGATCCGCGAACTGAACCTGCCCTATGCCGGCAAGACCGTGGCGGCGCGCCAGATCACCATCGCACCCTACGTGGACGACCCGCTGCGGGTGCGCTTCGAGAACCTGGCGGGCAAGCGCTATGTCTTCACGCTCGCCGACGGCGTGCCCGGTGGCGTCTACGCGATGCGGGCCAGCGTCGAAGGTGCGGCCGGCGCGCCGCCGCTGCTGGAAGAGGAACTCGTGATCGATGGCGCTTCGCCGCCGCCGCGCCAACCCTGAAGAACGCATCCGCATGAACCACCGCCACGCCTTCGCCGCCGCCCTGCTGGCCGCGCTCTCCGCCTTTGCGGGCAGCGCCGCCGCCAACGACTTTCCCACCCTGGAGCGCGTGCGCTACGTGCAGGAATGCATGCGCCAGCACCCGGGCCCGCTGTTCGAGATGACGAGCAAGTGCTCCTGCGCGCTCGACAACATCGCCAGCCAGGTGAAGTACGACGACTTCGTCTCCATGAGCACGGTGGCCAACGCGCTCACCATCGGCGGCGAACGCGGCGGCGCGCTGCGCGACAACGACTCGATCAAGCCCGAGGCCAAGCGCTACCGCGAACTGCAGGCGCAGGCCCTGAAATCCTGCTTCATCACGCCCTGAACCCCAGGCCCGGAGGCCCGCCATGAACACGACCCGCCGCGCCCTCCTGACCGCCGCCCTGCTGGCCACCGGTGCCGCGCAGGCGGCGATGCAGCAGCCCGGAGACGACCCGCAGGCCAGCGTCATCTGGCAGAAGGTGCGCGCCTCGCTGTTCGAAGGCCGCACGGTGGAAGCGGCACCGCCCGGCCTGCTGGTGCTGGAAGCGCCGACGCGCGCAGTGGACGCGGCGGTGGTGCCGGTGGCCATCCGCACGAATCCGCCCGCCGGGCGCTGGGTGCAGCGGCTGGTGCTGGTGATCGACGCCAATCCCTCGCCCATCTCGGCCATCTTCCAGTTCACGCGCGCCAGCGGCCGCGCCGAGGTGGAAACGCGGGTGCGGGTGGACGAATACTCCTTCGTGCGCGCCATCGCCGAAATGGACGACGGCCGCCTCTACAGCGTGCACCGCTTCGTGAAGGCCTCGGGCGGCTGCTCGGCGCCGGCCGGGGCCGACGCTCGCGCCGCAATGGCCAGCCTGGGCCAGATGCGCTTCCGCGTCGACGGCGACCTGAAGGGCGGCCAGCCGGTGCGGGCACAACTGGCGATCAGCCACCCCAACCACTCGGGCCTCGCCATGGACCAGGCGACGCGCCAGTTCACGCCGGCGCACTTCGTGCGAAAGGTCGACGTGAGCTACGGCGGTCGCAACGTGTTCTCGGCCGACGTCGACTTCTCGATCGCCGAGAACCCGAACTTCCGCTTCTGGTTCGTGCCCGCGGGCGCCGGCGAACTGCACGCCACCGTGGTCGACTCCTGGGACAAGCGCTTCGAGGCCACGCAGCCGCTGCGCGAGCCCGCGCCCTGAACGACGGTGTTGCGCGCGTTCGTCCTCCTGCTGGGCTTCGCGCTGCCTGCGGTGGCCGCACCCTATGCGTACATCACCAACCAGGGCAGCCACGACGTCTCGGTGATCGACCTCGCGAGCGAACGCGTGGTCGCCACCGTGCCGGTGGGCCGATCGCCGGCCGGCGTTGTGGCGTCCAGCCGCGCCGGGCGGGTGTTCGTCTCCAATCCGGACAGCAAGACGATCACGGTCATCGGCATGCGCGAGCAGGGCGTGCTGGCCACGCTGCCGGCCGGTTCGGGCCCGGTGGGCATCGACGCCTCGCCTGCGGGCGACCGCGTCTACGTGGCCGACTGGTACCGCAACCGCCTGCTGGTCATCGACCCCGCGAAGCCTGAAGGCGCGCCGCAGGAGATCGCGGTCGGCCGTGCCCCCGCCGGCGTGGCCGCCGCCGCCGACGGCCGCAGCGTCTACGTGGCCGAGCGCGACGACGACAGCGTGGCCGTGGTGGACCTCGCCGGACTTCGCGTGCGAGCGCGCGTGAAGGTCGGCACGCATCCGTTCGCACTGCTGCTGGACGAGCCGCGCCGGCGGCTGTTCGCGCTCAACGTGCTGTCGGACGACGTCTCCGTGATCGACCTGCGCACGCTCGCCGTGGAGGCCACGCTCAAGGTGGGCAAGGCGCCCTACGGCGCCGCGCTCGCCGACGGCGGCCGCCTGCTCTACGTGACCAACCAGCATGCCGATTCGGTGAGCGTGATCGACGCCGAGCGCCTGACCCCGCTGCGCACCCTGCCCGGCTTCGGCTACCCCGAAGGCGTGGCGGCCTTCGGCGACCGCGTCTACGTGGTGAACTGGATGGACGACTGCGTCAGCGTGCTCGAAGGCGCCAGCGGGCGCGAGTTGAACCGCATCGCCACCGGCCGCAACAGCCGCGGCTTCGGCGCCTTCATCGGCGCCCCGGCCGGCCCCTGATTCCCATCGACGAAACCCAGGAGACAGCTCCCATGTTGCCCAGAAGAACGATGCTCGCGCTGGCGGCCCTGTCGCTCGCCGCCGCGCCGGCCTTCGCCCACGGACCGACGCGCCAGAAGGTCGTCGAGACCGTCACCATCAACGCGCCCGCCGCCAGGGTGTGGTCCCTCATCGGCAACTTCGACGCGCTGAAGAACTGGCACCCGGCAGTGGCGGAAAGCCCCGCCGACAAGGGCAACGAGGAAGGCTCGGTGCGCCAGGTCAAGCTGAAGGACGGCGGCGCCCTCACCGAGTCGCTGGAGTCGTACGACGCCGCGAAGATGAAGTACAGCTACCGCGCGAAGGACGGCGGTGCGCTGCCGGTGACCAACTACACCAGCACGATCAGCGTGCGCGACGAAGGTGGCAAGGCGGTGATCGAATGGCGCGGCGCCTTCTACCGTGGCTACCCCAACAACGACCCGCCGCCGGACAAGAATGACGAAGCCGCGGTGCGCGCCGTGACGGCGGTGTACCAGGCCGGGCTGGCCAACCTGAAGACCATCGCCGAACGCAAGTGACCGGCGGCCTCTCGCGTCGGCTGGCGCTCGCCGCCCTGGGAGCGGGCACGGCCCTGGCCACCCTGCCCGGCTGTGCCGCTGCGCCACGCGCCGGCAGGGCGCGCGAAATCGCGCCCGGGGTCTGGGTGGTGCCCGGCACCGGCGGCGCCGCCGATGCCGACAACCTGGGGCGCATCGGCAACGCCGGCTTCGTGGTCGGCCCGCAGGGCGTGGTGGCGGTGGACACCGGCACCTCGTACGCCCACGGCAAGGCCTTGCTGGCCACCATCCGCGGCGTGACCGACCGGCCGGTGAAGGCGGCGCTGGTCACCCACACCCGGCCCGAATTCCTGTTCGGCGGCCCCGCCTTCCGGGAAGCCGGCATCCCGGTGCGCATGCAGCGCCACGCGGCCACGCTGATGGCTTCGCGCTGCGAGACCTGCCTGAAGACGCTGCGCCAGGTGGTGGGTGAAGCGCCGCTGGCCGGCACCGCGATGTACAAGCCCGACCAGCAGTACGACGACGGGCACGACCTGGCCGGACTCATCGGCCGCCCGTTGCGCGTGCTGTACTTCGGCCATTCCAGCGGGCCGGGCGACATCGCCGTCTTCGAGCCCGCCGGTGGCGTGCTCTTCGCCGGGGGCCTGCTGGACGTGCACCGCGTGCCCGACATCCAGGACAGCGACCTGCCCGGCTGGCGGCGCGCCCTGGGCGAACTGGGCGCGCTCGGGGTTCGCACCGTGGTGCCCGGACACGGCGCGCCCGCATCATCGGCGGCCATCGGGGACATCGAACGCTACCTGGCGGCGCTGGAAACCAGGGTGCGCGCCATCGTCGCGGGCGGCGCTTCGCTGCTGGGCGCGGCCGACGCCGCCGAACTGCCCGAATACGAGTCCTGGGACCAGTACGAGGTGATCCACCGGCGCAACGCCTCGGTCGCCTTCCTGCGCTTCGAGCGCGAGCTGATGTTCAAGACGGGGAACAGCTGAACATGCCTGCCCATCACGCCCCGCGCCGTCGCGCGCTGCAGCAACTCTCGGCCCTGGCCCTGGCGCCCGCGGTCGCACAGGCCGCGCCCGGCGGCCTGCCCAACGCCACCCACGACGCCACCTCGACCGAATGGGAGAAGATCCGCACCAGCCTTTTCGCCAGCCGCAACCTGCGGCAGGGGCAGGACGTGGTGCAGCTCGTGGTGCCGCTGCGCGCGGCCTATGGCGCTTCGGTGCCGGTGAAGGTGGTCTCCAGGCTACCGCAGACGGCCGAGCGCTTCGTCAGGCGCATGTGGATCGTCGTCGACAAGAACCCGTCGCCGGTGGCCGCGGTGCTGGACCTCACCACCGAGGTCGGCCAGGCCGACTTCGAGACCCGCCTGCGGGTCGACGAGTACAGCCACGTGCGCGTAGTCTCGGAGCTGAACAACGGCGAGCTGCACACCGACAGCCGCTACGTGAAGACCTCGGGCGGCTGCTCGGCCCCGCCGAACCGCGACAACCCCAGCCTGATCGGCAAGACCATCGTCAAGCTCGCCGGCGACCTGCGGCTGGAGCAGCCCACCACCGCCGACGTGACGGTGATCCACCCCAACGACACCGGCTTCGAGCTCAACCAGCAGACGGTGATGTACATCCCGCCGCACTTCGTGCGTTCCATCCGCGTCAGCTACGCCGGCCGCAAGGTGTTCGACGCCGAACTCGACTTCTCGGTCAGCGAGAACCCGACGCTGCGCTTCAACTTCCTGCCGCACGGACCCGGCCAGCTGCGCGCCGAGGTCACCGACTCGAAGGACGGGCAGTTCAGCGGCGCGGTGGCGGTGGGATGAACGCGCGCCGCCAGCTGCTGGTGCTGACCGCAGGCGCCGCGTTCGCAGGCGGCGCGCGGGCCGCCGGCTTCCCGGCGCGTTATGCGCCCGTGGTGGTGCCGCCGGCGGGCGTGCCGCAGCGCTACGAATTCGACCTCACGGCGGCGCTGGAACGCGCGCGGCGCGAGAAGAAGCGCCTTTACGTCTACCTCAACGCCAACGACTGCCCGTTCTGCCGCAAGTACGAAGCCTTCCTGGACAGGAGCGCGGGTGAACTGGTGCCGCACTTCGCGAAGGAATGGCTCATCTACGACCTGCGCGCCAGCCTCTCGGTGCAGGCCGACCGGCTGTGGTTCCGCATCGGCGACAAGGCCTGGCCGTACAAGGAGTTCATGCACCTGCTGGGCGACGAGCGCGAACGCCAGCTGGTCTACCCCAGCGTCTGGCTGCTCGACGCACAGGGCAAGCCGCTGATGCAGATGCCCGCCGGCACCGGCACCTTCGAGACCGTGCCCGAACAGCTGGAGATCCTTCGCCTGGAGCAATAGACCGCCGGGCTTGATGCGCCACAACTGCCGCCCCGCGCGCCTTTTCGACAATGTCCGCAACCCCCAACACATCCCACCCGACCATGAAGCACCTGATCGCCGCCGCACTGGCGGTTGCCGCACCGGCCCTGTTTGCCCAGCAGGCCTCGAAGGCCGAACTGGAGGCGGTGCAGCGTGCGGTGCACGTCTGCGCTTCCTGCCACGGTCCCGAAGGGCGCAGCACCATCAAGCTGGCGCCTTCGCTGGCGGCCCAGCAGCGCGAGTACACGATCCGCCAGCTGAAGGACTTCCGCAGCCAGAAGCGCGCCGAGACGGACACCCAGGCCTACATGTGGGGCATCTCGGCGCTGCTGACCGACGACGTGATCGAAGGCATTGCCGACTACTACGCCGCCCAGCAACCGGCCAAGCCGCGTTCCAGCAATCCCAAGCTGGAAGCCACCGGCAAGAAGATCTTCATGAACGGCATTCCGGGCACGCCGGTGCGCGCCTGCGCTTCGTGCCACAACGAAGACGCGGCGGGCGAAGCCGGCTTCCCGCGCCTGGCCGGGCTGAACGCCGACTACGTGTTCCGCCAGCTGCGGGCCTTCAGCACGCCGCTGCGCCCGCACGGCAAGATCATGAAGGACGAGACCACGGCGCTGACGCCGGCGCAGATGAAGGCGGTCGCCGCCTACGTGGCTTCGCGCTGAAGCGCCGCCAGCCGGCGTGACGCCGCCGGGTCGCGAAACACCAGCGGCCTGGCCGCCACGGTGCCGCTCTCGGCGGCCGCCACCGCCTGCAGCACCTTGTCGTGCTGCGGGCTCTTCGCGCACACCGGGTCGGCCGCCGCGGCGTCCTGTGCCAGCAGGAAGGCCTGGCAGCGGCAGCCGCCCAGGTCTTCTTCCTTGTGTTCGCAGCTGGCGCAGGGCTCCTTCATCCAGCCCGTGCCGCGGTAGCGGTTGAAGCCTTCGGAGTCGAACCAGATCTCGCGCAGCGAGGCTTCGCGCACGCTGGGGAAGTCCAGCCCGGGCAGCATCTTCGCGGTGTGGCAGGGCAAGGCCTGGCCTTCGGGCGTGACGGTCAGGAACATGCTGCCCCAGCCGTTGACGCACTTCTTGGCCCGCCCTTCGTGGTAGTCGGGGGCGACGAAGAAGATCTTCATGCGGCCTTCGACGCGGCGCCGCCATTCGTCGGTCACCGCCTCGGCCCGGCGCAGCTGCTCGCGCGTGGGCAGCAGGTGCTCGCGGTTCGTGAAGGCCCAGCTGTAGTACTGGGTGTTGGCCAGCTCCAGGTACTCGGCGCCCAGCTCGGCGGCCATGCCGATGATGCGGTCGACGTGGTCGATGTTCAGGCGATGGATCACCACGTTCATCACCATCGGCCAGCCCTGTTCCTTCACCGTGCGGGCGACGCGGCTCTTCAGGTCGAAGGTCTTCGTGTGCGACAGGAAGTCGTTCACCTCGCGCGTGCTGTCCTGGAACGAGAGCTGCACATGGTCCAGCCCGGCGGACTTCAGCGCCGCCGCGCGCTCGGGGGTGAAGCCGACGCCCGAGGTGAGCAGGTTGGTGTAGTAGCCCAGGCGCCGTGCCTCGGCGACCAGCACTTCCAGGTCGTCGCGCAGCAGCGGTTCGCCGCCGCTGAAGCCGCACTGCACGGCACCCAGCGCGCGACCTTCGCGCAGCACGCGCAGCCATTCATCGGTGCCGAGTTCGGGGCCCTGGGTGGCGAAGTCCAGCGGGTTGTAGCAGAAGACGCAGTGCAGCGGGCAGCGGTAGGTCAGCTCGGCCAGCAGCCACAGCGGCGGGCCGACCTTCATGCCGCCGCCCACGTGAGCCAGCGTTGCCGGCCCGCCATCTCGACGAAGGCCAGCACCTCGGATTCCAGGCCCTGCGCCGAGAAGGCGGTCTCGAGCTCGGCCACGATCGCGGCCACGCTGCGCGTGCCGTCGCAGCGCTTGAGGATCTCGCCCGCGCTGGCGTTGAGCTTCACCATGCCTTCGGGGTACAGCAGGACATGGCAGTCCTGCGCCGGCTCCCATTGCAGGCGGAAGCCCGGGCCGACCTTCGGCTGCACGGCAGCGTCGATCATGGCGCCGTGACCCCGTACTTCAGTGCCATCGCGTCGTTCATCGCCCACAGGATGTCCAGCTTGAACTGCAGCACTTCCAGCGCACGTTCCTGCAGCGCCCGGGTGTCGAAGTGCGCCAACGTGATCGCCAGCCCCTGCTCCACGTCGCGCCGCGCCTGGCTCACGCGGTTGCGGAAGTAGGCCAGCCCGGCGGATTCGATCCACGGGTAGTGCTGCGGCCAGGTGGCCAGGCGCTGCTTGTGGATCTCGGGCGCGAAGAGTTCGGTGAGCGAGGAGCACACCGCTTCCTGCCAGGGCGCGCGGCGCGCGAAGTTCACGTAGGCGTCGACCGCGAAGCGCAGCGCGGGGATCACGTGGCGCTGGTCTTCCACTTCCTCGCGCGAAAGGCCCACCGCCTCGGCCAGGCGCAGCCAGGCTTCGATGCCGCCCGGGTCCTTCACACCGCCAAGTTCGAAGCCGTCATGGTCCAGGATGCGTTGCACCCAGCCGCGCCGCACTTCGCGATCGGGGCAGTTGGCCATGATGGCCGCGTCCTTGACCGGAATCGCCACCTGGTAGCAGTAGCGGTTGGCCACCCAGCCGCGCACCTGGTCGGGCGTGGCGCGGCCGCTGTTGAGCATGACGTTGAAGGGGTGGTGGATGTGGTACGCGCGGCCGCGTTCGCGCAGCCGGTTCTCGAAGTCGTCGCGCGACCAGGCGGGCAGGGTCATCGTCACAGTTCCAGCATGAGCCCGTCTTCGCAGACCTCGACGCCGCGCGCGTCCAGCTGCGCACGTTCGGGCGAGTCCTCGTCGAGGATGGGGTTGGTGTTGTTGATGTGGATGAGCAGCCGCCGCGTGCCCGCGGGCAGGCGGTCCAGCCACTCCAGCATGCCGCCAGGGCCGCTTTGCGGCAGGTGGCCGATCTCGCGCGCGGTCTTCTTCGAAAGGCCGAGCGCGATCATCTCGTCGTCGGTCCAGAAGGTGCCGTCGACCAGCACCGCGTCGGCGCCGCACATCGTGTCGAACAGCGCCGGCGTGATCTCGCCCAGGCCGGGGGCGTAGAACAGGCTGCTGCCGCGGGCACGGTCGCTCACCAGCAGGCCGATGTTGTCGCCGGGCACCGGCGCTTCGCGGTGCGGCGAATAGGGGGCCGCCTTGCTGGCCAGCGCAAAGGCACGCAGCTGCAGCCCGGGCAGGCCGGGCACTTCGAAGGCGCGGCCGTCAGGCACCACGCGTTCGCGCGCCACGCCGCAGAAGTGGCCCAGCACGCGCAGCAGCGGCAGGCCCTGCGTCAGGTCTTCGGCCACCGGGTCGGTGCACCACACGGGCAGCCGCTGCGTGCGTTCACGCAGCATCAGCAGGCCGGTGGCGTGGTCGACCTGGCCGTCCATCAGCAGCACGGCGGCGATGGCGCTGTCGCGCTGCGCGCGGCCCGGCTGCAGCGCCGGCGTGGCGCGGATCTGCTGCAGGACGTCAGGGCTGGCGTTGACCAGCAGGCCCTCGGGGCCGTCACCTTGCAGGAAGACGGAAGACTGGGTGCGCGGCGTCGCGCGCAGCGTGCCGGCGCGCAACCCGGCGCAGTTGCGGCAGTTGCAGTTCCACTGGGGAAAGCCGCCGCCGGCCGAGGCACCGAGTACGGTGAGTCTCAATTTGGAGCCCGGGGTCAGGCGGCCGCCGCGCGGCGTGGCACGCGGCGGCGCCGGTTCAGAGCGTCAGCGCGCCGCGACGTACAGCGTGATCTCGAAGCCGAAACGGAAGTCGGTCGCGGTGGGGGTCTGCCATTGCATGCTCAAGTCTCCTTGTGGACGGTGGTCGGAACGAGAAGGGCGTCCCGGACCGCATGGTCCCGCGCCCGGCCCTGGCGGCACAGCCCCCCCACCATGATTCGACCCTCATGAATTTCATGATTCGCGGCCCCGGGGGTGGCGGCACGGGCCGATACCATCGCCGGCTGTGCAAGCGAACGAAGACCTGCCGTTGCTCGACCGCTTCGTGCTGCCCGCCCGCGGCGGCCACGAACTCGCGGTGGCCACCCACGGCCACGCGAACGGCCGGCCGGCGCTGGTGCTGCACGGCGGGCCGGGCTCGGGCTGTTCACCCGCGCTGCGGCGTGGCTTCGACCCCGCGCAATGGAAGGTGATCTGCATCGACCAGCGCGGCAGCGGCCAGAGCCGTCCGCGCGGCGGCGTCGAGCACAACACGCTGGACGGGCTGCTGGAAGACCTGTGCAGCCTGCGCCACCACCTGGGGCTGGACGGCTGGGTGGTGTGCGGCGGTTCGTGGGGTGCCACCCTGGCCATCGCCTACGCGGCGGCCGAGCCGCAGGCCGTGCAGGCGCTGCTGTTGCGGGCCACGTTCCTGGGCCGCGACGAGGACATCGAAGCCTTCTTCGCCGGATCGCCCGGCCTCACGCTGGACACGCTGGCGGCGGACCTGCTGGGCCCCGACGCTGCCGCACGCGAGCGCGCTGCGCAGGCGTGGTGGGCCTGGGAACAGTGGCTGGGCCAGGGCCGCACCGACCTGCCGCCGCTGAAGGGCGAGGCGCTCGCCTTCCAGGTCGACCGTCTCCGGGTGCAGGCGCACTACTTCAGCCACGGCTGCTGGCTGCGCGAACGGCCCCTGCTGGCACGCTGCGCCGCCCTGCCCCGGGTGCCCACGCTGATGCTGCACGCGCGCGACGACCGGGTCTGCCCGCCCGCCGGCGCCGTGCTGGCCCACGAAAGGCTGCCGCACGCCCGCCTGCGGTGGCAGGCCTCGGGCGGCCACGACGCCGCCCATCCGGCCCTGGTCGCCGCCACGACGGCGGCGCTGGCGCACTACGCCGCCACGGGCGACTTCGGCGCATGACGCTGCGCCTGAAGATCAACCTCATCGTCGGCGCGCTGACGCTGCTGTTCATGGCCGCCGTCATCGGCCTGCAGCTGCACAGCATGCGCGAGTCGGTGAGCGAAGAGGTGGTGGCCGCCAACCGCGTGGCCGCGCAGCTGCTCAACCGCACCGCCTGGGTCTACGCCGCCCAGGGCACGCCGGCGATGCAGTCCTTCCTGCAGGGCATGGGCCGCGTGCGGTCCAACGACATCCGCCTGCTGGACACCGAAGGCCACGAGCTCTACCGCTCGCCGCAGGCCACCTACAAGGCCGGCCGCGACGCGCCCGACTGGTTCGAAAGCCTCATCGCACCGCCGCCTTCGATGCAGGCCATCGCGTTCCCGGACGGCCGTCTCATCATCCAGTCCAACGCCTCGCGCGCGGTGCTCGACGCCTGGGACGAACTGCGCTGGCTGGCCGGCGGCGCGCTGGCCACGCTGCTGCTGATCAATGCGCTCGTCTTCTGGCTCGTGGGGCGCGCGGCGCGGCCCTTCGCACGCATCGTCGACGCGCTGGGCGAGGTGCAGCGCGGCCGCTTCGACGTCGCCCTGCCGCCCTTGCCGGGCCAGGAGGCCGGCGCCATCGGCAGCGCCTTCAACCGCATGGTGGGGCAGCTGCAGCAGCACATCGAGACCGAGCGCCGCGCCGTGCGTGCCGAGACACAGCTGTCCGACAGCCGCGACCTCACGCGCTGGATCGACCAGCACGTGGAAGAGGAACGCCGCCTCATCGCGCGCGAGCTGCACGACGAGCTGGGCCAGTCGGTCACCGCGATGCGCAGCCTGGCCTTGTCGATCGCCCAGCGCACCGCCGGCGTGGACGCCGAATCGGAGCGTGCCGCGCGCGTGGTGGCCGAGGAGTCCTCGCGCCTGTACGACGCCATGCACGGCATGATCCCGCGCCTGGCGCCGCTGGTGCTGGACAGCTTCGGCCTTGCCGAGGCCCTGGCGGACCTGGTGGAACGCACGCGGCGCAGCCAGCCGGGCCTGCAGGTGGACGTGGACGTGCAGCTGGGCGAGACCCGGCTGGCGGCCGAAGCCGCGCTCACGCTGTTCCGCGCCGCGCAGGAAGGCCTGACCAACGCCATCCGCCACGGCCAGGCCGGCCAGGTGCGGCTGCGTGTCTCGGGCGAAGGCGGCGCGGTGCGGCTGTCGGTGACCGACGACGGCCGCGGCCTGTCGCCCGAAGGCGTGCCTCGCAGCGGCCACTACGGCCTGCGCTGGCTGGACGAACGCGTGCAGCGCCTGGGTGGCCGCCTGCAGGTGGTTCCGGCCATGCCGCGCGGCGTGGCGCTGGAAGTGCGGCTGCCGCTGGCGGCGGGAGCGGCGGCATGATCCGCGTCATGCTGGTCGACGACCATGCGCTGGTGCGCATGGGCTTCCGCATGCTGCTGGGCAACGCCGGCGTCGAGGTGGTGGCCGAATACGACAGCGGCGAGCAGGCCTGCGCCGACTATGCGCGCGTGCGACCCGACGTGGTGGTGATGGACCTCTCGATGCCCGGCATGGGCGGCCTGGAAGCGGTGCGGCGGCTGGTGGCGCAGGACGAAGGCGTGCGCATCCTGGCGCTGTCGGCCCATGAAGACACGGCGCACCCGCAGCGCGTGCTGCGCGCCGGCGCCATCGGCTACCTGACCAAGCGCAGCGCACCCGACACGCTGATCGCCGCCGTGGAGGCCGTGGCGCGGCACGAGGCCTATGTCGACGCGCAGACCGCCAAGGCGCTGGCGATGGCGCAGGTGAAGGGCGAGGCCAGCCCGGCCGAGAAGCTGAGCGAGCGCGAGTTCTCGGTCTTCATCCAGCTGGCGCGCGGCCAGAGCGTGGCGCAGATCGCCGACAACCTGAAGCTGTCACCCAGCACCGTGGGCACCCACCTGTACCACGTGAAGCAGAAGCTGGGCGCGGGCAACCAGTCGGAACTGACCCTGATCGCTCTGCAATGGGGGCTGATCCAGATTTGAGGGTCGAACACCCCGCATTTAAGGGTTAACCCGAAAGTCGGCACGGAGCTTGCCGATGTTGCCTCCAAGGC
The DNA here is from genome assembly GCA_044224175.1 of Rubrivivax sp. Lineage (GTDB taxonomy): Bacteria > Pseudomonadota > Gammaproteobacteria > Burkholderiales > Burkholderiaceae_C > Rubrivivax. Next base: position 20,682 of record JBGAKY010000061.1, on the reverse strand, counting down.
CGGAAATCCTGCACACCCGGCCCCAGCGAGGTGCAGCATGCGGTGGTTTCCGGTGACGCTTCTTGTCGCGGCCTGCCAGATCCAGGCCCAGACGCCCGACATCGTCGACGTGCTGCGTCAGTCGCAGCAGGTCCGCCTGTCCGCCCTGCCCCTGGCGCCGCCCGGGCCACGCGCCGACGCGGTGCGCACCAGTTTCGAGACCCTGCGCGCGAAGCTGCCCGCCGGGCTGGAGGTGGAACTGCGCGTGGTGAGCGGCTCCACGGTGGCCGAGACGCTGCACGGCCGCGTCGTCGTCGCCAACGAGGCGCTGGCCGAGCTGACCGAAGGCGAACGGCTCTTCGTGCTGGGCCACGAACTGGGCCACGTGCTGGCCGGCCACTGGCAGCAGATGGGTGCGGTCTACAAGCGCTGGATCCCGGGCGCCGTGACCCAGGACCGCACCGACCCGGTGGCCGGTTCGCTGGGGCGCGAGGCCTCCGCGCTGGCACACCGGCAGGAGTTCGAGGCCGACGAGTACGGCCTGCGGATGCTGCGCCTGCTGGGCCGGCCTTCGGAAGACGCCTATTCGGCCTTCATGCACCTGGGCATGACGCAGGACACCGCCACCCACCCCGGCACGCGCAAGCGCGTCGCCGCGCTGCATGCCGCCGAACAGCCGGTGGCGGGCCTGGGATCAGGCGGCGGCGACCTGGAACGATGACATCGCCTGGCTGAGGCGGCTGGTCTGCGACTGCATCGACTGCGCCGCCGCGGCCAGCTGTTCCACCAGCGCCGCGTTCTGCTGCGTCATGCCGTCGATCTGCGAGATCGCGCTGTTCATGGCGCCGATGTCGCCGCTCTGGGAACGGCCGGCGTCGGCGATGTCGGCGATGAGCTGGGCCACGCGACTCACGCTGGACTGAAGCTCGTTCATCGTGCGGCCGGCGTCGTCGACCAGGCGGGCGCCGTCGTCCACGCGCGAAGTCGATTCGCCGATCAGCTGCTTGATCTCGCGCGCGGCGGTCGAGCTGCGCTGCGCCAGCGCGCGCACTTCGGAAGCCACCACCGCGAAGCCGCGGCCGTGCTCGCCGGCGCGTGCCGCCTCCACCGCGGCGTTGAGCGCCAGGATGTTGGTCTGGAAGGCGATGCCGTCGATCACGCCCACGATCTCGTCCATGCGCTGGGCGCCGGCGTGGATCTCGTTCATGCGCAGCACCACGTCCTGCATGGTCTGCGCGCCGCGCGCGGCCACGCTGCTGGACTGCGCCACCTCGTCGCGCGCCTGCTGGGTGCTTTCGGCGTTCACCTGCACCGCGCCGGCCAGCTGGTACATGGAACTGGCGGTCTGCTGCAGCGCGCCGGCCTGGCTCTCGGTGCGGGACGACAGGTCGGTGTTGCCGCTGGCGATCTCGCGCGAGGCGCCTTCCAGGCTCTGCACCGATTCGCGCACTTCCAGTACCATCTTGCGCAGCTTCTTGCGCATGGAGTTCAGCTCGGCGCGCAGCCAGGAGATCTCGTCCTTGCCGGCCGAGTCGATCTTGCTCTCCAGGTCGCCGTTGGCGATGCGGATCACGCATTCCACCGTGGACTCCACCGACTCCTTGATGCTGCCGCGCAGCAGCCAGCCGGCCACCAGCGTGAGCACGCAGGCCAGCGCGTCACCCGCGCCCAGCGCGGTCGCCGCCCAGGCGCGGGCCTCGGCCGTGGGCTGCTGGAGCGCCCAGACGGCGAAGACGCCATTCAACGCGATCATCAGGCCCAGCGCGGTGAAGCCGTAGGTGAAGCGGCGCACCAGGCTGATCTTGCGAATCCATTCCATGCGGTGTTCTCCCGAACGAGGCCGCTGCCTCGAAGCTGGCAGAAGCGGCTAGATCGCGTCTTCGGCGCCCGGAACCTGGGCGTTGAGCACTGTGCGGCCGCAACATGGTGCGCGATTGAGAAAAAAGGCCGCGGAGTCGCAGCCTGTTTTCATTCGCGTTAGAAATGCGAAGAACCGTCAGGCAGCGACGATCCACTCGCCTTTGCCTTCGACCGCCAGGTCGCCCAGGTGGCGCCGGATGCGGCGCGCCGGCAAGCCGGCGAAGACGCCCCCCAGCAAGGCCAGGTCGCGCGCCAGCAACTGCCAGAACACCGCCGCTTCGGCCACCGCGGGCACGAAGGTCGGACCGGGCTCGGGTGCGCTGCCGGCAAAGACGACGCTGCCGCGCCGCATGCCCCAGGCGCCATGCAAGCCGGTGCGGCCGCCCACGGCGATGGTGCCGGCCACCATGCGCGAAGCCAGGAAGTCGCCGGTGTCGCCGAACACCGCCACCGTGCCGCGCCGCATGCGGTCGCCGCAGCGCGAACCGGCGTTGCCGCGGATCACGACGCTGCCCCCTCGCATGCCGTCCATGCTGCCGGGCAAGGTGCCGGCGACGAAGTCGCCGGCGTCGCCTTCGATGCTGAGGTGGCCGCCGGCCATCTCGCAGGCGGCCAGGTCGCCGGCGCCCTGCACCCGCAGTTCGCCCGCCGTCATGGCGCCGCCGGCGTAATGGCCCACCGGCCCTTCGGCCACCAGGCGGCCGCCGTCGAGCTGCCAGCCCACGCGGTCGAAGCGCGAGAGGTCGCCGGACAGGACCAGCCGTTCGTCGCTGCGGGGCGCGACGCTGAAGAACTCGGCCAGCGGCACGAGCGTGTTCCCCTGCGTGACGGGGAGCTTCTCCACTGCGCCGGCCGCCAGCGCCGCCAGCGACGAAGGCCGCACGCCGCGCAGGTCCACGCGCAGCGCGGGCTGCTGCTTCAGCGTGAGGGTCCAGCCGCTCATGGAGCCCCTCCGCCCATCAGCTGGTGCAGGTGGAAGTGGAACGGCCCCAGCTTGCCGCCGTAGTTGCCGGCCGAGATGCGCAGCAGCCCGCCTGCGGCGCCCAGCGCGGTACCGGCCTCGATGCCGGCGCGCATGGCGGCGGCGACGTCGGCTTCGGTGAGGCCGTCGATCACGATCTCCATCACGCAGCGCGTCTCGGCGGTCAGCTCGCTCTTCGCCACCAGGCCCACCAGGCTGGGACAGAAGGCGTCGTTGGTGGAAGCGCCCAGCGCCGGGTACTTGCTGCCCACCTTGGAACCCGAGCGCACCACGCCGCCCGGGAACGGCATGATCACGTTGGGCAGCTTCTTCATCGCGGCCACCGCGGATTCGGCGGCGGCGAGGGCGGTGTCGGTGTCGCGCGCCAGCAGCAGCAGGTTGCCGCCGCCCACGCCCTTCACGACCGCGGTGGTCTCCTGGGCGACGAACTCGCCGTCCATCACCGGCACGCGCCAGTAGCGCACGCCGGCGATGACCTTGCTGGTCTGCCAGCCGTCGCCGAAGAAGCGCAGGTTCCTGCCCAGCGCCACCGCCTCGCCTTCGTCGATGCCGGCGTAGACCGCGGTGGTCGGGCAGGTCAGCACGCACTGGCCGATGCGGCGTTCGATCTGCTTGCCCAGTTCCTTGCCCGACATGGCGAACAGCAGCATGGCGATGCCGGGTCGGCCGTCGGGCGTCTGGTCGGGCGCGATCTCGCGTTCGATGCCGGCTTCGCAGCCGCAGGCGATGACCGAGGTGGCGAAGCCCGTGGCCGCCACCGCCGCATGGCGCGCCCAGGCGAGGTTGTGCGCGGTGACGACGATGCGCGTGGCCTTCATCGGGAACGCTTCGGCGAAGGTGTCGTCGACGACGACACCGTTGACTTCGCGTGCCGCGCTCACGACGCCGCCCCTTCGAACAGCGAAGCCGGCAGCAGCCGGCCGCGGTTGCAGCAGCTGCAGAGCTCGTCGTGCGAGATCGGCACGTGGTCGAACCGGATCGCGCCCTGCTCTTCCCAGTGCCGGCGCAGGGTCTTCTCGATCGCAGGGTCGTAGCCGGGTTCGACGAAGTGCACGCCGCCGGCGGGCGTGGCCAGCACGCGGCCTTCGCGCGCGACTTCCACGCCGTCCTTGAACACGTGTCGCGGCGTCGCGAACATCGCCTCGCGGTCGGCCTGCTCGCGGTAGACGGCGATGTCGGCCGCCGCACCCGCGCCCAGGTGGCCGCGGTCCTTCAGACCCAGCAGCCGGGCCGGGCCGGCACGGGTCATCACCGCGATCTCTTCCATGGTCAGCTCGCGCGTGATGGACTTCAGCGCGCAGTTCGCCGCCACGTCCGGGTGCAGTCTCGCAAGCTGCTCTTCGCGGAAGGCGCGGTCCATCAGCAGGCGGATCAGGTGCGGGTAGCTGGTGAAAGGGCCGCCGTTCGGGTGGTCGGTGGTCAGCACCACCTGCCAGGGGTTGTTCACCAGCAGGAAGATCTCCAGCCCGATGGCCCACTGGAGCGCGTTCACGTAGCTGGCTTCGCGGTAGCGGAACGGCACCACGCCGCAGCCGGCCATCGCTTCGATGTCGGAGCCGACCCACTTGCGCGGGCTTGCCAGATCGGCGTTGGCGAACTGGCGCATCGTGTCGCCGCTGGCGGTGACGGTCTGGCCGAAGATGATCTGGCCGACGTCGATGCTGATCTGCGGGTTCGCGTTCACGGCTTCCGCCAGCTGCGCGGCGGCGGACGAGAACTTCTTCGGCCCTTCGGTGCCGTAGGCGTGGAACTGCACGTGCGTCAGGTGCGCGGGCAGGCCTTCCAGCGCGGCGATGGTCTCCAGGGTGGAAGCGATGTTGCCCGCCACGCCCAGGTTGCTGCCGTGGATGTGCAGCGGGTGCGGCACGCCCAGTTCCTTCAGCGCCCGCGCCAGCGTGTGCACCACCTGGCGCGGCGTGACCTGCCAGCGCACGTGGGGCTCGTTCACGTCCAGCTTGCGCTGGTTGAACTTGAAGGCCGAGATGCCGGCCGGGTTGACCACCTTCACGCCCATGGCCTTGCTGGCGTTCACGGTCCAGGCCACGTAGTCGCGGATCTGGCTGAAATTGGCGGCCTTGGCGCCGCCTTCGGCCAGCAGTTGCAGGAACAGCTCGTCGCTGCCCAGCATGACGTAGGCGCCGTGGTCGAGCACCGGCACGTCGCCCATCTCCATGTGGGCCTGGCGCGCGTTGCTGGGCACCATGGCCGGCTCGAAGGCCGCCGTGTAGCCCATCTCCACGTAGCGGTAGCCGGTGGCCAGCGTGCCGGGCGTGCAGGTGCCGCAAGACGCCAGCTCCAGCGCGTTGGCCGGCAGCGCGATCGGGTTCGGCCCGGCGCGGTGGTCCTCGGCCATCAGCATGCGCGCCAGGTTCACCTTGCCGCCGCCGATGTGGGAATGCAGGTCGACACCGCCGGCCATCACCACGCAGCCGGCGGCGTCCAGCGTGTCGTACGTCAGGCCCGCCTGCGGCGCGGCGACGCGCCCTTCGACGATGGCGACGTCGCGCAAGGCGCCGCTGCCCGGGTTCGCGGGGTCGACGACGCGGCCGCCCTTCAACAGCAGCGGCTTCATGCACTCACCTTCGATGGCAGGGCGACGTGGATCTGCGCGGCCACCTCGGCCACGCCGGGCAGCGCGTCGGCGCGCACGGCGGTCAGCGGCATCAGCACCGTGCCGTCGGTGCGGAACAGGTGGCCAGCCTGGCCGATGCCGGGCGTGGCGACGGGGATGAACACCGCGCCGGCGCGGCGGAAGGCTTCGGACTGCCCCGGGTGCGCCAGGCCCACCATCGGCAACGCGGTGGCGGGTGGGCGCAGGCCGGCTTCGAAGGCCGAGACCCACAGCAGCGCGTCGGCCGCGCCTGTGGCCAGCAGGCGTTCGGCGCCGTAGAGGCGGGGTTCGTGCTCCAGTCCGTGCGGGCCTGCGCGCGAACGCAGCGGCAGGCCGGACAGCCACGCGAATACCTGGTTCGCCGTCGCGGCGCCGTTGCCGCCGCCGATCCACAGCGCCGCGGCGCGCGTGCTGCGGTTCAGCCGGTGCACGATGGCATGCACGCGTTCCATCGCCAGTGCGGCCGGTGAAGGCAGCAGCGGCGGCGCGCCCACCAGCACGGCGTAGCGCGCATGGCGCAGTCGCTCGGCCAGGGAGGCCACCGCCGGCGGCACGGCGGCGCCGGGCCGCATCACGGCCAGCGCCAGTTGCGACAGGGTGTCGAAGAGGTCGGCCTCCGCCGCCACCGCTTCATGCGTGACCGACGGCGACAGGGCGGCGAAGTCCGGCCCGGCCGCGCCCAGCGTCACGACATGGCGCGCCATGCCTTCCGCCAGGCCCAGCCGGCGCAGCAGCAGCGGCGCCGCGGCCACGGGCGGCGGGCCCACCAGCACCAGCAGGTCGGCGCGCGTGCGCACCTCGGCCAGCGTGGTGGTGAACTGGCCGCGGTCCTGCAGTGCCCGCAGGCCCTCGGCGAAGGCGTCGCCGCCGGCCGAATCGGCGATCGCCCCCGTGGTCACCGCCAGCGGGTAGAGCGCGCGCGCGCCGGCGACGTCGCAACCGAGGCCGGCGATGAGCGGCTGCCGAGCGGTGCCCAGCACGCGTGCGGCGGCGGCCACGGCGGCTTCCAGCGAAGCCTCTCGTCCATCGACCAGCGGTGGGGACTGCAGATGGAAACCGGCCAGCGCGCCTTCAGCGCGCGCGCAGCGATCGCCCTCCAGCGCCAAGGCACCGCCGTCGACGCGCACGCCGACATGGTCGCAAGCCAGCGGACAGAACGGGCAGGTCCACGCTGCCCCGGCATTGGCGGTCATCGACCCAGTCCCCCGCAAGCGATGTGCCACCGGCGCCCGGCGCGCGAAAGGGCCACCCGCGCCTTCAAAACTGCCACACAGTGTGGCGATACCGTCGGCCCGGGACCCGCGGGCGGCGCAGCGAAGGGCCCCAGGGGTGGTGGCACGAAAACTGAAGGCAGGTGGCGCATGCGAAGCGATCCGGCCCCTGGTGTTGCCGGTTTTCAGCCCCGTGCCGGCGGCAGGCGGCCGTCGTGCAGGGCGCTGGCGACCAGCCAGGCCCAGGCCCCGGCGGCGGCGGCCCGGTCCAGGTCGGCGGGGTTTCGCACACCGCCGGCGCCCACCAGACGGGTCTGCGGCGCACGCGCCCGCACGGCGGCCAGGGTGTCCAGGTCGGGGCCGGCGTCGGCCCCCACGCGTTCGAGCGTCATCACGATCACGCGCCCGGGCCAGGCCTGCGGGCTTTCCCAGCAGCCGGCGGCGTCGAGCTTGCGACCGTCGCGCCGGTCCAGCGACAGCACGGCGGCAGCCGGGTCGACGAAGCAGCCCTGCAGCGCCGCGGCGTCGGCGATCGACTCGCTGCCGAACACCGGCACGATGCGCTCGGCCCCGGCGCCCACGCGTTCTCGCAGCAGGTCGGCGTCGGCGCCCCGCGTGAAGCCGGCGTCGACCCAGAATTCGAGATCCGGCCGCGCGCGCAGCAGCGCGCGCAGCACGTCGGCCTGCGCCGGCCGGCCGGTCAGCGCGTCCAGGTCGGCCGCGTACAGGCGCCGCGAGGCGCAATGGTCCAGCAGCGCGTTCGCCACCGCGACCGGGTCGCTGCCTTCCACCAGCTTGGAGACGATGGGACGGTAGGACTGGCGGTCGCCGCGCACGGCGCGGACCACCTGGCCCTGCATGAGATCGATGACGGGAATGAGATGCATCTGGAGCGCCAGCGCCGATCGCGGGCCTGGCGCCGATTGTGAGGCCCGCGGCATCCATGGCTGACACGGTGATGGGCTGGGACGTGGGCGGCGCCCACCTGAAGGCCGCGCTGCTGGTGTCGGGGCGCGTGCAGGACGTGGCGCAGTGGCCTTGCGCGCTGTGGCGCGGGCTGCCCGAACTGGAGCAGGCGCTCGAAGCCGCACGCGCGCGCTTCCCGGGCCTGCATCGCCACGGCCACGCGGTGACCATGACGGGCGAGATGGTCGACTGCTTCGCCAGCCGCGCCGAAGGTGTAGCGCAGATCGCCGGCCTGCTGGCGCAGGCGCTGCCGGCGCCGAGCTTCTTCGCCGGCGACGCCGGCTGGTGCGACGCTGCCGCCGCGGGCACGCACTGGCGCGCGATCGCCTCGGCCAACTGGCTGGCGACCTCGTGGCACGTGGCGCAGCACCTGCCCGGCCGCGAAGGCCTGCTGGTGGACGTGGGCAGCACCACCACCGATCTCATCGCCTTCGGCCAGGGGCGCGTGCCCACCCCCAGCCGGACCGACGCCGAACGCCTGGCCAGCGGCGAACTCGTCTACCAGGGCGTGGTACGAACGCCGCTTTGCGCGCTGGGCCCCACGGTGCCCTGGCGCGGCCGGCAGCTGAACGTGATGAACGAGTTCTTCGCCACCACCGCCGACGTCTACCGCCTGACCGGCGAAGGGGACCCGGCGCACGACCAGCACCCGGCCGCCGACGGCGCCGCCAAGGACCTGCGGGCCACGCAAGCGCGGCTGGCCCGCATGATCGGGCTCGACGCCGCCGACGGCAGCAGCGCCGAGTGGCTGCAGTTCGCACGCGCCTGGCGCCAGGCGCAGACGGCCCTGCTGCGCGGCCAGCTGGCACGCGTCGCGCAGCAGGGAGGTCCCGCCGGCGGCGCGGTGGCGGTGGCCGCCGGCTGCGGCGCCTTCCTGGTGCCCGAGCTGGCGCCCGAGGGCTGGCAGGTGCTGGATTACGCACGGGAGGTCGCCGGCGCCAGGGACGAGCGCGTCGCCGCCTGGGTCCGCGTCGGCGCCGCGGCGGTGGCCGTGGCCGCGCTGCGTTCACGGGAGTGCTGCTGATGTGGGTCGTGAAGATCGGCGGCAGCCTCAACAACGACCCGCTGCTGCCGCGGTGGCTGGAACTGCTCACCACGCTGGGTGGCGGCCGCGTCACGCTGGTGTGCGGCGGCGGTGCCTTCGCCGACGAGGTGCGGCGCGCGCAGGAGCACTGGCGGTTCGACGACCTGCCGGCGCACAACATGGCGGTGCTGGCGATGGCGCAGTCGGCCTACATGGCGCATGGCCTCAACCCCAAGCTCCAGTTGGCCAGCAGCAAGCCCGAGGTGCACCGCGTGCTGCACAGCGGCCAGACGGCGGTCTGGCTGCCGATGGACTGGCTGCGCGAGAAGCCCGGGCCCTACACCAACTGGGACAACAGCGGCGACAGCATCGCGCTGGACCTGGCGCGCAAGCTCAACGCCGAACGCATGATCGTGGTGAAGAGCTGCGCCATCGACCCCGGCGCCACGCTGCAGGACCTGGGCGCGACCGGCGTGCTGGACCGCCGCTTCCTGGCGCTGGCGCGCGGCGCGGCGTTCCCGATCGACGTGCTTCAGCGCACCGAGCTGGCCCGCGTGCGTTCGCTGCTGCTGGGCGAGGACCGGCCGATCGGCGCCTGAGCGGCGGCGCGCATCGCCGCCACCAGCGCGCACAGCAGGTCGGCGCTCAGGGCCCCGGCGCGCGCGCCTTCGCAGACCGCGCTGCGGAAACCGGCAAAGTCGGGGCCAAGGGCGGCGATGGCCGGCATCTGGGACCGACGCAGCGCGCCCGCGATGCCGACCATCACGCCGGCCGCCCGCGCCGCTTCCACGAAGCGCCGCAGCTCGGACTGCGGCAGCAGGTCGAAGAGGCAGCCCGCGTGCTTGTCGGCGGTGTCGACCATCACCCCCGGGAAGCCGAGCGCCAGCGCGCGTTCGACGAGCGCAAAGTCCAGCCCGCGGTCGGCGATGAAGACCGGCACGATCTCCGGGCCGCAGCCGGCCAGCATCTGCAACACTTCGGGCGCGTCCGCATCGCGTTCGATGCCCACCTTCACGTAGTCCACGCCGCAGGCGGCCACGCCCATCACGCGGTCGTGGATCTGCGCCAGGGCCGCCATCGGCCAGTCGCCGATGGTCGCGCTCACCGGCAGCGTGCTGCCGGCCTTGCGCAGGGCCTGCACGATGGCGCCGATGGTCGTCGGCGGAAGCCCGCCCAGCGCGCCCTGCCCGGGCTCCTTGCAGTCGATGAAGTCGGCCCCGCCGCCGGCGGCGACCAGCGCCTCGGCCGCGTCGCGCACGCTCACGAGCAACCGCGTCACCATGTCGACGCCCGGTGCGTGGCCACGGCGGCACGCAGCCAGCCCCAGGCTTCGTGTTCCTCGGGGCCGGCGGTCTTGTCGATCGCGATCTGCAGGTAGCGCATTTCGGCATCCACCTTCTCCGGCGGCAGCATGGCCAGCCGGCTGACGAGCACCGCCGCTTCGATGACCGCCGCCTGCGCGCGGTTCAGGCCGCGGAAGACGCCGTGCTGCGCCTCGTGCACGCAGGCCAGGCGCAGCACCGGGCGCTGCGGGTCGTCGTCGTGTTCGAACAGGTTCAGCTCCAGGTGGCTCAGCGCCGCCGCCAGGCGCACGCCGGGCACGTGCTCGGCCGGCACCACCGGCCAGTCGCGGCGCCCGGTCACGCAGCCGGCGAAGACGCGGGTGTCGGTCACCACGTTCAGCACCGCATGGCCGCTGGCGGCGATGTTGGACAGCGTGGTCGAAGGCTTGAAGGGCATCAGCACGACCATGTTGCCGCGGTAGCGCACGCCCATCGGCGCCACGTGCGGCCGGCCGTCGGGCGACACGGTGGTCACCACGGTCTCGAAGATCTGGTCGTTCATCGTTTGCGTGTGGTGCCTGGGGCGCACCAGGCCTGCAGGTCCAGGGCTTCGCGTTCGGCGGCGCAGCCCCAGTCCAGCGGCTGGTCCTGCACGTAACGCTTGCCCAGGCGCCAGGCGGTCTCGGCATGCGCGAGTTCCACGCCCATGTAGAAGGCATGCGAGGCGTCGTTCTCCAGGCCCAGCCGCGGCCACAGCTCGAAGGCGCCCTGCCCTTGCCGCAGCCCGTCGCGGTTGTAGACGTGCAGGCCGTCGGCAGCCACCTGGACGCGGAAGTTGGGGTCCTTCACCTGCGCGGCGGTGGCGGCGATCTCCTCGGCGCTGTCGGGGAACGGGTCCTTCGCGTGCACCGTCATCAGCCGGTCCGACAGCCCCTTGGGCAGCGTGCCCTGGCGCGCGGCGGCGGTCATGATGCGGCGCGCCCAGTCGGCTTCGCGCACCGCGCGCCGGGCATGCGGGCTGACCTGGGTGGTCAGCACCGCGGCCACGCCCAGTTCGGCGGCGATGCCGAACAGCAGCGCGTTGATGCCGCTGGTGTCGGCTTCGGTCAGCTCGGTCAGGTTGCCCACACCCATCATGATGGGCGCATCGGGGTACCGCTCCCGCAAGCGGTGGTAACGGACGATGGAACTGGTGAAGCCGAAAGGAATGGGGTCCAGGATCGGGTCGGCCAGGAAGGCGCGGCCGCGCGCGGCCAGGCGCTCCACCGCCTGGTGCAGCGAGGCCTCGTCGTGCGGCGTGCGCGGGATCAGCACGGGCGTGGCGGCCACCTCGTCGGCGATCCACAGCGTGTCCAGGTGCAGGCTGAGCAGGTAGTCGGCGCCGGCACGTCCGCCGCGCAGCAGCTCTTCGCTGTCCTGCGAATCGACGCTGACCGCAAGCCCGGCCGCCTTCAGCGCCGCGACGGCGTCTTCCAGCTGCGGGAACGGCGTGGCCGGCAGGCCGCCGAGGTCGATGACGTCGGCACCGTCGCGCGCATGCGCCAGTCCGCGTTCGACGATGGCTTCGACCGTGAGCCGCGGCGCGTCGACGATCTCGGCGAACAGCAGCGGCCCCTTTTCCGACAGGTCCACCGGCTGCGCGGCGCGGTTGAAGAAACGCGGCAGGTCCTTCAGCTCTTCCGGCCCGCGCTGCACCGGCAGGCCCAGGTGGGCCGAGAGCGCTTCCAGGTCGCCGCGGCAGCGGCCCGGCACGATCACGCGGTCGGCCGCCAGCGGCGGTTGCAGGCGGCGCTTCACCAGGTCGGCCGTCATCAGCGCCGCCACCTGCAGGCCGATCTCGCGCACCTCCCATTCGAAGGGCGGCGGCTGCAGGCCTTGCAGCACGCGGCGCAGCTGCGGCTCGGCCAGGCGGCCGGTCAGGAAGAGGACGCGTTCCATGCCAGCGAGAGCGCGGCCAGCCGAGCCTGCAGCGCCGCTTCCAGTTCGGCCGGCGAGCACACCACCTGGCAGAAGTCGATCTCGCGCAGGCGGTTCACGTTGTCCAGCTCCAGTCGGCGCGGCCGCAGCGTGACCCAGTCGTGCGGCGACTTGGTGACGACCACGGGTTCGGTGTCGCAGGCGAAGACGATGTTCGGGATGCCCAGCTTGCCGGCCTGCGCGAACATGTTGGTGGGCAGCGTGTCGCTGATGCCGACCACGCACTTGGCCACCGTGTTGCTGGTGGCCGGCGCGACGACCACCGTGTGGTACACGTCGTCGTACAGCATGCCCACCGGCACCGCGCTGGCGGTCTTGTCGCGCACCAGCCGGAAGCCGGGCGCGAAACGCGGCCGCAGCTGCTCGATGGGCAGGCCGTAGATGGCCAGCACTTCCTCGGCGGCGTCGGACAGGAACAGGTCCAGCCTCGGCAGGCGCTGCGCCAGCGCGAGCGACTCGTCCAGGAAGTGGCCGGAGCCGGTGATGCACCAGGCGAAACGAGAGCGCGCCGCTTGCGGCGCGCTGAAGTCGTCTTCCGGCCCGTGCGCGCTACTCGGGGTGGGAGACCTCGATGTGGAGCTTGTGGAGCTTGCGGTAGAGCGTGTTGCGGCTGACATCGAGCGCCTTGGCGACGTTGCTCACGTTCCAGCGGTGCTGTTCGAGCAATTGGAGCAGAACCTGGCGTTCGTTGGCCTGGATCGGGTTGAGCTTGACCGGCAGTTCCTCTTCCACCGGCGCGGCGGGTGCGGGGGCTGCAGCACGAGCCATGCCCGGCGGCGGCGATGGCATCTGCGGCGCGCCCAGCGAAGGCAGGTGCTCGCGCCCGATCGGCCGGCCGTCGGCCAGCGCGGCGGCGGTGCGCAGCACGTGCCGCAGCTGCCGGATGTTGCCGGGCCAGGGGTGGTCGAGCAGCGCGCGCTCGGCTTCGGGTGACAGGGTGGCGCCTTCGCCGCCTTCGGCCGCCAGCACGCCCAGGATGATGTCGCGCCGGTCGCTGCGCTCGCGCAGCGGCGGCAGCATGAGTTCGATGCCGGCCAGCCGGTAGTACAGGTCCTGGCGGAAGCGGCCTTCGGCCACCAGTTGCGGCAGGTGCTGGTGGCTGGCGCTGATGAGCTGGAAGTCGACCGCGTGCGTCTCCTCGGTGCCCAGCGGCGTGACCTGGCGCTCGTCCAGCACGCGCAGCAGGCGCGCCTGAAGCTCCAGCGGCATGTCGGCGATCTCGTCCAGGAACAGCGTGCCACCGTCGGCCTGCAGGATCTTGCCGCGGCGGCCCGTGCGCTGGGCACCGGTGAAGGCGCCGGCGCGGTAGCCGAAGAGTTCGCTCTCGATCAGCGTTTCCGGCAGGCTGGCACAGTTCACGGCCACGAAGGCGCCGCCGGCGTGCGGGCTGGATTCGTGCACCGCGCGCGCGAACACTTCCTTGCCGGCGCCGGTCTCGCCGCACAGCAGCACCGGCGTCTGGCGCGCGATGACGCGTCGTGCCGTTTCCAGGTGCGCCACCAGGCGCGGGTCCTTGAAGGTGGTGCCCGGCCCGGCGCCGCGCGGCTGCACCAGGCGCAGCGGCGCGCGCTGCGGCGTGGCCACCGCGCCGGCCGCGGCCTGCGGCGGCGTGGTGCCCACCATCGACACCTGCACGTTGCCGCCGGCGTCGGTGGCCGGGCGCCGAGCCACCGCGAAGAAACGCAGCGCGGCGTTGGCGCGGTAGGTCACCACCGGGTGGTAGCTAGAAGAGCTGCTGCGCTGCAGCATGTCTTCGAGCGAGGTCTCGAACAGGTCTTCGATGCGGCGCTGCCGCACCTCGTCCATGGTCTGCAGGCCCAGCTGGAACAGCGCACTGCGGTTGGCGGCCAGGATGCGGCCATCCGGACCGACCGCCAGCTTGCCTTCGTGCAAGGTGTAGACGAATTCGGGCCGGCTGTGGAAGTGCAGCGGGTGGGCGTTGCGGTAGCGCGAGTCGATGAGACGGTTCTCGATCATGCGCGCGGTCATGCCCAGCAGCACCAGCAGGTGCTGCTGCATCAGGCCGGAGCGGCTGGTCACGTCCAGCACGGCGCAGATCTCGCCCGAAGGGTCGTACACCGGCACCGCCGAGCAGGTGAGCTGGGTGAACTGGGTGAAGAAGTGGTCGTCGCGCCGCACCGAGACCGGACCGCCCGCGGCCAGGCAGGTGCCCATGCCGTTGGTGCCGGCGGCGGCTTCGCTCCAGGTGCCGCCCACGCGCAGGCCCAGCGGGCCCACTTCGGCGGCAAACTCGGGCGAGCTCACCATGTGGATGATCACGCCGTCGGTGTCCGTCAGTACCACGGCCGATTCCACGTCGGCCAGCTGCTGGTACAGCGTGGTCATCTCGTAGCGCGCGCAGGCGATCACGTCCTGGCGGCGGGCGCGCCTTTCCTCGAGTTCGGTGCGGTCGACGAAAAGCGGCTCGCGCGGCCTGGCAGGATGCAGCTGGTATTCGTTGAGGCAGCGGCTCCAGGACTGGGCGACGACGTCGGCCGCCTGCTCGTGGATGCCGCTCTTGACCAGCTCGAGGATGCGGTCGGCATGCCGGGTCGCATCGCGAAGGGTCAGGCTCATCGATGTCTCCGGAAGGGCGCGGTTCTGATCATTGGAAACTGTAATTGTGGCCGCCTGGATGACGGGGTCATCGGGTGTAAACACGGGTTCCCCTCCAGCGCCGGAACGACTTTTGCAACCGCCTGCGACAATCCGCCCCCAACCCTCCACCGCGCCCGGGAGTCCCCCCTTGCACCAGAGTGCCCGCCTTCACGATTCGCCGCCCGCTGCCGACGGCGCCGCGGCGCTCGACCTCGTCTTCATCGAGGGCCTCGCCGGCGAGACGGTGATCGGCATCGACGACGGCGAACTGCACGACCCGCAGCCGCTGGTGATCGACGTCGTCGCCGGGGTGCCGCACGCGCGCGCCTGCGACACCGACCGCATCGGCGACACCATCCACTACGGCCTCGTGCGCGAACGCCTCCTGCAGCTGATGCGCGAGCACCGGCTGCAGCTGCTGGAGTCCTTCGCCGAGGCCGTCGCGAGCATCCTGCTCGACGAGTTCGGCGCCCGCTGGGTGCGCGTGAAGGTGGTCAAGCCGCGCAAGTTCAGCGACGTGCAGGCGGTGGGCGTGCAGATCGAACGCCAGGCGCGCCCGGTGGAAAGCGCCGCCGCGCGCAGCGGCGCCACCGTGCTGCAGCTCATCGGCAGCGGCATGGTGCCCGGCCGCCGCTGAACGCGGCGCGCCCCCAGACGAAAAAGCCGACCGGGGGGACCCGGTCGGCAACATGACAAGCCTTCCTCTTTCCCTGGCGTGCCCGTTGCCAGGCACGCACTCGCCTCTCACACCAAAATCACTTCGCCTGGAACGGGTGCGCGGACGAACCCTTCTTGGCCACCACTTCGGCGGCGGTCGGCGAACCGGACACCGCGCGCTGGATCGCTTCCTTCGTGGCGCGGTAGTTGTAGTCCTGGATCTTCTTGTCGTCTTCGGCCATCCAGTGGATGAACACGCCGACGCTGACGAACAGGTTGTCGGCCTCGGCCGCGGGGATGGTGCCGTCCTCGACGCTGTCGGCCACGGCCATGGCCACGGCGCGCTGCGCGGGGCCGAACATCTGGACCGCCTGCTTGGCACCCTTGATCGTGACCTTGTTGAACATCACAGTGGCGGGCTTGCACAGCAGGTTCGGCGCGACCACGGCCAGCAGAGCGGTGAAGCCGTCCTTGTTGTTGGTCAGCGCGTTGGCGAATGCCGACTCGGCCGGCGTGCCACGCGGCCCGATGAGCAGGTCGATGTGCGCGACCTCGTTGCCGTCACCGACGAGCGACTCACCGACCATCATGCGATCGATCTTGGCCATGCGGATGTATCTCCTTGAATGTGTTCGAGCGGACAGGTGGCACCGGCCCCATCAGCCGGCGCTGCCAAGCACGCTATCACGATCCATGCCATCGGACCACTGAAGGCCGGCCGCGAACAGCGTGGCCACGGTGAGATCGGCGCTGGTCCCCGGATTCAGTCCCTGCTGCTTCAGGCTTTCGTCCCAGGCCGCAAACGCGGGGTCTTCGCCGGGCCTTTCCCGACCCTGCCAGCCTTGCGCCGCGCTCATGACAATCTGTGCCAGCGCCTCGCCGTGTTTTCGCACAATGTGTGAATCGGGCCAGCGCGCCAGATACCCCAGGTAAACCCGCTGTACGGTGGCATCGCGAAGCGCACGATCGGCACTGTCGCTCAGTGCAAACCCCAGGCCCTGCGCAGCGGCCAGCACCTCGTGGAAACCCTCGGCGTACTGGCGCGCGACGCTGTCGCGCCGGGCCGCCAGCGCCATCGCGGCGCGCAGGTCGATGGCCGGTGCGGCATGCACGTCGGCCTGCTCGGCATGTCCCAGCCCGCCCGGGTTGGCCTGCACGATGGCGCGGTAGGCGGCGCGCGCGTCCTCGACGTCCAGCGCGGCCAGCACAGCCTGCAGCGAATGCGACAGCGGCAGCGTGCTTTCGGCCGCGGCGGCCAGCGGCGCGCACAGCAGCAGGATGCCCAGGTTGGTGTTGCAGCCAGCGGCGGCCCACGAAGCGGCGACTGAGGCTTCGATGCGTTCGCCGACGCGCGCGCCAGGCTTCAGCAGCGGCTCCGCGGCCGCCTGCGCCGCGTCAAGGAAATGTTGCGCCTGCATGCCGTGGCCCGGCGACGCCCGGCTCACGTTGCCGGGCTTGCGCACCGCCACGTCGAGTTCGCAGGCGCGCAGGAAGGCGGCGCGCGCGCGCTGCGGGCCACTCATGCGCGACGTGCCGCCAGCGCAGCCGCGGCGCGCCGGTCCAGCAGGTCGTCGACGAGCGCGCGCGCGATGTTGAACGGCGTCACCTTCTGCAGCCCCTGCCAGGCCGCGACACCGTTCACTTCCAGCACCAGCAGTGGCTGCGCGCCGGTCGCCGGCACGATGTCCACGCCCGCGTAGTCCATGCCCAGCGTGCGCGCCGCGTCCTCGGCCAGGCGCGCGAGCGCGGGCTCCAGAGTCGCCGCCACGCAGCGCGCGCCCTGGGCGACGTTGTGGATCCAGTGCCGGCTGACGCGCTGCATCGCCGCGCAGGCGCGGCCGCCGATGACGAGCACGCGCCAGTCGAAACCGGGGTCGGCCACCGGCGGCACGAAGCGCTGCAGGTAGGCCACGCGGGCGAAGCCCCTGGCCAGCGGCGGCAGCGGGCGCAGCGCGCCGCCCACCCGGCCGACGAGCTGCAAGCCCTTGCCCTGCGACCCGAACAGCGGCTTCAGCACCAGCGCATGGCCGGCGTCGGCTTCGCGCATGACGATGCGGCGCGCCTCGGCTTCGGACTCGGTGCACCAGGTGGGCGGCGTGGGAATGCCGGCGGCGTGCAGCAGCAGGCTGGTCATCGCCTTGTCGACGCTGCGTTCGATGGCGCGCGCGTCGTTGTAGACCGGCACGCCGGACTCGCGCAGCGCGTGCAGCACGCCCAGCCGCCGGGTCACCTGCTCGAAGCTGCCGCCGGCGATGCCGCGCACCAGCACGGCATCCGGCAGCTCGCGGCCGAAACCGGGGATCGCCAGGCCGTGCCAGGCCTGCCCGCTGTCGAGTCGGCAGTCGGCCAGGTCCACGCAACGCCCCAGCGCGCCGCGCGCGCGCAGCGCCGCCTGCAGCTGGCGCGTGTGCCAGCCGGTCTCGTCGGCCATGATGGCGACGCGCTTCATGGCGGCGCCTTCAGGCTTCCTCGAGCCAGAGCCTGCGCAGAAGGTCCATGTCCAGCGCGCCGCCGTGCCAGGTGCGGCCGCTGGACAGGTTGCTCACCCACACCTCGGCGGGTGCGAAGAGCGCGCCGTCGATCTTGTAGAAGTCGTAGTCCACCGCCTTGAAGATGTCGGCGAACGAACGCCCGAAGTCGCGCGAGTTGCGCGAAGACAGCTTCGCGGCCAGCGACTGCGCCGCCTCGTCGCTGCCGCGCACGGACAGGTGCACGCGCCCGCCGTAGAGGATGGCGTCGTTGGTGCGGCCCATGGCCTGGCCACCGTCGGGCGTGGGCGAAGGCAGCGGCGCGGTGGCGATGCCGTCGACGATGTCGCCGAGCGCGAAGCCCAGCTCGTGCGCCTTGTGCAGCGCCACTTCCAGCACCCGCGCCACCACCTGCGTGTTGCCGGCGGCGCTGGTGGTGGGCGTCAGCACCAGGGTCAGCGCCTCGGGCGCCAGCCCGCAGTCGCGCAGCACCTTGTCGATGACCACCGGCGGCGGCGGACGGTCGACCTCCATCACCAGCACGCCCGTCTGCGCGCGGTCGCGGTAGCCCAGTTCGGCGTAAAGCGGCTCCTTCACCGCCAGCGCGCGCGCCGGCCCGGAACCGAGGCAGAAGAACTTCTTGCCGCCCGTCTCTTCCTTGCTGGCGGCCAGGCTCCAGCCCGCGTACTGGCTGGCCAGGCAGGCCAGCACCGGCTGCGAACTGCGAACTTCCAGCCAGGCGGGCCAGCCTTCGGCGGCTCCGGTGCGCAGGCGCACCTCGCCGTGGCCGCCCATGCAGATCTCGCCCACCAGCAGGCCGGCTTCGATGCTGCCCGGCGCTTCGATGCCGGCGTCGACGATGCGCACGCCGTTCGCTTCGCGCCGCACCGCCACGCCCAGCGCCGATGCTTCGCTGCACAGACGTTCCACGCGCGAGGCAACGCCTCCGTTCACGCTCAAGGCGCAGTCGGCGAGCGGGGGCTTGGTGTCGGTCATGAGAGTCCTTCGACGGTATCCAGAAGTTGTTCGCGCCACGTCGCCAGGTCTTCGGGGCCGGTGACCTCGGCCTCGATGGTGCACAGCGGATGGCCGGGTTCGAAGCGGGCGCCGGCGACAGGCAGATCATGCACGCTGCCCTGCGCGGCCAGGAAGGCCGCGGCCGCGGCCGAGAGCGTGACCGTCCGCCGCGCGTAGACGACTTCGGTGCCGCGCAGCGGCCCGCCTGGGGCCGCCGGGGGCAGCGTGCCTTCGCGGCAGGCTCGCAGATGGGCCTGCAAGGGCGAGGCACCTCCGACACGCGGGTACAGCGCCGCCGTGGCGCTGGGCCTCGCGTTGAGTTCCAGCACCAGCGGCTGGCTGCCGCTTTCGATGAAGTCCAGGCTGGCCAGGCCGCGCACGCCGAACTCGCGCGCCAGGCGGCGCACGCACGAATCCACTTCGCGCTGCAGGCGCGGTGGCGCGGCCACCGGCCCGACGGCGCCACGGAACACGAAGGGCCGGTCGCCCTGCGCCGCCGCGAGCAGCCGGTTCAGCCCCAGCACCACGGCGTCTGCGCCGTTGGCCACGAAGGTGGCCGACATGACGGTGCCATCGACTTCGCGCTGCCAGTATTCGTGCGCCTGCGCCGCGCCGCCCGCCCAGCGGCGCACGGCCGCGCCAGCGCTGGAGCGCGGGTCCTTCAGCAGCCAGCCGGCGGTGGCGGGCGGCGCTTCGAAGGCGACTGGCGGGTGGGGCAGGTCCAGCCGGTCCAGCGCGACGAAGAAGGCGCGCGCGTCGCGGGTGCGCGCATGGCCCTGCGGATCGGTGCCCAGCAGCGGCAGCACGGCGGCGGCTTCGCACAGCAGTTCGGGCTGGTCGTCGAAGCCGCTGCCCGCCACCCAGGCTTCGGCGCGGCCGCGCAACGAAGCCAGTTCGGCGAGCAGGCGTTCGCCGTCCAGCGCCAGCCGGTCCGCCGCGCCGACCGGCCGCCATTCGAGCGCGGCGCGGCGCGTGTCGGCATCGCCGAAGCAGTCCAGCACCACGGCCGGCCGGCCGTCGGCGGCGGCCCACACGGCCAGCGGACGGGCCGAGAGGGCCGCGATCGCGATCACCTGTGGCGCGCGCCTTCAGCCGGCCTTGGCCGCCGTTTCGGCCACGTACGCGCGCGCGGTGGCGAAGGCTTCGCCGAAGCTCAGCGCCACCGGCGCGGCGGCTTCGCGCATCTGCACCAGCAGGCGGTGCTGGGTCTGGTACTTCACGTTGCCGATGGCCAGCGCGCCGATGCCCACCGCGCCGGTGCCGGGCAGCGGCTTGCCGTCGTCCATCACGCCGAGGCCGGCGATGCCTTCGGGCGGCACCGCGTTCACGTCTGCGGCCACCAGCAGGTGCTTCAGCGCGGGCAGGTCCTCGGGCTTGACCACCTGCACGCCGGCCGCGGCGCAACCCAGCACCACGTCGGCGCCTTCGATCGAGGTGCGCACCGCCGCACGGTCGCCCCCGGAAACACCGTGCAGCGTGACGCCGAAGCGCTTGGCGGTCTGCTGCGCGCCTTCTTCCGCCAGGTCGATGCCGTTGCGGCTGGACAGCGAGACTTCGGCTCCCGCCTGCGCCGCCAGCACCCCGGCGATGCGCCCCACCGGCCCCAGCCCGCCGAGGATGACCACCCGCGCGCCGGCCAGCCCTTCGGGCCGCTTGCGCCTGAGCTGCGCCTCGACGCAGGCCACCATGGCGGCGGCCGTGGTGAACGCGCCGCTGGGGTCGGCCATCAGGCTGACGACGAAGGGCTTGACCATCGCCTTCTGCGCCTTCTCCAGCATGTCGGCGGCCAGCTGCACGTCGCGGCCGCCGATGAAGATGCCGGTGCGCGCCACGCCCTTGGGGCCGCGCGAGAAGATGGCGTCCTGCGTGAGGCCGGTGACGGCGTCGAGCCCCGCTTCGCAGTAGGGCACGATGATCTGGTAGCCGGCGTCGGCGGCCATGTTGATGTCGAACGGGCTCATCTGCCGGCCCGGCGTGAACATGTGCAGGATGTACGGACGTTCCATGGTGGTGGCGCTCGCGGTTTGAGGAGAAGAAGGTGTCAGGCCG
>JBGAKY010000060.1:0-38707 GCA_044224175.1 Rubrivivax sp. | reverse complement strand
CCGAACTCGAAGGCGCGCTGGCCGACGAACTGCGTGCGCGCCAGCAGCCACGAGATCAGCAGCCCGATGGCGGCGCAGATGGGCGCGGCAATGGCCGCCAGCTTCACGGTGGTGAACAGCGAGTTCCACGCCGTGCCGGCCCACACCAGGCCGTATTGACCCCATTGCAGGTCGAACGCGGTCTTGAAGTGCTTGAGCGTGAAGGTGTAGTCGCGCCCCCAGGTCTGCACGAAGCCGCCGGTGAAGGCGAACACGTACACCACCAGCGTGAAGGCCAGCCACGGCAGCGCCAGGCCGTGGCACCAGCGGCGCACGGTGTCGGGCAGCGGCATGGCGAAGCCCGAATCGCCTTTGCCGGTGAGCGTGGTGTAGCTGGTGCGCCCCAGCACGCGCTGCTGGATGAAGAACACCGCCAGCGCGAAGGCGGTGAGGATCAGCGCCAGCGAGGCCGCGCGCCCCTGGTCGTACTGCGCGCCGACGATGGCGAAGAAGATGTCGGTCGACAGCACCGCGTAGGGCCCGCCCACCACCACCGGGTTGCCGAAGTCGGCGATGCTCTCGATGAAGCCGACCAGGAAGGCGTTCGCCAGCCCCGGCTTCATGAGCGGCAGCGTCACGCTGGTGAAGGTGCGCAGGCGCGAGGCGCGCAGCGTCTGCGCCGCCTCTTCCATGCTGGGGCTGATGCCGGCGACGACGCCGCGCATGATCATGAAGGCGATCGGCGTGAAGGCGAACAGCTGTGCCAGCCACACCCCGAACAGGCCGTAGAACCAGCGCGTGGGCGGCACGCCGAAGGCCCATTCCAGGAACTGGTTGACGAGCCCGGCGCGGCCGAACAGCAGGATCAGTCCCAGGCCGACGACGAAGGGCGGCGTGATGATGGGCAGCAGCGCCAGCACGCCCAAGGGCTTCTGCAGCCGGCGGTTGCCGCGTTCGGCATAGAGCGCGATCAGCGTGCCCAGCACCGTGGTGCCGGCGGCCGTGAGCAGGGCCAGGAAGAGCGTGTTCCAGGCCACGCCGCAGCGCACGCCGCCGGCCAGGCAGGACAGGCCCCACACGCGCTCGTGGCCCAGCCGTTCGCCGATGGCGCCGACCGAGAGCGCGCCGCTCTCGTCGAGGAAGGCACCGGCCAGGCTCTTGGCCACCGGCAGCGCCACGAACAGCAGCAGCAGCGCCGCGCACAGCAGCACGGCGCCGGCGACGAAGAGGTCGCCGCGGAAGTAGCCCAGCCGCGCGATGCCGGCGCCGGCCAGCATCAGCAGCGCCAGCAGCACCAGCACGCCGCCGAGGCCGATGCCGAACTGCCCGCTGGGCAGGTTGCCGAACCAGGCGCCCAGGACGTCGAACGACCAGCCGCGTGCGCCGATGGCAAAGCCGCTGGCCAGCAGCCCCACCACGCCGAGCGCGCCGCCGCCCAGCAGCAGTGCCCCCTGGCGGCGCGAAGGCGGCAGCAGAGTGCCGGCCCCCGCGAGCACCAGGCCCAGCAGCCCGAACCCCAGCCAGGGTTTGCCGTGGCGCAGCGCCTGCACCAGCCCGCTGGCGGTGTCGCTGCCGCCGAACACCCCCGGCAGCGCCTTCAAGAGGCCCAGGTCCTGCTGGAAGTACCAGGGCAGCAGCGCGTAGGCCGCCAGCCCCAGCACCCACCAGCCGAGCACCGCCCGGCGTGCGCGCGCCGCTCCGCGCGTCATGCCCACCGCGGGCTCAGCGCGGGAGAGAGTTGACTTCCTTCTCCCACTTGGCGATCAGGCGCCGCCGCTCGGCGCTGGCACCGTACTTCGCGTAGTCGTAGTTGATGAACCTGATCTTCTTGAAGTCGGGCACGTTGGGGTCGACCTTGGCGGTCTTGTTCGAAGGCAGCTGGAACTGCTTGGCCGCGGCGCCGATCTCCTGCGCCGGGCCGGTGAGCGCCCATTCGTAGAACTTCTTGGCCGCTTCCAGGTTGCGCGCGCCCTTGATGAGGCTCATCGAGCCGATCTCGGCGCCGGTGCCGTCGGCCGGGGTGATGGTCTCGACCGGGAAGCCCTGCATCTTCTCGCCCGGGCCGTCGTGCACGAAGCTGATGCTGATGGTGGTCTCGCCGCGCGCCGCCGCCTTGATGGGGCCGGTGCCGCTGCGCGTGTACTGGCTGATGTTCTTGTGCAGCGCCTTCATGTAGTCGAAGGCCTTGTCCTCGCCCATCAGCTGCACCAGCGTGGCGACCATCGTGTACGCGGTGCCGCTGGAAGCCGGGTTGGCGACCTGGATCTCGCCCTTGAGCGCCGGGTTCAGCAGGTCGGCCCAGGTCTGCGGCACCTTGAGCTTCTTCTTGGCCAGCAGCTCGGTGTTGTAGCCGAAGCCCAGCGGGCCGCTGTAGATGCCCACCGTCCTGTACTTGCTCTGCGCGGCCTGCTGCTGCGCCCAGGGGTGCAGCTGCGGCAGGCTCGGGCTCTTGTATTCGAGCGTCAGGTCCTGCTCGGCGGCCTGCAGGTGCGGGTCGCCGGTGCCGCCGAACCAGATGTCGGTCTTCGGGTTCGCCTTCTCGGCGATCAGCTGCGCCAGCGCCTCGCCCGAGCCCTTGAGCGACATGTTCACCTTGACGCCGGTGGTGCGGCCGTACACGGTCTGGATCAGGTTGCACCACTCGGCCTGCACCGAGCAGATGATGTTGATCTGGCCGGCGTCCTGCGCCTGCGCGGCGGGCGCGAAAGCGGCGGCGGTGAGCGCCAGCGCGAGGGTGTTCTTCATGGGGATCCTGCCTCCGGAAAACGATGCCTCGGATCGTATCGCCGGCCCTGCCCGCCCCCCGTGCCGCGCAGCAAAGGGAAACCCCGAGGCGCCGATTGACCGGCCGAAGAAACTCGTGCATCATTTGCATGAAACAAAGTTACATACGACCATGTCCTTCGACCTCGTTCTCTTCGGTGGTACCGGCGACCTCACCTGGCGCAAGCTGATGCCGGCGCTGTTCCAGGCCTTCCGCCACGGCAAGCTGCCCGAGGGCGGCCGCATCCTGGCGGTGGCGCGCGACGAGCGCAGCGACGAGGACTACCGCGCCTACATCCGCGAGAAGTTCGCCGGCGTGGACGAAGCCAAGCAGCCCAGCGCCGAGGAGTTCGCGCGCTTCGCCGAACTGCTGCACTACCGGCGCATGGACCTGGCGCAGCCGGGCGACTACGAAGGCCTCAAGCGCTGGGTCGACGATCGCAACGCCGACACCGTGGTGCTGTTCCTCGCCACCAGCCCGCACCTGTTCCCGGCCATCTGCGGCCAGCTCGGCCGCGCCGGGCTGAACGGGCCGCACGTGCGCGTGGTGCTGGAAAAGCCGCTCGGCCACGACCTGGCCAGCGCGCAGGAGATCAACCGCGTCGTCGCCGGCGCCTTCCGCGAGGAACAGGCGCTGCGCATCGACCACTACCTGGGCAAGCCGGCGGTGCAGAACCTGATGGCGCTGCGCTTCGGCAACGCCCTGTTCGAACCGCTGTGGCGGCGCGAGAGCATCGCCAGCATCCAGATCACCATTGCAGAGAGCATCGGCGTGGGCACGCGCGGCGACTTCTACGACCGCACCGGGGCGCTGCGCGACATGGTGCAGAACCACGCGCTGCAGATGTTGACGATGATCGCGATGGAGCCGCCGCCGGCCAACCAGGCCGACGCGATCCGCGACGAGAAGCTCAAGGTGCTGAAGAGCCTGAGGCCCTTCACGCGAGAGAGCGTCTCGCGCGACGTGGTGCGCGGCCAGTACAAGGCCGGCACGGTGGGCGGCCAGGCCGTGCCGGGCTACCTGGACGAAGGCAAGGTGCCCGCGGGCAGCCGCTGCGAGACCTTCGTCGCGCTGCGCACCGAGGTGCAGAACTGGCGTTGGGCCGGCGTACCCTTCTACCTGCGCACCGGCAAGCGGCTGGCGGCGCGCGACGCGCAGATCGTCGTCAACTTCAGGCCGGTGCCGCACCCCATCTTCACCGGCACCACGCGCGCCAACCAGCTCGTCATCAAGCTGCAGCCCGAGGACGGGCTCGAACTGCACCTGCTGGCGGCCAAGGGCAGCGGCACCGGTGAAGTGCTGTCGCCGGTGTTCCTGGACCTGGACTTCGACAAGGCCTTCCCTTCGGAACGCGTGGGCGGCTACGAACGCCTGCTGCTGGACGCCATTGCCGGCCGTCTGAACCTGTTCGTGCGCAGCGACGAACAGGAACAGGCCTGGCGCTGGGTCGAACCCATCCTGGACGCCTGGGCCGATGACACCACCGGCCCGCGGCCCTATGCGGCCGGCAGCTGGGGCCCGCCGGCCGCCAGCGCATTGATCGCGCGCGACGGCTGCGCCTGGGCCGAGGAAGCATGATGCTGGACCGCATCCGCGCTTCCATCCCTGCCTTGCCGCCGGCCGAACAGCGCGTGGCCAAGCTGCTGCTGGCCGACCCGCGCAGCTTTGCCAGCCTGCCGGTGGGTGAGCTGGCCGAACGATCGCACGTCAGCAAGCCCACCGTGGTGCGCTTCTGCCGCAGCGTGGGCTACGACGGGCTGGCCGACTTCAAGCTCAAGCTGGCCGGCAACGTGAACGAAGGCGTGCCCTTCGTGCACCGCTCGGTGGACGACGACGACAAGGCCGACGACATCGTCGTCAAGGTGGTCGACAACGCGGTGGCCGCGCTGCTGCGCTACCGCAACGCCGCCGCCGGGCAGGCGGTGGAGCGCGCGATCACGGCGCTGGCCGAAGCGGGGCGAAACGGGCGGCGCATCGAGTTCTACGGCGTCGGCAATTCGGGCATCGTGGCGCAGGACGCGCAGCACAAGTTCTTCCGCCTGGGCGTCTTGGCCTCGGCGGTGGTGGACGGCCACACGCAGGTGATGAGCGCGACCATGCTCAAGCCCGGCGACTGTGCCGTCATCATCAGCAATTCAGGGCGCAGCAAGGACCTGCTGGACGTGGCCGACATCGCGCGCCGCAAGGGCGCGATGGTGATCGCCATCACCGCCAGCGGTTCGCCGCTGGCGCACGAGGCGGCCACCGGCGCGCACCACATCCTGCTGGCGGCCGACCACCCGGAGGACGCCGACCGCTACAGCCCGATGGTCTCGCGCCTGCTGCACCTGATGATCGTCGACATCCTGACCACCGGCGTCGCGCTGCGGCTGGGTTCGGCCGAGCTGCGGCCGATGCTGCAGGAGATCAAGAAGAACCTGCGCGCGCGGCGCTACGTGGTCTCTTCGAACGACAGCAGGGATTCCACGCCGTAGAGGCGCGCCAGTTCGCGCAGCTTAGGCGGCGCGTTGCACACCACGAAGCGGCGGCCCTGCGCCTGCGCGCGGCGGCGCGCTTCCAGCAGCAGCGAGATGGCCGCCGTGTCGAAGTTCTTCAACGCGCCGGCGTCGATGGCCTCGGGGCCTTCGCCCAGCCGGTCGAAGAGCGCCCTCGCGTCGGCGATGGTCGCGCTCTCGGGCAGGGCCAGGCTCACGACTTGCCCGCCGCGGCCGACTTGTTGCGTTCCACCAGGGTGCCGATGAGCGCGTCGATGCCGCCCTTGGACAGTTCCTGCGCGAACTGTGAACGGTAGCTGGTGACGAGCCAGATGCCGCCCACGTTGACGTCGATGATCTTCCAGCCCGCGTCGGCCTTGTCGAGGCGATAGTCCAGCTTGATGGGCTCGCCCTTGCCCTTGACTTCCGACTGCACCACCACCTGCGTGCTGTTGGGCACCGGCTGGGTCTTGGTGATCTCGGTGGTCTGGTCCTTGATCTGCGACAGCGCTCCGGCGTACACCCGCACCAGCAGGGTCTTGAACTCGGTCTGCAGCTTCGTGCGCTGCTCGGCCGTGGCGCCGCGCCACTGCGGGCCCACCGCGGAACGGGTGACGGCCTCGAAGTTGACGTAAGGCATGACCTTGGTGTCGACCAGGGCGATGACCTTGTTGATGTCGCCGGCCTGGATGCTCTTGTCGGCCTTGGCGGTGTCGAGCACGTCGTTGGAGATCTTCTTCACGAAGGCGTCGGGCGCCTCGTCGGCGCGCGCGGCGGCGCCGACCAGGATCATCAGGGCGATCAGGAATCTCTTCAGCACGGCAATCCTTTCGTCAACCGGGCCCCAGCAGGGGCCCGCCCACCCGTAACGCGCGAGGACGCATTCGGGTTCACTGCTTCGGCGGCGGCGCCGCCGGCGGCGAGTCTTTCTCGTCGCCTTCCGGGTCCAGGTTCTCCAGCGGCGGCGAGCCGTCGTAGACCTGGTCCAGGCGGCGCGCGAGGTAGCCGTCGCGCACGAAACTGTAGCGGTCGAGCGCGACTTCGCTGATCAGCTGCGTCGTCGCCAGCAGGCCCGCCCGCGTATTGACCAGCTGTACGCCGGTGATGGTGTAACGCTGGGTATCGGTCTCGCCCAGGCGCGAGGGCGCCGCCACCGCACGGTCGACCACCAGGCCGCCGGTGTCGCGCAGCGTGGAAGGGCCCAGGAAAGGCAGCACCAGGTAGGGCCCGGACCCCACGCCCCAGTGGCCCAGCGTCTGGCCGAAGTCTTCCGAACGGCGCGGCAGCTTGGCTTCGGTGGCGATGTCCAGCAGGCCGCCGAAACCGAAGGCGGTGTTGAGCAGCACGCGCATGCCCATCTCCATGCCCAGCTGCACCTTGCCCTGCAGGAACTGGTTGACGGTGGACCACACGTCGCCCAGATTGCCGAAGACGTTGTCGATGCCGGTGCGCACCAGCTGCGGCAGCACCTTGCGGTAGCCCTCGGCCACCGGCTTGAGCACGGCTTCGTCGACTGCGTCGTTGAAGGCGAAGACCTTGCGGTTCCAGGACTCCCAGGGGTCGGCCATGGCGGCGGCGCGCCGCCGGGGACGCTGGCCGCTGCCGGCCGGCGGTGCCGTGGCGCACCCCGCCAGCACGGCCGACAGCACCAGCGCGGCGGCGATGCGCTTCACTTCTTCGCGCCCGAGCCGGCCGTGTCCGCCGCCTCGGCCGCCTTGCCGGTGAGGAACTGGCCGATCAGGTTCTCCAGCACCACGGCCGATTGCGTCTGCGCGACGGTGTCGCCGGGCGCCAGGTTCTTGTCGTCGCCGCCCGGCTCCAGGCCGATGTACTGGTCGCCCAGCAGGCCCGCGGTGAGGATCTTGGCCGCGGTGTCCTTCGGGAACTGGAAGCGGCGGTCGATGTCCATCGACACCACGCCCTGGTAGGTCTTCGGATCCAGGCTGATGCTCGTGACGCGGCCCACCACCACGCCGGCGCTGCGCACCGGTGCGCGGGCCTTGAGGCCACCGATGTTGTCGAAGCGTGCCGAGATCGAATAGGTGTCGCCGGCGCTGAAGCTCGCCAGGTTGGCCGCCTTCAACGCGACGAAGACCAGTGCCACCAGGCCCAGCACGACGAAGAGTCCGACCAGGACCTCGATGTTTCGTTTTGCCATCGTTCTTTCCCTTTTCCGTCTCAGCGGGTGCTGAACATCAGCGCCGTGAGGACGAAGTCCATGCCCAGCACCGCGAGCGACGAGATGACCACCGTGCGCGTGGTGGCATAGGCCACGCCTTCGGGCGTGGCTTCGGTCTCGTAGCCCTGGTACAGCGCGACCGCGGTGCAGATGACGCCGAACACCGCGCTCTTGACCACGCCGTTGCCCACGTCGCGCCAGACGTCCACGCCGTTCTGCTGGATCGACCAGAAGTTGCCGGGGTCGATGCCGATCAGCGCCACCGCCACCACCCAGGCGCCCAGGATGCCGATGGCGGTGAACAGGATCGCCAGCAGGGGCATCGAGATCACGCCGGCCAGGAAGCGCGGCGCCAGCACGCGCTGGCGCGGGTCGATCGCCATCAGCTCCAGCGCGGCGATCTGCTCGCCCGCCTTCATGAGGCCGATCTCGGCCGTGAGCGAGGTGCCCGCGCGGCCGGCAAAGAGCAATGCGGTGACCACCGGCCCCAGTTCGCGCGACAGCGAGAGGTTGACGATCAGGCCCAGCGATTCGGCCGCGCCGTAGGTGACCAGCGCGTAGTACATCTGCAGCGCCAGCACGAAGCCCACCGCCAGGCCGCTGGCCAGGATGATCACCAGCGAGCGGTTGCCGATGGCGTGGATCTGCTCCACCACCAGCCCGAAGCGGCGCAGCGAAGGCAGCAGCGCACCCAGCAGGTCGGTGAAGAAGGCGGCGGCGCGCCCGAAGCCGCGCAGTGCGTCCATCGCGCGCGCGCCGAGCAGGGCCAGCCAGTCGGTCACTTCGCGCCTCCGGCGACGCCGAAGTCTTCCGCGATCTCGGGCGCCGGGTAGTGGAACTTGACCGGCCCGTCGGGTTCGCCGCGCACGAACTGGCGCACCTCGGGGTCGGTGCTGGCCATCAGCTCGGCCGGCGTGCCCTGGGCGACGATGCGGCCGCCGGTGGCCAGCAGCACCACCCAGTCGCTGATGGCCATGCATTCAGGCACGTCGTGCGAGATCACGAGCGAGGTGGAACCGGTCGCGTCGTTGAGCGTGCGGATGAGCTTGGCCGCCACGCCCATGGAGATGAGGTCCAGGCCGGCGAAGGGCTCGTCGTACATGATGAGCTCGGGGTCGAGCGCGATCGCGCGCGCCAGCGCGATGCGGCGCGCCATGCCGCCGGAGACTTCGCTGATCTTGAGCGACGCCGCGCCGCGCAGGCCCACCGCGTTCAGCTTCATGAGCACGATGTCGTGGATCATGGACTCGGGCAGGTCGCTCATCTCGCGCAGCGGGAAGGCCACGTTCTCGTACACCGTGAGGTCGGTGAACAGGGCGCCGAACTGGAACAGCATGCCCAGCCGGCGCCGCAGCCGGTACAGCTGCTCGCGGTTGCGAACGTCGATGACCTCGCCGTCGAAGACGACGCGGCCCTTGGTGGCGGCGTGCACGCCGCCGATCAGGCGCAGCAGCGTGGTCTTGCCGCAGCCGGAACCGCCCAGCACGGCCGTGACCTTGCCGCGCATGAACTTCAGGCTCAGGTCGTTCAGGATCGTGCGCCGCTCGTCGTAGCCGAACGTGACGTGATCGATCTCGATGAAGAGGTCGGAACTCAAGCGGCAGGTGGCCGAGGCGCCGCGGTGCTCCGCGCGCCGCCCGGCAGGAATGTTGTTCTGCGGAAGATTGTCGCATGCAGGGCAAACCCCTTCAGGGTCTGCCCGCATCCGCGGGTGAAGAAGCGTGAAGCGCCGCTTCAGCGCGGCAGCGTGGTCACGCCCATCAGGTATTCGTCGACCGCGCGCGCGGCCTGGCGGCCTTCGCGGATGGCCCAGACCACCAGGCTCTGGCCGCGCCGCATGTCGCCGGCGGCGAAGACCTTGTCGACGCCGGTCCTGTAGCCGCCGCGCTCCTCCGTCGTGGCCTTGGCGTTGCCGCGCGCGTCCTTCTCGACGCCGAAGGCCTCCAGCACGCTGGCCACCGGCGAGACGAAACCCATCGCCAGCAGCACCAGGTCGGCCTTCCATTCCTTCTCGGTGCCGGGCACCTCGATCATCTTGCCGCCCTGCCATTCGACCTGCACGGTCTTCAGGCCGGTGAGCTTGCCCTTGGCGCCGACGAATTCCTTCGTCGCGATCGCGAAGGTGCGCTCGCAGCCTTCCTCGTGGCTGGAGCTGGTGCGCAGCTTGTACGGCCAGTAGGGCCAGGTGAGCGGGCCGTTCTCGCGCTCGGGCGGCTGCGGCATCAGCTCGAACTGGGTGACGCTGGCGGCACCGTGGCGGTTGCTGGTGCCCACGCAGTCGCTGCCGGTGTCGCCGCCGCCGATGACGATGACATGCTTGCCGTCGGCACGGATCTGGCCCTTCAGCTTGTCGCCCGCGACGACCTTGTTCTGCATCGGCAGGAATTCCATCGCGAAGTGCACGCCGTCCAGGTCGCGGCCGGGCACCGGCAGGTCGCGGCTCTGCTCGGCGCCACCGGTCAGCACGATGGCGTCGAACTCGGCCTTCAGCTGATCTGCGCTGAGGGTTTCCTTGGCGTCGTTCGTGACCTTCGTGCCCTTGGGCAGGGCGCCCACCAGCACGCCGGTGCGGAAGACCACGCCTTCGGCCTTCATCTGCTCGACACGGCGGTCGATGTGCGACTTCTCCATCTTGAAGTCGGGGATGCCGTAGCGCAGCAGGCCGCCGATGCGGCTGTTCTTCTCGAACAGCGTGACGTCGTGGCCGGCACGCGCCAGCTGTTGCGCCGCCGCCAGGCCCGCGGGGCCGCTGCCCACCACCGCGACCTTCCTGCCGGTCTTCACGGCCGGTGGCTGCGGCTTCACCCAGCCTTCGGCCCAGCCGCGGTCGATGATGGCGTGCTCGATGGACTTGATGCCCACCGCGTCGTCATTGACGTTCAGCGTGCAGGCTGCCTCGCAGGGCGCGGGGCAGACGCGGCCGGTGAATTCGGGGAAGTTGTTGGTGGAGTGCAGCACGTCCAGCGCGTTGCGCCAGTCGCCACGGAACACCAGGTCGTTGAAGTCCGGGATGATGTTGTTGACCGGGCAGCCGCTGTTGCAGAAGGGCGTGCCGCAATCCATGCAGCGCGCGCCCTGCACCTTGGACTGCTCCTCGGTCAGGCCGATGACGAATTCCTTCCAGGTCTTCAGCCGCTGCGGCACGGGCTCGTAGCCCTCTTCGAGCCGCTCGTATTCCAGGAAGCCGGTGATCTTGCCCATAAGGTTGGTCTCGCAGTGATCTTGTTAAAGCGGGCGCGCAGGCGCCGGGCCGCCCCAAGCCGGAGCGCCCACCCCTCGGGGGTGAGCGCGGTACTCCGTGCTCGGGGCCGTCATTTCGCGGCGACGGCGGCGGCGCTGGCCTTGGCCTTGTCGGTGGCGGCGCTGGCTTCCAGCTTCGCGGCGCGTTCGGCGAGCGCGCGCTTGTACTCGTGCGGGAACACCTTGACGAACTTCGCGCGTGCCGTCGCCCAGTGGTCCAGGATCTCGCGCGCGCGCAGGCTGCCGGTCCAGCGGTGGTGGTCTTCCACCAGCTTCTTCAGCAGCACCTCGTCGGCAGTCTCGCGGTGCCAGCCGATGGTGGCGCCTGTCTGCTCGTCCTTCGCCAGCACCTTCTCCAGCGCCACCATGCTGGTGTTGCAGCGCTTGGCGAACTGGCCGTCCTCGTCGTAGACGTAGGCGATGCCGCCCGACATGCCGGCCGCGAAGTTGCGGCCGGTCTTGCCCAGCACCGCCACCGTGCCGCCGGTCATGTATTCGCAGCCGTGGTCGCCGGTGCCTTCCACCACCGCGGTGGCGCCCGACAGGCGCACCGCGAAACGCTCGCCGGCCACGCCGCGGAAGAAGGCTTCACCGCTGGTGGCGCCGTAGAGCGCTGTGTTGCCGATGATGATGTTGGCGGTGGCATCGCCGCGGAAGTCGATGCTGGGCCGCACCACCACGCGGCCACCGGAGAGGCCCTTGCCGGTGTAGTCGTTGGCGTCGCCGATCAGGTACAGCGTGATGCCGTTGGCCAGGAACGCGCCGAAGCTCTGGCCGCCGGTGCCTTCCATCTGCATGAAGATGGTGTGGTCGGGCAGGCCTTCGGGGCGGCGGCGGATGAGTTCGCCGCTCAGCATGGCGCCGACGCTGCGGTTCAGGTTGCGCGCGTCGTCCATGAACTGGACCTTCTCGCCGCGCTCGATGGCGGGCCGGCAGCGTTCGATGAGGCGCACGTCCAGCGCCCGCTCCAGCCCGTGGTCCTGGCCCTCGGTGTGGTGGCGCGGCACGTCGGCCGCCACCACCGGCTGGTGGAAGACACGAGTGAAGTCCAGGCCACGCGCCTTCCAGTGCTCGACGCCCTTCTTCGTGTCCAGCAGGTCGGCACGGCCGATCAGGTCCTCGAACTTGCGGATGCCCAGCTGCGCCATGATCTGGCGCGCTTCCTCGGCGACGAAGAAGAAGTAGTTCACCACGTGCTCGGGCTTGCCGGCGAACTTCTTCCGGAGCACCGGGTCCTGCGTGGCCACGCCCACCGGGCAGGTGTTCAAGTGGCACTTGCGCATCATGATGCAGCCTTCGACGACCAGCGGCGCGGTCGCGAAGCCGAACTCGTCGGCGCCCAGCAGCGCGCCGATGACGACGTCGCGGCCGGTCTTCATCTGGCCGTCGGCCTGCACGCGGATGCGGCTTCGCAGGCGGTTCAGCACCAGGGTCTGCTGCGTCTCGGCCAGGCCCAGTTCCCAGGGCGTGCCGGCATGCTTGATGGAAGACCAGGGCGACGCACCGGTGCCGCCGTCGTGGCCGGCGATCACCACGTGGTCGGCCTTGCACTTGGTGACGCCCGCGGCCACCGTGCCGACGCCGACTTCGCTGACCAGCTTCACGCTCACGCTGGCCTTCGGGTTGGCATTCTTCAGGTCGTGGATCAGCTGCGCCAGGTCTTCGATGGAGTAGATGTCGTGGTGCGGCGGCGGGCTGATGAGACCCACGCCCGGCACGCTGTAGCGCAGGAAGCCGATGTAGTCGCTGACCTTGCCACCGGGCAGCTGGCCGCCTTCGCCCGGCTTCGCGCCCTGCGCCATCTTGATCTGGATCTGGTCGGCGCTCACCAGGTACTCGGTGGTGACGCCGAAGCGGCCCGAGGCGACCTGCTTGATCTTCGAGCGCAGGCTGTCGCCTTCCTTCAGCTCGTAGTCGGACTCGATGACCTTGGCGCCGATGACGTCGCTCACCTTGGTGCCGGCGCTGATGGGAATGCCCTTCAGCTCGTTGCGGTAGCGCGCCGGGTCTTCGCCGCCTTCGCCGGTGTTGCTCTTGCCGCCGATGCGGTTCATCGCGATCGCCAGCGTGGTGTGCGCCTCGGTGCTGATGGAGCCAAGCGACATGGCGCCGGTGGCGAAGCGCTTCACGATCTCGGCCGCGGGTTCCACTTCCTCCAGCGCGATGGCCTTCGCGGGGTCGACCTTGAACTCGAACAGGCCGCGCAGCGTCATGTGGCGGCGGCTCTGGTCGTTGATGAGCTGCGCGTATTCCTTGTAGGTGTCGAACTTGTTCGCGCGCGTGCTGTGCTGCAGCTTGGCGATGGCGTCCGGCGTCCACATGTGCTCTTCGCCGCGCGTGCGCCAGGCGTATTCGCCGCCGGCGTCCAGCATGCTGGCCAGCACGGGGTCGCTGCCGAAGGCGGCGCGGTGCATGCGCAGCGCCTCTTCGGCGACTTCGAACACACCGATGCCGCCCACCTGGCTGGCGGTGCCGCGGAAGTACTTCTCGACGAAGGGCTTCTGCAGGCCGATGGCTTCGAAGATCTGGGCCCCGCAGTACGACATGTAGGTGCTGATGCCCATCTTCGACATGATCTTCGAGAGACCCTTGCCGATCGCCTTGATGTAGTTGTAGATGGCCTTGTCGGCCGAAAGCTGGCCCGGCAGCGTGGCATGCAGTTCGGCCAGCGTCTCCATCGCCAGGTAGGGGTGCACGGCCTCGGCACCGTAGCCGGCCAGCACGGCGAAGTGGTGCACTTCGCGCGCCGAGCCGGTCTCCACCACCAGGCCGGCGGTGGTGCGCAGGCCTTCGCGCACCAGGTGATGGTGCACCGCCGACAGCGCCAGCAGCGCCGGAATCGCCACCTGCGAACGGCTCATGCGGCGGTCGGTGATGACCAGGATGTTGTGTCCGGTGCGGATGGCGTCCACGGCCTCGGCGCACAGCGACGCCAGCTTCGCCTCGACGCCTTCGTTGCCCCAGGCCAGCGGGTAGGTGATGTCGAGCTCGCAGCTCCTGAACTTGCCGCCGGTGTGCTTCTCGATCGAGCGCAGGCGCGCCATGTCCTCGAAGTCGAGGATGGGCTGCGTCACTTCCAGCCGCATCGGCGGGTTCACCGCGTTGATGTCCAGCAGGTTCGGCTTCGGGCCGATGAAGCTGTTGAGCGACATCACGATCGCTTCCCGGATGGGGTCGATCGGCGGGTTCGTGACCTGCGCGAAGAGCTGCTTGAAGTAGTTGTAGAGCGGCTTGTTCTTGTCCGACAGCACGGCCAGCGGGCTGTCGTTGCCCATGCTGCCGATGCCTTCTTCCCCGTTCGCGGCCATCGGCGCCATCAGGAACTTGATGTCTTCCTGCGTGTAGCCGAAGGCCTGCTGGCGGTCGAGAAGGCTCTCGTTGAACGCGGGGGCCTCGCCTTCGGCGGGGATGGAGTCCAGGCGCACGCGCACGTTCTCGATCCACTGGCGGTAGGGCTTGGCGAAGGCGAACTGGTTCTTCAGCTCTTCGTCGTCGACGATTCGGCCCTGTTCCAGGTCGATCAGGAACATGCGGCCCGGCTGCAGGCGCCACTTCTTGACGATCTTCGCCTCGGGGATCGGCAGCACGCCCGATTCGGAAGCCATCACCACCAGGTCGTCGTCGGTGACGATGTAGCGCGCCGGGCGCAGACCGTTGCGGTCGAGCGTGGCGCCGATCTGCTTGCCGTCGGTGAACACCATGGCGGCAGGACCGTCCCAGGGTTCCAGCATCGCGGCGTGGTATTCGTAGAAGGCGCGCCGGCGCGCGTCCATCAGCTCGTGGTTCTCCCAGGCTTCCGGGATCATCATCATCGCCGCGTGGGCGAGCGGGTAGCCGCTCATCGTGAGCAGCTCGAGCGCGTTGTCGAAGGTGGCGGTGTCGCTCTGGTGTTCGAAGCTGATGGGGTAGAGCTTCTTCAGGTCGTCGCCCAGCACCGGGCTCTTCATCACGCCTTCGCGGGCGCGCATCCAGTTGAAGTTGCCCTTGACGGTGTTGATCTCGCCGTTGTGCGCCACCATGCGGTAGGGGTGTGCGAGCGGCCACTCGGGGAAGGTGTTCGTGCTGAAACGCTGGTGCACGAGCGCCAGCGCCGACACCGTGCGCGGGTCGGCCAGGTCCTGGTAGTACTGGCCCACCTGATTGGCCAGCAGCAGGCCCTTGTAGATGACGGTGCGGCAGCTCATGCTGGGCACGTAGTACTCGCGGCTGTGCGTGAGCTGCAGCTTCTGGATCGCCGCGCTGGCGGTCTTGCGGATCACGTAGAGCTTGCGCTCCAGCGCATCCGGAACGATGACGTCGGGGCCGCGGCCGATGAAGATCTGGCGGATCACCGGCTCCTTGGCGCGCACCGCGGGGCTCATGGGCATCTCGCGGTCGACCGGCACGTCGCGCCAGCCCAGCAGCACCTGGCCTTCGGCCTTCACGGCGCGCTCCAGCTCCTGTTCGCAGGCCAGGCGCGAGGCATGTTCCTTGGGCAGGAAGATCATGCCGACGCCGTACTCGCCCGGCGGCGGCAGCGTCACGCCCTGGGCCGCCATCTCGGCGCGGTAGAAGTCGTCGGGGATCTGGATCAGGATGCCGGCGCCGTCGCCCATCAGCTTGTCGGCGCCCACTGCACCGCGGTGGTCCAGGTTCTCCAGGATCTTCAGACCCTGCTCGACGATGTGGTGCGCCTTCTGGCCCTTGATGTGGGCCACGAAGCCCACGCCGCAGGCGTCGTGCTCGTTGCCGGCGTCGTACAGGCCGCCTTCGGCCAGGGCCCGGATCTCTTCGGCGGTTGCGGGGAAGGGGGTGGCGGCGGGGGCGTCCTTCATGGCGCTCTCCAGGCTGGCGTAGGGAGGTGGGCGAGACTATCGCAGTGCAACATGCGCGGCAAGCACAATTAAAAGGGGTCAGACTCTTAATTGAATCGCTGATCTCTGATGCACACAATAAATAGGGACAGATGGAAAGTGCTGCGCACGCCGCGGCCGTGCATGCCCCGTGCCAGCCGTTGGCTCAGGCCCGGCGTGGCCGGCCGCGCGGCCTTGGCTTTGCAGGGCGGCCGGCATGCTCTTCCGCCTGGCGCGCGAATGCTTCTGACCCCACCGCCCAGCCGCCCAGCGCTGCGGAACGCAGTCGCTCCGCCTGCCCGGGGAGCAAGGGCTGCACCAGCAGCGTGCGGTAGGCCGCCTCGCGTTCGAAGGGGGTGTTGCCCAGTTGCCAGTACTCGGCCGGGTCCACCAGCCAGGGTTCGCGGGTGCCGCCATCCCGGTGAGCGGCGCTGGTGCGGCCGGGCATGCCGTCCACCAGGCGCAGCGCCGCCAGCAAGGTGGCCCCGCCTTCGACCACGCTGCAGCGGTAGCGGCCGTCCCACAGCGTGCCGGCACCGCCGTGGCGACGGTTGTAGGCGCTTACATAGCGGCGGCCGACGGTCTGCATCAGTCGGCTGAGCGCGGCCGCTTCGGGTGGCGTCATCAGCAGCTGCACTTCGTTTTCGGCCAGGGCGTAGGCATGCACGGCCACGCCCAGGGTCGACGCGCCTTCGCGCAGGCCCTGCAGATAGGCCTGGCGGTCGGCCTCGTCGCGGAACACGGGCCGTCCCGGGTGGCCGCGCTGCACCACGTGGTGGGCACAGCCCGCCAGCGAAAGCCGGGGCAACCTGGCCATGGCCTTCAGGCCGTGAAGGGGTCGCGCCCGGTCAGGCGCAGGTGTTCGCGCAGCGCGAAGCGGTCGGTCATGCCGGCCACGTAGTCGGCCACCGCCCGCGGCAGGTCGGCAGCGCCGGCAAAGTCTTCCGGCATCTCGCCGGGTGCGGCCAGGTAGGCCCGGAACAGACCGGCCACCACTTCGCGCGCACGCTCGGTCATCTGCATCACCTGCGGGTGCCGGTACAGGTGGGCGAAGAGGAAGCGCTTGAGTTCGCCGATCTGGCCGCGCAGCGGTTCGCCGAAGGCCACCAGCGGCGGCAGCGCGCGCACCGCGTCGGCGTCGGCCGGCGCGTGCCTTTCGAGCGCCGCGGAGGTGGTGACCACGAGATCGCCCACCAGCAGCGCGATCATGCGGCGCAGCACCTCGAAGAGCAGGCGACGGCCGCCCAGCTGGGGGTGTTCGGCCAGGGTCTCGTGTTGCAGGCGCGCGAACAGCGCCACCTCGGCCAGCTGCTCCACCGCCAGCAGCCCGGAACGCACGCCGTCGTCGATGTCGTGCGTGTTGTAGGCCATCTCGTCGGCCAGGTTCACCAGCTGCGCTTCCAGGCCGGGCCGGCCACCGTGCACGAAGCGTGCGGCCGGGCCTTCGGGTTCTTCGCGCAACAGCGCTTCGGCCACACGGCGCGAGCAGTGCTTGAGGATGCCTTCGCGCGTCTCGAAGGTGAGGTTCAGGCCGTCCCAGGCCGGGTAGCGTGCCTCCAGCCGGTCCACCACGCGCAGGCTCTGCAGGTTGTGCTCGAAGCCGCCATGTTCGCGCATGCATTCGTGCAGCGCGTCCTGGCCGGCATGGCCGAAGGGCGTGTGGCCCAGGTCGTGCGCCAGCGCGATGGCTTCCGACAGGTCCTCGTTGAGCCGCAGCACGCGCGCCACCGAACGGGCCAGCTGCGCCACTTCGAGCGAGTGCGTCAGGCGGGTGCGGAAGAGGTCGCCTTCGTGGTTCACGAAGACCTGCGTCTTGTAGACCAGGCGGCGGAAGGCCGTGCTGTGCACGATGCGGTCGCGGTCGCGCTGATGCTCGGTGCGCGGTGGCGAAGGCGGCTCCGGCACCCGGCGCCCGCGCGTCCTGCGCGGGTCCGAGGCCCAGCGCGCCAGGGTGGCGTTCACGCGCGCGCGCTGTGCTGTTCGATCACGCGCGCCACCAGCTCGTCGGGTGCGGCGCGCACGCCGGCGCGGCCGACGCCTTCCACGACGACGAAGCGGATCTCGCCGCCTTCGGCCTTCTTGTCCACGCGCATCAGCTGCAGGAAACGCGGCGCGCCCAGTGCCGGCGCCACCACCGGCAGGCCGGCGCGTTCGATCAGCGCGCGCAACCGGTCGGCGAAGGCCGCCGGCACCAGCCCCAGCCGCGCCGACAGTTCGGCCGCCATCACCATGCCGCAGCCCACCGCTTCGCCATGCAGCCATTCGCCGTAGCCCAGTCCGGCTTCGATGGCGTGGCCGAAAGTGTGGCCGAAGTTGAGGATGGCGCGCAGCCCGCTCTCGCGTTCGTCGGCGCCCACCACGGCGGCCTTGATCTCGCACGAACGGCGCACCGCGTGCGTCATCGCGGCGCGGTCGCGCGCCAGCAGGGCAGCCAGGTTCGCCTCGATCCAGTCCAGGAAGGCGGCGTCGGCGATGGGCCCGTACTTGATGACCTCGGCCAGGCCGGCGGCCAGCTCGCGCGCCGGCAGCGTGTCCAGCGTGTCCAGGTCGCACAGCACGCGGCGCGGCTGGTAGAACGCGCCGATCATGTTCTTGCCCAGCGGGTGGTTGATGGCGGTCTTGCCGCCCACCGACGAATCCACCTGCGCCAGCAGCGTGGTGGGCACCTGCACGAAGGGCACGCCGCGCATGTAGGTGGCGGCGGCGAAGCCGGTGATGTCGCCCACCACGCCGCCGCCCAGCGCCACCAGCAGCGTCTTGCGGTCGCAGCCGCGGCCCAGCAGGTGGTCGAAGATCAGGTTCAGCGTCTCGGCGGTCTTGTAGGCCTCGCCGTCGGGCAGTTCCAGCGTGCTCACGCCCGGGCGGCCGGCCAGCGCCCGCCGCAGTGCTTCGCCGTGCAGGCGGTTCACCACCGGGTTGCTGACGATCACGGTCTGTGCCGAGGCCGGCAGGCCATGCCATGCAGCGGCACTGGCGAACAGGCCGCCGCCGATCAGGATGTCGTAGCGGTCCTGGCCGGTGTCGACGGTGACGGTGGCGGGGGCGGTGGAAGCGGTGGTGTCGGACATCGGCGCCGAGTGTACGGCGCGGGTTCCGGCCGCCCTCAGCCGCCGGCGCCGGGCGCGGTGTCCACCGGTGAAGGCACCTGGCCGGGGTCGACCAGGCCGGCCAGTTCCAGCTGCATCAGCACCATGCTCAGCAGCGCGGGCACCGAAGGGCGTGCGGTCTCGACGACGAAGTGCGCCACGCGCCGGTACAGCGGGTCGCGTTCCTTGAACAGTTCGCGCAGGCGGCGCTGCGGGTCGGCCACTTGCAGCAGCGGCCGCTGGGTGTCGTGGCGCAGGCGGCGGAACAGTTCCTCGGGCGTGGAGCGCAGATAGAACGCGTGGGTGCGCGAACGCAGCGCATCGCGGTTGGACGGCCGCAGCACCGCGCCACCGCCGGTGGCCAGCACGACGTCGCCTTCGCGCGTGAGCTGGTCGATGACCTCCTGCTCGAGGTCGCGGAAGGTGTCTTCGCCGTGCTGCGGGAACCAGTCCCGGATCGGCATGCCGATCCGGTGCTCGATCTCGGTGTCGCTGTCGACGAAGCGAAGCCCGAGCTGCCGCGCCAGGTGACGACCGACGGTCGACTTGCCGCAGCCGGGCATGCCGACGAGAGAGATCGTCACCGGCGCAGGCGCATCAGTTCCCGTTCGTGCAGAGCGAGGCCGACTTGCCTTCCGGGCTGGTGACGACCGTCGTGCCGCTGGTCAGCGTGCCATACGGGCTGAGTCTGAACGGCGGGTCGGCATTCTTGTCGTTCACGTGGGTCGCCAGCACCGGCAGCACACCGACGTAATGGGTCCGGCCTTCGGTCGAGGTCACGCCACCGGCAGTGGCCAGCAGATCGAAGATGACCCAGGAGCCCATGTTCTGCGGGTACTCGATCTTGACGACGACCTGGCCGTTGGCGTCGGTCTTGCTGGGTCCGTCGAAGCTCACCGCGACGTCGGCTTTGCGCGGGTCGAGCTTGCCATTGCCGTTCGCATCCTCGACGCCGCCATTGGAGTAGATCTCCAGCACGTTGTTGCGGTTGATGTCCTCGTTGTCGCACACCGCATTGACGTTGGTCTGCACCCACTTGTCGACCGGCAGGGTCCAGAAGCCCTTCAGGTACTGAAGCAGGTCGATCGAGGTCGCCACCTGCACGTCGGGCTTGGCAAGGCCCGATGAATCGACGACCTGGACGACGTAACGCTTCACATAGGTGAGGCCCGAGGTCCCGATCTGGACGAGGTTGTTGGTACCGATGGTCACCGAGACCGGATCCGCGGTGACGGTGAGCGTGGTCCTGGCGTTGTTCGGGCAGGTGCCGACCGGGAAGTCGGCGTAGTCCCAGCAGGCGCGAATCGTCACGCCGTCGGTCGGGCTGGACCGCGTGGCAGGGACGTACGAGGAGGTGGCCACCCCGTTGGCGTCGCTGTACACCAGCGTCGTGCCGGTGGTGAAGGTGCCGCCGATCGAGTTGGCGTCGCCATTGAGGTCGAAGCGCACGCGGATGTTCTTCACCGGCGCGTTGGAGTTGGTCACGAACAGCGCCCGCAACTGCGATTGGTTGGTCGTGGCCCCATCCAGGTTGACCGGGACCACGCTGGGGCTGGCCTGCACGGAGGCGGAACGGATCGGGAAGGCCGTGGGGTCGACGTTCGGAATGGTGCCCGAGCCCGTGGTCACCAGGACCGTGGAGTCCACGGAATCGCCCGCGGCCTGCGCGCGGATGGTGCTCTCGCCGGCGGTGGCCGGTGCGGTGTACTTGTAGTCATAGCGGCCGTTGACGTCGGTGGTGCCGGTCGTTTCCACGCCGCTCGGGCCGGTGACGACGACCTGGACGCCCGACATCGCGTTGTTCGCCGCATCGATCAGGCGGTACTGGACGACGCCGTCGGTGGAAGCCGGCAGGGTCGCCGGCACCGGGGTTGCCGTCAGCGTGGCGCCGCTCACCACGAAGGACTTGGAGCGCACGAGCGCGCCGTTGTTCGCCGTCGCCGTGACGGTGATGGTGCGGTTGGTCTTGTTGTCGCCGATGCCGACGACGCCGCTCAGCTTGCCTTCGGTGTCGGTCGAATTCCCGTCGACGGCGATCGTGGCTTCGTTGTTGACGCTCAAATCGATCAGAGCGCCCGAGACGATCTGGTTGCTCGAATTGGTCGCGACCACGGTGGCGGTGACCGTCTCGGTGCCCGTGTTGTTGACCGCGGCCGCGCTCAGGGTGAGCGTCATGTTCGACACCACCACCGGTGGCGGCGAGTTGCTCTGCTCGCAGGTGCCGGCGCCGCCGCCATAGGTCGACGTGTCGCACTTCCCGCCGCCGCAGCCGGCAATCGCCACCACGGCCAGCGCCGAAAGGATGTGTTTGAGCAGATTCATGGTTCGCATTCCCTGCGCCGGCTGACTGTGTCTGTGCCTGCCGTTCGGATCAACGCACCGCGGTGCGGTCGGTCACGACCTTGGGCGTGATGAAGATCAGCAGCTCGGTCTTGGACACGCTGCGCGACTTGTTCTGGAACAGGTAGCCGAGGATCGGAATATCGCCCAGCAGCGGCACCTTGTTGGTTGCAATCTGTTCGTCCTGGGTGAAGATGCCGCCGATCACGACCGTGCCGCCGTTTTCCACCAGCACCTGCGTCGTCACCTGCTTGGTGTTGATGGCGGGGCCGGCGGTGGTCAGCGTGCCGCGGCTGTCCTTGTTGACCAGCAGGTCCAGGATCACGTTGCCTTCGGGCGTGATCTGCGGCGTGACCTCGAGCGCGAGACTGGCCTTCTTGAACTGGATGGACGTCGCGCCGCTGGAGGTGGCCACCTGGTAGGGGATCTCCTCGCCCTGCTCGATGCGCGCCTTCTTCTGGTCGGCGGTGATCACGCGCGGGCTGGAGACGATGTTGCCGCGCCCTTCGGCCTCCAGCGCCGAGAGTTCCAGGTTCAGGAACTTGTTGGCCGCCGAACCGAAGAGCGACAGCGCGAAGGTGGCCGCGTTGTTGCCGCCGAACACCGAAGCGCCGGTGCTGGCCGGCAGGTTCACGAACTGCGAGTTCGTGAAGTCGATCGGCGCCGCGATCTGGCCGGTCTGCACGCCCACCGCCTGGTAGTTGCCACCGATGCTGGCGCCGGCCCGGGTGGGGGTGCCGCGCAGGTCGGTGCCGCCCAGCTTGACGCCCAGCGTGCGGCCGAAGTTGTCATCGGCCTCGACGATGCGGGCTTCGATCAGCACCTGGCGCACCGGGATGTCGATCTTCGCGATCAGCTGGGTGATCTCTTCCAGCTTGCTGGGGATGTCGGAGACGAAGAGCTGGTTGGTGCGGGTCTCGAACAGCACGCTGCCGCGCGGCGAGAGGATGCGCGAGGTGGTGGCGCTGCCGCTGCTGCCGGTGGACTGCAGGGTCTGGCCGACCAGGCCCTTGGCCACTTCCTCGGCCTTGGTGTAGTTCAGCTGGAACGACTGCGTGCGCAGCGGCTCGAGTTCGGCGACCTTCTTCTTCGCTTCCAGGTCGACCTGCTCCTTGGCGGCGAGTTCGTCCTTGGGCGCGATCCACAGCACGTTGCCGGACTTCTTCACTCCCAGGCCCTTGGCCTGCAGGATGATGTCCAGCGCCTGGTCCCAGGGCACGTCCTTCAGGCGCAGCGTGACGGTGCCGGTGACGGTGTCGCTGGTGACGACGTTGAAGTTGGTGAAGTCGGCGATGACCTGCAGCAGGGCCCGCACCTCGATGTTCTGGAAGTTGAGCGAGAGCTTCTCGCCCTGGTAGCCCGGGCCCTGGGTCAGCTTGTTGGGGTCGACCTTCAGCGGGCGCACTTCCAGCACGAACTGGTTGTCGGTCTGGTAGGCGCTGTGCTCCCAGGCGCCGGTGGGGTCGACCACCATGCGCACGCGGTCGCCGTTCTGGAAGGTGGAGACCGTCTTCACCGGCGTGCCGAAGTCGGTGACGTCCAGCCGGCGGCGCAGCGTGTCGGGCAGGTTGGAGCGCAGGAATTCGACCACCAGGCTCTGGCCCTGCTGGCGGATGTCCACGCCCACCTGCGTGGTGGGCAGGCTGACGATGACGCGGCCGGCGCCGTCGGCACCGCGGCGGAAGTCGATGTCGCGGATGGCCTGCGGCGCGGTGTTCTGCGCCGGCGCGAAGTTGGTGCTTTGCTCGCCGGCCGGCGCGGCGGCGACGGCGGGCGTGCTGCCAGGGTTGGTTTCCAGCACGATCAGCAGCGACTTGCCCTGCAGCTGGGTACGGAAGCCCGAGGCCTGCTTCAGGTTCAGCACCAGGCGCGT
Organism: Rubrivivax sp.; assembly: GCA_044224175.1. Taxonomy (GTDB): domain Bacteria; phylum Pseudomonadota; class Gammaproteobacteria; order Burkholderiales; family Burkholderiaceae_C; genus Rubrivivax. The sequence goes on along the minus strand of JBGAKY010000060.1, from coordinate 15,940 downwards.
ACGCTCACCGGCCTGCGCCACGTTGACGGAACGCAGGTTGCCCTGGTTCACCTCGACGCTGCTGCGGCCCATCGCGTTGCTGACGCCGGGCAGGTCGATCGCCACGCGGGGCGGGTTCTGCACCACGAAGCCGGCCGGCGCAGTGGCCAGCGGCTCCGAAAGCTCGATGCGCACGACCTCGCCACCGGCCTGCTGGCTGCTGGTCACGGCCTGGATCGCGGGTTCCGCCGAGGCGACGGTCGGTGCCAGCAACGTCGCGACGAAAGCACTCGCGACGGCGGCCAGGGCGGCTCGCCACTTGAACATGATTGGTCTCTCCTCGGTGATCCTGATCGCCGTCTTCGACGTCACGATGTGGCGCGCCCTCATCGCGCCCGCTCCTGCAACTGCAGCGCCGCCGGGCGCTCGATCCACTCGCCGGCGGCGTCCTGCACGATCTCGCGCAAGGCGATCTCGGTCTCGGCGATCTTGGTGATGCGCCCGTAGTTCTGGCCCAGGTAGTCGCCCACCTTGACCTGGTAGAGCAGGTTGTCCACCCTCAGCAGCGCGAAGGGCTGGCCCTGCTTGTTGACACTGCCCACCATGCTCATGCTGTCCAGCGGGTACGATTCCAGCGGTTCCTTGCGCCGGTTCAGCTCGGCGGCCAACAGGGAATTCGGCTGCCGCGCCTCCTGCTTGAGGGCGACGGTGAGTTTCTGATTGCTGAAAGGTTCGACAGCCTGTGCCATGCGGTACGGCGCGGGGTCGAACTTGCGCGGCGGCTGCAGCGGCGAAACGTTGGGCTTCACCTCGCGGCGCTGCTGGTCCATCCACTGCTGCAGCTCGTCGGTGTCGGCACTGCAGGCGGCCAGGGCCAGCGCCAGGGCGGCGGCAGCGGCACGCAGGATCATGGTGGTCGCCCTCATGGCTTCTTCGCCGCCTGCTGGGCCGCCGCCTTGGCCTTGCGCTGCCCTTCCACCTCGGCGGCGTCCAGGTAGCGGTAGGTGCGCGCAGTGGCGTCCATCGAGAGGTTGCCGGAACTGTCCCGCGGCAGCTGCGCGATGGTCATGTTCTGCAGCGTGACGATGCGCGAGAGGTTCGCCACGTCGGCGGCGAACGAGCCCATGTCGTGGAAACGGCCCGAGATGCGGATCGAGATCGGCAGCTCGGCGTAGTAGTCCTTCACCTCCACCTGGCCGGGGCGGAACAGCTCGAACTGCAGGCCGCGGCCGAGCCCGGCCTGGTTGATGTCGGACAGCAGCGCGTCCATCTCGGCCTTGCCGGGGAGCTGCTTCTCCAGCTGGGTGACGTACTCCTGCACCTGCAGCTTCTGCTTGCGCAGTTCGGACAGGTTGACCGCCTGCCCCAGCTTGTTGCGGTAGTCGGCCTTCAGCGTGGGTTCGCGGTCGCGCTCGCGCTCCAGTTCCTCGGTGGCGGTGGAGATGATGGCGACCCAGCCCACCGCCACCACCGCCGCGATGGCGGCGCTGAAGGCGGCGATCTTGGGCAGCGCCGGCCACTGGCCGGGCTCGTTGGGGTTGAGTCCGCGGAACTGCGAAGCCGCGTTGTCGAAGAAGCTGCTGACGTCGAAGGTCAGTGTCGATGCCTTGGCCATGGGCGCCTCAGGAAGTCTTGGCCGGCGCCGCCGCCGGCGCCGAGGCGCCGGGGGCCGGCGCGGAGGCCTGCGGGCGCTTGATCGAGACCCGCATCTGGAAGTCGAACAGGCGGCGCTGGTCGCGGTCCTTCGCGTTCGGGGTGGTGGCCTTGATCTCCACCAGCTCCGGCTTCTCGAGCCAGGGCGAGTTGTACAGCGTGTTGCGCAGGAACTCGGAGACGCGTTCGTTGGTCTGCGCGACGCCCTTCACGTTGACCACGAGTCCGGCCTGCTTGATCTCGGTGAGGTACACGCCTTCGGGCGTCTGCTTGACCAGTTCGTCGAGCAGGTACACGGGCGTGTTGCGGTCGGTCTGCAGATCTTCGACCGCCTTCTGGCGCGCCTTGAGCGCCTCGATCTCGGCGCGCAGGTTGGCGATGTCCTTGATCTGCGCTTCCAGGCGCTTGATCTCGGCCTGCAGGAACTCGTTGCGCGAAGCCTGTGCCGCGGTCATCTGCTGCAGCACGGTGTACCAGACACCGACCGCCACCAGCCCGAGCACCGCGCTCGCGCCGAGACCGGCGAAGAAGGCCCGCTTGCGCTGGCGGCGCTTCTCCTCGCGGTGCGGGAGCAGGTTGATCAGGATCACTGCATGAACCTCCGCATCGCCAGCCCGCAGGCCGTGAGGTACGAGGGCGCCTCGCGCCGCACGCGGCTTTCACGCACCGCCGAGCCAAGCTGCATGCTGTCGAACGGGTTCACCACCTGCGAAGCAAAGCCGGTCAGTTCGGTCACCCGGTCCTTCAGACCGGGCAGGGTGGCGGTGCCGCCGGCCAGCATCACGTAGTGCACCTTGTGGTGCGGCGTGCTGGTGAAGAAGTACTGCAGCGCGCGCCCGATCTCCTGCGACAGGCTGTCGACGAAGGGGCTGAGGATGGCGCTCTCGTAGTCTTCCGGCAGGTCGCCGCTGAGCTTCTTGCCTTCGGCTTCCTCGAAGCTGAATCCGTACTGGCGCGAGATCAGCTGGGTGAGCTGCGAACCGCCGAAGGCCTGGTCGCGGTCGTAGAGCATCTCCTCGTCGCGCAGCACCTTGAGGCTGGTGGTGTCGGCGCCGATCTCGAACAGCGCCACCAGCGCGTCACGGCCTTCGTTGGGCAGCGCCGCGACGACACGGCTCATCGCCAGACGCGATGCGTGCGACTCGATGTCCAGCACCATGGGCTTCAGCCCGGCGGCTTCGGCCAGGCCCTGGCGGTCCTGGACGCGGTCCTTGCGGCTGGCGGCGATGAGCACTTCCACGTCGCCGGCCGAGGTGGCCGAAGGGCCGATGACGCAGAAGTCCAGGCTCACCTCGTCGAGCGAGAAGGGGATGTACTGGTTGGCCTCGCTCTCGACCTGGAGTTCCATCTCCTCGTCGCGCAGGCCGGCAGGCAGCATGATCTTCTTGGTGATGACGGCCGATTGCGGCATGGCCATCACCACCTGCTTGGTCTTGGTGCCGCTCTTGTTGACGACGCGGCGCACCGCTTCGGCCACTTCATCGAACTTCTCGATCTGGCCGTCGGTGATCCAGCCCTTTTCGAAGGGCTCGGATGCGAAGCGTTCGAGCACGTACTCGCCCGAGGAGGTCTGGCCCAGCTCCACCAGCTTCACACTGGAAGAACTGATGTCCAGACCGAACATGGGCGGGTGCTTGCGCCCCAGCAGTACGTCCAGAAAGCTCAACGGTCCGACTCCTCGTCCCTGCTGCGCCTTGCGCGCAAGGCGATACCAGGGTTTGTTAAAGAGTTACTTCAATTCTATCAGTAAAGCCCTTGTGCACAAAAGAAAACGGGCCTCAGGGGCGAGAGTCTCGTTGCCAATCGCAGACGGGGGAGTACGGATTTGAAACAACAGGGCCCCTGCGGAGGGGGTCGCGTGGAGGAATTCACGGGGCCTTTCCGGCCCGGCGGGGCGACTGACGCTTTCTATACACTCGGCGGCCCGACCCCCGGTCCCTGCCGATGAGCCGAACCGACCCCGAGGCGAGCGCCCCGCCCCCTGCCCCCGCCGGCCCGAAAGGCTGGGCGCGGCCGCTTCTGCGCGCCTTCGGCTGGCTGCTCGGACTGGCCGCGGCGGGCGTGCTGTCGTTGCTGATCCTGGTGGGCGTGGCGCTGGCGGTGGCCTACCCGCAACTGCCGGAGATCGCCAGCCTCACCGACTATCGGCCCAAGCTGCCGATGCGCATCTTCTCGGCCGACGGCGTGCTGCTGGGCGAGTTCGGCGAGGAGCGGCGCAACTTCACCCCCATCCAGCAGATCCCGCAGGTCATGAAGGACGCGGTGCTGGCGGCCGAGGACTCGCGCTTCTACCAGCACGGCGGCGTGGACTACAAGGGCGTGGTGCGGGCGGCGCTGGAGAACCTGCGCGACGCGCGCAGCCAGGGCGCCAGCACCATCACCATGCAGGTGGCGCGCAACTTCTACCTCAGCACCGAGAAGACCTTCACGCGCAAGATCTACGAGATCCTGCTGGCGATGAAGATCGAGAGCGTGCTCTCGAAGGACCAGATCCTCGAGCTGTACATGAACCAGATCTACCTGGGCCAGCGCGCCAGCGGCTTCGCGGCGGCCTCGGAGATCTACTTCGGCAAGCCGCTGAAGGACGTGACCATCGCCGAAGCGGCCATGCTGGCCGGCCTGCCGAAGGCGCCTTCGGCCTACAACCCGATCAGCAATCCGAAGCGGGCGACGCAGCGCCAGCGCTACGTGATCGAGCGCATGGCCGACAACGGCTTCATCACCGAGCAGCAGCACGACGAGGCGCTGGCGCAGAACCTGCGCTACCGCCCGCCCACCGAAGGCGCGCCGCGCGCCGAGTTCGTGGCCGAGCAGGCGCGCCAGCTGGTCTACGCGCAGTACGGCGACGAGTCCTACACGCGCGGGCTGGACGTCCACCTCACGGTCGACTCGGTGCTGCAGAACGCCGCCTACCGCGCGCTGCGCCGCGGCCTGATGGACTACGAGCTGCGCCAGGTCTACCGCGGCCCCGAGGCCTACGTGGACCTGCCGGCCGACCCGAAGGCGCTGGATTCGCGCGTCGCCGAGGCGCTGGCCGACCACCCCGACAACGACGACCTCAAGGCCGCGGTGGTGCTGCAGGCGGCGCCCAGGAAGGTGGTCGCGATGCTGCAGTCGGGCGACACCATCACCGTCACCGGCGACGGTCTGAGGCCGGTGACTTCGGGCCTTTCACCGAAGGCCGGGCCGAAGACGCAGATTCGCCCCGGTGCCGTGGTGCGCACCATCAAGGGCCCCAAGGGCGATTGGGCGCTGACCCAGCTGCCCGAGGTGGAAGGCGCCTCGGTGGTGATGGACCCGAAGACGGGTGCCATCCGCGCGCTGGTGGGCGGCTTCGACTACAACAAGAGCAAGTTCAACCACGTGACGCAGGCCTGGCGCCAGCCGGGGTCGAGCTTCAAGCCCTTCATCTACTCGGCGGCGCTGGAACGCGGCTTCACGGCCAACACCATCGTCAACGACGCCCCGCTCTTCTTCGACGCCACCGAGACCGGCAGCCAGCCGTGGGAGCCGAAGAACTACGACGGCAAGTTCGAAGGCCCGATGCCGCTGAAGACGGCGCTGGCGAAGTCGAAGAACATGGTCTCGATCCGCATCCTGCGCTCGATCGGCCCCGCCTATGCGCAGGAATGGGCGGGCCGCTTCGGCTTCGAGCCCGAGAGGCACCCGGCCTACCTGACGATGGCGCTGGGCGCCGGCAGCGTGACGCCGCTGCAGATGGCCGACGCCTACGCCGTCTTCGCCAACGGCGGCTATCGCGTGGCGCCGATGCTCATCCAGCGCATCACCGACAACAAGGGCCGCCTGCTGCGCGAAGCCAAGGCCCCGCCGCTGGACGAGTCGATGCGCACGCTGGACGCGCGCAACGCGTTCGTGATGAACACGCTGCTGCAGGAGGTGGCGCGCTCTGGCACGGCGGCGCGCGCCTACCAGGTGTTCAAGCGCACCGACATCGCCGGCAAGACCGGCACCACCAACGATTCGATGGACGCCTGGTTCTGCGGCTTCACGCCCGGCGTCGTGGGCGTGGTCTGGATCGGCTACGACCAGCCGCGCAAGCTGGGCGACCGCGAAACCGGCGGCGGCCTGGCCCTGCCGGTGTGGATCGACACCATGCAGGTGGCGCTGAAGGGCATGCCGGTGCAGGACCCCGTGCCGCCCGAAGGCGTGGTGCAGAGCGGCGGCTCCTGGGTCTACGACGAATTCAACGGCGGCGGAGGCGTCGCCAGCCTGGGGCTGGAAGATCAGCTGCCGCCCGCTTCCACCAAGGACGAGCGCAACAGCATCCTCGACCTCTTCAAGCGCTGAGTCCGGACATAAGACCGTCCCTGCGGACGGGCCGTCGCCGGACGAAGGGCCGCGGGCCTGCAAGCCCGCGGCGCGGCCCGCAGGGCTAGAACTGCAACGGCTTGCCGGCCTGCGCGCTGGCGTGGCGCGAGAGCGCTTCCAGGAACTCGCTGCCGTCCTTGGTGTCGCGCCAGGCGCTGCCGTCCCAGCGGTAGTGGTAGCCGCCGGCACGCGCCGCCAGCCACAATTCCTGCAGCGGTGGCTGCTTGTTGATGACGATCTTGCTGCCGCCCGGAAAGGCCAGCTCCAGCAGGCCACCGGTGCGCTGGGTGTCGATGTCGACGACATCGTCCTGGAGCAGGCGGTCGGCGGTGGACTCGACGCGCGCCAGCAGTTCGCCGCTGATGCGGTGGTACTCGGCGTCGGTGAGGGGGTGGGTGGTGGCCGCGCTCATAGAATCCTCGCGATGATGCGAACGAGTGTAGTCCTGGGCGGCGCGACCCTGGTCGCCGCAATGCTGCTGGCCGGCTGCGGCCAGAAGGGTCCCCTCACCCTGCCCCAGCAGGCTTCCGGCGCCGCCTCGGCGCCGGCCCGCTGATGTTGCCCGGCGCCCCCTTCCTGGCGCGCGGCGCCGATGGCGAGCTGCGGCTCGAAGGCCATTCGCTGGCCGGGCTGGCGGCGAGGTTCGGCAGCCCGCTGTACGTGTACTCGCGCAACGCGATGCGGACATCGCTCGCCGCCTATCAGCGCGCGCTGGCCGGCCGCCGCCACCTGGTCTGCTACGCGATGAAGGCGAACTCGAACCTCGCCGTGTTGCAGACCTTCGCCGCCGCGGGCTGCGGCTTCGACATCGTCTCCGGCGGCGAACTCGAGCGCGTGCTGGCCGCCGGCGGCCAGGCCTCGCAGGTGGTGTTCTCGGGCGTCGGCAAGACCGCTGCCGAGATGCGGCAGGCGATGGCCGCGGGCGTCAGGGGCTTCAACGTGGAAAGCGTTGGCGAACTGCATCGCCTTTCGGCCGAGGCCGCCGCCACGGGCCGCGTGGCCCCGGTGAGCCTGCGCGTGAACCCCGACGTGGACGCCGGCACGCACCCGTACATCTCCACCGGGCTCAAGGGCAACAAGTTCGGGGTCGCCCACACCGAGGCCGTCGAAGCGTACCGGCTCGCCGCCTCGCTGCCCGGGCTGCGCGTGGCGGGCATCGACTTCCACATCGGTTCGCAGATCACGCAGACCGAGCCCTACCTGGACGCGGTCGAACGCAAGCTCGACATCGCCGACGCGGTGAAGGCCGCCGGCATCACGCTGCACCACCTGGACTTCGGCGGCGGCCTGGGCATCACCTACACGAACGAGACGCCGCCGGCCGCCGACGAGCTGGTGTCGCGGGTCATCGAGCGCGTGGACGCGCGCGGCTGGGGCCACTGCGAACTGCTGTTCGAACCCGGTCGCTCGCTGGTGGGCAACGCCGGCGTGCTGGTGACCGAGGTGCTGTACCTGAAGCCTGGCGAGGCGAAGAACTTCTGCATCGTCGACGCGGCGATGAACGACCTCGTGCGCCCGGCCATGTACGAGGCCTGGATGGCCATCGAGGCCTGCCGCACGCGCCGCGAAGCGCGGCAGCTGTGGGACGTGGTGGGCCCGGTCTGCGAGTCGGGCGACTGGCTGGGGCGCGACCGCGCGCTGGCGGTGCAGCCGGGCGACCACCTCGCGGTGCTCTCCGCCGGTGCCTACGGCATGGCGATGGCCAGCAACTACAACACGCGCCCGCGCGCTGCCGAGGTCATGGTCGACGGCGACGCGGTGCACCTGGTGCGCGAACGCGAGGCGCCGCGCGACCTGTTCGCGCGCGAACGGCTGATCGGCTAGATCCGGCCCTCTTCGGCCGCGTGGCAGGCCACCTGGACGCCCTTGAAGGCCTTCAGCGCCGGCCGTTCCGCGGAGCAGCGCGCGTTGGCATGCGGGCAGCGCGGGTGGAATGCGCAACCCGTGGGCGGCGACAGCGGGTTCGGCACCTCGCCTTGCACCGGCGTGCGCGAACGCCCGCTCATGCGGATGTCGGGGATCGCGTCCAGCAGCATGCGGGTGTACGGATGGCTGGGTGCCGAGAATAGGGTCGCCTTGTCGGCCAGCTCGACCAGGCGGCCGAGGTACATCACGCCCACCTGGTCGGACACGTGGCGCACCACCGCCAGGTTGTGCGAGATGAAGAGGTAGGTCAGCCCGCGCTCGCGCTGCAGGTCCTTCATGATGTTGAGCACCTGCGCCTGCACCGACACGTCGAGCGCCGAGGTCGGCTCGTCGCAGACCAGGAACTCGGGCTGGGTGGCGAGCGCGCGCGCGATGCTGATGCGCTGGCGCTGGCCACCTGAGAACTGGTGCGGGTACTTCTCGCAGTCGGCCGCCGCCAGGCCCACCGACTGCAGCAGCTCGCCCACGCGTGCCCGCAGCTCGTCGCCACCGCTGGCCAGCCCGTGTTCGACCAGCGGCTCGCCCACGATCTGCAGCACCGGCCAGCGCGGGTTGAGGCTGGCGTAGGGGTCCTGGAAGATCATCTGCATGCGCCGCCGCAGCAGGCGAAGCTTGGCGGCGTCGGCCACCTGGGCGGTGTCCTGGCCGTCGAAGCGCACGGTGCCGCGCGTGGGGCGGTACAGGCCCACCAGCAGCCGCGCCACGGTGCTCTTGCCGCAGCCCGATTCGCCCACCAGCGCCAGCGTCCGGCCGCGTTCGATCGCGAAGCTGACGCCGTCGACGGCGTGCACGAACTGTCGGTCCTTGCGCTCGATGACGCGGTTCAGCCAGGGGGCGGAGACGTCGAAGGTCTTGGCCAGGTCGGCCACTTCCACCAGCGCCGTCATGCGGGCACCTTCGCGCCGCTCTCGATGCGCCAGCAGGAAGCGCGCGTGGCGCCGGCCTCCATCAGGTCCGGGCGTTCGCGGCGGCAGCGGTCCATGACATGCGGGCAGCGCGGGTTGAAGGCGCAGCCGGTGGGAATGGCGTTCAGGCGCGGCATCGCGCCGTCGATCTGCAGCAGCCGCTCGCGGTCCTCGTCCATCGCCGGGATGCTGCCCATCAGGCCCGTGGTGTAGGGGTGCTGCGGACGGTGGATCACGTCGCCCACGGGGCCGATCTCGGCCACCCGGCCGGCGTAGAGCACGGCGACGCGGTCGCAGGTCTCGGCGATGACGCCCATGTCGTGCGTGACCAGCATGACGGCGGCGCCATGTTCCTTGCACAGGCGCTTGAGCAGCGAAATGATCTGCGCCTGGATCGAGACGTCGAGCGCGGTGGTCGGCTCGTCGGCGACGATGAGCTTGGGCTCGGCGGCGAGCGCCAGCGCGATCACCACGCGCTGCCGCATGCCGCCCGAGAACTGGTGCGGGTACTGGTCGATGCGCTGCTCGGCGGCCGGGATGCCGGTTTCCTGCAGCAGGCGCACGGCGCGCCGGCGTGCTTCCTCGGCGCCCACCGGCAGGTGGGTCTGGATCGTCTCCTCCAGCTGGCGGCCGATCGTGTAGAGCGGGTTCAGCGAGGTCAGCGGGTCCTGGAAGATGGCGCCGATGCGGCGGCCGCGGATCTTGCGCATCTCCTCGTAGGGCAGGTTGTCGATGCGCCGGCCCTCGAGCAGGATCTCGCCGCCGGCAATGCGCCCCGGTGGTTCCAGCAGGCCGATGATGGCGGCGCCGGTGAGCGACTTGCCGGCACCGGATTCGCCGACGACGCCCAGGACCTCGCCCGGGGAGATCTCGAACGAGATGTCGTCCAGCGCCAGCAGCGTGCCGTGGCGGGTGGGGAATTCGACGCGCAGGTGGCGTACTTCGAGCAGCGGTGCGGCCATCGTGAACGCCTTCAGCGCAGGCGCGGGTTGAGCGCGTCGCGCAGCCAGTCGCCCAGCAGGTTCACCGACAGCACGATCAGGATCAGCATCAGCCCCGGGAAGATGGTGATCCACCATTCACCGGAGAACAGGAAGTCGTTGCCGATGCGGATGAGCGTGCCCAGCGAAGGCGACGTCGGCGGCACGCCCACGCCGAGGAACGACAGGGTGGCCTCGATCAGGATCGCCTGCCCGACGTCGATGGTGGCGAGCACGAAAACCGGCCCCAGCACGTTGGGCAGCACGTGGCGGCGCATGATGCGCAAGGGCGAGACGCCGATGACTCGCGCCGCCTGCACGTATTCCTTGTTGCGTTCCACCAGCGTGGAACCGCGCACCGTGCGCGCGAACTTGATCCAGCCCGTCAGCGAGATGGCCAGGATCAGCACCGCGAAGGCCAGGGTCTCGTGTGCGTTGGGAAACAGGGCGCGGCCGATGCCGTCGATCAGCAGCGCGATCAGGATCGCGGGGAACGAGAGCATCACGTCGCAGACACGCATGATGAAGGCGTCGAGGCGGCCGCCGGCGAAGCCCGACAGCAGCCCGAGTCCGACGCCGATCAGCACCGACAGCACCACCGAACTGAAGCCGACCAGCAGCGAGATGCGGGCGCCGAACATCAGCGCCGAGAGGATGTCGCGGCCCTGGTCGTCGGTGCCCAGCACATAGGTGGCGCGCCCCTCGTCCATCCACGCCGGCGGCAGGCGCGCGTCGGAAAGGTCCAGCGTCGCCAGGTCGAACGGGTTGTGCGGCGCCACCCAGTTGGCGAACAGCGCGCAGAACAGGCAGACGAAGGCCACGACGGCAGCGCCGATCGCGGTGGGCGAACGCTTGAAGCTGTACCAGACGTCGCCGCCCAGGAATCGCTTCCAGGCGCCGGGTGCGGCGGGGGTGGAGGTGGGGCTCATGGCGAGAGGATCAATGCGCGCCGCCGGGCTGCTCGATGCGCAGCCGCGGGTCGACGGCGAAGTACAGCAGGTCGACCGCCAGGTTGATCAGCACGAAGATGAGCGCGATCAGGCACAGGTAGGCCGCCATCACCGGGATGTCGGCGAACTGCACCGCCTGGATGAAGAGGAAGCCCATGCCGGGCCACTGGAACACGGTCTCGGTGATGATCGCGAACGCGATCAGCGAACCGAGCTGCAGGCCGGTGATGGTGATCACCGGCACCAGCGTGTTCTTCAACGCATGGCCGAAATACACGGCCCGGTTCGGCAGGCCGCGCGCGCGCGCGAACTTGATGTAGTCGGCGCGCAGCACTTCCAGCATCTCCGATCGCACCAGCCGCATGATGAGCGCGAGCTGGAACACCGACAGCGTGATCGACGGCAGCACCAGGTGGCGCCAGCCGTCCACCGTGAAGAAGCCCGTCGTCCAGCTGCCCAGCGTGAGCACGTCACCGCGGCCGTAGCTGGGCAGCACCTTGAGCGTGACGGCGAAGAACAGGATCAGCAGGATGCCGATCAGGAACGTCGGCAGCGAAACGCCCAGCAGCGAGAGCATCATCATCAGCTGCGAGCCCAGCTTGCCGCGCCGCAGCGCGGTATAGACGCCCAGCGGGATGCCCACCACCAGCGCCAGCACGGCGGCGCTGAAGGACAGCTCGAGCGTGGCCGGGAAACGCTCGACGATGAGCGACGACACCTTGCGGCCCTGGCGCAGGCTGAGGCCGAATTCGCCCCGAACCGCGTTGCCGACGAAGCGGCCGAACTGCACCACGAAGCTCTGGTCCAGGCCCAGGTCGCGCCGCAACTGGTCGCGCTGTTCCTGCGTGGCGTCCTGGCCCAGCAGGTTGGTGACCGGGTCACCGACGAACTGGAACAGCATGAAGGCGATAAAGGCCACCGCCAGCATCACGATCACGGCTTGGGCCAGGCGGCGGAGGATGAAAGCAAGCATCGGGAACGACTGGAATCATGCGCGGGCACCAAGGCGGGGCCGCGGCTGCAAGGGTCGCGCATGATCCGCAATTCGCGTGCCCTGCGCCAAGGGGAAAGACCCGAGCCGCGGGCCAAAAAGAAAAGGCCGCCCGAGGGCGGCCTGCTTCGCGAGGTGCCCCACGAGGGGCACTTCGATCAGAAGCTGTGGCGCAGACCGAATTCCATGCCGGTCGACTTCTGGCCGGAGGCGTTGGCCGGCGGCGACGCCACCGCGAACGCCAGACCCGAATCGTTCTTGATCTGCGAGTAGTGGGCGTACAGCGCGGTGCGCTTGGACAGGTCGTACTGGTAGCCTACGGCGATCTGGGTCGCCGACGGCGTGGCGGCGCCGAGCGTCACGTCGGTCTTGCCATAGCTGCCCTGGATGGTGCCAGCGCCGACCGGGATCGCCAGACCCAGGGTCCAGCTCTTCACGCTCGTCGGGGCCACGTCGGCCGTCGACTTGCTGTACTGGCCCAGGATGCTCATGAAGCCCAGGTTGTACGAAGCGCCGACGTTCCACTCGTTCACGTCGCTGGTCATCGTGCCGGACTTCTTGTTCTTGCCGTAGGCGAAGGCCGCGTTCACCGGGCCGGCACCGTAGCCGAAGCGAGCACCGAAGTACTTGTTGCCGGTGGTGCCTTCCGGCGCCGCAACCTGCACTTGACCGTAGAAGCCGCCCAGCGCGGGCAGGAAGTAGCCGATCGTGTTGTTGGCACGGACCAGCGTGGTGGCACCGGCGCCGGCCAGCGAGTAGATGTTCAGCTCAGAGCCGACACCGTTGGTGCCGAACACGTCGAAGATCGTGTGGTTCCAGAACGACGGCGTGTAGTCGCGGCCCAGACGCAGTTCACCGAAACCGCCCAGCAGGCTGACGGTCGAACGACGCTGCCAGGTCTGGCCAGCGGCGTTGCCGGTGTCGGGGTTCAGCGCGCCTTCGATCCAGAAGCCGGCACGCAGGCCGCCACCCAGATCCTCGACGCCACGGAAGCCCAGACGGCTGCTGTTGATGCCGTCCTGCGCCAGCTTCTGCATGGTGACACCGTTGTTCTTGACCTGTTGAGCGGCCAGGTCAACGATCCCGAACAGGGTGACCGACGATTGCGCCGAAGCAGCGCCGGCGAACGCCGTCAGCGCGGCCAGGGCGAGCAGAGATTTTTTCATTTCACTATCTCCTAGGTTGAACGAGAGGTCCCGATCGGGGAGTTCACCCGGCAAGGGGGCTGATCAGGCCAACCTCCTCAGCGGAAGTTGGACGTATTGCACCAGACCCCCCAAGGCCTTGCAAAGCCTTGCGCGACAAATCGAGACCCGGTGTTGTCTGGCCGCAACGAGCCCGCGACTCCCTGCAAACGCTATGCTTTGTCCTCATGGAAACCCTCGATCGCTGGCTGGTGTCGGCCGACAACGCCCTGCGCACGCTGTCTGGCGCGGTTCACGCGGCGCGCCCCAACCCGGCGGCACGCGAAGCGGTGCCGCAGCTCGACGACGCCGAGCGCCGCCTGGCCGGTGCGCTGTTGCGCGTGGACCATGTGGGCGAGGTCTGCGCCCAGGCGCTCTACCAGGCGCAGGCCCTGACAGCGCGCGACGATTCCACGCGCGAACGCATGGAGCGTGCGGCGCGCGAGGAGATCGACCACCTCGCCTGGACGCAGGAACGGCTGGAGGAACTGGGCGACCGCACCAGCTGGCTCAACCCTCTCTGGTACGCCGGCGCCTTCGCCATCGGCCTGGCCGCCGGGCGCCTGGGTGACTCGGTGAGCCTGGGCTTCGTCGTCGAGACCGAACGCCAGGTCGAGCAGCATCTGGCCGGCCACCTGGAGCGCCTGCCCGCGGCCGACCAGCGTTCGCGCGCCATCGTCGAGCAGATGAAGCTGGACGAAGCCATCCACGCCGACAACGCCGAAGCCGCCGGCGCCGCTGCGCTGCCGCTGCCCGTGCGCTGGGCGATGCGCGCGGCCGCCAGGGTGATGACGGTCACCGCCCACCGCGTCTGAAAGCGCGCGTCAGGCTTCGACGACCTCGAAGCTGGTCGTGATCTCGGCGGTCTTGCCGAGCATGATGCTGGCCGAGCAGTAGCGCTCGTGCGACAGCGCGATCGCGCGTTCCACCGCCGCCGCCGGCAGCGCCTTGCCGGTGACGACGAAGTGCATGCCGATCTTCGTGAAGACCTTGGGATCGGCAGGCGCCCGCTCGGCGCTCAGCTTCACCTGGCAGCCGCGCACGTCGTGGCGGCCGCGCTTGAGGATGAGCACCACGTCGTACGCGGTGCAGCCACCGGTGCCGGCGAGCACGGTCTCCATCGGCCGCGGCGCGAGATTGCGGCCGCCCCCGTCGGGTGCGCCGTCCATCGTGATGAAGTGGCCGCTGCCGGTCTCGGCGACGAAGCCCATGCCGGTGCCCGGCATCCATTGAATGGTGCATTCCATGGTGCATGCGCCCTTTCTCGCGCCCCATGGCTGCGCATGTGGCGTGAATTGTGCCGTCGCCGCCCCGGATTCGAGGTGCGCCCCTAGACAAGTCCGCGTTCGCATATTGCACCGCAGCATGCAAGTGATAGACTGCTTCGCATGGGTCGCCTCACGGCGCCCGCCACTTGTCTCCTCCACCTCCTCCAATGGTGGATTCAGCCCGGAACCGCAAGGCTCCGGGCTCTTTTCTTTGCGGGCTATGATCCGCGCCCGCCCCACAGCACCACGACACGCGATGCCCGCCACGCGATCGACGGGCGCGCGCATCGCGTCCGACTACCTCAAGAAGATCCTCACCGCGCGCGTCTACGACGTCGCCGAGGAGACCGCGCTCACGCCCGCGAAGACGCTGTCGCGCCGCCTGGGCAACCACGTCTTCCTGAAGCGCGAGGACCAGCAGCCGGTCTTCAGCTTCAAGCTGCGCGGCGCCTACAACAAGATGGCGCACCTGAGCGCCGAGCAGCTGGCGCGCGGCGTCATCTGCGCCTCGGCAGGCAACCATGCGCAAGGCGTGGCGCTGGCGGCCCGCAAGCTGGGTTGCCGCGCCGTCATCGTGATGCCGGTGACGACGCCGCGCCTGAAGGTGGACGCGGTGGCCGCACTGGGCGGCGAGGTGGTGCTGCACGGCGACAGCTATTCCGACGCCTATGGCCACGCCGTCGAGCTGCAGCGCGACGAAGGCCTGACCTTCGTGCACCCCTTCGACGACCCCGAGGTCATCGCCGGCCAGGGCACGATCGCGATGGAGATCTGCCGCCAGCACCAGGGCCCGATCGACGCCGTCTTCGTCGCCATCGGCGGTGGCGGCCTCATCTCCGGCGTGGCGGCCTACCTGAAGGCGGTGCGCCCGGAGATCCGGGTCATCGGCGTGCAGACCGCCGATTCCGACGCCATGACGCAGTCGGTGCGCGCCGGTCGCCGCGTGCAGCTGGCCGACGTGGGCCTGTTCTCCGACGGCACCGCGGTCAAGCTGGTGGGCGAGGAGACCTTCCGCGTCGCGCGGGCGCTGGTCGACGAGTTCGTCACCGTCGACACCGACGCCGTCTGCGCCGCCATCAAGGACGTGTTCCAGGACACGCGCAGCATCCTGGAACCCGCCGGCGCGCTGGGCGTGGCGGCGATCAAGCAGTACGTCCAGCAGCACAAGCTCAAGGGCAAGACCTTCGTCACCATCACCTGCGGTGCCAACATGAACTTCGACCGCCTGCGCTTCGTCGCCGAGCGGGCCGAGTTCGGCGAACGGCGCGAGGCGCTGTTCGCGGTCACCATCCCCGAGGAGCGCGGCTCGTTCAAGCGCTTCTGCGAAGCGGTCGGCCCGCGCGCGGTGACCGAGTTCAACTACCGCATCAGCGACGAACGCATCGCGCACGTCTTCGTCGGCCTGGCGATCAGCCGCCACGACGAGGCCGAGCGCATCGAGAAGTCGTTCGTGCGCCACCGCTTCCCCACCGTGAACCTGACCGACGACGAACTGGCCAAGGAACACGTGCGCCACATGGTGGGCGGGCGCTCCGAGCTGGCGCGCGACGAGCGCCTGTTCCGCTTCGTCTTCCCCGAACGCCCGGGCGCGCTGATGCGTTTCCTGGCGGCGCTTCACCCCAGCTGGAACATCAGCCTGTTCCACTACCGCAACCAGGGCGCGGACTACGGACGCATCCTGGTGGGCATGCAGGTGCCGGCGGGCGACGAGCGCGCGTTCCGTGCCTTCCTGCGCACGCTGGCCTATCCCTGCGTGGAAGAGACCTCGAACCCGG
>JBGAKY010000059.1:0-39197 GCA_044224175.1 Rubrivivax sp. | reverse complement strand
AAGGCGCGCGGCAATGCCTCGCGCCTGCTCGAAGAGGCCGAAGGCTACCGCTCGCGCGTGGTGGCGCAGGCCGAAGGCGACGCGCAACGATTCCGCTCGGTGCTGACCGAGTACCAGAAGGCGCCGGCCGTCACGCGCGACCGCATGTACCTGGACACCATGGCGCAGATCTATTCCAACGTGAGCAAGGTGCTGGTCGATTCGCGCAGCGGATCCAACTTGCTGTACCTGCCGCTGGACAAGCTGATTCAGCAGGCCGCCGCGGTGTCCGTTCCGGGTGCCGCGCAGTCCGCGACCACGGTGCCGGACGCCGCCCCCAGCAGCCCGACCAGCGGCGACATCCGTGCCCGTGAAGGCGGTCGCACGCGCGACCGGGAGGGCCGTTGAGATGAACCGCATCGGACTCATCGTCGCCGGCGTGCTGGTCGCGCTGATGATCGCGGCCTCCACGCTGTTCGTCGTCGACCAGCGCCAGGTGGCGGTGGTCTACGCGCTGGGCGAGATCAAGGAAGTGATCACCGAGCCCGGCCTGAAATTCAAGCTGCCGCCGCCGTTCCAGAATGTCGTCTTTCTCGACAAACGCGTGCAGACGCTCGACAGCCCGGAGACGCGGCCCATCTTCACCGCCGAGAAGAAGAGCCTCATCATCGACTGGCTGGTGAAGTGGCGCATCACCGAGCCGCGCCAGTTCATCCGCAACAACGGCACCGACATCCGCAACCTCGAAAGCCGGCTTTCGCCGGTGGTGCAGGCCGCCTTCAACGAGGAGATCACGCGCCGCGACGTGCGCGGCGTGCTGGCCACCGAACGCGAGAAGGTGATGAACGACGTGCGCACGCGCCTGGCCGACGAGGCCAAGGCCTTCGGCATCGAGATCGTGGACGTGCGCATCAAGCGGGTGGACTTCGTCGCCGACATCACCGACTCGGTCTACCGGCGCATGGAGTCCGAACGCAAGCAGGTCGCCAACCAGCTGCGTTCGCAGGGCAGCGCCGAAGGCGAGAAGATCCGCGCCGACGCCGACCGCCAGCGCGAGGTGATCATCGCCGAGGCCTACCGCGACGCGCAGAAGATCAAGGGCGAAGGCGACGCGAAGGCGAGCACGCTCTACGCCGACGCCTTCGGCCGCGACCCGCAGTTCGCCCAGTTCTACCGCAGCCTGGAAGCCTACCGGGCCAGTTTCCGCAGCAAACAGGATCTGATGGTGCTGGACCCCGGCAGCGACTTCTTCCGCGCGATGCGCGGCATGCCCGGCGCCGGCGCCGCCGCGCCCGCACCGGCCGCACCGCGCAGGTAGGCGGCGCGGCGCGCATGGGCGAATTGCTGCTGGGCGCGCTGGCGCTCATGCTGGTGTTCGAAGGGCTGCTGCCCTTCTTCAGCCCCCAGGCCTGGCGCAGCGTCTTCGAGCGCGCCACCCGCATGAGCGACGGGCAGATCCGCTTCCTGGGCCTGTGCTCGATGCTGATCGGCATCGCGCTGCTGGCAGTCTGGCACTGAACGATCCGGCGGGCCGGGCCCCGTACAATGCGGTTTTCAACTGCGGGCCTTTTCTCGCAATGCTCTCCGCCTGGCTCCTGCCCGAGCACATTGCCGACGTCCTGCCGGCCCCCGCCAGGCGCATCGAGCAGCTGCGCCGGGCCCTGCTGGACCGGGCGCGCGGCTACGGCTTCGAGCTGGTGATCCCGCCGCTGCTGGAACATCTGGACTCGCTGCTGACCGGCACCGGCAGCGAACTCGACCTCAAGACCTTCAAGCTGGTGGATCAGCTTTCGGGCCGCATGCTGGGCCTGCGTGCCGACACCACGCCGCAGGCGGCGCGCATCGACGCCCACCTGCTCAACCGCGAAGGCGTCACTCGTCTGTGCTACTGCGGGCCGGTGCTGCACACGCGGCCTTCGGGGCCCAGCGCCACGCGCGAGCCGCTGCAGTTCGGCGCCGAGATCTTCGGCCATGCCGGCCTCGAAGCCGACCTGGAAGTGATGGAACTGGCGCTCGACTGCCTGCATGCCGCCGAGCCCGGCGAACTGCTCATCGACCTGGCCGACGCGCGCGTGCTGCGTGGCGTGCTGGCCGGCGTGCCGCTGGACACCCTGCAACTGCAGGACGTGGTGGCTGCGCTCACCGGCAAGGACGCTTCGGCGCTGCAGGCGCTGACCGCGCCACTGCCGCGCGAGGCCCGCGACTCGCTGGCGGCACTGCTGCGCCTGTACGGCGGCACCGAGGTGCTGGCGGCGGCGCGCCGCGAGCTGCCTTCGCGGCCGCTGGTGACGGCCGCGCTGGACGAACTGGAATGGTTGTCGAAGCACCTGCGCGCGGTCTATCCGGGCCTGCGCATCGGCTTCGACCTGTCGGACATGAGCGGCTACGCCTACTACAGCGGCGCAAGATTCGCGGTCTACGGCGCCACCGCTTCCGAAGCGCTGGCACGCGGCGGCCGCTACGACGAGGTGGGCGCCGTCTTCGGCCGCAACCGGCCGGCGGTGGGCTTCAGCCTCGACCTGAAGGCGCTCGCCGAGATCGCCAAGCCGGTCCCGGCGCGCAAGGCGATCCGCGCGCCCTGGGGTGAAGACGCGTCTCTGCGGGCCACCGTACGCCGGCTGCGCGAATCGGGCGAGACCGTGCTCGCGGTGCTGCCCGGCCACGAGGTCGAGGCGCAGGCCTTCGAATGCGACCGCGAGCTGGTGCGCGTGGGCGGCGAGGCAGGCACCTGGGTGCTGCGTCCCGTTTCCTGAGAATCCAAGAGGAAGTACCTTTCATGCAGACAGGCATCCGGTCCGCCGCCGGCCGCAACGTGGTGGTGGTCGGCACCCAGTGGGGCGACGAAGGCAAGGGCAAGGTCGTCGACTGGCTGACCGACAACGCGCAGGGCGTGGTCCGCTTCCAGGGCGGGCACAACGCCGGCCACACGCTGGTCATCGCGGGCCGCAAGACCGCGCTGCAGCTCATCCCCTCGGGCATCATGCGCGAAAGGGTGGCCTGCTACATCGGCAACGGCGTGGTGGTCGACCCGGCACACCTGCTGGGCGAGATCGAACGCCTGGAAGCGCTCGGCGTGGACGTGCGCTCGCGCCTGTTCGTCAGCGAGTCCTGCCCGCTCATCCTGCCCTTCCACGTGGAAGTGGACCGGGCGCGCGAGGCGCACCGCGAATCCAGCGGCTCGGGCAAGATCGGCACCACCGGCAAGGGCATCGGCCCGGCCTACGAAGACAAGGTCGCGCGGCGCGCGCTGCGCATGCAGGACCTGAAGCATCCGCAGCGCTTCGAAGCCCGCCTGGCCGACCTGCTGGAGCGCCACAACGCCGAGCTGGCCAAGTCGGGCATCGCACCGCTGGCGGCCGGACCCATCGCCGAAGGTGCGATGCGCGCCGCCGAACAGCTGCGGCCGCTGATGGCCGACGTCGGCTACAAGCTTTTCAACGCCCACGCGGCCGGCGCCAACCTGCTGTTCGAAGGCGCGCAGGGCACGTTGCTGGACATCGACCACGGCACCTACCCGTACGTGACCTCCAGCAACTGCGTGGCCGGCAACGCGGCCGCCGGCTCGGGCCTGGGGCCGGGGCTGCTGCACTACGTGCTGGGCATCACCAAGGCCTACACCACGCGCGTCGGCGGCGGTCCGTTCCCGACCGAACTGCCCATCGACCAGGCCGGCACCGTGGGCCACCATCTCAGCACCGTGGGCCAGGAGCGCGGCACCGTCACCGGCCGCGCACGCCGCTGCGGCTGGCTGGACGCGGCGGCCCTGAAGCGCGCCATCATCATCAACGGCGTCTCGGGCCTTTGCATCACCAAGCTGGACGTGCTGGACGGCCTGCCCGAGATCAAGGTCTGCACCGGCTACCGGATGGGCGGCCAGGCGCTGGACATCCTGCCGCTGGACGCCGACGACATCGCGCTCTGCGAACCCGTCTACGAGACGCTGCCGGGCTGGAGCGACAGCACCGCCGGCCTCACCAACTGGGAGCAGCTGCCGGCCAATGCGCGGCGCTACCTGGAGCGGGTGCAGGCCCTGATCGGCGCGCCGATCGACATGGTCTCCACCGGCCCCGACCGCGTGCACACCATCCTGCTGCGCCATCCGTTCCGCGCCTGAAACCGAGAAGGAAGCATCGATGCTCACCGACGACGGCAAGCACCTCTACGTCTCCTGGGACGAATACCACCTGCACATCGAGCGCCTGGCGCTGAAGGTGGCCGCCTCGGGCTGGCAGTTCGACCAGATCCTGTGCCTGGCGCGTGGCGGCATGCGCCCGGGCGACGTGCTTTCGCGCGTGTTCGACAAGCCGCTGGCGATCATGTCCACCAGTTCCTATCGCGCCGAGGCAGGCACCATCCAGGGCCGGCTGGACATGGCCAAGTACATCACGATGCCCAAGGGCGAACTGGCGGGCCGGGTGCTGCTGGTCGACGACCTGGCCGACACCGGCATCACGCTGCGCGCGGTGGTCGACCGGCTGCGCGGCATGCCCGCCATCACCGAACTGCGCTGCGCGGTGATCTGGGTGAAGGGCGTCTCCAGCTACACGCCGGACTACTTCGTCGAGAACCTGCCCACCAGCCCGTGGATCCACCAGCCGTTCGAGGAGTACGACAACCTGCGACCGGACGGGCTGGCCAAGAAGTTCGCGATCTGAAGAGCCCAAACAAGAAGGCCGGGGTGGCCGGCCTTTCGTTCTTGCTGACTGGTGCCCAGGAGAGGACTCGAACCTCCACGCCGTTAAGCGCTAGTACCTGAAACTAGTGCGTCTACCAATTCCGCCACCTGGGCAGGTGTCCCGCTTCAGCCGCAGAAGTCTCTCTCCACAGCCTCACAAGAATCTAGGATTCTATCATCAAAGAAAAAGACGCTTCAAGTTCCCCCGCCCATCCGGCCACTGCGTTGCTGGGTGAAGTCGAAGGCCGGGTCGAAGGCCACCGCGACGGCCATGGCTTCGTCGTGCCCGACGAGGGCGAACCCGCCATCTACCTGGCGCCCCAGGAGATGCGCAGCGTGCTGCACGGCGATCGCGTGCGCGTGCGCGTGATGCGCTTCGACCGCCGCGGCCGCCCCGAAGGCCGCGTGCTGGACATCCTGGCGCGCAAGAAGACGCCCATCATCGGCCGCCTGCTGCACGAAGGCGGGCAGTGGATCGTCGCCCCAGAGGACCGGCGTTTCGGCCAGGACATCCTGATCCCGAAGAACGCCACCGCCAGCGCCGCGGTGGGGCAGGTGGTCTCGGTCGAACTGACCGAGCCGCCTTCGCTGCACTCCAAGCCGGTAGGCCGCGTGGCCGAGGTGCTGGGCGAGATCGACGACGCCGGCATGGAGATCGAGATCGCGGTGCGCAAGTACGAGGTGCCGCACCGCTTCAGCCCCGAGACGCTGGCGCAGGCGGCGGCGTTGCCCGACCGCATCCGCTCGGCCGACCGCAAGCACCGCATCGACCTCACCGACGTGCCGCTGGTCACGATCGACGGCGAGGACGCGCGCGACTTCGACGACGCCGTCTATTGCGAACCGTTCAAGCGCGGCCGCGGCAAGACCGCCTTCGAAGGCTGGCGCCTCGTCGTCGCCATTGCCGACGTGAGCCACTACGTGAAGCCGGGCGAGCCCATCGACGAGGACGCCTACGAGCGCGCCACCTCGGTCTATTTCCCGCGCCGCGTGATCCCCATGCTGCCGGAGAAGCTGTCCAACGGCCTGTGCTCGCTGAACCCGAACGAGGAACGCCTCGCGATGGTGTGCGACATGCTGGTGTCGCAGGACGGCGGCCTGGACGCGTACCAGTTCTTCCCGGCCGTCATCCGGTCCCACGCGCGCCTCACCTACACCGAGGCGGCGGCCATGCTGGCCAACACGCGCGGTCCCGAGGCGCTGAAGCGCGCCGACCTGGTGCCCCACCTGCTGCACCTGCACGAGGTCTTCCGCGCCCTGCTGAAGAAGCGCGGCACGCGCGGCGCGATCGACTTCGACACCGTGGAGACGCAGATCGTCTGCGACGAGAACGGCCGCATCGAGAAGATCGTGCCGCGCACCCGCAACGACGCCCACCGCCTGATCGAGGAGGCGATGCTCGCCGCCAACGTCTGCGCGGCCGACTTCATCGCCCAGGCCGAGCATCCCTCGCTGTACCGTGTGCACGAAGGGCCGACGCCCGAGAAGCGCGTCGCGCTGCAGGCCTATCTGAAGGCGCTGGGGCTGGGACTGCACCTCTCGGACGAGCCGACGCCGGGCGAGATGCAGGCCATCGCCCAGGCCACCCAGGGTCGCGTCGACGCGCAGCAGATCCACACCATGCTGCTGCGGTCCATGCAGCAGGCCGTGTACACCGCCACCAATGCCGGCCACTTCGGCCTGGCCTACGAGGCCTACACCCACTTCACGAGCCCGATCCGGCGCTACCCCGACCTGCTGGTGCACCGCGTGATCAAGGCGCTGCTGGGCGCGCGCCGCTACCACCTGGTGCCCAGCCCGAAGTCGCGCGTGCCCGAGGTGCGGCGCGGCGGCAAGGTGCCGGCCAAGCATGCCAAGCCCCTGTCGCAGGAACTCACCGCCTGGGAAGCGGCTGGCATCCACTGCAGCGCCAACGAGCGCCGCGCCGACGAAGCCTCGCGCGATGTCGAGGCCTGGCTCAAGTGCCGCTACATGCGCGAACACCTGGGCGAGGAATTCACCGGCACCGTGAGCGCGGCGACCAGCTTCGGCCTCTTCGTCACGCTGGACACGCTGCACGTCGACGGCCTGCTGCACATCACCGAACTCGGTGGCGAGTACTACCGCTTCGACGAGACGCGGCAGGAACTGCGCGGCGAACGCACCGGCGTGCGCTACGCCATCGGTACCCGCGTGCGGGTGCAGGTGAGCCGGGTCGACCTGGACGGGCGCAAGATCGACTTCCGCATGGTGCGCGAAGGTGAGGGCGAACGCCTGCTCTCGCGCGGCCGCTCCGAACGCGGCGGCGCGCCGTTGCCGGCGGCCAGTGCGACCGAGGAACTCGCCAGCCTGCGCGAAGCCGACCGCAGCGGCAAGGCGGCCGCGCGCGAACGCAAGGCGGCGGCGGCCAAGCGCAAGCCGGGGCCGGCGAAGACGGCGGCCAAGAAGCGGCGCTGAAGGCCGGCGCGCGTCAGGGCGCGCGCATCGCCTCGATCAGCTCCCCGGCAGCGAAGGGCGCGCGGCGCCCGCGGGCGGCCGCGCGGTCGGCGGCGCGGCCGTGCGTCCAGGCGCCTTCGATGGCAGCGCTGCGGGCGTCGCCCAGCTGCGCGAGCAGACCGCCGATCCAGCCGGCCAGCACGTCGCCGGTGCCGGCGCTGGCCAGCAGCGCGTTGCCGGTCGGGTTGATCGACGGCGGCATGTCCGGCGCGCCCACCACGCTGCCGGAGCCCTTCAGCACCACCACGCAGCGGAAGCGGCGGCACAGGTCGGCCGCCGCGGCCAGGCGGCCGGCCTGCACGGCGGCGGTGTCGCGGCCCAGCAGGCGCGCCGCTTCCAGCGGGTGTGGCGTCAGCACCGTGGGCCGGCCGCGCCCGGCGCGCGCCGCCAGCAGGGCCTGCAATGCGCCGTCGGCGGCCACGGCGTTCAGCGCGTCGGCGTCCAGCACCAGCCGGCCCGCATTCGACAGCAGCACCGGCAGCACCTCGCGCACCGCGTCGCCGCCACCGCAACCGCAGACCACGGTGGCGGCGCTCAGCTCGGCGGGCGCCGCGGTCCACCAGCGGCGGCGCAGCATCAGCTCAGGGTGCAGGGTGTCGAGCAAGGTCGCCTGTTCGTCGAGCGCACTGGCGTAGACGCGCCCGGCGCCGGCCGCCAGTGCGGCGCGCGCCGCCAGCAGCAGCGCGCCGCCCATGCCTGGTGCGCCGCCGACCACGGCCACGTCGCCGAAGCTGCCCTTGTGCTGGGCGTGGCGCCGCGGCACGGCCTTCGGCGGGCCGACCAGCTCGGCGCTGGCGCCGGCGGACTCGACGCCCAGCCGGTCGAGCCAGGCCACCTGCGTGGTCGCGTCCTGGCCGGTGAAGAGACCGGGCTTGAGCGTCAGCAGCGAGAGCGTCCAGTCGGCGCGCACCGCATCGGCGCCCAGCGGCTGCCCGGTGTCCGCATGCAGGCCGGTCGGCAGGTCGACCGCCAGCACGGGCGCAGCCGAATCGCTGAGGCGCCGCACCGCTTCGCCGATGGCGCCGGCGGGCGCGCGGGCGCTGCCCAGGCCGAGCAAGGCGTCGATCTGGAGATCAGGCCGCTCGAGCGTGGGTTCGGCGGCCAGACGCACGCCGGATTCGCGAGCGCGCAGCAGCGCGTCGGCGGCGTCGGGCGGCGCCTTCGCGGGGTCGCCCAGCAACTGCGTGAACGTCCAGCCCGGCGCGGTGCAGGTGCGTCGCGGCGACGACACCGTCGCCGCCGTTGTTGCCCGGCCCGGCCAGCACCTGCACCTTTCGCGCGTGCGGCACCAGCGCAATGGCCATCCGCGCGAGCGCGAAGCCGGCCCGCTGCATCAGCACATGCGGCCCGCTGGCGGCCAGGCCGGCGGCTTCGGCCGCGCGCGAAGCGGCGCTGTCGTGCAGCGGCCAAGGCCCGCGGGTGGGATCGACGAAGACCGGGTCGTCCATCGCAGCCGATGGTACGCGTCAGCGCAGGCGCTCGATGCCCAGCCGTGCCACGTCGACGGGTGCGGCACGCCCCGCCATCTGCTCGGCCAGCACGCGTGCCGATCCGCAGGCCAGGGCCCAGCCGCTGGAACCGTGGCCCAGGTTCAGCCAGACGCCGGGGGCGCCGCTGACGCCCAGCACCGGCGGGCCGTCGGGCAGCATCGGGCGGGCGCCCTTCCACTGCTGCGCCTGTGCCTGCACGGCGGCGCCGGGAAACCAGTCTTCCAGCACCTTGTACAGCGTGGCCATGGCGGCGGGCGTGAAGTCCCCGGGGCCGCCGCCGATTTCAGCGCTGCCCGCCACGCGCACGCGCTGACCCAGGCGCGAGATGGCGACCTTGTACTTCTCGTCCATCAACGCGGCCTGCGGGCCGATGGCCCCCACGCCTTCCACCATGCGCAGCGGCGCCGTCACCGAATAGCCGTACACCGGCAGCAGCGGCAGCTTCACGCCCAGCGGCCGCAGCAGCGGTGCCGAATCGACGCCGGCGGCCACGACCACGGCATCGAAGGGCTGCTCCTGGCGCGCCAATCGCAGTGCGGGCCGGGCGCCGGGCACGATGCCCAGCACGTCCGTCTCGAGACGGAAGTCCGCGCCCAGGCGCTGCGCCTCGGCCTTCATCAACTGCGCGAACTGGCGGCAGTTGCCCACGCCGTCGTGCGGCAGGTGGATCGCGGCGCGCAGCGGCGTGTCGGGGTTGAGCGCGGGTTCGATGCGGCGCGCGCGGTCGGCGTCGACCAGTTCGAAACCCAGGCCCAGTTCGGCCAGCAGTTTCAGGCCGCCGCGCGCCTGCGTCAGTTCGGAGACGCCGCGCAACAGCACCAGGTATCCGCTGCGCTGTTCATAGTCGAGCTGCAGCGCCTTCGTCAGCTCGGCCTGGCGGTCGCGGCTGAAGCGGGCGAGCGCGTACATGGCGCTGCGGTTCGGGTTGTGCACCGAAGGCCGGCAGGCGCGCCACCAGCGCCACAGCCAGCCCAGGTTGCCCGCCACGCCGCCCGGGCCCACGCGCACCGGCGCGTGGCGCGAGAACAGGTGCTTCGTCACCTTCCAGGGCATGCCGGGCGCGGCCCAGGGCGTGACGTAGCCCGGGGCCTGCACGCCGGCGTTGGCGAAGCTGGTTTCGCTGGCCACGGCCGGGCGGCGCTCGAAGACGCTCACCTCGTGGCCGTCGACCGCCAGTTCGTAGGCGGTGGTGACGCCGACGATGCCGGCCCCGACGATGGCGACGCGCATCAGCGGGTCGCGCCCAGCGCCGCCTCGATGGCGAGCGAGGCGGCCAGCACGCGGTCGTCGGCGCCGCCTTCGGCCCACACCATCAGTCCCACCGGCAGTTCGCCGCCGCGCTGGCAGGGCAGCGACAGCGCGCAACCGTCGAGGAAGTTCACCGCAGAAGGGTTGCGCAGGGCGCGCGCGTTGGTGGCGAAGAAGGCCTCGTCGTCGGCCAGCAGCGGCGCCAGCGGCGGCGCCACCATGGGCACCGTGGGCGAGAGCGCGGCATCGAAGCCGGCCAGCAGCCGGCGCATGCGGGCGATCCAGTCGCGGCGCGCGTTGAGCACGCCGATGTAGTCGGCCGCGCCCATGGCCTGACCGCGCCGGATGCGCAGTGCCACGCGTGGGTCGTAGCGGTCGCCGCGCACGGCCAGGCGCTCGCGATGCCAGGCCCACGACTCGGCGGCCGGCAGCCCGCCCTGGGCGTTGATGGCGGCCAGTTCGGCCAGCGGCGGCAGCGCCAGTTCCTCCACCTTCGCGCCGGCGGCACGCAGCGTGGCGACGGTGCGTTCGAAGGCACCGGCGACGGCGGGCTCCAGCGCGTCCAGCATCAGCGTGGTGGGCAGCACGAAACGCAGCGCGGCCAGCGGACGGCGCGGCAGGTTCACGCGGCGCGCGGACAGCACTTCGTGCAGCAGCACCGCGTCGCGAACCGAGCGCGTGATCGCGCACGTGGTGTCGAGCGAGGTCGACAGCGGGATGCAGCCTTCCAGCGGCGTCAGACCCTGCGTGTTCTTGAAGCCCACCAGACCCTGGAACGCGGCCGGGATGCGGATCGAGCCGCCGGTGTCCGAACCCAGCGCGGCCCAGGCCGCGCCCGCCGCCACCGAGGTGGCGCCGCCCGAGGTGGAACCGCCGGGCACCCGCGCCGTTGCGGCGTCCACCGCCGCCGTGCCCGCATTCACCGGCGTGCCGTGGTGCGGATTCAGGCCCAGGCCGGAGAACGCGAACTCCGAGAGGTTGGTGTGGCCCACCAGCGCCGCGCCGGCGGCCCGCAGGCGGGCCACGGCGGGGCTGTCGGCCGCCGCCGGGGCGGCGTCGGCCAGCGAGGCCGAACCCCCGGTGGTGGGCTGGCCGGCCACGTCGAAGAGGTCCTTCACCGACACGGCCAGACCGGCCAGCAGGGGCAGCGGCGCCCCTGCGGCCCGCAGGGCGTCGGTCGCGTCGGCCGTGGCGCGGGCCTGGGCGTCGAAGCGGCGCAGGAAGGCGTGGCGCGCCCCTTCGGCGGCGGCCTCGGCCGCGGCGAGCGCTGCGCGGGTGCTGAGGCGGCCGGCCAGGATCTCGTCGCGCGCCGCCACGAGGTCGGTGGCAGCGGGGCGTGTTAAACTCATCGGGTTTGTCTCGGGCCGGGGTCCTGCCGTGCGCTCTTGACGAACAAATCGCGAACCCGGTGGACCTGAGGTGTCGTCACCGTCCGTTCAAGGCCTGACTTGTGTTGGCAGGCCTCGGCAGACGGTCACGATTGAAGCGCCGGGATTCTAGACCCAACCTTCGGAGTTTCCATGTCTGTCTCCATGCGTGAAATGCTGGAAGCGGGTGTCCATTTCGGGCATCAGACGCGCTTCTGGAACCCCCGGATGGCCCCGTACATCTACGGCCACCGCAACAAGATCCACATCATCAACCTCGAGAAGACGCTCCCGCTCTTCGAAGAGGCGACCAAGTTCATCCGCCAGCTGTCGGCGCGCCGCGGCACGATCCTGATGATCGGCACCAAGCGCCAGGCGCGCGAGGTGGTGGCGCTGGAAGCGCAGCGCTGCGGCATGCCCTACGTCGACCAGCGCTGGCTGGGCGGCATGCTGACCAACTTCAAGACCGTCAAGGGCAGCCTGAAGAAGCTCAAGGACATGCAGGCGACCAAGGACGCCGGCATGGAGCAGATGATCAAGAAGGAAGCCCTGCTGTTCGACCGCGAGCTGGCCAAGCTCGAGAAGGACATCGGCGGCATCCAGGACATGAACGCGCTGCCCGACGCGATGTTCGTGATCGACGTCGGCTACCACAAGATCGCGGTGGCCGAAGCCAAGAAGCTGGGCATCCCGGTGATCGGCGTCGTCGACACCAACCACTCGCCGACCGGCATCGACTACGTCATCCCCGGCAACGACGACTCGGCCAAGGCGGTCGCGCTGTACGCGCGCGCGGTGGCCGACGCCGTGCTCGAAGGCAAGGCCAACGCCACCAATGAAGTCGTGGCGGCCGCTTCGGGCAGCGACGAGTTCGTCGAGGTCCGCGAGGAAGCCTGACGCCCGCCGGCCGGGGCCCGTGAGCCTCCGGCCGTGCCGGTTCCGCGCCCGCCGGACGAGCCCTTCGACCGGCGCCGCGCGCCCCTGACTGGAGTTACTGGAATGCCCGCAATCACTGCAAGCATGGTGGCCGAGCTGCGCGCCAAGACCGACGCGCCGATGATGGAGTGCAAGAAGGCCCTGACCGAGGCCGACGGCGAGATGGGTCGTGCCGAGGAGATCCTGCGCGTCAAGCTCGGCAACAAGGCCAGCAAGGCCGCTTCGCGCATCGCCGCCGAAGGCGTGGTGTCGGCGGCCGTGGACGGCAGCACCGGCGCGCTGCTGGAAGTCAACTGCGAGACCGACTTCGTCTCCAAGAACGATTCGTTCCTCGCCTTCGTGAAAGCCTGCGCCGTGCTCGTGGCCCAGCACAACCCGGCCGACGTGGCGGCGCTCTCGGCGCTGTCCTACAGCCAGGACGGCTTCGGCCCCACGGTGGAAGACGTGCGCAAGGGCCTGATCGGCAAGATCGGCGAGAACATGTCCATCCGCCGCTTCAAGCGCTACGCCGGCGGCGGCAAGCTCGCCAGCTACCTGCACGGCACCCGCATCGGCGTGCTGGTCGAATTCGACGGCAGCGACGTCGCCGCCAAGGACGTGGCCATGCACGTGGCGGCGATGAAGCCCAAGGCGCTCTCGACCGCCGACGTGCCCGCCGACCTGGTGGCCTTCGAGCGCCGCGTCGCCACCGAGAAGGCGGCCGAAAGCGGCAAGCCGGCCGAGATCGCCGCCAAGATGGTGGAAGGCTCGGTGCAGAAGTTCCTGAAGGAGGTCTCGCTGCTGAACCAGCCCTTCGTCAAGAACGACAAGCAGACCGTCGAGCAGATGCTCAAGGCGGCCGGCACCACGGTGAAGGGATTCACCCTGTACGTGGTGGGCGAGGGCATCGAGAAGAAGACCGACGACTTCGCCGCCGAGGTTGCGGCCCAGGTTGCCGCCGCCAAGGGGCAGTGAGGGCCCGCCTGCTTGAAACAGGGGGCCGGCCCCGGCCCCCTTACACTCGCGGTTGAACTTCAAGCCAAACGGAGCCCCTACCGCATGCCGGCATACAAGCGCATCCTGCTCAAGCTTTCGGGCGAGGCGCTGATGGGCGACGACGCCTACGGCATCAACCGCGCGACCATCGTGCGCATGGTGCGCGAAGTGCAGGAGATCACCTCGCTGGGCTGCCAGGTGGCGGTGGTCATCGGCGGCGGCAACATCTTCCGCGGCGTGGCCGGCGGCTCGGTGGGCATGGACCGCGCCACCGCCGACTACATGGGCATGCTGGCCACGGTGATGAACGCGCTGGCGCTGGCCGACACGATGCGGCTGGAAGGCATGACGGCGCGCGTGATGTCGGCGATCGCGATCGAGCAGATCGTCGAGAGCTACGTGCGCCCGAAGGCGCTCCAGTACCTGGAGGAAGGCAAGGTGGTGGTCTTTGCCGCCGGCACCGGCAACCCCTTCTTCACCACCGACACCGCCGCCGCGCTGCGCGGCGCCGAGATCGGCGCCGAAGTGGTGCTCAAGGCGACCAAGGTCGACGGTGTCTACACCGCCGACCCGCACCGCGACCCCGCGGCGACGCGTTATTCGCGCATCACCTTCGACGAGGCGATCGCCAGGAACCTGCAGGTGATGGATGCGGCCGCGTTCGCGCTGTGCCGCGACCAGAAGCTGCCGATCCGCGTCTTCAGCATCACCAAGCCGGGCGCGCTGCGCCGCGTGATGCTGGGCGAGGACGAAGGCACGCTGGTCCACGTTTGACGAGGACTCCCCCGATGAGCAGCCCCATGTCCACGATCCCCGACATCAAGAAGACCGCGTCCGAGAAGATGGGCAAGTCGGTCGAAGCGTTCAAGAACGAGCTGCAGAAGATCCGCACCGGCCGCGCCCACCCCGGCATCCTGGACCAGGTGCATGTCGACTACTACGGCTCGATGGTGCCGATCAGCCAGGTGGCCAACGTCACCCTGCTGGACGCGCGCACGATCAGCGTGCAGCCCTGGGAGAAGGGCATGGGCGCCAAGATCGAGAAGGCGATCCGCGAGTCCGACCTGGGCCTGAACCCCTCTTCGCAGGGCGACCTGCTGCGCGTGCCGATGCCCGCGCTCACCGAAGAGCGCCGCAAGGAACTCACCAAGGTCGTGCGCCACGCCGGCGAGGAAGCCAAGATCCACGTGCGCGCGATCCGGCGCGACGCCAACGAGCACTTGAAGAAGCTGCTCAAGGACAAGGAAGCCACCGAAGACGAGGAGCGCCGTGCCCAGGACGAGGTGCAGCGCATGACCGACGGCACCATCGCCGCGATCGACAAGCTCGTGCATGGCAAGGAAGCCGAGGTGATGGCCGTCTGACGGCCTTCGCCCCACCGCGCTGAGCCGATGTCCTCCCACCCCGAACCCCGCCCCGCCGCCGTGCCGCGCCACGTGGCCGTCGTGATGGACGGCAACGGGCGCTGGGCGCGCAAGCGCCACATGCCGCGCTTCTTCGGCCACAAGCAGGGCGTGGACGCGCTTGTGCGCGCGGTCAACGCCTTCGCCGCGCGCGGCGTCGAGTACCTCACCGTCTACGCGTTCTCGTCCGAGAACTGGAAGCGCCCCTCGGAAGAGGTGTCCGGCCTGATGAGCCTGGTGCTGGTGGCGGTGACCAAGTACCTCACCAAGCTGGCCGACGACGGCGTGCGCATCCGCATCGTGGGCGACCGCGGTGCCGTGTCCGACAAGCTGCGCGCGGCCTGGGAACATGCCGAAGGGCTGACCGAGCACAACCGCAAGATCACGCTCATCGTCGCCTTCAACTACGGCGGCCGCTGGGACGTGGTGCAGGCCTGCCGCCAGGCCATCGCCCAGGGCGTGAAGGCGGGCGACCTGGACGAGGACTACCTCGGCCGCCACATGGCGCTGTCCTTCGCGCCCGACCCCGACCTGTTCATCCGCACCGGCGGCGAGATGCGCATCAGCAACTTCCTGCTCTGGCAGGCCGCCTACTCGGAGCTGTACTTCACCGACTGCCTGTGGCCCGACTTCGGCGAGACCGAGATCGACGCCGCCCTGTCCGCCTATGCACAGCGCGAGCGCCGCTTCGGGGGCATCAACGCCGCCGACGTGGTGCCCGCCGGCACCTGAAGCGCCGCGAAGCCGCATGCTGCGCCTGCGGGTCATCACCGCCCTGGCCCTGGTGATTCCTTTCCTGCTCACGCTCACGGTGAAGAGTCAGCTGCCGTTCGCGCTGTTCACGCTGGTCTTCATCGCCGCCGCGGGCTGGGAGTGGGGCCGCCTGAACGAAGGCACCGGCATCGCGCCGGTGCTGCTGGGTCTGCTGCTGGCGGCTGCCTGTGCCGCCACGGTGGCCGCCGGCTGGATCACCGAAGCACCTTCGGCCGCCTGGTGGGCGGCCGCGCTGCTGTGGGTGGCCGGCGGCGCGCTGGCGCTGCGCGCCGGTCCGGCCGGATGGCCGAAGCTGCCGCGCCAGGTGCGCTGGGGGCTGGGCCTGGCGGCGCTGTGGGCGGCCTGGCTGGCCATGGGCCATGCGCGCGCGCTGGGCATCAACTTCATGCTGTCGATCTTCTGCCTCGTGTGGATGGCCGACGTGGCGGCCTACTTCGGCGGTCGCGCCTTCGGCCGCCGCAAGCTGGCGCTGTCCATCAGCCCCGGCAAGAGCTGGGAAGGCGTCTGGAGCGGCATGGCCGGCGTGCTGCTGCTGGCGCTGCTGTGGCAATGGATCGACCGCCGCTTCGCCGTCGACGGCCCCAGCCTGTACAGCCACCTGGCGCTGCTGGCCGGCCCCTTCGGCATGGCGGTGGTGCTGGTGGCGCTGTGCGGGCTGAGCGTGGTGGGCGACCTGTTCGAATCGCTCGTCAAGCGCGCCGCCGGAGCGAAGGACTCCAGCCGCCTGCTGCCGGGCCATGGCGGCGTGCTCGACCGCATCGACGCGCTGCTGCCGGTGTTCCCGGCCGCGCTGGCGCTGTCCTGGATGTGAAGCCCATGGCCAGGCAACGCATCGCCATCCTGGGGTCCACCGGCTCGGTCGGCACCAGCACGCTGGACGTGGTGGCACGTCACCCGGAACGCTTCGAGGTGGTCGGTCTCACCGCCTTCCAGCGCGTGGACGAACTGGCGGCGCAGTGCCGACGCTTCCGCCCGCGCGTGGCCGTGGTGCCCACCGAGGAACGCGCCCAGGCGCTGCGCGCCGCGCTGGCCGGCACGCCGACCGAAGTGCACGTGGGTGCCGACGCGATCGCCGCGCTGGCCGCCGCGCCCGACGTCGACAGCGTGATGGCCGCCATCGTCGGTGCCGCCGGCCTGCCGGCCTGCATGGCGGCGGCGCGAGCCGGCAAGCGATTGCTGCTGGCCAACAAGGAAGCCCTGGTGGTCGGCGGCGCGCTCTTCATGCAGGCGGTGCAGCTGGGCGGGGCGACGCTGCTGCCCATCGACAGCGAACACTCGGCCATCTTCCAGTGCCTGCCCGAAGACCGCCGCGCCTGGGGCGAGCGCATCGACCACCTCATCCTCACCGCCAGCGGCGGCCCGTTCCGCCAGCGCGACCCCGCCACCCTGCACGGCGTGACGCCCGAGCAGGCGGTGGCGCACCCGAACTGGGTGATGGGGCGCAAGATCTCGGTCGACTCGGCGACGATGATGAACAAGGCGCTCGAGGTGATCGAAGCACGCTGGCTGTTCGACCTCGCGCCCGAACGGGTCAAGGTGGTGATCCACCCGCAGAGCATCATCCATTCGATGGTGGTGTGCCGTGACGGGTCCGTGCTGGCGCAGCTGGGCACGCCCGACATGCGGGTGCCCATCGCCTACGGGCTGTCGTTCCCGGAACGCATCGAATCGGGCGCGCCGCGGCTGGACTTCCACGCCCTGGCCGCGCTCACCTTCGAGCCGATGGACACGGTGCGCTTCCCCTGCATGCAGCTGGCCTGGGACGCACTGGCGGCGCCCGCCGGTTCGACCGCGGTGCTGAATGCCGCCAACGAAGAGGCGGTGGCGGCCTTCCTGGAGCGCCGCATCGGCTTCACCGCCATCCACCGCGTGAACGCCGGCACGGTGGAGGCGATGGCGCCGCGCCTGGGCCCGGTGGCCACGGTGGGCGACCTGATCGAGCTCGACGAACACGCGCGCGCCGAGGCGCGCCGCATCATCCAGGGGCTGACTGCATGACCACCTTGCTGGCCTTCCTGCTCACGCTGGGCGTGCTGATCGTCGTGCACGAATACGGCCACTACCGCGTGGCGGTGGCCTGCGGCGTGAAGGTGCTGCGCTTCTCGGTCGGCTTCGGGCGCGTGCTCTGGAAGCACCAGCGCGACGCCGACAGCACCGAGTTCGTGGTCTGCGCGCTGCCGCTGGGCGGCTTCGTGCGCATGCTCGACGAGCGCGAAGGCCCGGTCGACGCGAAGGAACTTCACCGCGCCTTCAACCGCCAGCCCCTTTCGCGCCGCGCCGCCATCGTGGCCGCGGGGCCGCTGGCCAACCTGCTGCTGGCCGTGCTGCTGTACGCCGCCGCGCACTGGCTGGGCGTCGACGAACCCAAGGCCGTGCTGGCCACGCCGCCGGCCGGCAGCCTGGTGGAAGCCTCGGGCCTGCGCGGCGGCGACTGGGTGCGCGAATCGGCACCGGAAGGCGAAGACTGGCAGCCGGTGTCTTCGCTGTCCGACCTGCGCTGGCTAATCACCCAGGCGGCGCTGCATGCCGGCGTGCTGCAGCTGCGCGTGAGCGACCGCGAAGGCCACGGCGCGCGCACCGTGCGGCTGGACCTGGCACGCGTCGGCCCCGGCGAGGTGGATTCCGGCCTCATGAAGCGCATCGGCATGCCCGGCCCCTTCAGCGAAGCGCGGGTGCAGGAGGCCAGGGCCGGCGGGCCGGCGGCGGCCGGCGGTCTGCAGCGCGGCGACCGCGTGCTGGCCATCGACGGCGTGGCCGTGGCGGATGCCTCGCAGGTGGTGGAACGCATCCGCGCCAGCGTGCAGGGCGCGACCGCGGCGGCGCAGACCTGGCGCGTGGAACGCGGCGGCCAGACGCTGGAACTGCAGATCACGCCGCGCGTGCTGACCGAAGGCGAACGCCGCATCGGGCGCGTCGACGCCATCTTCCAGGGCCCCGAGTTCGTGAAGGTGCGCCACGGCTTCGTCGACGGCCTGGTCAAGGGCGCCGAACGCACCTGGGAAATCTCGGCGCTGACGGTACGCATGCTGGGCCGCATGCTGGTGGGCCAGGCGTCGATCAGGAACCTGTCGGGACCGCTCACGATCGCCGACTACGCCGGCCAGTCGGTGCAGCAGGGACTGGCCTACTACCTGGGCTTCCTGGCGCTGGTGAGCGTGAGCCTGGGCGTGCTGAACCTGCTGCCGGTGCCCGTGCTCGATGGCGGTCACCTGATGTATTACATTTTCGAGGCGATCACGGGGCGGCCGGTGTCCGAGCAATGGCTGGAACGGCTGCAGCGCGGCGGCATTGCGGTGCTGCTGGTGATGATGTCGGTGGCCTTGTTCAACGACATCACCCGCTTCGACTGGTCGCGCCTGCTCGTCCTGCACTGATCCGCACTGAGTTCCCCCTCTCGATGTCCCTTGGTTTCCCTCCCGCCCCGCTGCGCCCGGTGGCAGCGATCTTCGTGGCGGCGGCGGCGTTCGCGCTGCCGTCGGCCCATGCCGTCACGCCCTTCACCATCGAGGACATCCGCATCGAAGGGTTGCAGCGCACCGACCCCGGCACGGTGTTCGCGGCGCTGCCCTTCCGCATCGGCGACACCTACAACGACGACAAGGGCGCGGCCGCGCTGCGCGCATTGTTCGCGCTGGGCCTGTTCAAGGACGTTCGCATCGAGATCGAAGGCAAGGTGGCCACCGTCATCGTCGACGAGCGGGCCATCATCGCTTCCATCACCTTCGTCGGCCTGAAGGAATTCGACAAGGACCCGCTGATCAAGTCGCTCAAGGACACCGGCATCGGCGAGGGCCTGCCCTTCGACAAGGCGCTGGCCGACCGTGCCGAGCAGGAGATCAAGCGCCAGTACCTCTCGCGCAGCCTCTACGGCGCCGAGGTCGTGACCACGGTGACGCCGATCGAGCGCAACCGCGTCAACCTGACCTTCACGATGAACGAAGGCGACGCGGCGAAGATCAAGGACATCCGCATCGTCGGTGCCAAGGCGTTCAGCGAGTCGACCCTGCTCGACCAGATGGACCTGAACCCCGGCGGCTGGTTCACCTGGTACACGAAGGCCGACCGCTATTCGCGCAGCAAGCTGAACGCCGACCTGGAGACGCTGCGCGCGTTCTACCTGAACCGCGGCTTCCTGGAATTCCAGGTCGAGTCGACCCAGGTCACGATCTCGCCCGACAAGCAGGACATCACCATCACCATCTCGATCCGCGAGGGCCAGCCCTACACGGTGACGGCGGTGCGGCTGGAAGGCGACTACCTGGGCAAGGAGGACGAATTCAAGGCCCTGGTGAAGGTGCGCCCCGGAACGCCCTACAACGGCGAGCAGGTCTCCGACACCGTCAAGCAGTTCCAGGACCGCTTCGGCCTCTACGGCTACGCCTTCGCGCGCGTCGACCAGCGGCCCGAGATCGACCGTGCCAGCAGCCAGGTGGTGGTGGTGCTGTCGGCCGACCCGTCGCGCCGCGTCTACGTGCGCCGCATCGAGGTGGCCGGCAACACGCGCACGCGCGACGAGGTGGTGCGGCGCGAATTCCGCCAGCTCGAGTCGAGCTGGTACGACGGCAACCGCATCAAGCTCTCGCGCGACCGCGTCGACCGCCTGGGCTACTTCAAGGACGTGAGCGTCGACACCAGCGAGGTGGCGGGCACCAACGACCAGGTGGACCTGGTCGTCAAGGTGGAGGAGAAGCCCACCGGCAACCTGATGGTGGGCGCCGGCTACTCGAACGCCGAGAAGCTTTCTCTCACCGGATCGATCCGCCAGGACAACATCTTCGGCTCGGGCAACTAC
Organism: Rubrivivax sp.; assembly: GCA_044224175.1. Taxonomy (GTDB): domain Bacteria; phylum Pseudomonadota; class Gammaproteobacteria; order Burkholderiales; family Burkholderiaceae_C; genus Rubrivivax. The sequence continues at coordinate 19,083 of JBGAKY010000059.1, read as the reverse complement.
CTGGGCATCGAGGTCAACACCGCCAAGACCTACCGCACGCTGGTGCTGAGCTCGGTGGACCCGTACTTCACGGTGGACGGCATCTCGCGCGCCTTCGACATCTACTACCGCGCCAGCCGCCCGCTCAACCAGCTGGGGGACAGCTACGACCTGTCCACGCCTGGCATGTCGGTGCGCTTCGGGGTGCCGTTCTCGGAGTTCGACACCGTCTTCCTGGGCATCGGCGCCGAGCAGACGCGAATCGGCACCAGCGCCGGCATACCGCTTTCGTACCTGAACTACCGCGCCCAGTACGGTGCCGTGAGCTACAGCGTGCCGCTCACGCTGGGCTGGCAGCGCGACGGCCGCGACAGCGTGCTGGTGCCCACCACCGGCGCCTACAAGCGCGTGAACGTGGAGTGGGGCATCGCCGGCGACGTGAAGTACCTGCGCACCAACGTGCAGGCCCAGCAGTACTTCCAGCTGCCGGCCCGAATGTCGCTGGGCCTGAACGCCGAGTTCGGGTACGGCAAGGGCCTGGGCGGCAAGCAGTTCCCGGTGTTCAAGAACTTCTACGGCGGCGGCCTGGGCACGGTGCGCGTGTTCGAGCAGGGCTCGCTGGGCGTGATCGACCCCACCGGCGCCTACATCGGCGGCGCCAAGCGGCTGAACCTGAACAGTTCGCTCTACTTCCCCATCCCCGGCACCGGCAACGACAAGACGCTTCGCATCTTCGCCTTTGCCGACGCCGGCAACGTCTGGCGCGAAAGCGAACAGATGGAGTGGTCGTCGATCCGCTCCTCCGTCGGCCTGGGCCTTTCCTGGATCTCGCCGGTGGGCCCGCTGCAGCTCTCGTACGGCAAGCCGGTGCGGGTGCAGCGCAACGATAGAATCCAGAGATTCCAATTCCAGATCGGGACCGCGTTCTGATGAAGATGCCGCCATTCACCAAGCTCGCCGCGATCGCGTCCTGCGCGACGGCGCTGCTGGCGCTGACCCCGGTCGCCCAGGCGCAGGAACTCAAGATCGGCTACGTCAACAGCGAGCGCGTGCTGCGCGAAGCGGCGCCCGCCAAGGCCGCCCAGGCCAAGCTGGAGACCGAATTCAGCAAGCGCGAGAAGGAACTCCAGGAGCAGTCCGCCAAGCTGAAGGCCGCCGCCGACAAGCTGGACAAGGACGCGCCCACCCTCTCCGAAGCCGAACGCGGCCGCCGCCAGCGCGAACTGGTCGAGTCCGACCGCGACCTGCAGAGGAAGCGCCGCGAGTTCCAGGAAGACCTGAACCAGCGCAAGAACGAGGAACTGGCGGGCGTCGTCGAACGCGCCAACCGCGTGATCAAGCAGATCTTCGACAGCGAGAAGTACGACGTCATCCTGCAGGAAGTCGTCTTCGCCGGGCCGCGCGTGGACATCACCGAGAAGGTGATCAAGGCGCTCAACGGCCCCGCGGCACCGGGCAAGTAGGTTTGCGGTCGCGCCGTGCAGGCCCGCGTCGGTGACCTGGCGGCATTGCTGGGCGGCGAACTGATCGGCGACCCGGCGCTGCCGGTCTCGCGCATCGGCCCGCTGGAAGGCGCCACGCCGCAGACCATCAGCTTCCTTTCGAACCCGCGCTACCGCGCGCAGCTGGCCGGCAGCGCCGCCGGCTGCGTGATCGTGGCGCCGGCGGTGCGCGACGAGGCCGCCGCGCGCGGCGCCGCCATCGTCTGCGCCGACCCCTACCTGGCCTTCGCCCGCCTCACCCAGTGGTGGGCCGCGCAGACGCGGCGCGTGCCGGTGGCCGGCGTGCACCCCAGCGCGGTGGTCGAAGAAGGCGTTCAGCTGCACCCCAGCGCCAGCGTCGGCGCGCTCGCCTTCGTGGGCGCGGGGGCGCGCATCGGTGCCGGCGCCGTGGTCGGCGCCCAGGCCCACGTGGGGGCCGACGCGGTGGTGGGCGAAGGCACGGTGCTCAAGCCGCGTTCGATGCTGGCCGACGGCTGCCGCTTCGGCGCCCGCGGCCTGCTGCACGGCGGCGCCGTCATCGGCGCCGACGGCTTCGGCTTCGCGCCCGAGCAGGGGCATTGGGTGAAGATCGAGCAGCTCGGCGCGGTCGCCATCGGCGACGACGTCGAGATCGGCGCCAACACCTGCATCGACCGCGGCGCGCTGGAAGACACCGTGGTGGAAGACGGCGTCAAGCTCGACAACCTGATCCAGATCGGCCACAACTGCCGCATCGGCGCCCACACCGCCATGGCCGGCTGCGTGGGGGTGGCCGGCAGCACCGTCATCGGCCGCCACTGCACCTTCGCGGGTGCGGCCATGATCCTGGGCCACCTGCAGATCGCCGACCACGTGCACGTGAGCGTGGGCACGGTGATCTCCCGGTCCATCCACAAGCCAGGCGTCTACAGCGGGTTCTTCCCGTTCGATGACAATGCCGCCTGGGAGAAGAACGCAGCCACCGTGAAACAGCTGTACGCCTTGCGCGAGCGGGTGCGGGCGCTGGAGAGGAAGACATGAGCACCCCACCCCTGCTGGACATCCACCGCATCATCAAGCGCCTGCCGCACCGCTACCCGTTCCTGCTCGTCGACCGGGTGGTCGAGTTCGAGTCGGGCCAGCGCATCAAGGCCCTGAAGAACGTCACCATCAACGAGCCCTTCTTCCAGGGCCACTTCCCGGTGCGCCCGGTGATGCCCGGCGTCCTGATCCTGGAAGCGCTGGCACAGGCGGCGGCGCTGCTGTCGTTCGAGACGCTGGGCCAGGACCCGGGCGAGGACACCGTGGTCTACTTCGCCGGCATCGACGGCGCGCGCTTCAAGCGGCCGGTGGAGCCGGGCGACCAGCTGATCCTCGAAGCCTTCGCCGACCGCAACAAGGCCGGCATCTACAAGTACAAGTCGCGCGCCAGCGTCGCCGGCGAGACCGTCGCCGAAGCCGACCTGCTGTGCACGATGCGCAAGGTGCAGTGATGACGCTCATCCACCCGACGGCCATCGTCGATGCGGCCGCCGAGCTGGATCCGACCGTCTCGGTGGGGCCGTACGCGGTGATCGGCGCCGGCGTGCGCATAGCCGCCGGCACCACGGTGGGTTCGCACTGCGTGATCGAAGGGCCGACGACGATCGGCCGTGACAACCGGATCTTTTCGCACGCCGTGCTCGGCGCCGCGCCGCAGGACATGAAGTACCGTGGCGAACCGACCGAACTGCACGTCGGCGACCGCAACACGATCCGCGAGTTCTGCCACTTCAACCGCGGCACCGCGCAGGACGCGGGCGTCACGCGCGTCGGCGACGACAACTGGGTCATGGCCTACGTGCACCTGGCGCACGACGTGCAGCTGGGCAGCCGCTGCATCCTGGCCAACAACGCCACCCTGGCCGGCCACGTGCACGTGGCCGACTGGGCCATCATCGGCGGCCTCACCGGCGTGCACCAGTTCTGCAGGGTCGGCGCCCACGTGATGACGGGCTTCCAGAGCCACGTCTCGCAAGACGTGCCGCCCTTCATGACCGTTTCCGGCAACCCGCTGGCGGTGCACGGCTTCAACGCCGAAGGGCTGCGCCGGCGCGGCTTCACGAAGGAACGCATCGCCCTCGTCAAGCAGATGCACAGGCTGCTGTACCGCGAAGGGCTGACGCTGGAAGACGCGAAGGCGCGCATCGGCGCACTGGCCGGCACGGTGGAAGGCGGCGACGCGGACGTCACGATGCTGCTCGACTTCCTCGCCGCTTCGACGCGCGGCATCGTGCGCTGAAGTCGCCGTGCGGCTGGCGCTGGTCGCGGGCGAGGCTTCGGGCGACCTTCTCGGCGCGGCGCTGATCGAGGCCTTGAAGGGCCGCTGGCCCGGTTTGCAGACCCAGGGCATCGGCGGGCCGCGCATGCAGGCCACCGGTTTCCAGCCCTGGTGGCCGAGCGAGAAGCTGGCGGTGCACGGCTACGCCGAGGCGCTGCGCCACTACCGCGAGATCAAGGGCATCCGAGACCGGCTGGCCGAACGTCTGCTGGCGGAGCGCCCCGCGGCCTTCATCGGCGTCGATGCCCCCGACTTCAACCTGGGTCTGGAAAGGCAGCTGAAGGCGGCCGGCGTGCGCACCATCCACTTCGTGTGCCCTTCGATCTGGGCCTGGCGCGGCGGGCGCGCGAAGAAGATGGCCGCCAGCTGCGACCACGTGCTGTGCCTGTTTCCGTTCGAGCCCGAACTGCTGCAGCGCCACGGCGTGGCGGCCAGCTTCGTCGGCCACCCGCTGGCCGATGCGATCCCGCTCGATCCGCCGCGCGCCGCCGCGCGTGCCGCGCTGGGGCTGGCCGAAGGCGACACCGTGGTGGCGCTGCTGCCCGGCAGCCGGCGCGGCGAGATCACCCACATCGCGCCCGCCTTCCTGCAGGCGGCGGCGCTGCTGCACCGGCGGCAGCCGGCGCTGCGCTTCGTGCTGCCGCTGGCGCCGGGGTTGCGCGCGATGGTCGAGCCGCTGGTGGCCGAGCACGCGCGCGCGGTGCCGATCATGCTGCTGGAAGGCCGTTCCCACGAGGCGCTGGCCGCCTGCGACGTGACCCTCATCGCCAGCGGCACCGCCACGCTGGAGGCGGCGCTGTTCAAGCGGCCGATGGTCATCGGCTACCGGATGGCGGCGCTGTCGTGGCAGATCATGAAGCGCATGGCCTACCAACCCTGGTTCGGGCTGCCCAACATCCTGTCGGGTGAATTCGTGGTGCCGGAGTTCATCCAGCACCGCTGCACGCCGGACCTGCTGGCCGACGCGGTGCAGGGCTGGTTGGACGACCCGGCGCGCCGTGCCGCGCTGGCGCGCCGCTTCGCCGACCTGCACCATCTGCTGAAGCGCGACACCGCACGCGCCGCCACCGATGCCATCGCGCAAGTCCTCGAAGGCGCCTGAGCAACTGGGCCTGGGCTGGCACGCGCCCGGACTGGTGGCCGGCGTCGACGAAGCCGGCCGCGGTCCGCTGGCCGGGCCGGTGGTGGCGGCGGCGGTGATCCTGGACGACCTGCACCGCATTGCCGGCCTGGCCGATTCGAAGACGCTCACCGCGCTGCGGCGCGAGCGGCTGCACGACGAGATCCGCGCCAAGGCGCTGTGCGTCTCGGTGGGCCTGGCCAGCGTGGAGGAGATCGACCGCCTGAACATCCTGCAGGCCACGCTGCTGGCGATGCGCCGCGCCGTCGAAGGCCTGCGCCTGCTGCCGCAGCAGGTGCTGGTGGACGGCAATCGCCTGCCGGTGCTGAAGATGCCGGCCGAGGCCATCGTCAAGGGTGACGCCAAGGTGCCGGCCATCTCGGCCGCGTCCATCGTCGCCAAGGTGCAGCGCGACCGCCTGTGCGCCGAACTGCATGCGCAGTGGCCGCAGTACGGCTTCGACGGCCACAAGGGCTACCCCACGCCCGAGCACCTGGAAGCGCTGCGCCTGCACGGCGCCTGCCCGGCCCACCGCCGCAGCTACGCGCCCGTGCGCCAGGTGATCGAGGGCCGATGAATCCGCCCCGTTCCATCCAGTCGCGCCACAACCCGCTGGTGGCGCAGGTGCGCAGGCTGGCGCAGGACGGCAGCGCGTACCGGCGCGCCGGCGAGCTGTGGCTGGAAGGCGAGCACCTTTGCAGCGCACTGCGCGCGCGCGGCCGGCCGGCGCTGCAGGCGCTGGTGGCCGAAAGCGCCTGGGCGGCCGACGCCGCACTGCGCGACCTGGCCGCCTGGGCGCCGCAGGTGAACGTGGTCGCCGACACCGTGTTCTCCGGCCTGAGCGGGCTGGAATCGCCAGCCCGCATCGGTTTCCTGGTCGCGGCGCCGGCGACGGGCGAGGTCCGTTCCAGCGCCGCCACCGTGGTGCTGGACCGCCTGCAGGACGCCGGCAACGTGGGCAGCATCCTGCGCAGCGCCGCCGCGCTGGGCGTGGCGCAGGTGCTGGCGCTCAAGGGCACGGCCGCGCTGTGGTCACCCAAGGTGCTGCGGGCCGGGCAGGGCGCGCATTTCGCGCTGCGGCTGGCCGAAGGGCTGGACGAAGCGGCGCTGGACGCGCTGCAGGTGCCGCTGGTGGCCACCAGTTCGCACGCCGGCGCCACCCTGCGCGAAGCGGCCCTGCCGCGGCCCTGCGCCTGGGTCTTCGGCCACGAAGGTCAAGGCGTCGCGCCGGCGCTGGCGGCGCGCTGCGCGCTGACGGTGCGCATTCCGCAGCCGGGCGGCGAGGAATCGCTCAACGTGGCCGCGGCGGCGGCGATCTGCCTGTACGAAAGCGCTAGTAGATGAGCCGGTCGGGCCGGATGTCGCGCAGGATGGTGGTGGCGATCTCCTCGATCGACTTGGTGGTCGACGACAGCCAGCCGATGCCTTCGCGCCGCATCATCGCTTCGGCCTCGTTCACCTCATAGCGGCAGTTCTCCAGACTGGCGTAGCGGCTGCCGGGGCGTCGTTCGTGGCGGATCTGGGCCAGGCGCTCGGGGTCGATCGTGAGGCCGAAGCACTTGCGCTTGAAGGGCGCCAGCGACGAAGGCAGCCGCTTGCGTTCGAAGTCTTCCGGGATCAGCGGGTAGTTGGCCGCCTTGATGCCGTGCTGCATCGCCAGGTACAGCGAGGTCGGCGTCTTGCCGCTGCGGCTGACGCCCACCAGGATGACGTCGGCAATGTCGAGGTTGCGCGCGCTCTGCCCGTCGTCGTGGGCGAGGCTGAAGTTGATGGCCTCGATGCGGTCGTGGTACTCGGCGCTCTGGCTGGCGTCGCTGAAGCGGCCGATGCGGTGGTTGCTCTTGACCCCGAATTCCACTTCCAGCGGTTCGACGAAGGCCGAGAACATGTCCAGCACGAAGCCCTTGCAGCCCGGCCCGGTGACGATGGCGCGCACGGCGTCGTTCACCAGGGTGATGAAGACCACCGGCCGCCGGCCTTCGCGTTCGGCGACGGCGTTGATCTCCTCCACCACCGCCTGCGCCTTCTCCTCGGTCTCGATGAAGGGGCGCCGCACGTGGCGCGGCTTGGCCGGGAACTGGGCCAGGATGGAATTGCCGAAGGTCTCGGCCGTGATGCCGGTACCGTCCGAGACAAAGAACACGCTGCGTTCTGGCATGGCCCATGATAAGCATGGAACTCCGTAGAATCCCGCCGCAACAGCAGCCGCCCGCAACGTGAGCCCCTCCCGCCGACCCCAAGAAGCACAAAGCGCCGGAGCGCGGGCACCGTTCGTCCATGCGGAAGCACCGGTTTCCCCACATCACGGAGCTTTCCCATGTCTCAGGCACCTCACGCGACCGCCCTGGTCGTACCGTTCGAACAACTGAGGATGACCGACGTCGAGGTGGTTGGCGGCAAGAACGCCAGCCTCGGCGAGATGATCAGCCAGCTGGCCGCCACCGGCGTGCGGGTGCCCGGCGGTTTCGCCACCACGGCGCACGCCTTCAGGCTCTTCCTGAAGGCGGGTGGCCTGGCCGAGCGGATCGAGAACCGGCTGTCCGCGCTCAACGTCGACGACGTGCGCGCGCTCGCCGAGGCGGGCGCCGAGATCCGGCGCTGGATCGTCGCGACGCCGTTCCCGGCCGAACTGGAAACCGCCATCCGCACCCAGTTCCACCTGCTGGCGGCCGACAACCCGGGCGCGAGCTTCGCCGTGCGTTCCTCGGCCACGGCCGAGGACCTGCCCGACGCCAGCTTCGCCGGCCAGCAGGAGAGCTTCCTCAACGTGAACGGCATCGACGAGGTGCTGCTTCACATGAAGGAGGTCTTCGCCTCGCTTTACAACGACCGCGCGATCAGCTACCGCGTGCACAAGGGCTTCACCCATGCCGAGGTGGCGCTGTCGGCCGGCGTGCAGCGCATGGTGCGTTCCGACCTCGGTGCCGCCGGCGTGATGTTCACCATCGACACCGAGTCCGGCTTCAAGGACGTGGTCTTCATCACCGCCAGCTTCGGCCTCGGCGAAACGGTGGTGCAGGGTTCGGTCAACCCCGACGAGTTCTACGTCTTCAAGCCGGCGATCGCGGCGGGCAAGTTCCCCATCATCCGGCGCGCGCTGGGCAGCAAGCTGCAGCGCATGGAGTTCGCCAACGAAGCCGAGAAGGCCGCCAGCGGCCGGCTGGTGAAGACGGTGGACAACCCGCCCGAGCAGCGCAACCGCTATGCCATCACCGACGGCGACGCGATCGAGCTGGCGCGCTATGCGCTCATCATCGAGAAGCACTACGGCCGCCCGATGGACATCGAATGGGGCAAGGACGGCGCCGACGGCAGGATCTACATCCTGCAGGCGCGGCCCGAGACGGTGAAGAGCCAGGCCGACGCCAAGATCGAGCACCGCTACAAGTTGAAGGGCAGCGGCACCGTGCTGACCGAAGGGCGTGCCATCGGCCAGAAGATCGGCACCGGCCCGGTGCGCCTGGTGCGCAGCATCGCCGAGATCGAACGCGTGCAGCCGGGCGACGTGCTCGTCACCGACATGACCGACCCCAACTGGGAGCCGGTGATGAAGAAGGCCAGCGCCATCGTCACCAACCGCGGCGGCCGCACCTGCCACGCGGCGATCATCGCGCGCGAGCTGGGCATCCCGGCGGTGGTGGGCTGCGGCGACGCCACCGAGCGCGTGCACGAGGACGCGCTGGTCACCGTGGCCTGCAGCGAAGGCGACACCGGCTACGTCTTCGACGGTCTGCTGGAGACCGAGATCCTCGAGGTCAAGCGCGGCGAGATGCCGTACTGCCCGATCAAGATCATGATGAACGTCGGCAACCCGACGCTGGCCTTCGACTTCTCGCAGATCCCGAACTCGGGCGTCGGCTTGGCGCGGCTGGAATTCATCATCAACAACAACATCGGGGTGCACCCGAAGGCGATCCTCGACTATCCGAACATCGACCCCGAGCTGAAGAAGGCGGTCGAATCGGTGGCGCGCGGCCATGCCAGCCCGCGCGCCTTCTATGTCGACAAGCTGACCGAAGGCGTGGCCACCATCGCGGCGGCGTTCTACCCGAAGTCGGTGATCGTGCGGCTGTCCGACTTCAAGAGCAACGAATACCGCAAGCTCATCGGCGGCACGCGCTACGAGCCGGACGAAGAGAACCCGATGCTGGGCTTCCGCGGCGCCAGCCGCTACATCAGCGGCGACTTCAGCGACGCGTTCGCGATGGAATGCGAAGCGCTGAAGCGGGTGCGCAACGAGATGGGCCTCACCAACGTGGAGATCATGGTGCCCTTCGTGCGCACCGTGAAGCAGGCCGAGCGCGTGACGCAGATGCTGGCCGAACGCGGCCTGAAGCGCGGCACCAACGGGCTGCGCCTCATCATGATGTGCGAGGTGCCCAGCAACGCGATCCTGGCCGACCAGTTCCTGCAGCACTTCGACGGCATGTCGATCGGCTCCAACGACCTGACCCAGCTCACGCTGGGGCTGGACCGCGACTCCGGCCTGGAACAGCTGGCGCACGACTTCGACGAACGCGACCCGGCGGTGAAGGCGCTCATCTCGCGCGCCATCGCGGCCTGCCGCGCCACCGGCAAGTACATCGGCATCTGCGGCCAGGGCCCCAGCGACCACCCGGACTTCGCCGACTGGCTGGCGGCCGAGGGCATCGTCTCGATCTCGCTCAACCCCGACACGGTGGTGGAGACCTGGCAGCGCCTGGCCGCCCGATGACCGAAGGGCCGGCCGCCACCGAGCAGCGCGCCCAGCGCTTCTGGCGCCGCAACCGGCGCCTGATCGGCGTGCTGCTCGCGCTGTGGTTCGCCGTCACCTTCGGCGTCGCGTTCTTCGCGCGCGAGCTCCGGTTCGAGTTCTTCGGCACGCCGTTCAGCTTCTGGGTCGCCTCGCAGGGGGCGCTGGTGGTCTACGTGGCGATCGTCGTCGTCTACATCTGGCGCGTGGAGAAGCTCGATGGCGGGCTCGTCGAGCACCGCGACTGACGGCGCGTTCCGGCGCCGGCTGGACCGCGCCTACGCGCTCTTCCTGGTGGGACTGCTGGCCTTCCTGGGCGGGCTGGCGCTGCTGGAACGCATGGGCATGGGCCGCAACCTGCTGGGCCTGGCCATGCTGCTGGCCACGGTGGTGCTGTACGCGGCCATCGGCCTGAGATGCCGCACCTCCGATTCGGCCGAGTACTACGTCGCCGGGCGCCGCGTGCCGGCGTTTTACAACGGCATGGCCACCGCTGCCGACTGGATGAGCGCGGCCTCGTTCATCGGCCTCGCGGGCACGCTCTACCTGGGCGGCTACAACGGCCTGGCCTTCGTGATGGGCTGGACCGGCGGCTACTGCCTGGTGGCGCTGCTGCTGGCGCCGTACCTGCGCAAGTTCGGCGAGTACACGATCCCCGACTTCCTGGGCGCGCGCTATGGCGGCAGCCTGCCGCGCCTGGTGGGGCTGTGGGCCACGGTACTGGTGTCCTTCGTCTACGTGGTGGCGCAGATCTACGGCGTCGGCCTCATCACGGCGCGCTTCACCGGCTTCGGGTTCGAGATCGGCATCTTCGTCGGCCTGGGTGGCGTGCTGGTGTGCAGCTTCCTGGGCGGCATGCGCGCCGTCACCTGGACCCAGGTGGCGCAGTGCATCATCCTCGTCGTCGCCTTCCTGGTGCCGGTGGTCTGGCTGTCCTACAAGGTCACCGGCAACCCGCTGCCGCACGCCGGCTTCGGCAGCGTGCTGAAGGACGTGACCGAGCGCGAGTTCCAGATCGCCGCCGACCCGCGCGAGCAGCAGGTCATCGAGATCTACCGCCAGCGCGCCAGCGACGCCGCCGCCAAGCTGAACGACGTGCCGACCGCGATGGCCGCCGACCGGGCCGCGGCCGAGAAGCGCGTGCGTGACCTCACGGCCGAACCGGCGCCCCTGGTGGAAGTGCAGGCCGCGCGCCGCTTCCTGGCCGCGCTGCCGCGCACCGAGGACGAAGCGCGCCGCCGCTACGAGAACGAACGCGCCACCGCCGAGGCCTGGGCGCAGCCGCTGGGCGGCATGCCGCCGCACGCCACGCCCTTTGCCGGCCCGGCCACCGCCGACGCCGAAGGCCCCGAAGGCGCTTCGCGGCGCAACTTCCTGGCCCTGGTGTTCTGCCTGATGCTGGGCACCGCCGGGCTGCCGCACATCCTGACGCGCTACTACACGACGCCCACCGTGCGCGAGGCAAGGCGCTCGGTGGCCTGGACGCTGCTCTTCATCTGCGCGCTCTACCTCAGTGCGCCGGCGCTGGCGCTGCTCGTCAAGCACGAGGTCTTCCAGTCGCTGGTGGGCACGCCGATCGACCACCTGCCGGCGTGGATCGCCGGCTGGGCGAAGGTGGACCCATCGCTGCTGCAGATCGCCGACGTGAATGGAGACGGCATCCTGCAGCTGGGCGAGATCCACATCGGCGCCGACATCGTCGTGCTGGCCGCGCCGGAGATCGCCGGGCTGCCCTACGTGATCTCGGCCCTGGTGGCCGCCGGTGGCCTGGCGGCGGCGCTGTCCACCGCCGACGGACTGCTGCTGACCATCAGCAACGCGCTTTCGCATGACCTGTACTACCGCATCATCGAGCCGCAGCGCCCGGGTTCGCGCCGGGTGGCGGTGTCCAAGGTGCTGCTGCTGGTGGTGGCTCTGGCGGCGGCCTACGTGGCGTCGCTGAAGATCGCCGACATCCTGTTCCTGGTGGCGGCGGCGTTCTCGCTGGCGGCGGCCACCTTCTTCCCGCCGCTGGTGCTGGGCATCTTCTGGAGACGCGCGAACCACTGGGGCTGTGTCGCCGGCATGCTGGCCGGGCTGGGGGTCACCGGCTACTACATGGCCACCACCCAGCCCTGGCTGCGCGGGCTGTTCGGGGTGATGCGGCCATTGGCCGACTGCACCTGGTTCGGCATCACGCCCATCGCGGCCGGCGTCTTCGGGGTGCCGGCCTCGTTCGCGGCCATGCTGGTGGCCAGCTGGCTGACGGCGCCGCCGCCGGCTTCCGAGCAGGCGCTGGTGGAGCGCCTGCGCGACCCGCGCGAGCCGGCAACCTGATCACTTCGGCTATACTCGCGGGCTTTCCCTTCTTGCCGCCACGGGAACGGTCGTTGAGACCGGACGCTTCCCGACGGCGGCTTCCTTCTCGAACGAGAGGAAACCACAAGGAGATCCGATGCGTCATTACGAGATCGTGCTGCTGATCCACCCGGACCAGAGCGAACAGGTTCCGGCCATGCTGGAACGCTACAAGAACCTGGTGTCCGCCGGTGGCGGCAAGGTGCACCGCGTGGAAGACTGGGGTAGGCGCCAGCTGGCCTACATGATCCAGAAGCTCGCGAAGGCGCACTACCTGTGCCTGAACATCGAGTGCAGCAACGAGGTGCTGGCCGAACTGGAGTCGGGCTTCCGCTTCAACGACGCCGTGCTGCGCCACATGACGGTGCGCAAGGCGAAGGCCGAGACCACGCCGTCGGTGATGATGAAGGCGGTCGAGCGCGAGGAATCGCGCAAGGCGGCCCAGGCAGAGGCCGCGGCCTGACGGCTGCGGCGGCCGCGATCGTTTCCCGCTTCGCGCACGCATGAACCGGCTGGTTCTGTCGGCGCAACTGGTGGAACGGGGCGCGCTGCGTTACACCCCGGCCGGACTGCCGGCCCTGGACTTGAGCCTGAAGCACGAGTCCGAGGTCAGCGAAGACGGCCAGCCGCGCAAGGTCTCGATGGAGATGAAAGCGCTGGCGATCGGGGCGATCACGCAGCCGCTGGCGGCGCTGGCGCTGGGCAGCGAAGGCGTCTTCGCCGGCTTCCTGGCAGCCACGCGCAACGGACGCGGCCTGCGAATGCACATCACCGAACTCATCTGAGCATCAACAGAACCGTTTTCCAGGAGAAAACACATGCCTCCTCCCCGCGGCAAAGGCCGATTCTCGAAGGACAAGCGCCCGAAGCGCAGCAGCCAGTCGCTGCTGTTCCGCCGCAAGCGCTTCTGCCGCTTCACCGTCGCCGGTGTCGAAGAGATCGACTACAAGGAAATCGACACCCTGCGCGACTTCATCGGCGAGAACGGCAAGATCACGCCGGCCCGCCTGACGGGCACGCGCGCGTTCTACCAGCGCCAGCTCACCACGGCCATCAAGCGCGCGCGCTACCTCGCGCTGCTGCCGTACAGCGACCAGCACAAGGTCTGACAGGAGAACCGCCATGCAAGTGATCCTGCTGGAAAAGGTCGCCAAGCTGGGCAACCTGGGCGACGTCGTCAAGGTCAAGGAAGGTTTCGCGCGCAACTACCTGATCCCGACCAAGCTGGCGCGCCGCGCCACCGAGGCCGCGATCAAGGAATTCGCCGAGCGCCGCGCCGACCTGGAAAAGGCCGCCGCCGCCAAGCTGGCCGCCGCCCAACAGCTGGGCGAATCGCTCGCCGGCAAGACGGTGCGCATCGCGCAGAAGGCCGGCGTCGACGGCCGCCTGTTTGGCTCCGTCACCAACCACGACATCGCCGAGGCGCTGACCAAGTCGGGCCTGGCCATCGCCAAGAGCCAGGTGCGCATGCCCAACGGCCCGCTCAAGACGGTGGGCGACCACGTGGTGAGCGTGGCGCCGCACGGCGACGTGGTGGTCGAAGTCAGCGTGCAGGTGGTGGCGCAGGCCGAATAAACCGCGCTAAGCTTCCTGCTCGACAGAAGGCCGGCTCTGCCGGCCTTCCGCATTTCCGGGGATCGAGTTTTCCACCGCCCCTGCGCCGCTTCTCCACAGGCTTGTCCCCATGTCAGCAGTCTTCGACCCCCGTGATGCCGGCCGCCGCGACGACGACGTGGCGCGCCTGCGCGTGCCGCCGCATTCGGTGGAAGCCGAGCAGAGCGTGCTGGGCGGCTTGCTCCTGGACAACCTGGCCTGGGACCGCGCCGCCGACCTGCTGACCGAAAGCGACTTCTACCGCCACGAACACCGGCTGATCTTCGCCGCCATCTCCGGCCTGGTGAACCACAGCAAGCCGGCCGACGTCATCACCGTCTTCGAGCAGCTGCAGAGCCTGGGCAAGGCCGAAGACGCGGGCGGGCTGGCCTACCTGAACGCGCTGGCGCAGAGCGTGCCCAGCGCGGCCAACATCCGCCGCTACGCGGAGATCGTGCGCGAACGCGCCATCCTGCGCAAGCTGATCGCCGCCGCCGACGAGATCGCCACCAACGCCTTCAACCCGCAGGGGCGGGCGGTGGGCCAGATCCTCGACGAGGCCGAAGGCCGCGTGTTCCAGATCGGCGAGGAAGGCTCGCGCCAGAAGCAGGGCTTCCACTCGATCGACAAGCTGGTGGTCGACCTGCTCGACCGCGTGAACGAACTGCACGACAACGGCGCCGAGGACGTGACCGGCGTGCGCTCGGGCTTCTACGACCTGGACAGCATGACCGCCGGCCTGCAGAAGGGCGACCTCATCGTGCTGGCGGCGCGCCCTTCGATGGGCAAGACGGCCTTCGCGCTCAACATCGCCGAGAACGTGGCGGTGAAGGAAGAGCTGCCGGTGCTGGTGTTCTCGATGGAAATGGGCGCCTCGCAGCTGGCGCTGCGCCTGGTGGGCGCACTCGGCCGCATCGACCAGACGCACCTGCGCACCGGCCGCCTGACGGACATGGAATGGGGCCACCTGGCCGAGGCGGTGGACAAGCTCAAGCAGGCGCGCATCTTCATCGACGAGACGCCCGGACTCACCGCCTCCGAACTGCGTGCGCGCGCGCGCCGCATGGCACGCCAGTTCGGCACCCTGGGGCTGATCGTCATCGACTACCTGCAGCTGATGAGCGGCAGCGCCAGCGGCGACGAGAACCGCGCCACCGAACTGGGCGAGATCTCGCGCGGCCTGAAGGCACTGGCCAAGGAACTGCAGTGCCCGGTGATCGCGCTGTCGCAGTTGAACCGCAGCGTGGAGACGCGCAACGACAAGCGGCCGATGATGAGCGACCTGCGCGAATCGGGCGCCATCGAGCAGGACGCCGACGTCATCATGTTCATCTACCGCGACGACTACTACAACAAGGACAGCAAGGAACCGGGCGTGGCGGAGATCGTGATCGCCAAGCAGCGTAACGGCCCCGTCGGCACCGTGAAGCTGACCTTCCTGAAGCCGCTCACCAAGTTCGACAACCTGGCGCCGGGCAGTTCCAGCGAGTACTGAAGACCGGCATTGACCCCGCTTGTGGCGGGGCAGGAAGGCTGTATATATTTACAGTATGCCTGCGAAGCCGCCGCCTGCCACCACCGCTCTCAAGGGCCGCGGCACCGCCTGGGCCATCGAACACCGCTTCACCAGCGACCCGCGCGAACCGTATGACGACGGGTGGGGCACGCTGGAGCAGGCCGCCACCGAAGAACGCGTCGGCCCCGAGACGAAGATCATCGAAGAGCGGGTCAAGACCATCCTGGCCGGCAACGACTCTCCGGACATCGGATTCGATCTCTCCATCAACCCCTACCGCGGCTGCGAACACGGTTGCGTCTACTGCTACGCGCGCCCGACGCACAGCTGGCTGAACCTGTCGCCCGGGGTCGATTTCGAGACCCGCATCGTCGCCAAGGCGAATGCGGCCGAACGCCTGCGCGAAGCGCTTCGCGCCCGCGGCTACCAGCCGCTGCTGCTGAACATCGGATCGGTGACCGACGCCTACCAGCCCGCCGAGCGTCGGCTGGGCATCACGCGCGCCGTGATCGAGGTGCTCGCCGAGGCGAAGCACCCGTTCTCGATCATCACCAAGTCCAGCCTCGTCGAACGCGACCTCGACCTGATCGCCCCGCTGGCGGCCGACCGGCTGGCCGCCGTCTACGTGTCCATCACCACGCTGGACCCGGCGCTGGCGCGGGTGCTGGAACCGCGCGCCGCGGCGCCGCACCGGCGCCTGCGCACGATCGAGACGCTGGCCAGGGCCGGCGTGCCGGTGGGCGTGAGCGTCTCGCCGGTGATCCCGTTTCTCAACGAGCCCGAACTCGAACGCGTGCTCGAGGCGGCGCGCGAAGCCGGCGCCGCGCGCGCCTTCAGCATCGTGCTGCGCCTGCCCTGGGAAGTGAGTCCGCTGTTCCGCCAGTGGCTGGACCAGCACTACCCCGAACGCGCCCAGCGCGTGATGGCGCGCGTGCACGACATGCGCGGCGGCCGCGACAACGACCCCCGCTTCGGCAAGCGCATGAAGGGCGAAGGCCTGTGGGCCGAACTGCTGCGGCAGCGCTTCGACAAGGCCTGCTTGCGCCTGGGCTACGGCAAGGAACGCATGGAACTGGACCTCACGCAGTTCCGACCGCCTTCGGCCAGCGCCGAGGCACGGCAGGGTTCGCTGTTCTGAGGCGCTGGCCGACTCAGGCGGCGGCTTCGGCGGCCGGCACCGCGGCGCTGGTGCGCAGCGCCATCGCACCCGCCTTGCGGCCGTTGTCGCCCAGCGGCAGCCGGTTGCCGCTGCAGTAGCGGCGGCGCAGCTGTTCCACCTCGCCGGCCAGGGCGGCGGCGTCGTCGATCTTGTCCTGATGGCGCTGCAGTACCGAACGCGCGTTGTCCAGCAGCTTTCCGTTGAGCGTGTTGCGCGCCTCGGCCAGCAACTTGCGCACCGCGGTGGCAGGGTCGCCGGCCAGGTTGTGCGCCAGCGCCTGCTCGGTGAGCTGGGTCACCTGGTGGTGGCTGGCCCGCACGCGTTCGGCAAAGGGCTCGTGCAGCGCGGCGCTGCGCACCAGCAGTTCGGTGGCCACCTTCGAAGTGCCGTGGCGCAGCGCGACCGCGTCGATCGTGACCTCGGCGCCTTCCACCGGCACGCCGGCGGCGCCCAGCTGGGAGACCAGCGTGAGCAGGTTGCACGCCGCCTCGACGTCGAAACCTTCGTCGCGCACCTCGCGCGAAAGCTCGGTCAGCGCGGTCGCGGCTTCGTCCGGCTGCAGCGCGGCGGCGCGCGTGAGCACGGCCAGCACGCGGGCGAAGCGCAGCAGGCGCTCGTTCTCGGGCGCGCGCGAGATGGCGTGCGCCAGGTTGTCGGCGCAACGCTGCAGGCCCTTGGTGTCCTTCTGCCCGAAGCGCACGAAGGCCAGCAGCACCAGGCTCTGGGCGTCGAACATCTTGGAGCTGATGCCGCCGGCCACGGCGCGGTCCAGCGCCTTCGCGGCCTCTTCGCGCTCGCCCTGGAAGAAGGCCAGCATGCCCTGCTTCTGCAGGCGCGTGATCGAGCCCGGCGTCAGCGTCGCGGCGCGGCGGCAGGCTTCGAGCGCCGCTTCCAGGTTGCCCTGTTCGGCATGCAGCTGGCCCAGCACGTCGTAGGCGTCCACGAAGGTGGGCGCCTCGGCGGTGAGCGCTTCCAGCGTGCGCAGCGCCTGCGTCGGCAGGTTGGCCTGCATCTGCGCCCGTGCCACCCCCAGCCGCGCCCAGGGCGCCGCCTGGCCGGTGAGCACGGCCTCGTAGAGTTCGCGCGCCTCGGCCGGGCGGCCCAGGTTCAGCAGCAGTTCGCCGCCGATGCGCGCCGAGTACAGCCAGTACTCGCCGCGCTCGTCGAAGCGCTTGCGGCACAGCGCCGCACCGACGTCGAAGCGGCCGGCGTCTATGGCCTCGAAGATGTCCTTCAGCACCCGCTTGCGGCGGCGTGCGTGCTGCAGCCGCTCGGCCAGCGAGCTGGCGGTGTGCGGCTTGATCAGGAAGCTGTCCAGCGCCGACTCGGCCGCTTCGGCCACCTTGGCGTAGGTGGCCTCGCCGGTGATCATGATGAACACCGTGGACAGGGGCAGCAGCTGGGCGCGCCGCAGGTCGTCCAGCAGCTGCTGGCCGGAATAGTCGGTGCCCTGGAAGCTGTGCTCGCAGAGCACGAAGTCGAACGAGCGCGCTTCGAGTTGGGTGCGTGCGTCGGCGACCTTGCCGCACTGCACCACGGTGCCCACGCCCAGGTCGCGCAGCTGGCCGGCCAGGATGCTGCGCGAGATGGCATTGCCGTCGATCACCAGCGCCTTGGCGAGGTGGATGTCACGGTCGAGCAGCGCCATCAGCCGCCCTCCGGTGGGGGCGGATCCTGGCGGTGCGTGCGGGCGAAGTCGTGCATCGAGGCGGATCTGCGTCAGAACTCTCTTTTCGGCCGCAGATGCCGCCAACTTGAGCGGAGGGTCTACTTGAACAAGTCCTTGACCCGGTCGGTCCAGCTCTTGGCGTTGGGCGAATGCCGGTCGCCCGACTTGCGGAACGACTCGTCCAGCTCCTTGAGCAGCTTGCGCTGGTGCTCGGTCAGCTTGACCGGCGTCTCGACCGTGACGTGGCAGTACAGGTCGCCCGGGTAGCTGGAGCGGATGCCCTTGATGCCCTTGCCGCGCAGGCGGAAGGTCTTGCCGTGCTGGGTGCCTTCGGGCAGTTCGATCTCGGCCTTGGCGCCCAGCGTGGGCACCTCGATCGTGCCGCCCAGCGCGGCGGTGGTCAGGCCCACCGGCACCGTGCAGTGCAGGTCGTCGCCGTCGCGTTCGAAGATCTCGTGCTGCTTTATGCGGATCTCGATGTACAGGTCGCCCGGCGGGCCGCTGTTGGTGCCTGGCTCGCCGTTGCCGGCCGAGCGGATGCGCATGCCTTCGTTGATGCCGGCGGGGATCTTCACCTCCAGCGTCTTCTGCTTCTTGATCTTGCCGGCGCCGTTGCAGGTGGTGCAGGGATCGGGGATGACGCGGCCGCTGCCGTGGCAGTGGGGGCAGGTCTGCTGGATGCTGAAGAAGCCCTGGCGCAGGTGCACCGTGCCGCTGCCCGAACAGGTGGGGCAGGTCTTGGCACTGGTGCCCGGCTTGGCGCCGCTGCCCTTGCAGGTCTCGCAGCTTTCCCAGCTGGGGATGCGGATCTGGCTCTCCTTGCCGAAGGCCGCTTCCTCGAGCGTGATCTCCATCGCGTAGCTGAGGTCACTGCCGCGGTAGACCTGCTGGCCGCCGCCGCCGCGTCCGCGGCCGCCGCCGAAGATGTCGCCGAAGATGTCGCCGAAGGCCTCGGCGAAGCCGCCGAAGCCTTCCGGCCCCGGGCCGCCGCGGCCGCCTCCGCCGCCCATGCTGGGGTCGACGCCGGCGTGGCCGTACTGGTCGTAGGCAGCACGCTTCTGCGCGTCGGAGAGCATCTCGTAGGCCTCCTTGGCCTCCTTGAACTTCTCCTCGGCCTTCTTCGCATCGTCACCCTGGTTGCGGTCAGGGTGGTGCTTCATGGCCAGCTTGCGGTAGGCCTTCTTGATGTCGTCCTCGG
>JBGAKY010000058.1:0-38761 GCA_044224175.1 Rubrivivax sp. | reverse complement strand
TAATTTCGGGCTCGCAGGCGCTTTAGCTCAGTTGGTTAGAGCGACGGAATCATAATCCGCAGGTCCGGGGTTCAAGTCCCTGAAGCGCCACCAGACACCCAGCCCCGCACCGGCAACGGTCGCGGGGCTGCTTTCTTCTAGCGGCGGAACAGCATCGTGCTGGCCCTGCCCTCGTCGGCGTCGGTCCGCTCGGCGCCGCACAGCCGCATGGTGAGCGTGCCGCCCACGCGGATGCGGCTGCCGCTCCTCACCGGTCGCTCGGCACCCCGCTCCAGCCGCTCGCCGTCGAGCAGGGTTTCGCTGTCCGACAGGGCGTGCAGGCGCAGCCCCCCGGCGACGCGCCGGAGCTCGAAATGCCAGCGGCTGACGCTGCGTGTGAGCTCGGGGTCGGGATGGGCCAGCACCACGTCGTTGGCGCGCGCGCCTTCGTGTTCCTGCAGACGCCCGAAGCTCACGATGTCCTGCTGCGGCAGGTCCAGCAGTTCGCCGGTTTCCTCCACCTTCACGCGACGCGGAAAGGCCTCTGGGTCGCGCCAGTCCAGCTCCAGCAGTTCCACAGGCTCGGGAAGGCCCTTCAGGGCCCGGGTGCCAAGCAGCCGGCACATCAGGCGCTGGCGGGCTCCGAGTTCCTGGTAGACGCCGCGCGTGAGCACCACGCTACCCGGCGCCGCCTCGCGGGCGGCACGGGCGGCCACGTGCACCGCGTCGCCGGCGACGGCCTCGCCGTCGGTCAGCACCGGCCCCCAGTGGAGGCCCACGCGCACCGAGAGCTGGTGGGCTCGCTCGCGACCGGTGTTCTCGCGTGCCAGGGCCTCGTGGAAGGCGATCACCCCGGCGACACCGGCTTCGGTCTCGCGGAAGACGCCGAAGGCGCCGTCACCCACGGCGTCGACCAGGCGGCCGCCGTGCGCGCCGAAGCTGGCGGCCACGCAGTCGTGGTGCAACTGGTGCAGCTGGCGCCCGGCGGCGTCGCCGAAGCGGGCGAAATAGGGCGTGGAGCCGACGATGTCGGAGAACACCATCAGCAGCCGGCATTCGAAGCGGCGGACCAGCTCCTGCTGCAGCTGGTTCTGCAGCCGCACGATCTCGGTCATCGACAGGTGGCTGGTGTCCATCGGCCGCGAGCACCCACGGGTTATGAAGTGGTCGGATGTTCGCGCCGGGACGCTAGCCGAACGCTAGCGCCGCCCACTGCCGGGCCCAGGGCAATGCGGCGTCCAGCGCCGCCAGCGCGCCCGGCCCGGGGGGTGCGCCCAGCACGAAGGATGCGGCGCGCAGCGCCAGCAGCCGGGCCGGCGGTGGCGCTTCTTCCCGGATCTCGGCATACACCTGCAGCAGCCCCGCCGGGCTGAGCGCGTGGCTGCACAAGCTGCGGTCGCGTGCCGGCAGCAGCGTAGTGACCGTGAACGGCTCCGCCAGGCCGGTGGCGGCATCGACGAACAGCACCCGGTGGCGTCCGACCAGGTCGAGCGCGTGCTCCGGCATCAACTGGTGATCGTCCAGCACCTCCACGCCCGGCAGCGCCAGCGCTCGCAGACGATCGGCGAACAGCGGTCCCAGCGCATCGTCGCCACGTGCGCGGTTGCCCCAGGCCAGGACCAGGCTGGGCGCGATGGCGCTCACGAACCTTCGCGCAGTCGGCGGTCGACCACCGTGCCATCGTCGGCCAGCACGGTCACGTCCAGCGGCATGCGGCCCAGCGCGTGGGTGGCGCAGGACAGGCAGGGGTCGAAGGCGCGCACCGCCACCTCGATGCGGTTGAGCAGCGCCTCGGTGATGCGGTGCCCGTCCAGTTCCTCCATCGCCACGGTGCGGATCGCCTGGTGCATGGCCTCGTTGTTGTGCGTGGTGCTGACGATCAGGTTGCACAGCGTGACCAGGTCGTCGTCGCCCACCTCGTAGTGGTGGATCAGCGTGCCGCGCGGCGCCTCGATGACGCCGATGCCGCTGCGGCGGCGCGCACCGCTGGCCACCAGGTCGCCGGACAGCAGCTCCGGGTCGGCCAGCAGCTGCTCGATGACTTCCACGCAATGCAGCATCTCGATCATGCGCGTCCAGTGGTAGGCCAGGGTCGAGCCCACCGGCCGGCCGCCACCGCGGGCGACGAATTCGCGCCGCCCGGCTTCGGCCAGCGGCGTGGGGATGAAGTCGCAGTTCTGCACCCGCGCCAGCGGGCCCACGCGGTACCAGCCCTGCTCAGGCCCCAGGCTCCTGAGGTAAGGGAACTTCATGTAGCTCCAGGGCCGCACCTCTTCCTCGATCAGGTCCAGGTAGCCCTGCACCGACGCGCCGTCGAAGACGATGGACCCGTCGGGCGCGCGCGCGCGGATCACGCCGTCGTAGAGCTCCAGCGCGCCGTCCTCGCGCACCAGCGAAAGCCAGTGCGAGTCGAAGCGCGCGAAGCCGTCGTGCAGCGCGGCGTTCGCGTCGTGCAGTTGCCTCACCAGCGCCAGCGCGCCCTGGGCCCAGGCCTTCATCTGGCCGATCTCGCGTGCTAGCGTGTCGCGGTCGGCCGGCGCCAGCGGCTTGTTCACGCCGCCCGGCACCGAACCCGTGCCGTGCACGCGCTTGCCGGCGGTGGCGCGGATCACCTCCTGCCCGAACTTGCGCAGCAGCACGCCCTGGCGCGCGATCTCCGGGTGCGCCGCCGCCACGCCGACGAGGTTGCGGCGCGCCGGTTCGGCGTCGAAGCCGAACAGCAGGTCGGGCGACGCCAGGTGGAAGAAGTGCAGCGCATGCGACTGCATCACCTGGCCGTAGTGCATGAGACGGCGCACCTTGGTCGCGGTGGCCGGCGGGGGCGAAGCGCCCACGACCTGGTCCAGCGCCTTCGAAGCGGCCAGGTGGTGCGAGACCGGGCAGATGCCGCACAGCCGCTGCACCATGACCGGCACTTCCCAGTAGGGCCGACCTTCGATGAACTTCTCGAAGCCGCGGAATTCCACGATGTGCAGCCGCACCTGGCGCACGTGGTCGTGTTCGTCCAGCAGCAGCGTGACCTTGCCGTGGCCTTCCACGCGCGAGAGGGGGTCGATCGCGACCCGGCGCAGGTTCTCAGTCATAGCGCAGCAGCCCGTGGCCCAGGTGCGGCGTGCGCCCGGCCAGCAGGTCGGTGAGGAAGGACCAGAAGGCGTCGGCCGAAGGCGGGCAGCCCGGCAGGAAGTAGTCGACGTGCACCACCTCGTGCAGCGGGTGCACCTGGTTCAGCGGCAGCGGCAGTTCGGGGTCGTTGGGCACCGCACTGCCTGCGGCCAGGCCGCGCCGGTGCCGGTAGACGTCGACCAGCAGGTCGCCCACGTCCAGGTGGTTGCGCTGCGCGGGCAGGCCACCGGTGATGGCGCAGGCACCCACCGCCACCAGCGTCTTGCACTGGCGGCGGAACTCGCGCAGCACGCTCACGTTTTCGGCGTTGCAGAGGCCGCCTTCGATCAGTCCCAGATCGCAGGGTCCCAGCGTCTTCAGGTCGGTGAGCGGCGAGCGGTCGAATTCGACATGCTCCAGCAGTTCGAACAGGCGCTCATCGATGTCCAGGAAGGACATGTGGCAGCCGAAGCAGCCGGCCAGCGAGACCGTGGCCACGCGCAGCTTCGGGGCCCGCGGGGCGTTCATCGGTGGCCCTCGTCGTCCTGCGACAGCGGCTTGCGGTCGAAGCGGCGGTCGCCGATCGGCACCGCGAAGCCGCGCCGCTTGGGCAGGATCACGCCCACCGGGCAGACACCGGCCGCGCGGTCCGTGGCGGCGAAGTCGGTGTCGCCCAGGCGGCCGCTCCCGCTGTTCACCAGCAGCCGGGTGCCGATGCCGTGGCCGCCAATCGCGAACACGCCCTTGCCGTCGACTTCATTGCTGGCGCGCACGCACAGCTCGCAGAGGATGCAGCGGTTGAAGTCCAGCAGCACGTCGGGGTGGCTGGCGTCGACCGGGCGGTCGGGATAGAACTCCTCGAAGTGCGGGCCTTCCATGCCCAGCTCGTAGGCGGTGGCCTGCAGCAGGCAGTGGCCGCTCTTCTCGCAGCTGGGGCAGAAGTGGTTGCCTTCGACGAAGAGCATCTGCAGCAGCGTCCTGCGCAGCGCGTTCAGCTCCTCGGTGTTGCTTTCCACTTCCAGGTCGGGCGCCGCCTGAAGCGTGCAGGCGGCGGTCGCGCGGCCACCGGCCTTCACGGTGCACAGGCGGCACGAGCCATGGGCGCGAAAGTCCGGGTGCCAGCACAGGTGCGGGATGTAGCGGCCGGCGCGCAGGGCCGCCTGCAGCACCGTTTCGCCGGGTTCATAGGGCACGTCCTCGCCGTCGAGCAGAAAGCTGCGGTCGTCGCTCACGGGGCCTCCGCGCGGCCGTGCGCCGCCGGGTCGTCGCGCCCGGTCAGGCGGCGCGCCACCGCCAGCTCGGCCCCCAGGTCGAAGGCGGGTTCGAAATGCAACGACTTCAGCCGCCGCTCGTAGGCCGGGCGGAACTTTAGGATGGTGTCGCGCAACGGGTTGCAGGCGCTTGCGCCCAGGCCGCAGTGGGTGGCCGTGTGCATCAGCTTGTCCAGCTCGTAGAGCACGTCGATGTCGTGGCGCGAGCCGCGGCCGGCGGCCAGCTTGTCCAGCCGCTTCACCACCAGCGCGGTGCCCACGCGGCAAGGGGTGCAGAAGCCGCAGCTTTCGTGGGCGAAGAAGTGGGCGAAGGCGCGTGCCACCTCGAACATGTCGCGGCTGCGGTCGAAAACCATGAAGGCGCCCGCCGTGGGCACGTCCTCGAAGGCGATGCGGCGGCCGAACTCGAAGGCCGACAGGCAGGTGCCCGAAGGTCCGCCCACCTGCACCGCCTGGGTGTCGTGCGCGCCGCAGTCCTCCAGGATCCGTTCGACGCGGGTGCCGAAGGGGTATTCGTAGAGCCCCGGCCGCGCGCAGTCGCCGCTCACCGAGTGGATCTTCGTGCCGCTGGACTTGGGCGTGCCGATGGCCGACCACCAGGCGCCTCCCTTCAGCGCGATGTGCGCCGCGGCGCAGAAGGTCTCGACGTTGTTGACCACCGTCGGCCAGCCGCGATAACCCTGCTGCACGGGGAACGGCGGCCGGATGCGCGGCGTGCCGCGCTTGCCCTCGAGCGATTCGATGAGCGAAGACTCTTCGCCGCAGACGTAGGCGCCGGCACCGAGGTGGACCTGGATGTCGAAGTCGAAGCCTTCGCGCCCCGCGATGGCGCGACCCAGCAGCCCGGCGGCACGGCGGCGCGCCAGCACCGCCTCCAGCCCCTCGAGCAGGAAGCGGTACTCGCCGCGCAGGTAGACGAATCCCAGGCGTGCGCCCGTCACGAAGGCGGACAGCGTCATGCCTTCGAACACCTCGTCGGCGTGGCGGGCCAGCAGCACGCGGTCCTTGAAGGTGCCGGGCTCGCCTTCGTCGGCGTTGCAGACCACCACGTGTTCGGCGCCCGGCAACTCGCGCGCCAGGCGCCACTTGGCGGCAGTGGAGAAACCGGCGCCGCCGCGGCCGCGCAGCCGCGAGGCCTCGATCTCGGCCAGCGTGGCCGCGGCGCCGCGCGCCAGTGCCGCTGCGAGCGCGGCGCCCGGTGCGGGCGGCTCGGCCAGCAGCACTTCGGCGCGGCGCACGGGGTTCTGCACCGCCGACCACTCGGCCGGCCACCAGGCCGGCGGCACACGCTGGCGCACCAGATCGGCCAGCTGCGCCACGCGCGCCGCGTCCAGCCGGGTCACCACCTGCTGGTGGTTCACCAGCAGCGCCGGGCCCTGGTCGCCCAGGCCGGTGCAGGACGTGCGGTCCACGCTCACCAGGCCGTCTTCGCTGGTGCGGCCGGGCGCCACGCCCAGGCGGCGGCACAGGTCGGCCAGCAGCGCCTCGCTGCCGGCCATGCGGTCGGTGATGTTGTCGCTGAAGAGAATGCGGTACTGACCCACCGGCTGCAGGTGCAGGAAGCGATAGAAGCCGGCGACGCCCACCACCTGCGCCAGCGTCAGGCCCAGCGCACCGGCCACCGTCTTCAATGCATCGGGCGGCAGCCAGCCCGCTTCGGCCTGCAGTTCGCGCAGCACTTGCACCAGGCGGTGCGCGTCGCGGCCATGGCGCGCCAGCAGGGTGTCCAGGGCTTCGCTGTCGATCGCGGGCGTGGGCATGTCTTGACGGTAGGACTGCGCGACCGTAGCCGCTTGACCCCGGTCAAGCAAGGCCCGCCGCGTTAGACTTTCGCCCCCACCACCGCAGCCGCTGGCTCTACACCATGTTTCGCTGTGTCCTGATGGCGGCCGCGCTGGTGGCCGCCCCGGCGTTGGCGCAGAACGCGCGCAACTTCCCTGCCAACGCGCTGCGCGGCGAACTGCTGGTCGTCCAGCCGCCCGAAGTGCTGCTCAACGGCCAGCCGGCGCGGCTGGCACCTGGCTCGCGCATCCTCGGCCCCACCAACCTGCTGCAGATGTCCGGCGGACTGATCGGCCAGCGCTTCGTCGTCAACTACACCGCCGACCAGGCCGGGCAGCCGCTCACCGTGTGGATCCTTTCGCCTGCCGAAGCGGCGCGCCAGCCCTGGCCGAAGACGACGGCCGAAGCGTCCAGCTGGCTGTTCGACCCCGCCGCGCAGGCCTGGGTGAAGCCGTGAAGAAGGTCTTCATCCGGACCTTCGGCTGCCAGATGAACGAGTACGACTCGGACAAGATGGCCGACGTGCTGCGCGCTGCCGAAGGCTACGAGCCCACGGCCGACCCGGAGGAGGCCGATCTCATCCTCTTCAACACCTGCTCGGTGCGCGAGAAGGCACAGGAGAAGGTCTTCAGCGACCTCGGCCGCGTCAAGCACCTGAAGAAGAAGGGCGCCATCATCGGCGTCGGCGGCTGCGTGGCCAGCCAGGAAGGCGCGGCCATCGTCGAACGCGCGCCCTACGTGGACATCGTGTTCGGCCCGCAGACGCTGCACCGGCTGCCGCAGATGATCGCGGCACGCCAGTCCGAACGGCGGCCGCAGGTGGACATCAGCTTCCCCGAGATCGAGAAGTTCGACCACCTGCCGCCGGCGCGGGTGGAAGGTGCCAGCGCCTTCGTGTCCATCATGGAAGGCTGCTCCAAGTACTGCTCCTACTGCGTGGTGCCCTACACCCGCGGCGAGGAGGTGAGCCGCCCCTTCGACGACGTGCTCACCGAAGTGGCCGGCCTGGCCGACCAGGGCGTGAAGGAGGTGACGCTGCTGGGGCAGAACGTCAACGCCTATCGCGGCCGCATGGGCGCCACGGCCGAGATCGCCGACTTCGCGCTGCTGATCGAGTACGTCGCCGGCATCCCCGGCGTCGAGCGCATCCGCTACACCACCAGCCACCCGAACGAGTTCACCCAGCGCCTGGTCGACGTCTACGCCAAGGTGCCGCAGCTGGTGAGCCACCTGCACCTGCCGGTGCAGCACGGCTCGGACCGCATCCTGATGGCCATGAAGCGCGGCTACACCGCGATGGAATACAAGAGCACGGTACGCAAGCTGCGCGCGGTGCGGCCCGGCATCAGCCTGTCGTCCGATTTCATCGTAGGTTTCCCGGGGGAGACCGAGGACGACCACGCGAAGACGATGAAGCTGGTCGAAGACATCGGCTACGACGCCAGCTTCAGTTTCGTCTACAGCAAACGGCCCGGCACGCCGGCTGCCAACCTGGCCGACGACACCCCGCAGGCGGTCAAGCTGGCGCGCCTGCAGCAGCTGCAGGCGGCGCTGGAGGCGAACGTGCGCCGCATCGGCGACAGCCGCGTCGGCACGGTTCAGCGCATCCTGGTGGAAGGCCCCTCGAAGAAGGACCCGGGCGAACTGATGGGCCGCACCGAGTGCAACCGCATCGTCAACTTCGACGCCGGCGCCCCCGGCCGGCGCCTGGTGGGGCAGATGGTCGACGTGCGCATCACGCAGGCGCTGCCGCATTCGCTGCGCGGCAGCCTGGCGCTGCGCGAGACGACGGTCAGCGTTTCAGAAGGAAGCCCCGCCACCACAGCGTGAGGGCGCAGGCCGCCACCATGCCCAGGTAGGTGGCCATGGCGCCGTCGCGGCCGAACCACAGCAGTCCGGCCACCAGCACGGCCAGGCTGGCCAGGGCGGCGTCGCGGGCCAGTTTCGTCCAGGACACCGCCGCCAGTTCGCCGCGCCAGAACAGCTTGGCCAGCGCGGCGGCCAGCGCCCCCAGGGCGGCGGCCGGCAGCACGAAGTTGGCCAGGTGCCAGAACACCTGTTGCGCTTCCATCATTGACGCCGCCCCACGGGCCGGCGGAAGATGCAATTGATATCGGTCAAGGCTGCCCGGCCCCCGTGGTCTCAGTCTCCTGGGCCGAAATCTTACAATTCAACGGTGAGCGTCTTCGCCCTCGGGCTCAATCACACCACCGCCCCGCTCGATCTGCGGGGCCGGTTCTCGTTCGCGCCCGAACAATGCGCGCCGGCGCTGCGCACCTTCCGCGACCGCATGCAAGGCGCGCTGCCGGAAGCGGCGCTGGTGTCCACCTGCAACCGCACCGAGCTCTACGTGGCCGCCGACCCGAAGGCGGTGCACGAACTGGTGCGCCCCACGCTGGACTGGCTGGCCGAGCAGGGCGGGGTCGACCATTCGCAGCTGCAGCACCACACCTACGTGATGGAAGAGCGCGCCGCCGCGCGTCACGCCTTCCGCGTCGCCTCGGGCCTGGACTCCATGGTGCTGGGCGAGCCGCAGATCCTGGGCCAGATGAAGCAGGCGGTGCGCCTGGCCGACGAGGCCGGCACCCTGGGCACGACGCTGCACCAGCTGTTCCAGCGATCGTTCTCGGTCGCCAAGGAGGTGCGCACCTCCACCGAGATCGGCAGCCACTCCATCAGCATGGCCGCCGCCGCGGTGCGCCTGGCCGGCCAGCTGTTCGAGGACCTGGCCGACATCCACGTGCTCTTCGTCGGCGCCGGCGAGATGATCGAGCTCGTCGCCACCCACTTCGCGGCGCGCACGCCCAAGAGCATGGCGGTGGCCAACCGCACGCTCGAACGCGGCGAAAAGCTGGCCGGCCGCTTCGGCGCCCAGGCGCTGCGCCTGGCCGACCTGCCGAGCCGCCTGCACGAGTTCGACGCCGTCATCTCCTGCACCGCGAGTTCGCTGCCCATCATCGGCCTCGGCGCCGTCGAACGCGCGCTGAAGGCACGCCGCCACCGCCCCATGTTCATGGTCGACTTGGCGGTTCCGCGCGACATCGAACCCGAAGTGGCGCAGCTGCGCGACGTCTACCTCTACACCGTCGACGACCTCTCGCAGCTGGTGCAGAGCGCGGGCGAGAAGCGCCAGGCGGCGGTCGAGCAGGCCGAAGCCATCATCGACGCGGGCGTGCAGAGCTTCGCCCACTGGCTGGACCAGCGCGCGGCCGTCCCGCTGATCCAGGCCCTCAACCGCCAGGCCGAGGACTGGGCCCTGGTGGAAATGCAGCGCGCCAAGCGCCTGCTCGCCAAGGGTGAGTCGATCGAATCGGTGCTGGAAGCGCTCTCGCGCGGCCTCACCCACAAGATGCTGCACGGCACCCTGGCCGAGCTGCACAGCGCCGACGCGGCCGACCGCGAGCACCTCGCGCAGACCGTCTCGCGCCTGTTCCTGCGCCAGAGCACGCGCAACCCCGGCGGCGAAGGCCGTTAGCTGACCCACCCGCGTCGGCGGCCGTGCCCTCGGGCGCCGGCCGCCCGTGGCCGCTGCCGATGAACGAATCTCTCCGCCAGCAATTCGACCGCCTCGTGATGCGGCTCGCCGAACTGGACGCCAATCTGGCCGACCCGCAGGTCGCTTCCGACATGAAGCGCTACCGCCAGCTGTCGCGCGAGCAGGCGGAAGCCGCCGAAGTGGTGGGCCGCTGGCGCCAGTACCAGCAGCGCGAGAGCGACCTCGCCACCGCGAAGGAGATGCAGGGCGACCCAGAGATGGCCGAGATGGCAAAGGAGGAGATTGCCGCCGCCGAAGCCGACATGGCGCGTCTGCACCAGGAGCTGCAGGCGGCGCTGATCCCCAAAGACCCCGACGACGAGCGCAACGCCTTCGTCGAGATCCGCGCCGGCACCGGCGGCGACGAATCGGCCTTGTTCGCGGGCGACCTGGCGCGCATGTACACGCGCTGGTTCGAACGCCAGGGTTGGCGCTGCGAGGTCATGAGCCAGAGCGACAGCGAACTGGGCGGCTACAAGGAGATCGTGTTCCGCGTCGAAGGCGAGCAGGTCTTCGGCCGCCTGCGCTTCGAATCTGGCGGCCACCGCGTGCAGCGCGTGCCCGCCACCGAAGCGCAGGGCCGCATCCACACCAGCGCCTGCACGGTGGCCGTGATGGCCGAGCCCGACGAAGCCGAGGAAGTGCAGCTGAACCCGGCCGACCTGCGCATCGACACCTTCCGCGCCAGCGGCGCCGGCGGCCAGCACGTGAACAAGACCGACAGCGCAATCCGCATCACCCACCTGCCCACCGGCCTGGTGGCCGAATGCCAGGACGACCGCAGCCAGCACCGCAACAAGGCCAAGGCGATGGCGGTGCTCGCCGCGCGCCTGAAGGAGAGGGAACGCGGCGAACGCGCTGCCAAGGAGGCGGCCACGCGCAAGAGCCTGATCGGCAGCGGCGACCGCAGTGACCGCATCCGCACCTACAACTTCCCGCAGGGGCGCGTCACCGATCACCGCATCAACCTGACGCTCTACAAGCTGGGCGCGGTGATGGACGGCGACCTGGACGAACTGGTCGCCGCGCTGCAGGGCGCGCGCGCGTCGGAACAGCTGGCGCAGCTGGAGTCGGGCGTCCACTGAGATGCGCGTGCGCGAGGCGCTCGAGCAGGCACGCGCCGCCGGCGTCGCGCGGCTGGACGCGCAGTTGCTGCTGGCGCACCAGCTGCGCCGGTCGCGGGCCTGGCTGATCGCACATGACGACGACGCGCTGGCGCCGCCAGCCGCTGCCGCGTTTCATGCGGCGCTGGCGCAGCGCGCCGCGGGTTGCCCGCTGGCCTATCTCCTGGGCCGCAAGGAATTCCACGGCCTCGAACTCGAGGTGAGCCCCGCCGTGCTGGTGCCGCGGCCGGAGACCGAAGGACTGGTCGATTGGGCGATCGAGCTG
The DNA here is from genome assembly GCA_044224175.1 of Rubrivivax sp. GTDB lineage: Bacteria > Pseudomonadota > Gammaproteobacteria > Burkholderiales > Burkholderiaceae_C > Rubrivivax. The sequence goes on along the minus strand of JBGAKY010000058.1, from coordinate 27,703 downwards.
GCAGCGGAAAAGGCGTCACTCGTCGACCTGGGCACCGGCAGCGGCGCCATCGCGCTGGCGTTGGCCGCCACCCTGCCGCAGTGCCAGGTCACCGCCACCGACGCCAGCGCGGAAGCGCTGGCGGTGGCACGCCACAACGGTGAACGGTTGGGGCTGGAGGTCGAGTGGCTGCAGGGCGACTGGTGGGCGCCGCTGGCCGGCCGGCGTTTCGACATCGCCCTCTCGAACCCGCCCTACATTGCGGGCGACGACCCTCACCTGACTGCACTGGGCCACGAACCGCGCGGCGCGCTCACGCCCGAAGGCGACGGCCTGGCAGCCCTGCGCCTGCTCTGCGCCGGCGCCGCGGAACACCTGCGCCCGGGCGGCTGGCTGCTGCTGGAACACGGGTTCGACCAGGCGGACGCCGTGCACCACCTGCTGGCCGCCGCCGGGTTCGAGGCGATTGAAACCAGACGTGACCTGGCGGGACTGCCGCGCTGCACCGGCGGCCGACGGCCGATGTGACGGCGCCACGGTCCGCGTCCGGAATTCACGCCCTGCCTCAGGCAGGGGATGCCACGGCGGCGCGGCCGGCGCAAGATGGGCTTTCGCTCGACGGGAGTTCCACATGCGCCAGCACCGTGCCCTGATCGCGATCCCCCTCACCTGGCTGTTCAGCGCCGCAGCCGCCGACGGCATGGCACCGCCGAAGGACAGCCTGGTCTGGCCGCAATGGCAGGCCCGCATCACCGTCAGCACCACCACGCTGGCGCCGGTGCGGCTCACCGCCGACGCCGGCACGGCCTCGCGTCAGACGCTCCAGTCCGGCGCCCTGTTTTCCGACTACTACTTCGATGCGCCCGGCCTGCGCCTGCCGGCCGCCACCGGCGGCCTGCGCGCCACCAGCGGGCTGCTGGCGGGCGCACGCGGCATGGCGCAGAGCGGCCTCGCCCCGCGCCCGCTGGGTGACGCCCGGCTGGGCCTGGCGGTGCAGACCGGGGCTTCGCCGCTGGCTGGCGACGCGCCGGGCGACACCGTGCCCTACCTGGGCCTGGGCTACACCGGCCTGTCGCTCAAGGGCGGCTGGGGCCTCACCGCCGACCTGGGCCTGGTGGCCGAGTCGCCGGGCAACGCCGGCCGCGTGGGCCGCGCCCTCTTCGGCAGCAGCAACCAGAGCTGGGATGCCGCCCTGCGCGAGATGCGCTTCTCGCCCGTGCTGCAACTGGGCGTGAACTACGCGTTCTGATCGACGCGCGAAGCCCCCGGTGCACGTGCGCCGCGGGCTTTGCCTTATGCTTTCACGCCTCTGCATCCTTAACGACAAGGCGCGCGCATGAGCGACGTTCAGCAACGCATCGATCAGCTGGTCAAGGGCCACAAGGTCGTGCTCTTCATGAAGGGGACGGCCCAGTTCCCGATGTGCGGCTTCTCGGGCCGCGCGGTGCAGGTGCTCAAGGCCTGCGGCGTGGACGACTTCAACACCTTCAACGTGCTGGAAGACGAGCAAGTGCGCCAGGGCATCAAGGACTATGCCCAGTGGCCCACCATCCCGCAGCTCTACGTGAACGGCGAATTCGTCGGCGGCTCGGACATCATGATGGAGATGTACCAGTCGGGCGAACTGCAGCAGCTGCTGACGAAGTGACGTGACACGCCTGGTCGTCGGCATCACGGGGGCGACCGGATCGATCTATGGCGTGCGCTTGCTGGAGCGTGCGCACAGCCTGGGTGTGGAAACGCACCTGGTGGTGACACCCGCCGGCGTGCTCAATGTCCACCACGAACTGGGCCTGGACCGCCACGCGCTCGAAGCGAAGGCCGCCCACGCCTACGCGCCGTCCGACGTCGGCGCCTGCATCGCCAGCGGCAGCTTCGACACCGCGGCGATGGTGGTGGCGCCCTGCTCGATGAAGACGCTGGCTGCCGTGGCGCACGGCTTCGGCGACAACCTGCTCACGCGTGCCGCCGACGTGACGCTGAAGGAACGCCGCCGCCTGCTGCTGATGGTGCGCGAGACACCCTTCAACCTGGCCCACCTGCGCAACATGACGGCTGCCACCGAGATGGGCGCCATCGTGTTCCCGCCGCTGCCGGCCTTCTACCTGCGGCCGGGCAGCATCGACGAGCTGGTCGACGAAAGCGTGGAGCGCGCGCTTGCGCTGCTGCAACTGCCGGGCGCCGCGCCAAGCGCCTGGAAGGGCCTCTAGCCGACCTTGATGTTCCAGCCGTTGCGCGCCCCGAACACCAGGTTCGGGTACTCGCGCCGGCCGCGGCTGCCGTTGTAGCGGCCGAGCGCGTAGACCAGGTCGCCGCCTTCCAGGTCCAGGTAGTGGCGCAGGATCACGCAGCCGAAGCGCAGGTTGGTCTGCATGTGGAACAGTCGGCTCGCGTCGCCGTCGCCGATGAGGCGGCACCAGAAGGGCATCACCTGCATGTAGCCGCGCGCGCCGGCAGCGCTGATGACGTACTTGCGAAAGCCGCTCTCGACCTGGATGAGCCCCAGCACGAGCGAGGTCTCGAGCCCCGCGCGCCGGCTCTCGTAGAACACCGCTTCCAGGAATTCGACCCGCGTCTGGTGCTCGGACTTCCAGCGCTTGAGCTTCTCGCTCGCGGTGCCCAGCCAGCGCAGGTAGGCCAGGCGGCCGTTCAGGTCGGTGAAGGTGGGCTTGGGCGGCCGGCCGTCCGAGATGGCCGCTGCCAGCGCACCGCGCACCGCGTCGGCCAGCGGCTCCTCCACCTGCGCGCCGGCCGAGGCACCGCGCCAGGCGGCCGCCAGCGGCAGGGCCAGCAGCGTGCGCCGCGCCAGCATCAGACCGACAGGCGGCCTCTCACGAAGGCCGCCGCCTCCGCCAGCGGCACCGCGGTGGCGGTGGCCTCGCGCCGGCCCTGCACTTCCACCGTGCCCGCCTTCAGGCCACGGTCGGAGACCACCACGCGCTGGGGCACGCCGACCAGCTCCCAGTCGGCGAACATCGCGCCCGGGCGCTCGCCGCGGTCGTCGAGCAGCACGTCGACGCCTTGGGCGGCCAGCTCGTCGTGCAACCGGTGTGCGGCCGTGGCCACATCGGCGCTGCGGTCCATGCCGATCGGGCACACCACCACCGTGAACGGCGCGATCGCGTCCGGCCAGACGATGCCGCGATCGTCGTGGTTCTGCTCGATCGCCGCGCCCAGGATGCGCGTGACGCCGATGCCGTAGCAGCCCATCTCGAAGGGCTGGGGCTTGCCGTTCTCGTCGAGGAAGGTCGCGCCCATCGACTCGCTGTACTTCTTGGTGCCCAGGTAGAACACGTGGCCCACCTCGATGCCGCGCTGGATGGCGAGCACGCCCTTGCCGTCGGGCGAAGGGTCGCCGGCCAGCACGTTGCGAAGGTCGGCCACCAGGTCGGGTTCGGGCAGGTCGCGGCCCCAGTTGACGCCGGTGATGTGGAAGTCGGCCTCGTTGGCGCCACAGACGAAATCGGCCATGTTCGCCACGGTGCGGTCGGCCACCACCTTGACGGGCTTCCTGGTGCCGATGGGGCCCAGGTAGCCGGGCTTGCAGCCGAAATGGTCTTCGATCTCGGCCACGGTCGCGAAGCGGAACCCGCCCTTCAGCGGCGCCACCTTGCCGGCCTTGACCTCGTTCAGGCTGTGGTCGCCGCGCACCAGCAGCAGCCAGATCGTCGACTGCAGGACGTCGCCGGCCTCGTTCTTCTCGTCGGTGGCGAGCACGAGCGACTTCACCGTGCTCGCCAGCGGAATGCCCAGCAGCGTGGCCACGTCCTCGCAGGTGGCCTTGCCCGGTGTGGGTGTCTTCTGCATCGGCTGCGCCGCTGCCGCGCGCGCGGCCAGCAGGGGCAGCGCCTCGGCCAGCTCGACGTTGGCCGCGTAGTCGCTGGTGGGGCAGTAGGCAATGGCGTCCTCGCCGGTGTCGGCGATGACCTGGAATTCGTGCGACGCGTCGCCGCCGATGGCGCCGGTGTCCGCCGCCACCGCGCGGTACTGCAGGCCGAAGCGGTCGAAGATGCGCTTGTAGGCGTCGAACATGACCTGGTAGCTCTTCAACGCCGAGGCCTTGTCGCGGTCGAAGGAGTAGGCGTCCTTCATCGTGAACTCGCGCCCGCGCATGACGCCGAAGCGGGGCCGGCGCTCGTCGCGGAACTTGGTCTGGATGTGATAGAAGTTCCGCGGCAGCTGCTTGTAGCTGCGCAGCTCCTGGCGGGCGATGTCGGTGATGACCTCTTCGCTCGTGGGCTGGATCACGAAGTCGCGTTCGTGGCGGTCCTTCACGCGCAGCAGTTCGGGGCCGTAGGCCTGGAAGCGGCCGCTCTCCTGCCACAGTTCGGCGGGCTGCACCACGGGCATCAGCAGCTCCACCGCGCCGGCGCGGTTCATCTCCTCGCGGATGATGGCTTCGACCTTGCGGATCACGCGCAGTCCCATCGGCATGTAGTTGTAGATGCCGGCGCCCAGCCGCTTGATGAAGCCGGCACGCATCATCAGCTTGTGGCTGACGATCTCGGCGTCGGCGGGCGCTTCCTTGAGCGTGGAGATGAAGGTCTGCGAGGCTTTCATGCGGGGCGCGCAACGGGCCTCAACGCGACGGGCACGCACCCCCTGCATGCGGGAAAGCGAGGATTCGCGCGCCGCACCGGCCCGGTGCTATATTGAAATGAGTCACAAATTCGGGGTCCGATTATGCTCGACAGGGAAGGCTTCAGGCCCAACGTCGGCATCGTCCTGCTGAACTCGCGCAACCAGGTCTTCTGGGGCAAGCGGCTCAGGACGCACTCCTGGCAATTCCCGCAGGGCGGCATCAAGCATGGCGAGTCGCCGGAGCAGGCGATGTTCCGCGAGCTGCACGAAGAGGTGGGCCTTTTGCCCGAGCACGTTCGCATCATCGGCCGCACACGCGACTGGCTGCGCTACGAAGTGCCCGAGCACTACATCCGCAAGGACGCACGCGGCCACTACAAGGGCCAGAAGCAGATCTGGTTCCTGCTGCGCCTGGTGGGCCGCGACAGCGACATGAACCTGCGCGCCACCGACCACCCCGAGTTCGACGCCTGGCGCTGGAACGACTACTGGGTGCCGCTGGACGTGGTGATCGAGTTCAAGCGTTCGGTCTACGAGATGGCGCTCACCGAACTGGCGCGCTACCTGCCGCGCGTGAACCATCACAACCGCTACCTGCGTTCGGGCATGCGCGCGACGCGGTTCGACGAACTCGGTCCGCCGGCGCCTCAAGGCGCCGAGTGATGCCGCGCTACACCAGGACCAGGTTGGTCCGGTGGATGAGTTCGGGCTCGTTGGCGTAGCCCAGCAGCGACTCGATCTGCGAAGAAGGCTTGCGTGCGATGAGCCGCGCTTCGGCCGACGAGTAGTTGGCCAGCCCGCGCGCCACCTCCGCGCCCGCGCCTGAACGCACCGCGATCACGTCGCCGCGGCTGAACTCGCCCTGCACCTCGGTCACGCCGATCGGCAGCAGGCTCTTGCCTTCGTCGCGCAGCTTCACCACCGCGCCGTCGTCCACCACCACCGCGCCGCGCAGCTGCAGGTGGTCGACCATCCACTGCTTGCGCGCCGCGACCTTGGCGGTGCCGGCGACGAGCAGGGTGCCGATGCTTTCGCCGCGCGCCAGGCGCAGCAGGACGTCGGGTTCGCGGCCGGAGGCGATGACCGTGGAAGCGCCGCTGCCGGCCGCGCGCTTGGCCGCCAGCACCTTGGTGATCATGCCGCCGCGGCCGATGCTGGAGCCGGCACCGCCGGCCATCCGTTCGAGCGCCGGGTCGCCCGCCGCGGCCTCGTCGATGAAGCGCGCCTGCGGATCCTTGCGCGGGTCGGCGCTGTACAGCCCGCGCTGGTCGGTCAGGATCACGAGCGCGTCGGCTTCCACGAGGTTGGCCACCAGCGCGCCCAGCGTGTCGTTGTCGCCGAACTTGATCTCGTCGTTGACGACGGTGTCGTTCTCGTTGATGACCGGGATCACGTTCAGCGCCAGCAGCGTGAGCAGGGTGGAACGCGCGTTGAGGTAGCGCTCGCGGTCGGCCAGGTCGGCGTGCGTCAGCAGCACCTGGGCGCTGTGCAGCCCCTGTTCGGACAGGCGCGTCTCGTACATCTGCGCCAGGCCCATCTGGCCGACGGCCGCCGCGGCCTGCAGTTCCGGCAGTTCCTTGGGACGAGCGCTCCAGCCCAACCGCTTCATGCCTTCGGCGATGGCACCGCTGGAGACCATGACCAGCTCGCGTCCTTCCTTCGCCAGCGCGGCCAGCTGGCGCGCCCAGTTGCCGATGGCCACCGCGTCGACGCCGCGGCCTTCGTTGGTGACCAGGCTGGAACCGACCTTGACGACGATGCGGCGTGCGCCGGCAAAGACGCTACTCATCTTCAGGCTTCTGCTGGGCGGCGACGAAGTTCTGGATCTTCTCGAGCATGGGCTGCAGGCCTTCGCGCGCCAGCGCCGAGATCGCGAACACCGGTCCCTTCCAGCGGAAGCGGCGCACGAATTCGGCGACCCTGGCTTCGCGCTCTTCGACCGGCACCATGTCCAGCTTGTTCAGCACCAGCCAGCGCGGCTTGGCGTGCAGCTTGGGGTCGTACTTCTTGAGTTCGGCGACGATGGCGCGCGCCTGCTTCACCGGGTCCACGCCTTCGTCGAAGGGCGCGATGTCCACCACGTGCAGCAGCAGCCGAGTGCGCTGCAGGTGGCGCAGGAACTGGTGGCCGAGTCCGGCGCCTTCGCTCGCGCCTTCGATCAGACCCGGGATGTCGGCCACCACGAAGCTGCGCTCGGGCCCGACGCGCACCACGCCCAGGTTGGGGTGCAGCGTGGTGAAGGGGTAGTCGGCGATCTTCGGCCGCGCGTTCGAGACCGCGGCGATGAGGGTGCTCTTGCCCGCGTTGGGCATGCCCAGCAGGCCGACGTCGGCCAGCACGCGCAATTCGAGCCTGAGCTTCTTCTTCTCGCCCGGCCATCCCGGGGTCTTCTGGCGCGGCGCGCGGTTGGTGCTGGTCTTGTAGTGCAGGTTGCCGAAACCGCCGTCGCCGCCCTTGGCCAGCAGCACCTTCTGGTCGTGGTGCAGCAATTCGGTCAGCACCTCGCCCGTTTCGTCGTCGCAGACGATGGTGCCGACCGGGAAGCGCAGCACGATGTCGTCGCCGGCGGCGCCGAACTGGTCGCTGCCGCGGCCGGGCTCGCCGTTGCGCGCCTCGTGGCGGCGCGCGTAGCGGTAGTCGATCAGCGTGTTGATGTTGCGGTCGGCCTGGGCCCAGACGCTGCCGCCACGGCCGCCGTCGCCCCCGTTCGGGCCGCCGAAAGGGATGAACTTCTCGCGCCGGAAGCTCACGCAGCCGCTGCCGCCGTCGCCCGCGGCGATGTCGATGGTGGCTTCGTCGACGAATTTCATGGGTCATGCGCCGGAAATGAAGAAGCCCCGGCGATGCGGGGCTTCGGCTTGCCGGCGCCTCGGATTCAGGCCGGCGTGACGGACACCGTCTGCCGGTTCAGCGAGCCCTTGACCTCGTAGTCGACCTTGCCGTCGACCAGCGCGAACAGGGTGTGGTCGCGGCCCATGCCGACGCCGCTGCCAGCGTGGAACTTGGTGCCGCGCTGGCGCACGAGGATGGAGCCGGCCGAGACGGCCTGGCCGCCGAACACCTTCACGCCCAGCATCTTCGGCTGCGAATCGCGGCCGTTGCGGGTGGAGCCGCCGCCCTTTTTCTGTGCCATGGTGGATTACTCCTTCAGGCGTTCACGGAGCTGATCTGCAGCTCGGTGAAGTTCTGGCGGTGACCGCCGTGCTTCTGATAGTGCTTGCGGCGGCGCATCTTGAAGATGCGAACCTTGTCGTGCCGGCCGTGTGCCACCACCGTGGCCTTCACGCTGGCACCCGCCACCAGGGGGGTCCCGACCTTCAGGTCCGCGCCGTCGCCGACGGCGAGAACCTGATCGATCACGATTTCCTGGCCCGGTTCCGCAGCAATCTGTTCTACCTTGATCTTTTCGCCGGCAGCAACCTTGTATTGCTTGCCACCGGTTTTTATGACCGCGTACATACGTGCCTCTCGAGGAATCTGACTTCGTTTCGTTCTTCGTCCGGCTGCAGCCTGGAAAAGCCGCGCGGAATGCGAAGAGCCCGCCAGTATAGCACCCCGTGCGCCGTTGCCGAGCCTCTCGGCCGGCGGCGGCGCGGCATCCGCCCGGTTCACGCGGCTTGCCGGCCGGCTGCCGGGCGCCCTTCCTATAATCCGCAACGACGAAGCCGCCCAGCCGTGCTCGAAACCACCGCCCCGACCACCCACGTCGCGGACTCCATGGAGTCCGCGATGCGCCAGGTCGACGCCGTCATCCGTGAGCGCCTGGCCTCGCGCGTGGCGCTGATCGACCAGATTTCGCGCTACATCATCTCCGCCGGCGGCAAGCGCATCCGGCCGCGCTTGGTGCTGCTGTTCTCGCAGGCGATGGGCTTCGAAGGGCCGGAGCGTTACGAACTGGCCGCCATCGTCGAGTTCATCCACACCGCCACGCTGCTGCACGACGACGTGGTCGACGAATCCGCGCTGCGGCGCGGCCGGGCCACGGCAAACGCCATCTTCGGCAATGCTGCCAGTGTGCTGGTGGGCGACTTCCTGTATTCGCGCGCCTTCCAGATGATGGTCTCGGTGAACCGCATGCGCGTGCTCGACGTGCTGGCCGACGCCACCAACGTCATCGCCGAAGGCGAAGTCCTGCAGCTGATGAACATGCACGACCCCGACCTCGCGGTCGAGGACTACCTGCGCGTCATCCGCTACAAGACCGCCAAGCTGTTCGAGGCCAGCGCCCGCCTGGGCGCCGTGATCGGCGGTGCCGACGCCCGGGTGGAAGAAGCCTGCGCCGACTACGGCCGCTCGCTGGGCACCGCGTTCCAGATCGTCGACGACCTGCTCGACTACGAAGGCAACAGCACCGAGCTGGGCAAGAACGTGGGTGACGACCTGCGCGAAGGCAAGCCGACGCTGCCGCTGCTGATCGCGATGGAACGCAGCACGGCTGCCGACCGCGAGCTGATCCGCCATGCGATCGAGCACGCCGAAGGCGACCGCCTCGACGAGGTGCTGGCCATCGTGCGCCGCACCGGCTCACTGGAGGCCACGCGCGAGGCGGCGCGCAAGGAAGCGGACAAGGCACGCGACTGCCTTTCGCTGCTGGCACCTTCGGAAGCGCGCGAGGCTCTGCTAGAATTGTCTGTTCGATCGGTGCACCGCTCGTCTTAGGTCTCCGGGCCGAAGCCGGCGCCGGAGGGCACCAGATCACCCGGCCGACGCTGCAGTTCCATTCGCGGCAGGCCGAATCGGGGTGTAGCTTAGCCTGGTAGAGCGCTACGTTCGGGACGTAGAGGCCGGAGGTTCGAATCCTCTCACCCCGACCACTGCCTTCATGGCGGTTCGGTCGGCATCCGACAGGAAACCACTCGTAACGCGCGTGCGGGATGCGGCTTACTGCGCCGATCCCGCGTTTACAGTGCCTGAGGGATCGGCGATGATGATCTGCTCGGGCCCTTGCCCGGTCTGCATTTGATGGCCGCTGAATCGTCGATCGCCGAAGCCGCACCGCCCGCCCTTTCCGGGGTTGCCCGCGTGCTCGTCCATGCCGGCAAGCTGACGCCGAAGGCTGCCGAGGACCTGACCCGGAGCGCGCGCGAGCGCAAGACCAGCTTCGTGGCCGCCAGCATCGGGGCCGGGGCGCTGAAGTCGGCCGACCTGGCGCACACGCTGGCCAACGCACTGGCCCTGCCGCTGCTGGACCTGGACGCGGTCGACCTCCAGAAGCTGCCACGCAACATCGTCGACTCGAAGACCACGCTGCAGTTCCAGATCATCGTGCTGGGCAAGCGCGGCAACCGGCTGTTCATCGGCGCCGCCGACCCCACCGACCAGGAAGCGGTCGAGCGCATCAAGTTCGCGACCCAGCTCACGCCCGAGTGGGTGATCGTCGAATACGACAAGCTGATGCGCCAGCTCGACGCCCAGGGCACGAGCGCGAACGAGATGATCGAGTCGCTCGCCGGCAGCGACTTCGAGTTCGACGTCAGCGAGGAAGACACCGCCTCCGGCACCGAGTCGCCCGAGACCACCGCCGAGGTGGAGGACGCGCCGGTCGTGCGCTTCCTGCAGAAGATGCTGATCGACGCCATCAACGCTCGCGCGTCCGACCTGCACTTCGAGCCCTACGAATACCACTACCGCGTACGCTTCCGCATCGACGGCGAGCTGCGCGAGATCACCCAGCCGCCGCTGGCCATCAAGGACAAGCTGGCGTCGCGCATCAAGGTCATCAGCCGCATGGACATCGCCGAGAAGCGGGTCCCGCAGGACGGCCGGATGAAGCTGAAGTTCGGCAACAAGGCGATCGACTTCCGCGTCAGCACGCTGCCCACGCTGTTCGGCGAGAAGGTCGTGATCCGTATCCTGGACCCGTCCTCGGCCAAGCTGGGCATCGAGGCGCTGGGCTACGAGAAGATCGAGAAGGACCGCCTGCTGGCGGCCATCGCGCGGCCCTACGGCATGATCCTGGTCACCGGGCCCACGGGCTCGGGCAAGACGGTGTCGCTGTACACCTGCCTCAACATCCTGAACCAGCCGGGCGTCAACATCGCCACGGTGGAAGACCCGGCGGAAATCAACCTGCCGGGCATCAACCAGGTCAATGTCAACGACAAGGCCGGCCTCACCTTCGCGGCGGCGCTGAAGTCATTCCTGCGCCAGGATCCGGACATCATCATGGTCGGCGAAATCCGCGACCTGGAAACCGCCGACATCGCCATCAAGGCCGCCCAGACCGGCCACCTGGTGATGAGCACGCTGCACACCAACGACGCGCCGACGACGCTGACGCGCCTGCTCAACATGGGCGTGGCGCCGTTCAACATTGCCGCCAGCGTGCTGCTCATCACCGCCCAGCGGCTGGCGCGGCGGCTTTGCGAATCGTGCAAGAAGCCGGCCGACTATCCGCGCGAGGCGCTGCTCAAGGCCGGCTTCCCGGAATCGGAACTCGACGGCAACTGGAAGCCCTATCGCGCCGTCGGCTGCTCGACCTGCAACAACGGCTACAAGGGCCGGGTCGGCATCTACCAGGTGATGCCCATCACCGAAGCGATCCAGCGGATCATCCTCTCCGAAGGCAGCGCGCTCGACATCGCCGCCCAGGCCCACAAGGAAGGCGTGCGCGACCTGCGCCAGTCCGGCCTGGTCAAGGTGCGTGCGGGGATGACCACGCTCGAGGAAGTGATCACCGTCACCAACGAATAACCCAGCCGACCGAAACGACGCCATGGCAACAGCAACCGCAGCCGCCTCCGGGGCCAAGAAGGTCACCGAGCTCATCTTCGAATGGGAAGGCCGGGACAAGAACGGCAAGATCGTCAAGGGCGAGATGCGCGCCGGCGGCGAAGCGGTGGTCCAGGCCTCGCTGCGCCGGCAGGGCATCATGGTCACGAAGGTGCGCAAGCGCCGCACCAGCGGCGGCCGCGCCATCAAGCAGAAGGACATCGCCATCTTCACGCGCCAGCTGGCGACGATGATGAAGGCCGGCGTGCCGCTGCTGCAGGCCTTCGACATCGTGGCGCGCGGCGCTGCGAACCCGCGCCTGACCAAGCTGCTCAACGACATCCGTTCCGACGTGGAGACCGGCACCAGCCTGTCGTCCGCGTTCCGCAAGCACCCGCTGCACTTCGACTCGCTCTACTGCAACCTGGTGGAAGCGGGCGAGGCCGGCGGTATCCTGGAAGCGCTGCTCGACCGCCTGGCGATCTACCAGGAAAAGACGATGGCGCTGAAGCAGAAGATCAAGTCGGCACTGATGTACCCGGTTGCGGTGATCGTGGTCGCCTTCGTGGTGCTGACCGTCATCATGATCTGGGTGATTCCGGCGTTCAAGGACGTGTTCAAGTCCTTCGGCGCCGACCTGCCGGCGCCCACGCTGTTCGTCATTGCGCTGTCGGAGTTCTTCGTCAAGTGGTGGTGGGCCATCTTCGGCCTGCTCTTCGGCGGCCTGTACTTCTTCTTCGAAGCCTGGAAGCGCAACGAGAAGGTGCAGATCGCGATGGACCGCCTGCTGCTGAAGATCCCGATCTTCGGCGACCTCATCAACAAGTCGGTCATCGCGCGCTGGACGCGCACGCTGTCCACCATGTTCGCCGCCGGCGTGCCGCTGGTGGAGGCGCTCGACTCCGTGGGTGGCGCCTCCGGCAACGCGGTCTACCAGATCGCCACCGAGCAGATCCAGAAGGACGTCTCCACCGGCTCGGCGCTCACCACCTCGATGACGGCCACCGGCGTCTTCCCGACCATGGTGCTGCAGATGGCGGCCATCGGCGAGGAATCCGGCTCGCTGGACCACATGCTGGGCAAGGCGGCCGAGTTCTACGAGGAGGAGGTCGACGACATGGTCAAGGGCCTGTCCAGCCTGATGGAGCCCTTCATCATCGTGGTGCTCGGCGTGCTGATCGGCGGCATCGTGATCTCGATGTACCTGCCCATCTTCAAGCTGGGCGCGGTCGTCTGAGGCCGTGGCCGACCTGCTGGCCGGCCTGCCGCTGCTGCTGAACCCCTGGGCGCTGGCCGTCCTGGGGCTGGCGGTGGGCAGCTTCCTCAACGTGGTCATCCACCGGATGCCGCTGATGCTGGAACGCCAGTGGTGGGGCGACGTCGCCTCGCAGCTGGCCGACCGCGACTCCTTCAAGCGCGTCTTCGGCGCCGAGATGCCGGCCGCGCTGCAGGGCGCCGGCGGTTCGCTGGAGAAGTCGGTCGAAGGGCTGAAGCCGCTGTCGATCGCGCGGCCGGGTTCGCGCTGCCCGGCCTGCGGCCACCGCATCCGCTGGTTCGAGAACATCCCCGTCGTCAGCTGGCTGCTGCTGCGCGGCCGCTGCAGCGCCTGCAAGGCGCCGATCTCGGCACGCTACCCCATCGTCGAGCTGGGCACCGCGGTGCTGTTCGCCGCCATCGGCTGGCGCTTCGGCAACCAGCCGGCCACCGCGCTGTGGTGCACCTTTGCCGCCGTGCTGCTGGCGCTGGCGCTGATCGACTGGGACACCACCGTGCTGCCCGACGCGCTGACGCTGCCGCTGCTGTGGGCCGGCCTGCTGCTGGCCGCGCACGGCGTGCTGCCGGGGCTGCCGGTGCTGCAGTCGATCGCCGGTGCCGCGCTGGGCTACCTCTCGCTGTGGGCCGTGTTCTGGCTCTTCAAGCTGACCACCGGCAAGGAAGGCATGGGCTACGGCGACTTCAAGCTGCTGGCTGCGCTGGGCGCCTGGCTGGGCTGGCAGGCCATCCTGCCCATCGTGCTCTTCGCCTCGGTGCTGGGCGCGGTGGTGGGCCTGGTCATGAAGGCCACGGGCGCGCTGCGCGAAGGCCGCTTCGTGCCTTTCGGCCCCTTCCTGGCCGGCGGCGGCCTGGGTGTGCTGCTGGTCGGCCTGCCCACCGTGCTGGAGTGGATGGGCTGGGCGTGAGCGGCGAGGTCGGCCGCATCGGGCTGACCGGCGGCATCGGCAGCGGCAAGAGCACGGTGGCGCGCACGCTGGTCGCGTGCGGCGCAGCCCTGGTGGACACCGACGCCATCGCGCGTGCGCTCACGGCGCCGGGCGGCGCCGCGCTGCCGGCGCTGGCCGCCACCTTCGGGCCGCAGATCGTCGGTCCCGACGGCGCGCTCGACCGCGACCGCATGCGCGCGCTGGCCTTCGCCGACCCGGCGGCCAAGGCGCGGCTGGAAGGCGTGCTGCACCCGATGATCGGCGCCGAGGCACAGCGCCAGGCCGAAGCCGCGGGCGCCAGGCCCATCGTCTTCGACGTGCCGCTGCTCACCGAGTCCCGCCACTGGCGCGCCCGCGTCCAGCGCGTCCTGGTGGTGGACTGCCGCGAAGCCACCCAGGTGGCGCGTGTCGTGGCCCGCAACGGCTGGAGCGAAGACGCCGTGCGCCGCGTCATCGCCCAGCAGGCGCCACGCGCCGCGCGGCGCGCCATCGCCGACGCGGTGATCTTCAACGACGGCGTCGGCCCCGAAGCACTGGAAGCCGAAGTGCGTGCCCTGTGGGCGCTGTGGAACAATAGTCGGCACTAGCTTCGCGTTCCCCGCACTTGGTCCTCTACGAGTACCCGTTCAACGAAGGCATCCGCACCATGCTCCGGCTCGAACACCTGTTCGACCGCCTGGGCCAGCTGGTGGTGCGCGACGCGACGGTGGACCACCACTTCGCGCTGGCCACCATCTTCGAGGTCATGGACGTCGCCTCGCGCGCCGACCTGAAGAGCGACCTGCTGAAGGAACTGGAACGCCACCGCGGCCTGTTCGCCAGCTACCGCGGCAACCCGAACGTGAGCGAGGCTGCGCTCGACGAAGTCACCGGCCGCATCGACCACGCCTTCGCCGGCCTGAACCAGCTGCAGGGCAAGGCCGGCCACGAGCTGGCCGCCAACGAATGGCTCATGAGCATCCGCAGCCGCATCAGCATCCCCGGCGGCACCTGCGAATTCGACCTGCCCGCCTACTACGCCTGGCAGCAGCACGCGCCTGAGCGGCGGCGCGCCGACCTGATGGCCTTCGTCGCCACACTCACCCCGCTGGCCGAAGCGCTGCAGGTGCTGCTGGGCCTGTTGCGCGACAGCGGCGCGGCGCAGCGCGTGGTGGCGCCCGGCGGCCAGTTCCAGCAAAGCCTGCCGGCCGGCAAGACCTACCAGCTGCTGCGCGTGCGGCTGGACGGCGAGGACCCGCCGGTGCCCGAGATCTCCGGCCACCGGCTCATGGTCTCGGTACGCATGATGCGGCCCGACGCCGAAGGCCGGCTGCGCGCCGCACCCGCCGACACCGCGTTCGAGCTGACCCTCTGTTCCTGAAGTCCATGAGCGGGACCGCGAAGCCGCGCCTCGTGCCCTGCCCCACGTGCAAGGCGCCTGCGCCGTTCAGCCCCGACAACCGCTGGCGGCCGTTCTGCAGCGAGCGCTGCCGCAGCATCGACCTCGGCGCCTGGGCCACCGAGAGCTACCGCGTCGCCGCCGAGGTGCCGCCCGAGGGCGACGATCCGCCGCTGCCGCCGGCGCACTGAGCGTCCGCAGGAAGGCGGCCAGGTCGGACAACTGGCCGGGCGACAGGTGCAGCGGCCTCAGGATGGCCTGCCCGTCCGCGTGCAACCGCTCCAGGTCGAGCTCGGAATAGTGGCGCAGCACGTCCTCGATCGTGGCCAGGCCGCCGTCGTGCATGTAGGGTGCGCTCAGCACCAGGCCGCGCAGGCCAGGCACGCGGAATTCGCCGTAGTGGCGCGGTTCCATCGTCACGTGGCGGGTGGACACAGCGCGTGCGTCCTCGGGGCCGGCGTCCGAGTGCGGCCCCAGGCGGTTGTAGGGGCTGGCCTGCAGGCGCTGCAGCCCGCCCCAGCGACCGGGGTCGACCGCGCCGCCGGGCAGGAAGAACGGGCGGCCGGTGTCGGCAAACTCCCCGTTCGTGAAGGCGGGGCCGGTGTGGCACAGGAAGCAGCGGCCTTCGCCCACGAACAGCTTGAGCCCGCGCTGCGCGGCCTCCGGGTAGCGCGCGGCCGCCGTGCCGTTGCCGCGCGCCAGCGCGTCGCGGAAGGCGTCGAAAGCGGTGCGCGGCGAGACCAGCGTCGCCTGCCACGCCGCGAGGGCTTTTGCCACGTTGACGACCACGCTCTCGTCGGCCTTCGGCGCGCCGAACAGCACGCGGTAGCGGCGGCCGAGCGCCGCATCCTTGCGCAGCAGCGCGGCCAGGCGTTCGGGCGTGGCCGCGATCTCGTCGGCCGCCGCCAGCGGCGCCAGCGAGGCGGCCCAGAGCGAGTCCTTCGCGCCGTCCCAGCCGAACCAGCGCCAGCCGGCCACGTTCCACAGCGAAGGCGTGTTGCGGCCTGCTCGTGCGAAGGGGCGGCCGTCCTGGAAGGCGCGCCGCGGGTCGTGGCAGCTGGCGCAGGCCAGCCGGCCCGAAGCCGACAGGCGCCGGTCATTGAACAGCCGGCGGCCCAGTTCCACCGCACGCGGGTCGCCTTCGACGCGGTTGCCCGCATCGGCCTCACGCGCCGGCGGCCAGGGTCCATGAGTGAGGATGCGATCGCGTTCCTCGGCACTGAAGTCCACCCCCGCCGTGGCCAGCGCCGGCAGTGCCAGCAGCAGCGCCGCCCAGCGTTTCACGGCAGCACGACCGGCTGCGCCAGCCGCACCCGCTGCCCGGCATGGTCCACGTCCAGCCGCAGTTCCCAGCGCCCGGGCATGTGGAACATCAGCCCTTCGGCGCGCCAGCGGCCCGCGCCCAGCAGCTTCAGGCTGGGCCGGTAGTTCATGCCGTGCCGGTGCTCGGGCATCACGGCATCCACGCGCGCCAGCGTGGCGCCGTCCGGGCACACCTGCACTTCCAGCGCGAAGTGGCGCCCCACGGCGATGGGCGTGCCGGCCACTGCCCAGGCCGCCTGCACTTCTCCGGACCGCATCGCCGGGCCCTCGATCGGGCAGGCCCCGGCGCTGCCGGCGGCCAGCGCCAGCCCGGCCAGCCGCAGCTTCACGGCCGCTTGAGCATGCTGCCGAACAGCGACTCGCCGTTCTTCCAGGCGATGCGCTCGGCCACGTCGGCCGGCAGGTCGGCCAGCCACTGGCGCGACCAGTTCGCGTGTTCCACCACGAAGTGCCAGCGCTCGGGGGTGAAGGTGTCGGTGCCGACGACGAAACGGTCCGGGAACTCCAGGAAGGCGGCGCGCCAGGCCGGGTCGACCTTGCCGTTGCCGGCATGGTCGCTGCGGAACGCCAGGTCGCACCACAGGTTGCGGTGCCGGCGCAGCATCTCGCGCACCTTCTCGGGCGAGTCGAAGCCCGAGTGGGCCCACAGGATGCGCGCCTCGGGGTCCTGGCGGAACTGGCGTTCGATCGCGTCGGCGTCGGAATGCGAGTGCAGGTAAAGCCTGTACTGCTTCGCCAGTTCGACCATGCGCCGGACCACCGGCAGGTCGGCGTCGGCACCGTAGACGTGGTATTCGCCCAGCGCCACGTATCGGTTCGCCTTCAGCCGCGCCTCGACGTGCGGCACCACGGTCGCGTCGCGTACCCAGGTGCCGATGTCGCCGCGCGTGCGGTAGGGGCGCAGCACCGGCAGCACGAGGTCGGGCGCCTCCGCATACAGCTTCTGCGTGCCGTCGTCGCTGCTGCTGGAGACCATGGCCGCCTTCAGGCCGGCCTGGCGCAGGATGGCGACGGCCGCCTTCGGCGGCAGCTGGTCCCACGCGTCGTGGCTGTAATGCAGGTGGGCGTCGAAGATGGGCAGTGGCGTCGCCGCCTGCGCGCCCCAGGTGGCGGCCAGCGCCGCCACGGTGAACAACCTGCTCAGCATCGGTAGCCCCCTTCGTGGAGGGCTCCGATGCTAGCGGCGGTTCAATTCACCTGCACCGCGATCTTGCGCGGCTGCGCGTGCTCGGCCTTCGGGATCCGCACCCGCAGCACGCCGTGCGCCAGCTCAGCGGTGATGCGCGACGCGTCCAGTTCCTTGCTCAGCGTGAAGGTGCGGCGGTAGCGCGAGCGCTGCACCTCGGCGTGGCTGGGCTCCATGCCCTGCGGCAGCGGCAGCGCCATCGCGCCGCCCAGGCTGAGCTGGTCGCCTTCCACGTCCAGGGTCAGGCTTTCCTTCGGCACGCCGGGCATGTCGGCATACAGCGTGATGCCGGTCGTGTCCTCGATCACGTCCACCGGCGGCAGCAGCGCGGGCTCTTCGCGGGTGGGGGTGGCAGTCGTCGTCACGGTGTTCATGGCGTTCCTTTCGATGCGGCTCATTGCACGGCGATGCGGCGCGGCTGCGCCGATTCGCGGCGCTTCACGCTGACGTGCAGCACGCCTTCGCGGTATTCGGCGCTCACGGCGTTCGGGTCGACGTCGTCGGGCAGGCTGACGACGCGGCGGAAGCGGCCCGCGAAGCGTTCGTCCAGGTGTTGCGTGGTCTTTTCGTCGCGCGGCGCTTCCAGGCCCTTGCGTTCGCCGGCGATGCTGAGCACGCCGCGGTCGAGATTGACGTCGATCTTCGCCGGGTCCAGGCCGGGAGCGAAGGCGTAGATCTCCACCGTGGTGGGCGTGCTGCCCACGTTCAGCGCCGGGTAGCCGCCGCGGCCGAGGCCGCGGATGCCGGGGCTGGCGATGTCGAAGACGCCGTGCACCTCGCGCTGGAGGCGGTCGAGCTCGGCGAAGAGGTCGCGCGGAAACAGGCTTCGGTACATGAGGTTCCTCCGTTCGGGGATGGGGTCGCAAGCCCGAGTTAGGGCCTGCCACAGAGGCTTTCAAGACCCCCTTGAAGGCACGGCGCGCGCCGCCATGTGCGGCATCAAAGGGGCTTCTCGCATGGACGACTACTACCGCGTGCTCGGTGTACCGCGCGACGCCACCCCCGAGCAGATCAAGAAGGCGTACCGCCAGCTGGCGCGCAAGTACCACCCGGACGTGAACAAGGCGGCCGACGCCGCCGCGCGCATGAAGGCCTTGAACGAGGCCTATGCGGTACTGTCAGACGCCGAACAGCGCGCCGAGTACGACGCTGCGGGACGGCGCGGCCAAACGCCGCCGCCGGGCGGCGGGGCGCCGCCGTTCACCTGGGGCTGGTCTTCGCAGGGGCGCGCCGACGACTCCGACTTCGCGCGCTTCTTCCAGGACCTGATGGACCGCGCGCAGGACTCGCCGCGCGGCGAGGCGCACGCGACGCTGGAACTGGACCTGGAAGAAGCCTGGCGCGGCGGCAAGCGCCAGATCGCGGTCGACCTGCCCGAGTCGGACCTGCGCGGGCGCGTCGCCTTCCGCCGCCGCACGGTGGAAGTGAAGATTCCCGCCGGCATCAAGCCCGGCCAGCACATCCGCCTGGCCGGCCTGGGCGGCACGACCGAAGGCGACCTCTACCTGGAAGTGAAGATCCGACCGCACCCGCGCTTCACGCTGCGCGGCGCCGACCTGCTGGCCGACCTGCCGGTCGCGCCCTGGGAGGCGGCGCTCGGCGCGGTGGTGCCGGTGGCGCTGCCCGACGGCCATCGCATCAAGGTGCGGGTGCCGGCCGGTGCGCAGTCCGGATCCACGCTGCGCGTGCCCGGCAAGGGTCTGCCCGCTAGGCCGGCCGGCGACCTGGAACTGACGGTGCGCGTGGTGCTGCCCAGCGCGCACGACCCGCGCGCGCGCCGCCTGTTCGAGCAGATGCGTGACACGCTGGCCGACTTCGACGCCCGCGCGCAGGACGCCGCCGACCGCGGCTGAAGCCGCTGCCGCACAATCGCGACCATCCCCAGGAGTTCACCGCCATGCCGATCTACGAATACGCCTGCCACGACTGCGGCCGCGAGTTCGAAGCCCTGGTGCGCAGCGACACCGTGCCCGCGTGCCCGGCCTGCCAGTCGCACCAGCTGGAGAAGAAGCTCTCGGTCTTTGCGACCGCCGCCGCCGGCCCCGACCCCACGCCCGCGATGGCCGGCCCCTGCGGCAGTTGCGGCCACCCCGACGGCCCGGGGTCCTGCGCCTTCCACTAGTCTTCTTGGACGCCGAAGCCGCGCAGTCGCTGCGCCGCCTGCTGGCCACGCAGCCGGTGGGTGCGCTCGCCACGCTGCACCGTGGCGAGCCGGCGGTGTCGATGGTGCCCTTCGTGCTGGCCGAAGGCGCCGGCCGCATCTACATCCACGTCAGCGCGCTGGCCACCCACACACGCGACATGCAGGACCACCCGCGGGTGAGCCTGCTGGTGATGGACGACCCCGCGCGCGCCGGCGTGCCACCGCAGGCGCTGCCGCGCGTGGCCCTGCAATGCGACGCAATCGCATTGGCGCGCGAAGGCGACGCCTACGCCGCCGCGCGGACGGCCTACCTGGAGCGGTTTCCGGAGTCCGAAGTCACCTTCGGCCTGGGCGACTTCTCGCTCTTCGCGCTGCAGCCCGTGGCCGCCCGCCTGGTGGCCGGCTTCGGGCGGGCCTACGGCCTGACGGGCGACGGCCTGACGCGCTGGCTGATCGGCTGAGGCCCTGATCCAGCGGCAACCGCGCCGCACGAAATGGATGTTTGGCGTGCATTTGGACTCTTCATCCGCGCACGCGCCGGCGCCGGAGATGCCGAAATAGAGGTATCCCCGGGGGGCCGCGCTGGGCTGGCGCGTCCACACGGAACCGCCACCACTGCCTTCGTGCCGTCATGTCGCTGCGCAATTCGAGAATCTGGGTCCAGCTGATCGTCACCATCGCGCTCGCGCTGGCCCTGGTGTGGGCCGCCGTCATCGCCTGGGAAGGCCAGGGCAACCGCAAGGCCGCCATCGAGCAGGCCGAAACCTTCTCGCGCAGCATGCATGCCGCCACCATGGCCGGGCTCACCGGCATGATGGTCACCGGCACCGTGGCGCAGCGCGCGGTGTTCCTGGACCAGATCCGGCAGCTCGACGCCATCCGCGACCTGCGCGTGGTGCGCGCCGAGGCGGTGAGCAAGACCTTCGGCCCCGGCAACGCCGACGAGCAGCACACCCCGGACGCGGTCGAAAGGGAAGTGCTGGCCAGCGGGCGCGAGTTGATCCAGGTCGAGCAGGACGCCAGCGGCGAATACCTGCGTGCCGTGCGCCCGGCGCTGGCGCAGGCCGACTACCTGGGCAAGAACTGCCTCACCTGCCACCAGGTGGCGCCCGGCACCGTGCTGGGCGTGGTGAGCATGCGGCTTTCGCTGGCCGCCTCGAACGAGGCGGTGGCCGCGATGCGCACCAAGTCGCTCATCGCCGCCATCGTCACCTGCATCCCGGTGCTGCTGCTGATCTACCCCTTCATCCAGCGCGTCGTCACGCGGCCGCTGGAAAAGGGCGTGGCCGTGGCGCGCGGCATCGCGCAGGGCGACCTGACGCAGCACATCGAGGCCGAGACCACCAACGAGACCGGCCGCCTGCACGGCGCGCTCAAGGAGATGAGCGAAAGCCTGGTGGGCATCGTCGCCCGCGTGCGGCGCGGCAGCGCCACCATCGCCGCCGCCTCGGGCCAGCTGGCGGCGGGCAACCTGGACCTTTCGCAGCGCACCGAAGCGCAGGCGCAGGCGCTGCAGGAAGCCGTGAACCTGACCTCTTCGCTCACCGAATCGGCCCGCCGCAATGCCGAAGGCGCGCGCCAGGCCGACGAACTGGCGCGTTCGGCTTCCGAAGTGGCGGTGCGCGGCGGCGACGCGGTGGCCAAGGTGGTGGGCTCGATGGACGCCATCAACCACAGCTCGCGACGCATCGCCGACATCACCGGGCTCATCGACAGCATCGCCTTCCAGACCAACATCCTGGCGCTCAACGCGGCGGTGGAAGCCGCGCGCGCGGGCGAACAGGGGCGCGGCTTCGCGGTCGTGGCCTCCGAGGTGCGCCAGCTGGCCAAGCGCTCGGCGAGCGCGGCGCAGGAGATCAAGACGCTGGTCGAGACCTCGGTCGGCGAGATCGACACCGGCACCACGCTGGCCCACCAGGCCGGCGCCACCATGGGCGAGGTGGTGCAGAGCGTGGCACGCGTGAACGCCATCGTCGACGAGATCACCCGCGCCAGCATGGCGCAGATCCAGGGCGTGGAGCAGGTCAACGGCGCCATCGCCCAGATCGACGAGGTCACCCAGCGCAACGCCGCCCTGGTGGAAGAGGCGGCCGCGGCCACTCAGTCGCTGCAGGAGCAGGCGATGGACCTGGAGCAGGTGGTCGGCGTCTTCAAGCTCGAGACCGTCGCGTTCTCGGGCTGAGGCACCGCCGCGGCGCGCGGCTCGAAGGCCGAACGTTTCCGGTATCCCGGCTGGCGGTACGATGGCTGCCGCTGAGCGAGCGCGCGCGGCCTTGAAGCCCCAGGAGACCCTCATGACCGCTGCCGACACGGCCCCCTCCGACGAAGGCCGACCGCTGCGCCTGCGCTGCTTCTGCCTTGTGATCAATGCCCCAGACGACCTGCGCGTCGTCGAGCAGGATGCCGGCGAACTGGCGCCCGGCCAGGTGCTGGTGCAGGTGGGCTTCGGCGGCATCTGCGGTTCCGACCTGCATTACTTCCACGCCGGCGGCTTCGGCACCGTGCGCATCAAGCGGCCGATGATCCTGGGCCACGAGGTCGCCGGCACCGTTTCCGCGGTGGCGCCGGGCGTCACGCGCGTGAAGCCGGGCGACAAGGTGGCGGTGAACCCCAGCCGCCCCTGCGGCGCCTGCAAGTACTGCCTGGAAGGCCTGCCCAACCAGTGCCTGGACATGCGCTTCTACGGCAGCGCCATGCGCGACCCGCACGTGGAAGGCGCGTTCCGCAACCTGCTCGTGTGCGACGCCGGGCAGTGCGAACCGGTGGCCGCCGCCGTGCCACTGCAGCACGCCGCGCTGGCCGAGCCCTTCTCGGTGGCGCTGCACGGCGTGCAGCGCGCCGGTGCGCTGCTGGGCAAGCGCGTGCTGGTCTCCGGCTGCGGGCCCATCGGCTGCCTGGCCGTGGCGGCGGCGCGCGTCCACGGCGCGGCCGAGGTGACCGCGGTCGACCTGACCGACGGGACCCTGGCCATCGCCCGCGCCATGGGGGCCACGCGCACGATCAACGTCGCGTCCGAACAGGACTGGGTGCAGCGCTACAGCGCCGACAAGGGCACGTTCGACGTCATGTTCGAATGCAGCGGCAACGAACGCGCGCTGCGCAACGGCCTGGAAACCATGCGCCCGCGCGGCACGGTGGTGCAGCTGGGCCTGGGCGGCGACGTCTCGGTGCCGCAGAACATGATCGTCGCCAAGGAACTGGCGCTGCTGGGCAGCTTCCGCTTCCACGCCGAGTTCGCGCTCGCGGTGCGGCTCATCAACGAAGGCCGCGTCGACATGAAGCCGATGATCACCGGCGCCTACCCGCTCGCGAAGGCGCGCGAGGCCTTCGAGCTGGCGAGCGACCGTCAGCGGGCGATGAAGGTGCTGCTGGATTTCGCGGCCGCCTGAGCGCGCGGCAGGGGATCAGCACCGTCTCCGGCGCCAGCCGCCCCGGCACCACGAAGGCGCGCCGCTGGCATTCGGCCCGCACGCCGAAGGCCGGATGGTCGTCCGCGCGGGGCAGGTCCCCGCTCCCGACCACCGGCATGCCGGCCGCCTTCATTTGGGCCCTTGCCGCCCGGGGGCTCTTGAAGCGCCGCTTCCGATCCCTATAATCCGCTTGCTAGCACTCGTCTCAGGCGAGTGCTAACGACCGCAAGACTCTGCGGTCAATCCATGTGAACGAGCGCCCACTTTCGTGGCGAACGTTGATGTGACAGGCACATTCCCCCAAGGAGAAGAGATGAAGCTGCGTCCGTTGCACGATCGCGTGATCGTCAAGCGTCTGGAAAACGAAACCAAGACCGCCTCTGGCATCGTCATTCCCGACAACGCCGCCGAGAAGCCCGACCAGGGCGAAGTGCTGGCCGTCGGCCCCGGCAAGCGCAACGACAAGGGCGACTTCGTGGCCCTGAACATCAAGGTCGGCGACCGCGTGCTGTTCGGCAAGTACAGCGGCCAGACCGTCAAGGTCGACGGCGACGAACTGCTCGTGATGCGCGAAGAAGACCTCTTCGCCGTCGTTGAAAAGTAATCCCTTCAGAACTCGAAACGAGAGGTAGAACACATGGCTGCTAAGGACGTCATCTTCGGCGCCGACGCGCGTCACCGCATGGTCGAGGGCGTGAACATCCTCGCCAACGCCGTCAAGGTCACCCTGGGCCCCAAGGGCCGCAACGTCGTGCTCGAGCGCAGCTTCGGCGCCCCCACCGTCACCAAGGACGGTGTCTCGGTCGCCAAGGAGATCGAGCTCAAGGACAAGCTGCAGAACATGGGCGCGCAGATGGTCAAGGAAGTCGCTTCCAAGACCAGCGACGCCGCCGGTGACGGCACCACCACCGCCACCGTGCTGGCGCAGAGCATCGTGCGCGAAGGCATGAAGTACGTGGCCGCGGGCATGAACCCGATGGACCTGAAGCGCGGCATCGACAAGGCCGTGACCTCGCTCGTCGAAGGCCTGAAGAAGGCCAGCAAGCCCACCACGACCAGCAAGGAGATCGCCCAGGTCGGCGCCATCTCCGCCAACAGCGACGAGTCGATCGGCAAGATCATCGCCGACGCGATGGACAAGGTCGGCAAGGAAGGCGTCATCACCGTCGAGGACGGCAAGAGCCTGAACAACGAACTCGACGTCGTCGAAGGCATGCAGTTCGACCGCGGCTACCTGTCGCCCTACTTCATCAACAACCCCGACAAGCAGGTTGCCGTCCTCGACAACCCGTTCGTGCTGCTGTTCGACAAGAAGATCAGCAACATCCGCGACCTGCTGCCGATCCTGGAGCAGGTGGCCAAGAGCGGCCGTCCGCTGCTGATTGTGGCCGAGGAAGTCGAAGGCGAGGCGCTGGCCACCCTGGTGGTCAACACCATCCGCGGCATCCTGAAGGTCGTCGCCGTCAAGGCGCCGGGCTTCGGCGACCGCCGCAAGGCCATGCTGGAAGACATCGCCATCCTGACGGGCGGCAAGGTCATCGCCGAGGAAGTGGGCCTGACGCTCGAGAAGGCCACGCTGGCCGACCTGGGCCAGGCCAAGCGCGTCGAAGTGGGCAAGGAGAACACCACCCTCATCGACGGCGCCGGCAAGGCCGCCGACATCGAGGCGCGCGTCAAGCAGATCCGCGTCCAGATCGAGGAAGCCACCAGCGACTACGACCGCGAGAAGCTGCAGGAACGCGTGGCCAAGCTGGCCGGCGGCGTGGCGGTGATCAAGGTCGGCGCCGCGACCGAAGTCGAGATGAAGGAGAAGAAGGCCCGCGTGGAAGACGCGCTGCACGCCACCCGTGCCGCCGTGGAAGAAGGCATCGTCGCCGGCGGCGGCGTGGCCCTGCTGCGCGCGCGCCAGGCCGCGGGTTCGCTCAAGGGCGACAACCACGACCAGGACGCCGGCATCAAGATCGTGCTGCGTGCGGTGGAACAGCCCCTGCGCGAGATCGTCTTCAACGCCGGCGACGAGCCGAGCGTGGTGATCAACAAGGTCCTCGAAGGCAAGGGCAACTTCGGCTACAACGCCCAGACCGGCGAGTACGGCGACATGATCGAGATGGGCATCCTGGATCCCACCAAGGTCACCCGCACCGCGCTGCAGAACGCCGCTTCGGTGGCCGGCCTGATGCTGACCACCGAGTGCATGGTGGCCGAGGCCCCGAAGGAAGAGACCCCGATGCCCGCCGGCGGCGGCGGCATGGGCGGCATGGGCGGCATGGGCATGGACATGTAAGTCCGGCAGCCGCCGGGGCGGCACCCGCCGCCCCGCGACCCTGCGTGTTCCCGGAGGGCCCGTGTCGATGGACGCGGGCCTTCCTGTTTTCCGGCGTCCGCTGCCGCGACCGCAAGGCCGGGGCGGCGTCGCTTGACGACCGTCAACGGCGCACCCCGGGCCGGGCGCTATCAACGGCGCCATGCGCAGGGATGAACGATGAAGGGGCCGTGCAGGTCCCTGTCCGCGCGGCTCGTGCGCGGGCTGCTGGGCCTGTTGCTGCTGGCGCCCGCGCTCGCCGGCGCGGCCGAAGGTGCGGCGCCCGAGATCCCGCCGGCGCGGCCGCGCATCGGCCTGGTGCTGTCCGGTGGCGGCGCGCGCGGCCTGGCGCACATCGGCGTGCTGCGGGCCCTGCAGGCGCAGCGCATCCCGGTCGATGTCATCGCCGCCACCTCCATGGGGGCCATCGTCGGCGGCGCCTATGCCGCCGGGCTGCCGGTCGAAGAGATCGAAGGCGCGGCCGGCTCGGTCGCCTGGAACGACGTGCTGGCGGGCCGCGTGCCGCGCCAGGACCAGCACTGGCGCCGCAAGGCCGACGACGGCCGCAACCTGTCGCGCCTGGAGTTCGGCATGCGCGCCGGCGGACTCAGCCTGCCCAGCGGCGCACTCGCCGACAGCGAGATCGAAACCTTCCTGCAGCGCTTCACGGCTTCGATGCCGGAGGTGGCCAGCCTGCGGCAGCTGCCGATCCCGTTCGTCGCGATGGCCACCGACCTGGAGACCGGCGAGGCGGTCGAACTGGACGACGTTCCGCTCGGGCTGGCCATGCGGGCCTCGATGTCGATCCCGGGCGCCTTCGCGCCGGTGCCCAGCAACGGCCGGCTGCTGGTCGACGGCGGCCTGGTCGCCAACCTGCCGGTGGACGCGGCGCGCCGTCTCGGCGCCGACGTGATCATCGCCGTCAACGTGGGCACGCCGCGGGCGCCGCGCGCAGCGCTCGACTCGGCGCTGCGCGTGGCCCAGCAGATGGTCAACATCCTGACCGAGCAGAGCGTCGAGGCCGCCAAGCGGGCCCTTCGCCCGGCCGACGTGCTGGTGCAGCCCGACTTCGGTCCCACCGGCGCCGCCGACTTCGCGAAGGTGGAGCAGATCGTCGCGCTGGGCGAGCGCGCCGCCCGCGCGGCGCTGGTGCGGCTGCAGCACCTGGCGCTGGACGCCGAAGCCTATGCGGCCTGGGAGGCCCGGCGCGGCGGCCAGGTGGGTGGCGAGACCGTGGTGCGCATCGCCGCCATGCGGGTGGAAGGGCTGCTGCGCGCCGACCCCGCGACCGTGGCCGCGCAGCTGGCGCTGCCAGCGGACCGCATCCTGACCGGCAGCGAGATCCGCGAGCGCGTGCGCGCGCTGAACGCCGAGAACAAGTTCGAGCGCGTGGACTACCGGCTCGAGGCCGCGGGCACCGAGCGGGTGCTGGTGATCACGCCCACCGAGAAGCCCTGGGGGCCGCACACGCTGCGCCTGGGCGGCGTCGCGTCGACCAACTTCCGCGACGAGAACACCTTCAACCTGGTCGCCGCGCACACGCTGACCGACGTCGACCGCTGGGGCGGCGAATGGCGCAACGAGCTGCAGCTGGGCAATGCGTCGATGCTGTACACCGACCTGTACCAGCCGCTGGGTCCGGGCAGCCGGTGGTTCGCATTGCCAAGGCTGTTCGTGCGCCGAGGCAGCGCCGACGTGTTCGCCGGCGAACAGGTGGTCGGCCGCATCCAGACCACCGTGCTCGAAGGCGAGCTGCACCTGGGCTACACGCTGCCGCACCACGGCTACGTGGCGCTGGGCCGCATCTGGGGCCGCGCGCGCAGCGAGGCCCTCGTCGCCCCCGGCCCGCAGCCGGACACGCGCACCCGCCTGGACCGCTGGTCGCTCGGCGGCTTCGTCGACCGGCTCGACTCCTATGCGTTCCCGCGCCGGGGCACGCTGCTGGCGGCCGACTACGACCGCTTCGACCGCGACCAGGACAACCCAGGCGGCGGCCACCTCTTCGCCGCCAACGTGCTGTCGGCCTGGACCCACCTGCGCTACACGCTGCTGGTGGAGGGCTACACCGTGCGCTCGACCCGCCCGGGCGCCGGATACCAGCTGGGGGGATTCCTCAACCTGTCGGGCACGCCGCGCGGCCAGCTGTCAGGCACGCGCACGCAGTTCCTCGGCCTCGTCGGCTACCGCGCGATGTCGGACCTGCTGGGCGACCTGCAGGTGCCGGTCTACCTGGGTGCGTCCCTCGAAGCCGGTTATTCGGGCAGCGAACCCGACGCCCTCTCGGCTTCGCGGCTGCACCATGCGGGCGCGCTGTTCGCCGCCGTCGACACGGTGGCCGGGCCGGTGTACCTGGGCTGGGGGCGCACGGCCGGCAGGCCGGGCATGGCCTACCTCTTCTGGGGACTCTTCTGGGGGCGCTTCTGATCGCGGCCGGACCCGGCCGAGCCCGGGGGATACCAATGAAAAGGCTGGCATTTTATGCGGATAGC